>CAZAGJ010000016.1:0-49533 GCA_964484605.1 uncultured Roseburia sp. | reverse complement strand
CTGTGCACGCAGTGCTTTTATGCAATAGGACGCAATTTCCTATTGCATAAAAAAGGGCTGCTGTCCGCAGCCCTTTTTAACATCTTATTCTTCGGTGGTACCCTCTTCCTTGGTCTTCTCCTCTGCCTTAACCGGAACATCTTCCTCGTCATCCTCGAAGAAATCATCATCGAACTCATCATCAAACTCATCCTCAAAGTCATCCAGATAATCCGGTGTAAAGAAACGATAAATACCATAGACTGCTGCCGCAGCTGCTGCAACAATACCTATGATTGCGAAAATCCATACAACCTTGGAGGTCTTCTTCACTTCTTCCTCTTCCTTCCTGTTAAGAAGTTCGTTTAATTTGGTTAAGCTGATTAAATCATCCATCTTGTTCATTGGGTCATCCTCCTGTTATTTATACATTACGAATCCACAATCAGTTGCTTTGTTTATTTACTAATTATAGCATATGTTTCCCCATTCGCCTATATAAATTCATAAATTTATAATTTTTTTAACTTCGCAAATGATGCAAACATCTTCTTGGTACCGGCTGTGTCAAAGTCCACCGTCACTTCAAAATCTCTGCCACCTTCAATGATTCCTGTAACCGTTCCGCTGCCAAACCTGATATGTGCCACGCGGTCTCCCACACCATAATCCAAACTGCCTTTTACCGTATTGTTAGAAGAAAATGCTTTCGCCTGCATACTTTGTCCGGATGGCTGCTGACGCATCATTGGAACTCTTTTTCTGACTGCCACCATCTCCTTCTCACGCCGCTCTAAATATGCCGGTTGGCGAATCTCTCCTGCAAGCAGTTCCGCCGGTATCTCCTTCACAAACCGCGACACTTTATTATATTGCGTCTCACCGCGAATCATGCGTTGTCTTGCACAAGTAATGGAAAGTTCCTTCATCGCACGGGTAATTCCCACATAAGCCAGTCTGCGTTCCTCTTCCAGTTCTTCACTGGAATTATCAGAAGTAATCGACATATAGCTTGGGAAAAGTCCATCCTCCATACCTGCCAGATAGACCTTCGGGAACTCCAGTCCCTTTGCACTGTGAAGAGTCATAAGCACTACATATTCATTACCCTCCTCCAGATTGTCAATATCCGCAACCAGTGCCACTTCCTCCAAAAATCCGCTCAGCGTCGGCTGTTCTTCCCCCTCTTCATAGGCTACAACCTTACTAAGCAACTCATCAATATTCTCTATACGCGCCTGAGCCTCATCTGTACCCTCTGTCTCAAGTTCCCTCACATAACCTGTCTCCTCAATCACCTCACGCAAAAGCTCAGATACGCTGATATATGGCAGCTTACTTCGCATCGTCTGAATAAAAGTCACAAACGGTCTAATCTTTGCCGCTGCCTTCCCCAAGGAAGGAATCTCTTCCGCCTGCTTTAACGCATCATAAAAGCTTATCTCATACGCTTCCGCATAATCAGAAACACGATTCAATGTCGTCGCTCCGATTCCACGCTTCGGTACATTGATAATACGGCGCACGGCAAGGTCATCTCTGGCATTATCAATCGTCTTTAAGTACGCCAGCAAATCCTTTACTTCTTTTCTGGAATAGAAGTTCACACCGCCGACAATCTTATATGGAATATTAGATACAATAAAACGTTCCTCAAACAATCGGGACTGTGCATTCGTCCGGTACAGCACTGCATAATCGCCATAGCCGTATCTACCCTCTCTGGTTCCTGCCAGAATATCACGCGCCACATAATCTGCCTCCTCATAAGCTGTATCAAACTGCTCAAAATCAATCTTCTCGCCCGCATCATTCGCTGTCCAAAGAGACTTTCTCTTTCTGCCGACATTGTTTGCAATCACACCGTTCGCCGCGTCCAAAATATTCTGCGTTGAACGATAATTCTGCTCAAGCTTAATCGTGACTGCATCCGGATAATGCTTTTCAAAATTCAAAATATTATAGATATTCGCACCGCGGAACTTATAAATCGACTGGTCATCATCACCGACCACACAGAGGTTCTTGTACTTGTCTGCCAATAGACGAATCAATTCAAACTGTGCCGTATTTGTATCCTGATACTCGTCTACCATGATGTAGCGGAAACGCTCCTGATAATACGCAAGTACCTCTGCATCCGCTTTAAACAGTTCTACCGTTTTCACAATCAAATCATCGAAATCCAGCGCATTGTTTTTACGCAGGGCATCCTGATACTCACGGTACACCTGTGCCTGCTTACGCTTTCCGAAGTCGGCTGAAGATGCCGCACGAAGCGCAAACTCATTCGGAGAAACCAGTTCATCCTTTGCTGAGGAAATCGCCCCCAAAAGGCTTCTCTCCTTATAAATCTTCGTATCAATATCCAGACGCTTGCAGATATCCTTCATCAGCGTCTTAGAATCATCTGCATCATAAATAGTAAAATTTGTATCAAACCCAATCCGGTCAATATGACGTCTTAAAATACGCACACAGGTCGAATGAAAGGTAGACACCCAGATACTCTCTGAGCCGTAGCCAACCATGTCGTCTATTCGCTCCCGCATCTCACCTGCTGCCTTATTAGTAAATGTAATCGCCATGATGTTGTACGGATTAACTCCCAACTCCTCAATGAGATATGCCGTACGATGGGTAAGCACTCTGGTCTTACCGGAACCTGCCCCCGCCAGAATCAGTACCGGTCCTTCCGTCGTTGTCACACCAAGTCTCTGCTGTTCATTTAATGTATCGTAAATACTCATAAATCCTGTCCTTTTCTCCCGCACACGGTATAATGTCTATCGACATTATACCATACTCTTTCACGAGAAAACAGAACATATTTTCTTTTTGAGCAAGGAAACTACTTTCTCTTTTTCAGTTTCTCTTCATTGTAACATGTGTGTCTCTGCTGCGCAAGAAACTGTTTTCACAAAAGTGGTTTCCTTTTTTTATGAATAAGTCACAAATTTTCACTTTTACAGTGTTTTTTCACAAATTAAGTGTCAAAATCAGACAATTCACGTTATAATAAAAATGTACTTCACTATATATAATGATAGAAAGGTGTGCACCATATCATGATATTTCAAAAGAAGCCGGAAAGTTCTAAAATGCTGGATATAAAACAATGGGAAGACTGGAATCATACCATATTTACTCTGTTCTGGAAACTGTGGGTAATTATTCTGCTTGTCCAGTTATTTCTGTTCATTTTCTTTGAGCCCACTGTTGAAATCAGCCGCTTAAGATATTTTTTTCACTATATCTTTATCCCCAGCGGTCTGGAGGCCGTGTCTCTGCTTGTCATCTGGCTTGCCTTTACTAAGCTGATGCCTTCGAGGAAGAGGCGTGTTGTTTCCATATATACAATCCTGCTGATTACCATATTTGCAGGAGTTACCGTCTGTGTACACACCAGTGTCAAAACACTGCAGGCGCTTCTTATTCTGCCGATGATACTGACACCGCTATATAAGGACAAGCTCATGACACTGCTTCAGGCGGTTTTGGTCATATTGCTCTATATTCTCAGCTACTTTTATTTTGTACCGAAAACCTCCTATCTGTTGCCGGAAAATGCGTTCACTCCATATGTGGAATTAAGTGTGTTTATCGGCGGCACCATGGCAACCTGTATGATTCTGCAGCGTGTCAATGCTGCCATTGTCCTAAACGAGGAGTGCTCCAAGCACGATTCCCTGACGCATCTGTACAATCACGAAAACTTCTATGTGGAGTTAGACTGCTATCGCAGCAGTTTTGAAAAAGATGGCACACCCTTCTCTGTGCTCATTGCTGATATTGATGATTTTAAGAAAGTAAATGATACCTATGGGCACGCCTTTGGAGATGAAGTCATCTGCAAGGTGGGCGAATTGTTTGCAGAAATCGGCAAAAAGGATGGCTTCTGTGCTCGCTATGGCGGCGAAGAATTTGCCATGATTCTACCACATTGCAGCCCGACAGCCGTTGGCGAACAGATTCGCAAAGCTTTTGAAAATTACACTTTTGAGACAGCAGAAGGAAATTGTCATTTCACGCTAAGCATCGGCGCGGCCATATATGACAAGGCTTATCCAAACAGCAGTTCTTTCTTTGAAAAAGCTGACAATGCCTTATATTATGCTAAAACACACGGAAAAAACTGTGTGGTATTAAATAACGGAAATGAAATGTCAGAAACAGAATGATTGTTTTCAATATTTACCCCTTGTCATCTGGTTTTCAAAACTATATAATGTGATAAGAGGTGAACATTATGGATACAAGCTCCAAACAGCTATTGCAAAATCTTTTAGAGAATCTAAAGAAAATCGATTATATCCGACCGGAGGATATTCCGAACATCGACTTATATATGGATCAGATTACCACTTTTATGGACTCACAGCTTGCTGACTTCAAGCGCCATGATGATGATAAGATTTTAACCAAGACGATGATTAACAACTATGCCAAAAACAACCTGCTCCCTCCGCCTGTGAAGAAGAAATACAGCAAGGAGCATGTGCTGACCCTTATTTTTATCTTCTATTTCAAAAATGTCTTAAGCATCAGTGATATCCAGAGCATTCTTAATCCGATTACGGACAAGTACTTCGGGAACACAGATGAAGGTGCTTACAGTCTCGAAGATATTTATAAGGAAGTATTCGGTCTTGAACATCAGGAAACAATCCGTGTCATGAAGGACATTACCAAGAAGCTGTCTGCTGCGCAGCAGACTTTCGCGGACGCACCTGCGGAGGATGCCGAACTGCTTCGTACCTTTAGTTTTATCTGCATGTTAAGTTATGATGTCTATGTGAAGAAAGCATTAATTGAGAAAATGATAGACAACACGCTCGTAAGTATGCAGCCGGACACTGATAAGTCCCAAAAGAAAAAGTAATATCTGTTTACGCAAGACAGCCGTATGAATCATCTATTCATACGGCTGTCTTTTGCATGTCATTGCGTTTGCGTCTATTCTTTATCAGAATCTATATTCTGCATTCTGGCAAATACCATATCATACCCATCATTGCCATAATTTAAAGAGCGGTTCACACGGCTGATTGTCGCTGTGGATGCGCCAGTCTTCTCTGCAATATCGAGATATGTCTTCTGATCCCGAAGCATCTTGGCAACTTCAAATCGCTGTGATAAAGAAAGTAACTCATTAACGGTACAGACATCCTCAAAAAAAGTATAGCATTCTTCTCTATTCTGCAGACTTAAGATTGCATCAAAAAGATGATCCACCGCCTCTGTCCTAAGCTTCTTACTCATAGTCCTTCTCCTTTTTCGTTTCACTGTTTTTTATTTTAGCATATTAAAGTTTTAAAGTAAATACCATTTTAACGCTTTGTCCGACTAAATTTTAAGGTTAGAATCTATCTATGGACACCTTGCATTCAAAGGGCACGATTGATATAATAATAAAAGTGTTCAAAAAAAGCAAGAACTTTATATAATATTTAACATAACCGGAGATTATACATAATGAAACGATTCAAACATTTCCTTCTGGCATTCGTGCCGATTATTCTGGCAACCACAATCCAGTACCTTGCCGTATTCTTTGCAATGGGCGTTTCTGGTCTTGTGAAAGTTTCCTGGTGTTTTGGTTCCAAAACAACTGACTTTTTCAGAGTCATTGATGACCTGAATGATTTTTGGATGACAAACCAATTTAATGCTTACCTCATGGTTATCTATGCAGCCATGTCAATCGTCGTATTTGGTCTATGGTATTATATGCGCTATGAAGGAAACTATCTGCCGGATGTGCGCCGCACCTTTCACCCACTGACCGTTCTTGGTATCATTCTGCTGGTACCGGGTATGCAGTATCTGTCCACATACATTGTCAACTTTACCGCAGCACTCTTTCCATCCTGGCTTGAGACTTATATGGACTTACTCGAAAATGCAGGCTTGGATGATGTGATGACGCTTGGTATGTTTTTATATTCCGTTGTCTTTGCGCCACTTTCCGAGGAATTAATATTCCGAGGTGTTACACTGCGTCAGGCAAAACGTGTTCTCCCTTTCTGGGCAACAAACCTATTACAGGCATTCCTTTTTGGTGTCTTTCACATGAATATGATACAGGGCATCTACGCTTTCTGTCTCGGTTTGATTCTCGGCTATATCTGTGAACACGGCGGCAGCATTTATCACTCTATCCTGCTGCACATGCTTTTTAATCTCTGGGCCGCAGTTATCAGCGAACACATCTCCATGGGAGATTCTGTTTTCGCCTTTATGTTCTGGTTCGTATTCGCCATTGTTATGACAATCAGCGGATTATTCACCTTTATCGCCGGCGTAAGGAAATGCAATCCTGCCACTAATTATTAAAATATCGTTCTAAGAACTCAATGAGCGCTTCCATCTCTTCCTGTGTACCGATACTGATACGCAGGTAGTTATCGATGCGCTCTTTTGCGAAATAACGCACATATATATTTTCCATTCGCAATGCTTCATAAAGCTCGCGCGCCGGAATGGTCTTATGTGTTGCAAAGATAAAATTGCTCATCGAATCCCCGAATGAAAATCCCAGCTTTTTCAGTTCCTTTTTCGTCCATTCACGCGTTGCAATAATTTTGGCACGTGTTTCCTCAAAGTATTCCTTGTCACGAATCGCCTCCACGCCAAGTGTCAGCGCTGTCTGATTCATCGTATAGGAATTAAATGAATACTTCACATCATTGATATATTTTATCAGCTTGGGATTTCCCATCGCATACCCAATGCGCATTCCCGCCATGGAACGGGATTTTGAAAAAGTCTGCACCACAAGCAGATTGTCGTATTTCTCAATCAGCGGCAATGCGGATTCCCCACCAAAATCAATATATGCTTCATCTACAACCACAATCACATCGCGATTATGCGCTATAATATCCTCAACCTCAGGCAGTCCCAACTGAACGCCGGTTGGTGCATTAGGATTCGGGAAAACAATTCCGCCATTCTCCCCATAGTAGTCTTCCGGTTGAATCTCAAAGTTATTGTCAAGTGCCTTTGTCTCATATGGAATGCGAAGCATATCCGCCCACACATCATAGAATGAATATGTTATATCCGGAAAAAGAATCGGTTTTTCGGAATTAAAAAAAGTCAGAAATATCATTGCAAGCACATCATCTGAGCCAACACCCACAAATACCTGTTCGCTGCTGATTCCATAGTACTCTGCAATCGCATCCACTAATACCTTACAGGTTGGTTCCGGATAAAGCCGCAACTTATCCGCATCAAACCCGGCAAGTACTTTCGCCACTCCCGGTGCCGGCGGGTATGGATTCTCATTTGTATTCAGCTTTATCATTTTCGCCTTATCCGGCTGTTCCCCCGGCACATAAGGCACAACTTTCCTTACATAAGATTCCCAGTTTTCCATGCTATCTCCTCATCTCTTCCAAGCTGTCTCCGCTACAAAGTAACGCAGCTTGTTCTGCTCTGTTTTATTTATAAATCTCTGCTAACTTTGCAAATGCTGCCAATGAATTTTTTACTGTTTCATGAGATACGCAATATGCCAGTCTGACATAGCCCGGACATCCGAACGCACTTCCTTTTACCATAATAATGTGGTGTTTTTTGCCTTCCTCTACAAACGCTTCCTCATCTTCCACCGGAGACTTCACCCACAGATAAAAAGCTCCCTCCGGCTTCACGCACGTAAAACCAAGCTCTGTCAGTCCTTCATAAAGCACCCTGCGGTTCTCATCATAAAATGTAATGTCCGTCTTTTCATTGAGGCAGCGTGCGACTGCCTTCTGCATCAAGGATGGGGCATTGACAAAGCCTAATGTACGGTTAGAAACTTCCATACCTTGCAATAAATCTGCTGCATCCGAAGCCTCATCCGGCACAATCACATAACCAATCCGCTCACCCGGCAGGGACAAAGACTTACTGAAGGAATAGGTAACTATCGTATTTTTATAATACTTTGTCAGAAAATCCACCTGATTGCCGTCATACACAAGTTCGCGGTATGGCTCATCAGAAATCAGATAAATATCTGTACCGAACTCCTGCTGCTTACGCTCTAAAATTTCTGCCATTTTCTGCATTGTTTCCAACTTATAGATAACACCACTCGGATTATTCGGCGTGTTTACAATCAAACCTTTCGTCTTTGGTGTAATTTTTCGTTCAAGCTCCTGCAAATCAGGCTGAAAGCTTTCCAAATCAGGCGGTACTATCACAACTTCTCCGCCAAAATTACCAACATACTGACGATACTCTCCGAAAAATGGGGCAAACACAATCACTTCATCGCCCGGATCTAAAATCGTTTTGAGTACGATATTCAAACCTCCTGCGGCACCTACTGTCATAATCACATTCTGCAATGCAAAATTTGTTCCGAACCTCTGATTCAGATTTTCTGCAATCGCCTGACGTACATCTGAATATCCGGCATTTTCCATATATCCGTGAAGTTCCAGTGAGCCGCCTGCTGTGGCATCACTCTCATCTAACAATGCACGAATTGCATTATTAAATGATGACGGTGCCGGTGTCGCCGGATTTCCCAATGAAAAGTCATAGACATTCTCTGCACCATACTTCGCTGCCAGTTCTTTTCCTTCAATAAACATTGCGCGAATTGCAGAACTTTCTTTTATAGCTTTTTGTATTTTTTTTGAAACCATATGCGACCTCTTTTCCCTGTGTATCATTATCCTTATACTTTAGCAGACCACCGTGGCAAAGTAAAGTGTTTTCATATCTATTTTAGCTTCACATACTAATTCAATACTTTTTCCATTCCAATTTTCTGCGGAGTCAGCCCACATCGCTCATAGAACTTCATTGCATTCTCATTGCAGGACCACACATTCAGTGTCAGGTTATAGCATCCCTGCCTCTTCGCAAAGTCAACCACATACTCATACAACTGCTTGCCGATATGCATTCCCCGCCTCTTCTCATCCACACAAAGGTCATCAATGTAGAGTGTCTTAATATCCGTCAGAATATTGTTGTTCACATGCTGCTGAAATACGCAGAATGCATAACCAATTACCTCTTCCTTTTCATCCACTGCTACAAAAATCGGTCTGCTGTCATCCGCAATAATCGCCCGTAATTCCTCATCTGTATATTTCTTCGCATCAGCTTTAAATAAATCCGGTCTTCCGGTATGATGTACCATCAAAACCTCATACAACAACTTGTTTATCCCTT
Organism: uncultured Roseburia sp.; assembly: GCA_964484605.1. GTDB lineage: Bacteria > Bacillota > Clostridia > Lachnospirales > Lachnospiraceae > Roseburia. The sequence continues at coordinate 40,371 of CAZAGJ010000016.1, read as the reverse complement.
CCATATCCATATCTTTTGCTCTTCTGATATTCATATCCTGTCCCTCACTTTTCTGCTGTGCCGTTTCGTTTACAGCAATTATACACCTTTTTCTCCGGCATTGAAAACAAATCGGAACATAATGATTGCTTGCTGACTATGCGAAGCATTTCAAAAAGGGATTGCCATACGGCAATCCCTTTCTCATCTTCTATACTATATTAACTAACTCCTCTGCCATCGGTTTCCGCGATGTACTAAACTGCTTCTACAAATCGCAGGAATGCATTACGTCCTTCCTCCGTGCATTTGTATACACCGGCATCTTGAAGCACTTCCATGAACACTAGTCCAATTTCCGTCTGTACAATTTCATGAAGCTTCTCTTTTGCAACTTTTCCTGCAAGTGTTTCTCCTGCCGCAAGCTGATACTTCGGCAAAAATTCTTCCACCCAGTCTGCGTGCTTCTCTAATATATCATTCGCACGTAAATCTGCGCCATCTAAAAGTGCCTGTTCAAGCTGTGCCATCTCGTCTTTCAAACGCGCCGGAAGCACTGCAAGCCCCATTACCTCAATCAGACCAATATTTTCCTTTTTAATATGATGCAGTTTTGCATGTGGATGATATACACCCAACGGATGCTCCTCTGTTGTAATGTTGTTGCGCAATACCAAATCCAGTTCGTATGCTTCACCACGTCTTCTGGCAATCGGTGTAATCGTATTGTGCGGTTCACCATCCGTCTCGGCAAACACAAATGCATCCGCATCCGTATAGCCTCTCCAAGCCAGCAAAATCTTGTCAGCCAGCTCAATCAGACGTTCCTTATTCTCCGAACTTATACGGATGACAGACATCGGCCATTTCACAATACCTGCTGTAACATCCTCATATCCCGCAAAAGAAATCTCCCGCTCTATCGGTGCTTTTGCCATAGCAAACTCATAATGTCCACCCTGAAAATGGTCATGACTTAAGATAGAACCGCCCACGATTGGCAAATCTGCATTCGAGCCGACAAAGTAGTGCGGATACTGCGTTACAAAATCGAGCAACTTGCCAAATGTCGCACGCTCAATCTTCATCGGTGTGTGCTCTGCATTAAAAATAATACAGTGTTCATTGTAATATACATATGGAGAATACTGGAAGAACCAGTCGCTATTATTGATTGTCACAGGAATTATTCTGTGGTTCTGGCGTGCCGGATGGTTAATTCGTCCGGCATATCCCTCATTCTCCTTGCATAGGAGACACTTCGGATATCCACTCTGCTTTGCAAGCTTCGCTGCTGCAATCGCCTTAGGGTCTTTCTCCGGCTTAGACAGATTGATGGTAATGTCCAACGTACCAAACTCCGTATCGGCTGTCCATTTCACATCTTTTTTGATTCGATATCTGCGGATATAGTCAGAGTCACAGCTCAACCGATAAAAATAGTCTGTCGCCGCCTGCGGAGACTGCTCATTATATAGTCCGCGAAATGTGTTTGTAACCTCGCTCGGTCTAGGCACAAGCAAGCCCATAATCTTTGTATCAAATAAATCACGGTATGTAATCGTATTCTCCGGAATAAGTCCCTGCTCTGCCGCGTAATCAAGCATATCTGCAAGTATCTCTTCCAAGGAAGCCTCAGCCTGCGCTCTTTTCTCCTCGTTTGTGAGAGATGTCTGTGCCGCACACTTTTTCTCATGTGCCTGTACCACCTCGTCCTCCAATTCTTCTAAGCGAAATAACTCAAGTAAGCGATTGATTGTATAACGCTTATCTGCCAGTCCAATCAAACCTGTTGCAAGTCCATATTCTGTCAAATCTAAAATGCGTTCCTGTATCATATTCTGCTCCATTCTTCCATCCATAACCTTTTGGACAGCTTCTATTATTGTGGTTTTTATCTATCGAACTTAGGCGAGTTTGACCGGGCCATCGCCAATCTCTACCACATAGAAATCTGCCGCATAGCCAATCTTATCCTTGTAAGCTGTTCCAACCTTCTCAATAAATGTATCCACAGCCTCATCTTTTACTATGCTGACTGTGCATCCACCAAATCCGGCACCTGTCATGCGGGAACCGATAACTCCTTCGACTTTCCACGCTTCTTCCACCAGAGTGTCAAGTTCAACCCCAGTCACTTCATAGTCATCACGCAAAGATACATGAGAAGCATTCATAAGTTCACCAAAAAGTTTTACATCATTATTCTGCAAAGCTTCGACAGCCTTCACCGTTCTCTGGTTCTCATACACTGCATGCTTTGCACGCTTTCTGCACACTTCATCCTTGACAGCATCCTTGTACTGCTCAAACTGCTCCTCTGTCAAATCACCAAGCGCATCAATGCTTATTACCTCTTTTATCTGTGCCAGTGCACTCTCACATTCGCTGCGTCTCTCATTATACTTAGAATCGCCAAGTCCACGCTTTTTGTTGCTGCAGGAAATCACAATCTTGGCATTCTCCAGCTTAATTGGTGCATACTCGTACTTTAATGTCGCAGTATCAAGGAAAATCGCATGTCCTGCCTTACCCATTGCAATTGCGAACTGATCCATGATACCACAGTTGACACCGTTAAACTTATTCTCAGAATACTGTCCAATCAATGCCAAATCCTGATTGCTCACATCAAATCCAAACATGTCGCGAAGAATAAATCCGGTCAGTACTTCCACAGACGCAGAGGAAGAGAGTCCTGAACCGTTTGGAATATTTCCAAAAAGGACTAAATCCATTCCGCATTCAACTTTCATACCCTTTTCGCCAAACGCCCACATCACGCCCTTCGGATAGTTCGTCCAGTCCGCTTTCTTCTCCGGCTTTAATCCTTCCACGGAAGACTCTAACACACCAAGCTCCTCAAAATTCATCGAATAAAAGCGAAGCTTCTTATCATCTCTTTTTCTTGCAACTCCATATGTACCGATTGTGAGTGCACACGGGAACACATGGCCACCGTTATAGTCTGTATGTTCTCCAATCATATTCACGCGCCCCGGTGCAAAATAAACACCGATTTCACCCTCTGCTCCAAATAATTCCTTAAACTTTGCAAGTACCTCTTCCCAAATCATATGAGACCTCCTGTACATCATTTTTCCTGTTATTATACTATTTTGCACTGCTGCGTCTTTTCCGGTAAGGCCACATGAAACAGTGCTAAAATTTTATTGATAATACTATTATAACGTATGATTTTTGCTTTGCAATGCTTCATGCTTAACGTGCAACAAAGAGAAAAGGAATATGCAACAAAAGTGCATATTCCTTTTCCATTTTCTACTGTTACTTATCTTCCTTGAAATCCCTAATCAGTTCCCATGTCGGCAGCGCATTTCCATCATAATCAAAAAGTGCCTGATTCGCCCACTCATTGCCGCATGGTCCCGGATCTTCGATATACTTAAGCGAAGCCGGAGTTGCCCAGCCGGAGCCTTTTACCGGAATCCACGCAGGCTCCCAGTAGAAAAATCCTCTGCCTAATCCGCCCTCAATATGGCTGATGCGGTGCAGGAAATCCTGCATAAAATCATACTGTCCCTGTTTCGTCATCGGATACTCAATCTTCTCCACCAGTGCCGGTCTCGTCGCATAGCCTTTGCGCTGTTCATCTGAAAGCTGCTCGTAGTCTTTGTAATCCTCCATCGTATAACCCATGGAAACCTCTGCAACTATCAATTCCTTGCCATAGCGCTTTGCAATGTCGTTCATGTTGTCATTGAGCATCTGAAGTGTTCCATGCCAGAACGGATAATAGGACAATCCGATAAATTCAAAATCCTTTCCCCGCTCCATAAAATTGTCAAACCACTCGCGGTAGAGTGCATTATTGCCGCCATTGTCAAGATGAATCATAACCGGAATCTTATCGAGTTTCTGTCCGCGCACACCAAGCACTTTTGCCCCGCCAGTCCGCACACGCTGCTGATATTCTGTATCTACCTCGCGCACCGCACGAATTCCTGCATTGACAAACGTTGCAATGTTGTCATAGTTTGGCACTTTTCCCTCCGGCCATAAAAGTCCGTTGGAAAGTTCGTTGCCAACCTGTACCATTGTAATATTGACACCTTCATCCAAAAATGTGCGCATTGTTGACAGCGTAAACCCATAAACTGCCTGTTCTAATTCTGCCACACCATAATCCGCCCATGCCTTCGGCTTAAACTGCTTACCCGGGTCTGCCCAGAAATCACTGTAATGAAAATTGAGAAGTACACCAAATCCCGCTTCTGTCACTTTCTTGGCAATCGCAAGTGATGTAGCAAAATCATTTTCTCCTGCACCATAGGACTCACCTGTTGCAGACCAAGGGTCATTCCACAGGCGGATGCGGATAGTATCGACATCATACTTTTTCATAATATCTAGTACATCCATCTCCATGCCATCGACATAATATTTTGCGCCACATTTTTCTAATTCTATCAACGTTGATAGATCCATTCCTTTTACAAATTTCATTTTTTTCTCCACTATTTTTCTATATCGGCGTACGCAAAAGCATACGCCGATATCTGTATTCTATAATGCTTAGATTCCACGGAAGCGGAAACTAAACTCCAACGGTTCTGTTACATCAATATGGTATTCCGGATGCACAAGCGCACCCCAGCTGTCATCTCCTGCTATACCCATCTGCGCTTTCGCGACACGCACTACTGTATAATGTACCTGCGGAAGTTCATACGCATGCATAGCACTCTCAATCTCATGCGGTGTATACGGAAGTGCTGAGAACGACAAATCATCACCCTCGAATATCATTCCTCTGCCCCGCTCATCTGTCAGCTTCGCATAACGCACGCCCAGCTTGTTGCCGCATTCCTGTGGTACAAGATACTGTGCCATATTGTCAGCAACGCGATTCTGATAAATTCCAAGCTTTGCCCCATGCTTTCTGTCTGCATAAGTCTCCTCCGGTCCAAGTCCATACCACTCTAAATGGTCATAATCTGCGTTCAGTTTAAACAGCATTCCAAACTCCGGCATATCACCGAGTTCAGCAACCGGATCATAGTGCAGAGTTGTCTCCACACTGCCATCTCCGGTTACTTTGTAAGTAACAGTGCAAGAGCTTTGCGGTGTCGTCGGCAGGCAATACCGGTAAGTGATTCTCACAAATTCGTCTGTCTCCTCCACAACCGGATCTACATAATCAAACATTCCCTTACTGCTCATACCTGCATAGAGACTGGCAATCTTCCACTGTGCCATCCGTCCCTGCATACGGCTTCCGTTGTCATTGTCTATCGGAGCACGCCAGAAATTCGGCATCGGAATCTTCTCAATCATCTCGCGTCCCTGATAACGGTATGATACCAGTCCACAGCTTAGATAAGAGAAAAGAACCTCAAATCCCTCGCCTTTCACGCCGAGATTACACTTTCCATGAATCACGCGCATCGGCTTTTTCTCTGCCATTGCTTCTGTCCGTACTGTCACCGGATATACATACTGTCCAAAAGCGACCTCATGACCTGCTTTTGCCCAGAGCGTATCTGCCTTTAAATGGAAGGAAACTGTAAGTGCATATTCCGCTCCTACCTCGCCAAGTCCCTGTGCAGCATCCATAATTTCCTTTGGAAGACTCACTTCATGTCCATCATTCTCGAAATGTGTAAGCGAAAATGTCTTTTCTGCAAGCGGAGGCACAGAAATTTCCACCTTTTTCTCGCAGACAAGTCTGCCGTCCTTGTGCCAAAGCAGCGCGCAGTCATAAGCTGCCGTATCTGTAAATAGATTTTTATTTACAACAGTAAAGCTTTCTCCCTCTTTTGAAAACTTCACGCTGATATTCTGATAATTGAACTTCACTTCCTGCATCTTCGGTGAAGGGGCTCTGTCCTTTGCATAGCAGATACCATTTCCACTGAAGTTATAGTCTGTCGGACGCTCTAAGAAGTCACCGCCATATGCCTGAAACTCCTTACCATAACGGTCTTTTTTGATAAGCGACTGGTCAATGTAATCCCAGATAAATCCTCCCTGATAACGTGGCTCCATATCTGTCAAATCTGTGTACTTATGCATTGCACCGCAGGAATTACCCATTGCATGTGTGTATTCACAGCAAATAAATGGTTTTTCCTTCTGCTCTTCCAAATTCTTCTTAATGCGCTCTACCGGCGGGTACATCTGGCTTTCCATATCACTGGAGCCATTGTAACGTCTGTCATTATAAACGCCCTCATAATGTACGAGACGATCCGGATCAAGTGCCCGGAACTTTTCAGACATCTCAAAGATGACTTTGCCGCCGTAGGACTCATTGCCGCAGGACCAGATGAGAATCGCCGGATGATTTTTGTCTCTCTGATAACAGCTGTTGACACGGTCTAACATGCGCTCAGTCCATTTATCGTTATCTCCCGGCAGAACCGTCTCGAGCGTACCGCCGTTGCTAAATGCCGACTTATCCCATGTTCCGTGGGACTCCATATTGTTCTCCGCAATCATATAAAGTCCATAGCGGTCACAAAGTTCATACAGACCTATTCCATTCGGATAATGACTGGTACGAATCGCATTGATATTATTCTGCTTCATTGTCAGAATATCGGTGAGTGCTTCTCTGATACCGACAGCACGTCCCGCTTCGCAGCTGAACTCATGGCGGTTTACGCCTTTAAATACAATACGCTTACCGTTCAGACACATAATACCGTCTTTCATCTCAAAGCGACGGAATCCGATACGCTGGGAAGTTACCTCCTGCAAATTTCCCATTTCATCATAAACTTCTATCTGAAGTTCATACAGATAGGGTTCTTCGGCGCTCCATAACTTCGGTGTCTCCACCGGATATGCAAAGTCACACTGTGCTGCCACAACTTCTTCTTTTTCAAAAACAACCTTCTTCTCACTGTCACCCACAGTATTTACCAGTGCACTCTCGGCTCCGTCCATACGTCCAATATCCAGCAGACGCAATCGAATCCTGCCTGCCTTAGCTGCACTTGTCTCATCGCATACCGTACTGACATCCAGTTTCAGTTCTGCGGTCTTTAAATCCTCCGCAACAAGCGGACGTACCTTCAAATCCCAAATATGTACCTGCGGCACCATATAGAGGAACACGCTGCGGAACAATCCCGAAAAACGGAAAAAATCCTGATCTTCACACCAGCTTCCAATTGTCCATTTAAACACCTGAACAGCAAGCTTATTCTCTCCCTTTTTCAAATACGGGGTCAGTTCAAAATCAGATGGTGTAAATGAGTCCTCTGCGAATCCTACATACTGTCCGTTCAGCCAGACGACTAGTCCGCTCTCTGCTCCCTGAAAAGAAATGAAAACCCGCTCACCCTCAAAATGTTCCGGTACCACAAAATACTTCACATAACTTGCAACCGGATTAAACTCATGCGGCATCTCTTCTGTCCAGATTTCTTCTCTGCCATCCCATGGGTACTGGGTATTCACATACTGCGGATTATCATATCCCTGCAGCTGGATGTGTCCGGGCACGCATATATCATCCCAGCTTCTGCAATCATAAGATTCCTTTTCAAACCCCTGCACTGTCTGCTCGTAGTTTCTGGCATAATGAAACTTCCATGTGCCATCCAAAAACAAGCGAAAACTGCTGTTGCTTCCGAGCACATCAGGAAGTTCTGTATATCTGTTCTGCGCTTCCTCCCAATTCCTGTAACACACATGATCGGAATGTGCTCTTACACGACTCTCCATGTACAGTTTTGGATTTTCCAATTTTGATACATCAAATTTTCCCATCGCCAATACCCCCATATTGTAGATTCTTTTCTTCTATTATAAAACTAAAAATGCGTGTTTTGTGCTGAAATCTAGCTACAAAACGCGCATTTTCAATCATTACCATCCTTTTCGCGCAGATATATTGTAATTAAGCAATTTTCTCTCGTAATTCTGCGGATTAATCTTCCATTGATATGGGGATGTATTCAAAAACTTCTTAAAATTACGATTGAATGTGGAGGTCGTTGTAAACCCAACTTTCTGGGCTACGACATCCATGGAATCATTCGATTTTTTCATCAAATCACATGCATTCTGAATCCGCACTAAATTGATGTAATCTACCGGCGGCATATTCATGCTTGCTTCAAAAATCCTTCGAAAATGCGTCTCGCTCATATGGCATACCCGTGCCAATTCCTCCACACGAATCGGATGCACGTACTCCATACGAACATAATCCAGTGCCGCTGTAATCTGTGTCACTCCGGCTACCTTCCGCACACCTGCTTCCGGTTCTGCCTTTGCCGCATTCTGCTCACTCATACGGACAATCTCTGTCACAAGCGCATACAGCATTCCTTTTACGCTTTCTATATAGTGTGCCCGTTTTCCCCGCATCTCTTCCATAATCATCTTAACCAGAAGCGCAACATTACGGTTTTCCCACTCATGCACAAAAAGCGCCTTTTCATTTACCCGTTCAAACATCTCCCGCTGCAACAGTTCATTGTCCGGATACATTTCCGCCAATATCTGAGCCGGGTCAAAGAAGAGATATTCCCAAAAAGACGGACCTTCCTTGTGACTACTGATCGTCAGATGCGGATAATTACTTGGTATGATACTTAGCATTGCAGGCTGATATGGAAGATGTTCCTCATCTAAGATAAGTTCTCCCGTTCCGCTCCTGCATACCCCGATTTCCATTAAGTTGTGGAAATGAAGATTCCGTCCATCATGACCATAGTCGCGAATCCAGTTCTCTCCAAGGAGTGCCAGTACATATTCATTTTGTGGTATCTCGTAAAAGCGGAGTTCAATGGTGTCCTTCTTCTTCTTTCCCATAATGTACTTCCTTTTTCTCGTCGCCCCATCCGTCTGTCCAGACAGGTATCGGAAAATAAATTTTCCTTACCTGTCTGTTCCATCCGGCGCAGCTCGTAGCTTAATCAAAATCAAATTTATCGATTCGCTCCATCATCGCGCGATAGCGGAAACGAATCATCTCATTTACCTTCAGGACATCCTCTTCGGTTCCTGTGTACTGACAGCGGAGACAGTAATACTCTCCTTTGTCCTTGTCAAAAAACATATCGATGTCAAGGTCACGCATAAAGCAGGACGGACATCTATAATTTAATTTGCCTTTTCCAGATTGAGCCATGTCGCAAATACCTCCTTATCTGCCATAGTCTTCTTATATCCCAATGTAAACATTGGCGAGAATGCATAACCTTCTCTAATATATCCCTCTGCATCTGCTGCACTTGCCGTCATGGATACCTTTGTCTCGATTGCAGGAATCACTGCACTTACTTCCTCGGCTCCTAAAACTGCGGCTTCACGGCATCTGTACTCATAGTTAATGCTTTCTTTTTCATTTCCTTTTGCCGCTGTCAGAGTGATGCCTGTCATATCCTCCGGATACTCAGTTGTGCCATAGCATGCAACCATGTACTCGTTAATCTCAACCTTTGCAGTCGGGTCACTCATCTCTAAGATTGTACGCTCAATGCGGATATTACCGCTTCCCTCTTCAAAATACTCTTTCGTCTGAAGCTTCACTGTCAAACCGTCAAACTCGATATCTACCGGGTCAAGTGTCAGTACTCTTGTCACCTTGCCGGAAGTATCCTTCTCCTCGGAAAAATGTGCCTTAGTACGGCAGAGACAAAGGTCTACTTCCTCTCCGTTATAGCATACTTTTGCACTTCTTACCGTACCCTCACCTGCATAGTGTGTGAAGTAACCTGCACGGTATTTTTCCTGAATCAGGAATGGATAAGATGCATCCTGTACATGCTTTGTGCCGATACCAACTTCCCATTTTAACTTTGCTGCATATGGACGAAGGTCAACGATTGCACCGCCCTGATCCATATTTACACAAGCTCTCATATATGGGTCACAGTACCAGAATACCTGCTTGTCAGAACCGTATAAAATATCTCTCCAAAGTGCACATTCCGGCTCAGTATAGTGCTTTTTCTTACGGTAGTAATCAGCAAACTCAGACATTGTCAAATCAAGAAGCTTGCCCTCTTTTTTAAGCTTACCATAGTAAGCGCATCCGTCCTCATAAGACTTCTTCAAAAGCTCATATGGAGCCTCCCAGCGTCCCATCTTATTCATCCAGCCCGGTCCTACGAACATCATATTGTATGCATAGCCGTTGTTGTATTTTGCAAGATGGCGGTACTGGTCAATCAGATTGTAAAGATATGGATACTCCCATGTCTTAGAGTCATAAATCATACCACGAAGCACGTTCTGCGGATGTGTTCCAAAGTTCGAACCATTTCCGTCATAGCATGCGATTAAGTCTCTGGACAAATGAGGAATTGCAACGATTCCACTGTCCTCTGCCTCTGATGCTGCCGGTGCATGTGTATTCTGTTTAGATGGAATCCATGGTGCCCATGGGCCTCCGTCAAAAAGTGTATACCAGGAGTTATTACATGTGTGATAAGCCTTCGGTCCTTCTTCCCAACAAGTTGCAACGGCACATTTTACCATCGGATATTTCTCTTTGATATAATTTGTCAGTTCGGCATCCATGTAATAAGAACCGGTAGATTCCGGATAAAAGCCGAATCTCTCATAAAACTTCTCAAATACATCATTAACGATTTCCTTCTTATCCTCCATGGAGAACATCCAGATACAGAAATCCTTGGTATTGTACTTCTCACGGAATTCCTTACAAGGAAGTCCAAGCAAAGATAATGCGATCTCATCACCATATTTCTCATGATGCTCCTTTGCAAGTGCTACCGCCTCATCATTAAAAAGGCTGGCGTATGTCATCTGAATGGTTGTCTTTAATCCATTCTTGTGCGCAGCTTCCTGCTGAGTCTTAAAAATATCCAGTGACTCTGTCAAAAGCGCCTTTCTTCCAATGTCCTCTGTCTTTCCATGACCGGTTACTTTTTCCGCATATTCCGGAACCATCTCTGGTCTATGGATTAGATTTAACACAAATTCTTCCATAATTTTATAATTTTCCTCCTTTTTTTGCTTTATTTCAACATTTGCCGAGAGAATCATAAAATTCGTCCCGGCAAATTAGCGTTACCATATAAAATTAACCTTTTACTGAGCCTCCTGTGATGCCCTCTACATAAAACTTCTGCATGATGATAAACAAAATACCGATTGGCACACCAACCAAAACACCACCTGCACAGAATCTCGAGAAATATGTCGGCAGCAACTGACGCTGCAACATATTATAAAGTCCGATTGCAACTGTCCAGTCTGTTGAGATACCTGAATTCAAGATAATTCGTGCAAACACGAAGTCTGTCCACGGCACTAAGAAAGAACTGATAACCGTGTATACAATAATCGGCTTAGACAGCGGAAGCACAATCGTAAAGAATGTTCTTGCCTCAGACGCTCCCTCAAGGTACGCCGCTTCTCTCAGAGATGTCGGAATCGTATCAAAGAAACCTTTTGCAATCAAATATCCCAGTCCTGCACCGCCGGAATAAACCAGAATCATACCGATATGGCTATTGGTCAGATTGACTGATTTCAAAATAAAGTAAATTGCAATCATGGACAAAAAGCCAGGGAACAACTGCAGCATAACAGCAATATTCATCAAAGCTTTTCTTCCTTTAAATCGCATACAACTCATGGCATAACTTACCATCAACACGAACGATGTAGATATCAGGCACACGAAAATCGCAATGATAAGCGTGTTCTTAAACCAAACAGGGAACTGCGCTACCGTATCCGGTTCAAGCAAAATTCGTGTGTAATTGTGAAGTGTCCATGTCTCCGGGAAGAACTGGTTCGTGTTAATTCCGTCATAGCCGCTGAAAGAGGTTACAACCAGCCATACAATCGGTATCAGCCACACAACTGCGAGCACCGCAAGCAATAAATGATGTAATGTTGAACTAATAATTTTCTTCTTACTCATTATCTGAATGTCTCCTCCTTATCTCCCTTAATCAAGAAGTTAAAGGCAAATAACGTAATTACCGCACACACGATAAATACACAGATACCGATAACTGCGGCCATCTTATAGTTATACTGTTCACTCGTCAGACGATACAGCCATGTTATCAGAAGGTCAATCTCTTTACCCCATGAAGCTGCAAGCTTCTGGTCTGTCGTAACATATACATCCTGTGTCAACAGATAAATAACATTAAAGTTATTAATATTCGCTGTAAACTGAGTAACTAAATTCGCGCCTGTGATAAAGAGCATATACGGCATCGTAATGTTGGTGAAAACCTGAAATGAGTTCGCTCCATCAATTCTCGCACTCTCTTTTAAGTCCTCCGGAATATTCATAAGTACACCCGTTGCAATCAGCATCTGGTAAGGAACGCCCACCCAGATATTGATAACAATGATTGTAATCTTTGCCCATGTCGGGTTCGTCAAAAACGGAATATAATTCGTGGTAATCAATCCCCACTCCTGCAAAAGCTCTGTCAATCCGATGCTGGTGCAAAATGCATTTGCAATACCATTGTTTGCAAAGAAGTTACGCATCAGCAATAAGGTTACGAACTGCGGAATAGAAATTGCAATAACAAAAAGTGTACGCCACATTTTCGGCCATTTTGTCTTTTTGTTATTGATGAGCAACGCAAGAAGTATTCCGCCAAAATAGGTCGTGAATGTTGCAAACACTGCCCATATAAGTGTCCAGCCTAACACTTTCCAGAAGGTATAGCCAAATGTAGAGGTAATAGTTGTTGTAAAGAGACTCGTAAAGTTCTGAAGTCCTGTCCATGTGAACAACGCATTTGGCGGCATATGATTCTGGTCATAATTCGTAAATGCAATACAAATCATGACAAGTAACGGCATGATATTAAAAATAACAATGCCCGCAATCGGAAGCGTCAACAACGTAATATGAAACTTTCCATTCAGCATAGAACTTAAGTCCTCTCTGAATGAATTTATATGTTTGCCTTCTTCCGCAAGCTTCTGTAAGCGATATGTGTTTTTCACATTTGCCAGCCATAAAATAACGGATACCACAACAAAACAAATACTGATGACACCAAACAAAAGGATCAGCAATGAATTGTCATAGTCATTCACCTCATTTTTCATGGTAGCCGGATTGTAAACCATCGCGCGCTCCACCGTACCAAGTGTACCAATCTTTGAAATATAAGGTATTCCAATCAATACTGTATATAAAATAATTCCGATTTCCAATAATGTTGCAAGGAAACCTTTTACAATTTGTTTTCTTCTCCAATATCCGGCTCCAGCTACAAGAAGTGAAGCCTTGACTGCCCAGTCTCCCTTGCTGACAGCCTCTGCAAATTCTTTGAAAAACGTTCCGATTGCGCCGAAAAACTCAGCCACCGGACTTTTTTCTTTCTTTGTATTCTTACCCATGTAAGCACCCACGCCTTTCCCTGCCTGTTGCTTTTATTCCATATATCCATTTGTTAGAAAAGACCCACTCCGTAGAAAGCTGCGCATGTGGGTCTTTTCTGATTCATTGCTTATCTAACATTCGTTAGGAATTACTCTGTAGGCTGTCCTACTGCTTCTACTGTATTGTCCAATAATTCCTGTAAATCAGTTCCGTCCTGATTACCCTGTGCGATAATCTCACCAAGAGTCTTGGTTGGCTCCCAGTATCCGCCACCAACTACCTGAACGACACCATGTGCACCGTTCTGTGCTGTTACTGCTACAAGTGCTACGTTCTCCTGAACTGCAGGGTCCTCACCAGCTGCAATGTTGGAAGGTCCAATCTGTCTCTGTGCGAAACGCTCTCTCTGGCTGTCCTCATTTGTCAGCCATTTTGCTAACTCCATAGCCCAGCCAACCTGTGCAGAGTTTGCATTAACACCAATCATCTTGTAACCTGCTGCAGAACCCATCGGAACCTGCTCGCCGGCACATGTATATGTAGGAAGAGCTGTTGCAGCATATCCTTCGCCAAATGCTGTCTGAACTGCTTCTGCATCCCAAGAACCGGAAATAACTGCTGCTAACTCACCGCTTGCAATAGCGTTGGATGTCTCACCATCTGTGATTGGCATGAATGCAGAGTTGCCGGAAATGTCAAGCATACCCTGAAGTACATCTGTACCTGCGATTCCGTCTGCAGATGTTCCGTTCCAGTCCATAGCTGTACTTCCATCCTCATTAAGTCCTGTTGTAAATCCTGCTCCATAGAAGAATCCTGCATTATACCATCCGGATGCTAAAACCATACCAGCTTTCTTTCCGGCTGCACCACAATCTGCAAGAATTGCATCCCAGTTTGTCGGGTCTGTTACAACCGTGCTGTCGTAGTATAAGAAGTATCCGTTGTCAGCAGACATTGGATATGCATATAATGTTCCATCTACTGTAGATGCATCAACAGAGCCTGCTACGTTCTGTGAAGAAACTGTATCTACATCCTGTACCGGCTGTAAAACACCAGCTTTTACAAGGTCTGTAATCTGATCGCTGGCAAATGCGAACACATCTGCTGCCGCTTCAGGGTCTACTAAAATATCATCTTTTGCTTTTGCTTCAGACTCAACACCGAGTGTAATCTCGAAAGTCTGATCCGGATTTGCAGCAACGAATCCATCGATTAACTGCTGAGTTAATGTCTGATCCTCTTCTGCTGCCCATACAGTAAGTGCGATTGTCTCGCCGCTTGCTGCCGGAGTTGCAGCTGCTTCTGTTCCTGCTGCCTCGTTGTTTGTCTCGCTGCCTGCATCGCTGCTGCCACATCCTGCTACCATAGTAGCTACCATGCTCGCGCACAGTAATGCACTCAAAACTTTTTTCTTCATTTTGAAAAATCCTCCCTTGAAAATTAAAATTTCCTTAGAGCAATGGTTCATGCGCACCGTTTTTGCGCAACCGTTTGTTCTATAGTCTAATTATATCTTTCGTATCCTTTTGCGTCAATGTGTATAATTTATAATAAATTTGCTTCTTTTTTGGTATAAATGCACAATTTTCTTTTGAACTATTTTTAAGTTTCCTTGTGCTCCTGTATTTTTGAACAACCGCTAAACTTTATTTTTCCGTGCATTTTCATGTCTTTTGTAAGCAAATATACACATTCCATCCACTTGTATAATCCTTTTTGCATGATTTACCCTTGCAATAAAGTGCAAAATAGCTGTCTCGAAAAACATACGCATTTTTCAAGACAGCTATTTTATAATTTATTTCGTAGATTCTTTTAAGACAACTTCGTATGGGAGCAGTGTGAGTTTCTTCACTTCCTCTCCTTCCACCATATCCAGCAGCGTACGGCACGCCACTCTTCCAAGTTCCTTCGCATCAAAAGACAGTGATGTAATGGACGGCACATGATTCTCCAAAATCGTACTATCGTAAAAAGATGCCACCCGCACATCCTCCGGCACAGTCACATGCTTCTCGCGAAGCACTTTCAATACACGACTGGTAACTGCATCATCCATGCACAGAATGCAGTCCACGTTCCGCGCTAAGATGTCATTTACAGTTTTATCTACACGAATGCGGTTCTCAGGGTTCAAATAGAACAGACTCTTGTCCAATTCGATTCCCATTTCCTCATAGGCTTCCATAAATCCACGCAGACGGCTCTGGGTAACCATATATCCTTCATCCTCACCAACCAATGCAATTTTCTTCAATCCTTTCATCAATATAATGGATGTAAGTTCCTTACAGGCACTCCGATGGTTATGGTCTATCTGCGTTACCCCTTTATAGTTTGTACTTCCGGTTGTCACGAACGGAATTCCCCGTTCCTGTAAAAACTCAATCTGCGCATCCTCAAGAAATGTCCGCATCAGCACAACTCCATCCACCTTGCGGTTTGCAATAATGCGCTCCAACGACGATATGTCTGACATACGGCACATGCTAAGCAGAATATCATATCCCACTGTCTCTGCCATCTCCTGAATACCGAACAGGCATGCCTGAAAGAAATTCCAATCCACCACTTCATAGTTGCCCGGCATAACAACACATAGATTGTATGTCTTTGACTGAGCCAATCCCTTGGCGATTGCATTCGGTTTATAATCATGTTCTTCTATATATGCCAGCACACGTTCTCTGGTTTCTTTTCCTATGCGTCCTTTTCCGGAAATTGTGCGGGACACCGTCGTCTTAGATACTCCAAGTGCCTCTGCCACATCCGCTATCGTTATGTTCTTCTTTTCTTCCTTATCCATAGTATCTTTAACCTCTCCCCATTTGCGCTAGTTGCGCAACTTTTCTTTATTATTGTACAAATTCCGCAAAAAATCAATCCCTTTTCCCGCATTTATTATCTTTTTACAAGCCCTTGCATTTCCTGTATTTACACGTTTTTCCCCGAATGCTATAATAATGGCGCAAACAATCATGCGGTTGCGCACTTATACATACTTTTCATTCCATACAGGCAATCGTAAATTCTTAGAAACGGAGAATCCCATGAAAACAGACAAATTATATTTTGGTGCAGCTTATTATTCAGAATATCTGCCTTACAATCGCATAGAGAAAGACATGGAAATGATGGCGCGCGCAGGTATGAATACCATCCGCATTGCGGAATCCACCTGGAGCACCTTAGAACCTTCCGATGGTACATTTGATTTTACACACATTGACCGTATGTTAGAGGCAAGCGCCAAATACGGTATCTCTGTGATTATAGGTACCCCTACCTACGCTATTCCGACCTGGCTGATGAAAAAATATCCGGATATTCTTGCCATCACAAATGATGGTCCGGGTCTCTATGGACACCGACAGAATATGGACATCACACATCCGGGCTACCGTATGCACGCCGAGCGCGTTATCCGCGCACTGATGGAGCATATTAAGGATGTTCCTCACATCATCGGTTTCCAGCTAGACAACGAGACAAAGAGCTACGGCACAGCAGGTCCGCGGGTTCAGCAGATGTTCGTGGAATATTTAAAGGAAACATACAGCGATATCAATGAATTCAATCACGAGTTTGGCTTAGACTACTGGAGCAACCGCATCAACAGATGGGAAGATTTCCCGGATGTGCGCGGCACAATCAACCAGAGTCTCGCCGCAGAGTTTCAAAAATTCCAGCGTTCTCTTGTCACAGATTTTCTTTCATGGCAAGCAGATATCGTCCGCGAATATGCGCGATCTGACCAGTTTATCACGCAGAATTTCGACTTTGCCTGGACAGGGCACTCTTACGGTTATCAGCCTGAAGTGAATCAATATCAGGCTGCGCAGTGCATGACAGTTGCCGGTGCTGATATCTATCATCCTTCGCAGGGCAATCTGACCGGAGCTGAGATTACCGTCTGCGGAAACATTTCCAGAAGTCTGAAAAAAGAGAATTATCTGATTTTAGAGACGCAGGCACAAGGCAATATCGAATGGCTCCCTTATCCGGGGCAGCTACGTCTTCAGGCATACAGCCACATTGCAAATGGTGCAAACAGTGTTATGTACTGGCACTGGCACTCCATTCACAATGCGATTGAAAGTTACTGGAAGGGTGTACTTTCTCATGACTTTTCCGAAAATGAAACCTACCATGAAGCCTGCCGTATCGGAGAGGAATGGAAGCGCATCGGTGCCCATCTTATCAACATCAAAAAAGAGAACCGCATTGCAGTTCTCCTTGATAATAATTCCCTGACCGGGCTTTCTCATTTTCCTCTGGAAACCACTGGCACAAACAGCTATAATGCCGTGCTTCGCTGGCTCTGTGATGCCCTGTATCGCATGAATGTGGAATATGATATGATATCTTCCTCTGAGAGAGACTTTTCTTCTTATGACTATGTCATCGTACCCGCACTTTACAGTGCCGCAGAGGATTTGCTCAGCGCTCTGGATAACTATGTGACATCCGGTGGCAATCTTATCGCAACCTTCCGCACCGGTTTTTCTGACGAGCAGTTAAAAATATATGCCGATATCCAGCCACATATTCTGCACAGATGTCTCGGCATTCACTACGACCAGTTTACTTATCCGAAAGATGTAAATGTCGCACTGTGCAATTCTTCCCAGCGCAGCCGTGCACATGACTGGTTGGAACTCGTCACCTGCGATACGGCAGAACCTATTGCCTGCTATGACCATCCCGTTTGGAAACGCTATGCAGCCGCGGCAGAAAACCATTATGGAAAAGGAACTGCCCTCTACTTAGCTGCATTCTTCGAGAACGATATGCTCGAAGAAATTCTTCGCAGCTACTTTAACAAGACCGGATATACCCATACCGCCGCAAATGAACTGCACTTCCCTGTCACTTTAAAGCACGGAACAAATGACTTCGGCAAAGAGCTCTATTACTATTTCAATTACTCCGATAAAGCACAGTATATCCGGCATATAGGAGCCGCCGGCACTGAGCTGCTGTCGCAGAGGTCTGTTGCTCCGCAAGCCGAAATCATCCTGAATCCTTGGGACTTGGCGATTGTGGAAGTCTAATCCTACTCCACGGGCTGTTCCGCCGGCACTTCTGCCGGTTGGGCAGCCTTAAGACCTGCCAATGCATTCTCCGCGGCAGTCAGTGTGTCAATATTTGTCACGTATGCCTTGGCTGCATCCGGCAATGCATTGTAAAGATTTCTTGCATTGACAATGATAGTCTCACTTTCCAGTGTAACCGGTCCTATCATATCAATCATGCTTACGATATTCGCCGCATCCTGTTTCTGTACCGCCGGGCTTTCCGTTCCCGGAAGTGTATATACCAAAACAGGATAACCTTTCTCCACATTTTCAAAAATTGTCTTTGCCGCAGAGAGTGGCAGATTGATACATCCATGTGAACCATTGGTCTTATAGATATTACTTCCAAAGCTTCTGCGCCAGGTTGCATCATGCATTCCCACATCTCCCGCAAAAGGCATCCAATATGTCACCGGTGTCGCGTAGTCTTCCCCCCGAAGCACCGCATCCTTTGTTGTATATGTAATTCCAAATGCGCCGGTTGGTGTAGAATGTCCCTTTGCCACATCACCGGAGACAAAGTCTGTCTCAATGACCAACTCACCATCTTTGTATAAAAACAAATGCTGTGCTGTCAGATTAATCTCTACATAGGAATCACCATAATCCGTTTCTCCGTGGCTGTTTGCAGTCTGCAGATACACCGGTTCTCTCGTCACACTTTCCCCGGCTGACAAGTCTTCCATAATCTGCGCCAGTTCGCCCTCACTGTCAATGCGCCAGCCATAGAATCCATTTGTAATTGTCACTGTCTTTCCGTAGGATGTCTCAAATTCTTTCGGCTTATACGCTGTATTGTAAGTTTTTCCGAGTTCCTTTACATAAGCAAGTACTGCCTCTTCATCCACGCTGATTTTTCCATCCTCATCGCCTAACCATGTATGGATTATCTGTGCGTCAAGCACTTCTTTTTCTTCGCCAAACTCATAAATAATAGTTGTTCCCACATAGCAGTTCAGGTCATCAATCAGTGCCAGCAATTTCTCATCATCATCTGTAACATCCGGCTCCACATAGCATCCGCTGTCCGAAAGATTAAGTTCTTCCTCCAATGATGCAACCGCATCCGCAACTGCGGTCTGAAGTTTGTTCTCATCAATGGTTGTTCCATAGTCTGCCGGCACCAGCGTATAACCGCTTTCCTCACTATATGCAGAATATGTTGCATTTACAGGTTCCCGCTGATTTTTATCTGCAGCGACATCCAGTTCTCCTATCAGCTTCCGTAGAGTATCTGCATCATAAGAAACTACCTTATCTAATTCCAGTTCCTGACCGCGGAACAGTATGACACCCCATCCATAACCTTTCTGTTCTGCCAAAAGTCCTGACACTTCATTATCAAAAACCGGTTCTAAATCAATGTCACTTCCTGCTATTGTCTCAACCATATTTTCACGCCCAACTAAAGTCAGCGTATAATTATCAATTTCTTCTTTTATCAGATTTTCAACGCTCTTTACACCGCGTCCTCCCACAGGGATTCCATCGATTCTGGTTCCGAAGCAAAAATGATTTTGAAAAAATACTGCAAATCCAATATAAACAACTGCAACTGCCGTCAACACCACAACTGCCTTTTGTCCCATTTTCCATTTTGAATTTTTCTTTTTTGACATATCCTGCGTCTTTTCACTCACAATTTTTATCCTCTTTTGAATTAAGTATATTCACAAGCGGTCTATACCGCCACAGTTTCTTTTATGTGTTCACATCAAACCACGTTATATTATAATGGGTCAAAAGTACTTGTCAACTAAAATGCACAAAAAAGCTTTTCATTGCTTAAGCTTTTCTTAAAATTTAAATAATCTTTCTTAAATCAGACAAAAGGTAATTGTTTCTGAAAAATCACTGTGCTATAATCGCAAAGGTAATAATTTCACCGGAAAGGATGATTCGCTTTGACAACTACTATACGCAAGGCATTATATACCTTCATTGATAAAAACAAGCATGCACTCTTGTTACTGTATTTTCTAGTCTATCTGCCATGGTTCAGCTATCTGGAAAAAACGGTAACAACGCATTTTCATGTCATTCACATGGCGCTTGATGACTACATACCATTCTGCGAGTATTTCATTGTCCCGTATCTGCTCTGGTTCGGATACATTGCATGGGGATTAGGATATTTTTATTTCAGGAACAAGGATGAGTATTTCCGTCTCTGCAAAATGCTTTTCACCGGAATGACCATCTTTTTGATAGTATCCACCCTTTATCCAAACGGTCATTATCTGCGCCCTACAGTTTTTGCACGGGACAACATTTTTGTAGACGCTGTGCGTCTGCTGTACTCTGCGGATACTTCGACAAATCTTTTTCCAAGTATCCATGTGTATAACTCCATCGCCATCAACATGGCTGTATGGCACTGCGATAATTTCAAAGACAAAAAACCGGTTCGTTATGGTTCTGCAGTGCTGATGGTAAGTATCGTATTATCTACCATGTTCTTAAAGCAGCACTCTGTATTTGATGTTTTGACCGGAATCCTCATGGCTGTGTTTATGTACCGTCTGGTCTATGTATCTGCGCCAGCACGTGTTTCCGCTAAGTCACAGCGTTACCAGCAGAGCAAACTGCGTCGCATCTAGATTCATATGAGGCTGTCGCATTAAGTTTTTGTGTATAATTTTTATTATCGGGACATTGGATTAAGCACGTTTCCGAAAACAAATTTCAAAATCTTTTCGAGCAAAATGCGAGAATTTTAGAATCCGCGGTTGAAATCATGTGCCGTGTCTCTTTCGCCGAAAGAACATTTCACGCAGGATGTACACCGGATGAAGACAAAGTCGAGAACTTCCTAGTCGCTCTAAGGAGGCGCGCTCACAGACGCGAATAAGCCTTGCTGTGGAACTCAAAATCTCCTGCTATTTAAAACATGGCAGGAGATTTCTTAAACAGTCCTCGCTTCGGCTACGTTTTGCTCGCGCGCCCCGCAAGAGCGTCACGGAAAACCTCTAAAAATGTCTTCATTCCGATGCACATCCTCTCGTGAAGTGTACTGGCGTCGAAAAGACATGGATAATCACATCTTTCAACCGCGAATTCGTGAAAATTCCGTATTTTGTGAAGTTGATTTTGAAATTTCGCTTTATCGGAAATGTGCTATATCAAAATTTCTTATAATAAAAATTATACGTCTCGCAAATCCTGCATGCAACAGTTTCATCTACTTCTGCATCGTAGCCTGAATTACATCCTGCATATCGTAAAGTCCCGGTTCTTTTCCTGCCAAAAACTTCGCCGCCTCCACTGCACCTTTTCCAAATACACTTCTGGAATATGCCGTATGTTCAAATGTAATTACCTCATCTAATCCGGCAAAAATCACCTCATGTTCGCCGACAATACTTCCGCCTCGCACCGCAGAAATACCGATTTCATTCTTTTCACGCTTCTTGCGCTCTTTGCTTCTGTCATACTTGTACTCATAAACATTGTCTAGCGCTTCATTCATCGTATCTGCAAGTGCAAGTGCCGTGCCACTTGGTGCATCTAATTTCTGATTATGATGCTTCTCTACTATTTCAATATCAAATCCTGCCGGAGCTAAAATTGTCGCCGCCTGCTTTAACAATTCCATCAATGTATTGATGCCAAGGGACATATTTGCAGATTTCAGGATTGCGGTCTTTTCAGATATCTCCTTTACTCGCGCTATCTGTTCCTCTGAAAGTCCTGTCGTGCAAAGTACCACCGGTATCTGCTTTTCTGCGCTGTAAATGAGCAGGTCATCTACCGCCTGGGCATTAGAAAAGTCAATAATGACATCCGCTTTGACATCACAGACAGAAATATTAGGAAATACAGGATAGTCGTTTGCAATACCATCATACAAATCCACACCTGCCACGATTTCAACCGCAGGGTCTGCCTTACAGATTCCGGTAATGACCTGTCCCATTTTCCCGTTGCATCCATTCATAATCACTTTTATCATCATGTTATCCTCTCATTTTCAAATATACTTTCTTCCTGCGTGCTCTCTTTCTATATTATAGCACATAATTTTACAGAAAAAATGGAACTGTCACACTAATATTTCTGTACTGCACATAATAAATTATGTGCACAAAAAGATTACTTTGTACGACAGTTCCTCCCTTTTAGGCAAGCTTTAATCCGTAATTCTTCATCGCTTCCGCAAGCTTTGCCGCATTTTCCGGTGTCATCTCAGTAAGCGGTGAACGAAGCGGGCCTACTTCCTTCCCCATAAGGTTTAATGCCTTCTTTACCGGAATCGGATTTACCTCACTAAACAGTGCATCAACAAGCGGCTGAGCCTCTATCTGCATACGCATGGCAGTTGCAACATCTCCACGCTCAAATGCTGCACACATATCATGCACCTGCTTCGGAGCAACATTTGACCACACAGAGATAACTCCCTTCGCGCCAATTGCCATCAGCGGAACAACAATTCCATCCTCGCCGGAATACAGGTCAATCTTACCATCTGTTAAATTCATCAATTTCACAGCCTGCGCCACATTTCCTGTTGCTTCTTTGATTCCGACAATATTATCCACATTTTTAAACAATGTCGCTGCTGTCTCCGGCAAAATATTGCATCCTGTTCTTCCCGGTACATTATACATGATGATAGGAATCTTTACGGATTCTGCAATCTCTGTATAATAGCGAATTAAGCCCCCCTGTGTTGCCTTGTTATAGTATGGCGTAACTACCAGAAGTCCGTCCACGCCTGCTTCTTCTGCTTCCTGACAAAGATGTATCGCTTCTCTGGTGCAGTTAGAACCTGTACCGGCAATGACAGGTACACGATGATTGACATATTTCACCGCAGCCTTGATAACCTCCGCATGCTCCTCTGTACTGAGTGTAGAACTCTCGCCTGTTGTCCCGACGATAATGATACTGTCTGTACCTTCTGCAATCTGCCATTCAATCAGTTCCTGCAGTTTCTCGTAATTTACTTCTTCATTTTCCTTCATAGGTGTAACGATTGCCACACCTGCTCCTTTAAAAATAGACATCGCAAATCCTCCTGACTTATTATATGTTTGTGATACAATATTGTGCAAACGCAAAAAACCGACTCTGATGAGCCGGTTCTGATTCCCTTGAAATGCGAATTACTCCGCAAAACTGCTATGTAGAAACCGATAGCGCCCCATCTAAAAAGATGACAGTCATGAAGTTCTTAACTCCATGCCCAAGTAATACAGCCGCAGGTGCTATACCCTTTCGGCGTGCTTCCCTTTCACTCTTCCTCGCCTGTGCCTGCCACATCCGAAAAGCTACTCTTAAAGTACGCAACCTCTATCAAACTATGTATCATATTTTCATTTACCATAGCACTATCTATTCATATTGTCAATGTCTTTTCTCAACTAATCCCCGTCAAATCGCACAAACAGATTTGACAGGTTCATTTTTCTTTTTATTCCTCAAAAAAATCTATCTTGCTGACAGAAACCTCATACGCCACACGTTTTTCAGTCTCTTCCTCTGACAGCTTTTTCACATATTCTCTGCTCTGAATTCTGCCCCACACCTGCACATGACCGCCGACCTCAAAGCCGGATGCAAATCTGGCATTTCTCCCCCAGCAAATGCATGGAATATAATCGGATTTCCCATAGGAACGGTTGACTGCAATCAGCAAATCTGCAATTTCTCTGCCAAGTGGTGTTTTCCGATAAATAGGTTCCTTACAGATATATCCGTCCAAAAATATCTGGTTACTCTTAATATCCTCTTCAATCTCGGAAACAAATTCCAGTTCTCTGACAAATACAGACAACACCAATCGGTTTTTCTTTTCTTCATGCCGGTTAAAAGAACGGAACTGTCCTGTCACATAAATATTCTGCCCTATGTAATTTTCCGTCACATCAATCAATCTTTCTGAAACCATAAGCGGGATATAATCTAAATAGTTACTAAGACGGTTTACCGCTACTTCCACCATATAGAATCCCTCACCATAAACCTCGTGACTAAAGCGGAAATCTGAAACGATTTCACCAAAAATAGATACCTGGTTGTTTTCAAAAATTTTATCTGCCATGAATCTTTCTCCCTTCCTCTAGGTCATACGCTTATTTTTTGTATTTTGATTCTTCTTTCTGTTCCTACGTTACGACCTGCCTGACACATTATTTTTACCATGACCGCGGCGCAGAATTTACATATATCATGTCGATAAGAAAAAGAATGAAATGATATATTTTGTCGCATAATACTTGCGCATTTGAAAAAATGTGATAGAATAAGTGAGTTGGTTTTTGAGAGACATATAATAAGGAAATAAACAGCATATCAAAGAAAGGTATCAATATTATGAAAATGAAACGTGAAGATGTCCGTAACATTGCAATTATCGCCCACGTAGACCATGGCAAGACAACTTTGGTCGACGAACTCTTAAAGCAGAGCGGCGTGTTCCGTGAAAATCAGGAAGTTCAGGAACGCGTTATGGACTCCAACGACATAGAGAGAGAACGTGGTATTACCATTCTTTCTAAGAACACCGCTATCACATATAAAGACACCAAAATCAATGTCATCGATACACCCGGACATGCTGACTTCGGAGGCGAGGTTGAGCGTGTTCTGAAAATGGTAAATGGTGTAATACTTGTCGTAGATGCCTTTGAAGGTGTTATGCCACAGACCAAGTTCGTACTCATGAAGGCATTAGAGCTAGACCTGCACGTTATCGTCTGCGTCAACAAGATTGACCGTCCGGAAGCTCGTCCAAATGAGGTTGTCGATGAGGTATTAGAATTATTCATGGATTTAGATGCTTCTGACGAGCAGTTAGACTGTCCATTCCTCTTCGCTTCTGCCAGAGATGGATATGCAGTTCGTGAGATTGGCGATTTAATTAATAACAAAAAAGATATGACTCCACTGTTTGAAACGATTGTGGATTATATTCCTGCTCCGGAGGGCGACCCGGACGCTAATACACAGGTTCTCATCAGTACCATCGATTACAACGAATATGTTGGTCGTATCGGTATCGGTAAAGTTGACAATGGATGCTTAAAAGTAAATCAGGAAGCTGTTGTAGTCAACCACCACGAGCCTGACAAGCTTCAGAAAGTCCGCATCAGCAAGCTTTACGAATTTGACGGACTAAACAAAGTCGATGTAACAGAGGCTAAGATTGGTTCTATCGTAGCCATCTCCGGTATCGCAGATATCCACATTGGAGATACCATCTGTGCTGCCGAGGCACCGGAAGCAATTCCTTTTCAGAAGATTTCCGAGCCGACACTGTCTATGAATTTTATTGTCAACGACAGTCCGCTCGCAGGACAGGAAGGAAAGTTCGTAACTTCCCGCCATTTAAGAGACCGTCTCTTCAAAGAATTAAATACAGATGTATCTCTTCGCGTTGAGGAAACAGACAGCCCGGATTCCTACAAAGTTTCCGGTCGTGGAGAACTTCACTTATCTGTATTGATTGAAAATATGCGTCGTGAAGGTTACGAGTTTGCCGTAAGTAAAGCCGAGGTACTCTACCACACCGACGAAAACGGCAAGAAGTTAGAGCCAATGGAGTTAGCCTATGTCGATGTGCCGGACGAATTTACCGGAGCGGTTATCGAAAAGCTCAGTCAGAGAAAAGGTGAAATGCTTAACATGAAGCCGATTACCGGAGGATATACCCGTCTGGAGTTCAATATCCCATCCCGCGGATTAATCGGTTATCGCGGTGAATTCATGACCGATACCAAGGGTAATGGTATCATCAATACCATCTTCAATGGTTATGCACCATACAAGGGTGAGATTGCTTATCGTAAGCTCGGTTCCCTCATTGCATTCGAGACAGGCGAATCCGTTACTTACGGACTCTTCTCTGCTCAGGACCGCGGTACACTTTTCATCGGACCAGGTCAGAAGGTATACGCCGGCATGGTCATCGGTTCCTGTTCCAGAGCAGAAGATATCGAGCTTAATGTATGTAAGAAGAAGCATCTGACAAATACGCGTTCCTCTTCTGCAGATGAGGCATTGACTTTGGTTCCGCCTAGAATCTTAAGTCTTGAACAGGCGCTTGACTTTATTGATGTAGATGAGCTTTTGGAGGTAACTCCGGAAAGTCTTCGTATCCGTAAGCGTATCTTAGACCCGACACTGCGCAAGCGTGCATCCTTTAAGAAATAAAGCTATTCTATATAAATGGAGAGTCACATCTTAATTGATATGACTCTCCGCTTTTATTTTAAACTTTATTTTTAACTGACAATTTTTATCATCTCTTCCAAGTCCGCAATCAGCTCCTTAGAATAATTCTCTGCTTCTTTATAAACCCGCTCTGCTGTTCCATAATCTTCTGCAAACAACGCCTTCTGCACCTGTGTACCATAATCATGGAACTTCTTATGCTTCGCTTCGAGTGCATCCCAGATTGGACGAACTTCCTTTGTCTTCGGCGTCATTGCATAATAGAAATGTCCAAATCCGCATTTGGAAGAATTCAACTGAATCGGCAAAACCGTTCGCTCATCTACCATGCGTTTCAAATTCGCAAGCCATCCCTTGTGCGCCGTAATTGCAGTCTGACAGTATCTTGCGAACTCAGGCTTACGCATACGGAAAAACGGATCATCCGTCATCTTACCCATCTTTTTTGCAGCATCATCTAATGTATGCTCTATCTGTACAATCGGCTTTGTCACCGTCTGCATTTCCTTGCAGACAGTACGCATATTCGTAGTGTTGCTCTTGAGCTCATCACACTGCGTTTCAATATTTGCAGATTGCGCCTCAAGCTCTGCCATTGAACTGCTAATTTCCTCACTGACCGCGGCCAGAGAACTGATTTCTCCGCTTATCCTAGAAACATTTTTCTGATTTTCATCGTTGAGTTCCCAGACATTTTTTATTTTATCTGTCATAACGCCAAGCGCCTCAATCGTACTGGTCGCACTTGCTGCACTCTTCTCAGATGCCACACGGATGGATTCAACAAACGCCCCCATATTGCCCGTCAGCTTCTGTGTCTCCTCTGCAAGCTCACGAATCTCATCTGCCACAACTGCGAACCCTCTTCCGGCTTCTCCAGCACGTGCTGCCTCAATCGATGCATTCAGCGCAAGTAAATTGGTCTGTGAAGAAATGGAATTGATCCCGGCAATCACCTCGTTCATACGATTAATCACTCCAAGCAATTCATCCATATCCTTCTGCATCTCCTTAGACACATCAATCGCCTGGTCGGACAAATCCTTGATATTGGTAAGTTCTTCCTGTCCCGCTTCAATCTTCTTATATACATCTTCACTTGCCTCAGAAGCCTGAATAATCGTTGTCGTCAACTCTTCATGCTGCTCATTTACCTGTCCGGCAACCTGCGAAGTCTCCGCTGCTGCACCATAAATATGCTGTGTTGCTTCCGCCACATTATCCGAGAGTGAAATCATGTTGTCTGTATGATGATGTATGGCTAAATCCAGAGAACTAATCTGCATAACGGCATCAATATCACCTGCCATAGCCTCCTCAAACTGACTTCTGCCCTGTATCAATCTCTTATATACCTCACCCAACTCCGGCTGTTTTGAGTAATCTGTTTCGCGCATCTCAGCAACAGCATGTATCAACTCTGCATTTTTCTTTCCAAATGCCATATATATAACCCCTTTTCTTTCGTTTTTCATACTATCGTACTATATAAATTATCCGTCAAATCTGCCAGCACGTCAATAGCTATTCTGCCCTATTCTCCAAAGTTTTTCTATTTTTTTCCACCTCTGGCTCCCTCATATCAAGCACACGTTTCCACTCCTTTGTTCCCTCTATTTTCTGTACCTCTGCACGATTTTTATAGAGAAAACGTGTCAAATCATAGCAGCTTACCCAGATTTCGCTGTCTCCTTCCTTCTGCGATTCATCAAAAATAAGCTGGAGTCCTAGATGCAAATGCACCTGGTCGATATTGTTGACATTTTCTGTTGCACTGTACCCGGTATGCCCCATATAGCCGATAACATCTCCCGCAGTTACCACATCCCCCTCCTTTAGCTTCTCCTGATACGGATAATTCTGTCGCAGATGCGCATAATAATAGTAACGTTTTCCATCAAAACTGCGTATTCCGATACGCCAGCCGCCATATTGGTTCCACCCTAAAGCTTCTACATAACCGGATTCCACAGCAATAATCGGTGTACCCACCTGTCCCATCATATCATGTCCCAGATGCTGCCTGCGGTAACCGTAGCTTCTTGACACGCCAAAATCATCATAGTCACTGTACGGGAAACCTTTAGCGATTGGAGAAAAAGCTTTCAGCCCATATTTTTTTACATAAGTACCACCCTCTGCCTCCTGTATCTCATATTCTCCAACCATACCGCCAAGCACAGCCGTATATGCTTCTTTATAATAGGAAAAATACTTCATATCCTTCGCTGCATCCTGCATCGTTGTATCACCGGAAAGAATTTTCTCCGCAATCTTTCGCATATCCTCCACCGCGCCTACTCCGAAATCTCCACCATTCAGTGCCGCCACATAAGAAAGCAAATCTATCCAGTCAAGATGAATCTCTTTTCCATAGGTTTCAACATCATACTCGTATGCTTTGCAGAGTGCTTCGTAGGACACATTAAAGTCCACCCATTTAATATATCCTTCGCCGGACACTTCCACTGTTCCGCTATTTACAAAGCGTCCACCCTCCATACAGATTACACCCACAGCAAGAAGCAGCGCTGCCTCAAGCACAATCGCCGCTTTCAGTCTGCTTACCCTGGTTTTTCCCTCTTTGTTATCCCACATAACCAGCCACGTCCTATTTTTTCTTTTCATTATATAAAAAAAGGAAAAGGACTATGCATCCTTTTCCTTCTCTTATCTGCAATTTTTACATGTACCATATAGAATAGAATTTTTACACTGCAGCGCAAATCCATGATCTTTGTTGATATGCTCCGAAATCTCCGCCATGAACGCACACTCCAGATGAATGATGCTCCCGCATTTCACACATTGTAAATGAAGATGCTCCTCACACCGATGTCCCAATTCCACATACTGATAAGCCGCCTTGCCACCCTTCTCTGTTACATACTTCATAACCTTTCCTTCATTAGCAAGCTTGTCTAGATAACGATAAATCGTCGTGATGTTTACCTCACTGTCATTCTTTTTAAGGTAAGTATCAATATCCGCTGCCGTCACAGTCCGGCTACTGTTATTCTTAAGAAACTCCAATATACGTCTACGGCTTGCCGTCGCATATCCGCTTCCTGCCATATTCCTGTCCTCTGCTCTCCTATAATCTAAAATGTAACTCCAAGTAATTCTATTATAACACCCCAGAACACACCAAGTCCATAGAGTACACCGATAATTCCTGCGTTCTGTTTTACATCACGATTCAAGCGAAAAAGTACCATAACACCTACACCGGCATTTACCAAAAGGCCCGACATCATCGCTCCGGCACCAATGATTCCGTCTAAATACAGTTCCGTGATAACTACCGAAGATGCACAGTTTGGAATCAGTCCAACCAGTGCTGCTACCAGCTCACCTACAACCGGTATTGCTGAAAAAACGCCTGCAAGTGTATCCTCTCCAATCAGCTCAATCACACCATTCAACACAAAAGAGATTATGAAAATATAAAAGAAAATACGCAAGGTATGCTTAAGTGCCGATACAAAGATTCCATCTTCACAGTGGCAATGCTCTTCCTCACATACCACATGTATATCCATGTCCTTCTCTTTTTTTCCAAGAATCTTCACATAGATGAGTTCCACAATCACTCCTGACGCAATGGCAATCAGCACCTTTGTTGCCAAAATACGAATAATGGTCGCCACAGGAACCGACCGTGAAATCAAAATTGGCAGCATCTCATCCGAGGTAGACAAGTAAATAGCCAGCAAGGTTCCCACTGTAATCACTTTTCCTGCATATAAACTGGATGCCGCAGCAGAAAATCCACACTGCGGGACAATACCAAGCAATCCGCCCCACACCGGTCCAAGTACTCCGGCAGTACGGATTTTCTGCTGCATCTTATCCCCTGCATGATGTTCCATTGTCTCCATCAGCAGATAAGTTAAAAACAAAAAAGGCAGCAATTTCACGCTGTCCTCCACGGAATGTAATATAGTATGCTCTATTATGTGTGCCATAAACTTTTGTCTCACTTTCTGTTCCTATTATGTAAGCCCTGCGCTACATCATTATAAAACGGTGCGTTTCTATTTTTCAGCAAAAAACGCAAACAAATTGCTTTTGCATTTTATTTGCATTTGCAACTTGTTTGCGTTTTTATTATACATGTATTCAGTTATTTGTCAACATCTAATTACAGTTTTTTGATACGTTCCAATGCTGCCAGTGTATTCTCATAGCTTCCAAAAGCAGTCAGTCTGAAATATCCCTCACCGCTAGGACCAAATCCCGAGCCCGGTGTACCAACCACATTGGCATTTTCTAATAAATAATCAAAGAAATCCCATGATGTCATCTTCTCCGGTGTTTTCAACCAGATATATGGCGCATTCATACCACCAAACACTGTGTATCCGGCTTCCTTTAGTCCTTCCTTGATGGTCGCGGCGTTCTTCATATAGTAAGCGACCTGCTCCTTTAACTGTGCCTTACCTGCATCGGAATAAACCGCCTCACCTGCACGCTGTACGATATATGGTGCTCCGTTAAACTTCGTTCCATGACGTCTCGCCCACATTGCATGCAGAGATACATCACCGCACTTTAACTCCTTCGGAACAACAGTAAATCCAAGACGCACTCCGGTAAATCCCGCATTCTTAGAGAAGCTGCGAAGCTCAATGGCACAGGTCTTTGCACCCTCACACTCATAGATAGAATGTGCTACATTATTTTCTGAAATATATGCTTCATAAGCAGCATCATATATAATCACAGACCCTACACGGTTTGCATAGTCTACCCACTCCTGAAGCTGGCTCTTCGTAATCGTCGTACCGGTTGGATTATTTGGCAGACACAGATAAATAATATCCGGTGTCTCCTTCGGGAATTCCGGCACAAATCCGTTCTCCATCGTACATGGCATATAAATCACGTCACTCCACATCTCTGTCTTCGAATCATAAGTGCCTGTTCTTCCTGCCATAACATTGGAATCTACATATACCGGATAAACCGGGTCACAAACTGCAATGCGGTTATCCTGTGCAAAAATCTCCTGAATATTGCCGGAGTCACTCTTCGCACCATCCGATACGAAAATCTCATCTGTTGCAATATCGCAGCCCCTCGCCTGATAATCATTCTTAGCAATCGCAGAACGTAAAAATTCATATCCTAAATCCGGCGCATATCCATGGAAAGTTGCTGCATTTCCCATTTCATCTACAGCCTTGTGCATTGCCTCAATAATTGCAGGTGCAATCGGCTGTGTCACATCTCCGATTCCGAGACGTATAATCTGTCTGTCCGGATTCGCTTCCGAATAAGCGTTGACTTTTTTGGCAATTGTACTAAAAAGGTAGCTTCCCGGCAATTTCTGGTAATTGTCATTAATCTTATACATAGTTATCTCCCTTATCTCTATCATCTGGATGCCGTTTGGCATCTGCTTTTATAACTGACATCGGGTACAGTATAGCATTCCTTTTGGCAGACCGCAAGCATTTTTGTTTACTCGGAATCAAAAACTTGTATTGGTATACGCCAGCACCTTTTCATACTCCATCGGCCCGCCAAACAAATCCAGTGCACTTCCGATGGTTACATTCAGTCTGTTTTTTCCAAGCAGTTTCAATTGTTCTAAGTCCTCAAAGCTTCCCACGCCGCCTGCATAAGTAATCGGAATTCTGCTCCACTGTCCTAAAAGTTCCGCCAACGGTCCCTCAATACCGGATGACTTCCCCTCCACATCCACTGCATGTACCAGAAATTCATCACAGTAACCACACAACTCATCCAATAACGCAATGCTGACTTTCTCTTCCGTAAACTTCTGCCAACGGTCTGTCACTATGTAATAGTCATCATCTTTTCTGCGGCAGCTTATATCCAAAACAATATGCTCTTTTCCTACTGTCTCACACAGCCTGCGCAGATTATCATAATATATCTTTCCATCAAGAAACACATACGAGGTAACAATCACATGACTGGCTCCCGCCTGCAGAAACTCGTTCGCATTCTCTGCCGTAATTCCACCGCCAACCTGAAGTCCTCCCGGATATTCCCGCAGCGCTGCCATCGCCTGTGTCTTCGTCGCATCATAAAACTCACTGTCTCTTGAATTAAGCAGAATGATATGCCCTCCACGTATTCCCGCTTCCTTATATAAATGTGCATAAAAACAGGCATCCTGTTCTGAGACATAATTTTCTTTCGCCTGATTCCCTGCATCCTTCAGACTTCCACCGACAATTTGTTTTACCTTTCCATTATGAATATCAATGCATGGTCGAAATTCCATCTGCCGTCTCCTCCTTAACCCACTAACCATCCTATATACATATTTATTATCAAATTATAGAGCACTTTGATGCGTTAATGCAACAATATCTTTTCCAGAAATGTTTTATTAGTCTTTTTCACCCTTTTTATTAAATTTCCTAATGTCTCTCCATTTTTCAGGAATTCACGTTTTTCCTGCGTTGACACGTTCGTTTTTTTTTGCTATGATACTGACTAATAAATTTTTATACCAAAAATGTACTGATAAAAAGAAAGCGAGGAAAAACGAACATGGGAACAATTATCGGTGAAGGCATTACTTTTGATGATGTACTGTTAGTACCTCAATACTCCGAAGTGACTCCAAACATGATTAATTTGACAACACATCTTACGAAAAAGGTTGTTCTAAATATCCCTATGATGAGTGCAGCAATGGACACCGTTACAGAGCACAGAATGGCAATTGCAATGGCCAGACAGGGCGGCATTGGTATCATCCACAAAAATATGTCCATTCAGGCACAGGCAGACGAAGTTGACAAAGTAAAACGTTCTGAAAATGGAGTTATTACAGACCCGTTCTTCCTCTCTCCAACTCATACATTACAGGATGCAGAGAATTTGATGCGCAAATTCCGTATCTCCGGTGTGCCAATCTGCGAGGATGGTAAATTAGTTGGTATCATCACAAACCGTGATCTCAAATTCGAGACGGATTTTTCCAAGAAAATCAGTGAAAGCATGACTTCCGAAGGTCTTATTACCGCTCAGGAAGGAATCACTTTAGAAGAAGCAAAGCAGATTCTTGCAAAAGCAAGAAAAGAAAAGCTTCCAATCGTAGATAAAGAGTTCCGCTTAAAAGGACTTATTACCATCAAGGATATTGAAAAGCAGATTAAATATCCACTTTCTGCAAAGGACGAGCAGGGTCGTCTGCTCTGCGGTGCAGGTGTAGGTATTACCGGAAACA
The DNA here is from genome assembly GCA_964484605.1 of uncultured Roseburia sp. Lineage (GTDB taxonomy): Bacteria > Bacillota > Clostridia > Lachnospirales > Lachnospiraceae > Roseburia. The sequence goes on along the minus strand of CAZAGJ010000016.1, from coordinate 6,602 downwards.
TGATGGAACGTGTGGAAGCTCTTGTAAACGCACATGTGGATGTTATCGTTGTTGACTCTGCACACGGACACTCCAGAAATATTCTAGAGGCCGTAAAGAAAATTAAAGCTGCTTATCCTGATTTACAGGTTATTGCCGGAAACGTAGCAACAGGCGAAGCAACCCGCGACTTAATTGAAGCCGGTGCTGACGCTGTCAAAGTAGGTATCGGACCAGGTTCCATCTGTACTACACGTATTGTCGCAGGTATCGGTGTTCCACAGATTACCGCTATCATGGACTGCTACAATGTAGCAAAAGAATATGGCATACCTGTTATCGCTGATGGCGGTATCAAATATTCCGGCGATATGACAAAAGCTCTCGCTGCAGGCGCAAATGTCTGCATGATGGGAAGCCTCTTCGCAGGTTGTGATGAAGCTCCTGGTACTTTCGAGTTGTATCAGGGAAGAAAATACAAAGTATATCGTGGCATGGGTTCTCTTGCCGCCATGGAAAACGGAAGCAAAGACCGCTACTTCCAGGAAGGTGCCAAAAAGCTTGTACCGGAAGGTGTAGAAGGTCGTGTTGCTTACAAGGGCACAGTAGAAGACACTGTATTCCAGATGGTCGGCGGTATCCGTTCCGGTATGGGCTACTGCGGCTGTCCAACCATTGAGGACTTAAAGACCAAAAGTAAGTTTGTAAAAATATCTGCCGCTGCTTTACGTGAAAGTCATCCGCACGATATTCATATTACAAAGGAAGCTCCAAATTACAGTATTGACGAGTAATATACTTTCTTGTACAATATAATATGTATATATTTCATTCCGGCACTATTTTAGTGCCGGAATGTCGTTACTTACATAGATAACAGTTACATCTATGGTATATTCTATTACTTTAAGAGGTGAATTTTTTGAGTTCTGGAGACATATTTCAGATTGTAGTTTTAGTTATTTTACTTTTATTATCTGCGTTCTTCTCTTCGGCAGAAACCGCGCTAATCACAGTCAACCGGATTCGTCTGCGCACGCTCGCCGAGGATGGTGACATGCGGGCCAAGCGGGTTCTCCGCATTACTGATGATTCCGGAAAGATGCTTTCCGCGATTCTAATCGGCAACAATATTGTGAATCTTTCTGCTTCTTCTATTGCTACATCATTGGCAATTAAGCTATGGGGAAGCGTAGGTGCCGGTATTGCCACCGGTGTATTGACTCTCCTGATTTTACTTTTCGGAGAGATTTCTCCTAAGACATTAGCCACGATTTACTCCGAGCGTATTGCACTTAGCTATTCCGGCATCATTGAACTGTTTATGAAGCTAATGACTCCGATTATCTATATCATTAACAAGCTTTCTACGGGCTTTTTAATGCTTCTTCGGGTAGACCCGAATGCAGACACCCAACAGATGACAGAGGAAGAATTGCGTACTATCGTGGATGTCAGCAAGGAGTCCGGTGTCATCGAATCAGAAGAACATACGATGATTAACAATGTGTTCGACTTTGGTGATGCACAGGCAAAAGAGGTTATGGTTCCACGTATTGACATGACCTTTGCTAATATCGAAAGCACCTATGATGAACTAATTGAAATCTTTCAGGAAGACAAGTTTACAAGACTTCCTATTTACGAAGAAACCACAGATAACATTGTTGGTATTCTGAATATGAAGGATCTTTTGCTCTACAAAGATAAAGAGCACTTTTCCGTTCGTGATATTATGCGTGAGCCATACTTTACTTACGAGCACAAGAACACGGCAGAACTCTTCTTCGAGATGCGCCAGTCTTCTATCTCTCTGGCTATCGTCCTTGATGAATACGGTGCAACAGCCGGTCTTATTACCTTAGAGGACTTGTTAGAGGAAATTGTAGGTGAGATTCGTGACGAATACGACACCGATGAAGAAGACCCTATCATTCAGTTAAATGAGCGTGAATTTATCGTTCTAGGTTCAACCAATTTAGACGATTTGTGTGAAGCATTGGATTTAAACTTTACCTCAGAAGATTATGACACCATCGGCGGTTACCTGATTGGTTTGTTAGACCATCTTCCGGAAGAAAATGAAATCATCATCACAAATGATGATGTGCTTCTCCGTGTCGATCAGATGGACAAGAATCGTATCGAAAAAATTTACATTAAAAAACCGGAAGCTAAAGTCGAAGCTGACGATGCATCTGAATTATAACCCCCCCTGAGATATACCTGCCCCAAAAAGTCAGGTCTGAAATCCAGCACTTGAAAGTTGGTATATCTCAGGGGCTTTTTTATTCCACCATACTATTCCCATACCGCATAGTAAGAAATGTCCTGAACTATGGGCTGTGAAAAATCCGCTATATAATCATTTACATCCCGCCAACCGGCAAATACCTTCCCTTCTTTCTTTGGTTCGTGCGGCTCACCAATACTAGAACCACTCAGTACCTTATATACTTTATAACAGTTCCCCTGCGCTAGCATCAACTCTTTGTTTTCGTAGAAACACACTTTACAGTCACTCATTACCTCATCCTTTCCATTCTGTTCATAAATTACCGTTCGTTCCCATGCAGTATCTCCCTGCTGTCCATTCAGATGCTGATAATCACCAACTGCACACACAGACAATATACCTTTTTCTGCATCTGACTGATACACACGAAACTCTAAGTCCATATCAGAATCCAACGCAACTGCCATTTGTGCTACGCACTCCTCTAACATCTCGTCTGTATGCCTTTTTACTTTGCTGTCCTTAATTTCAGCAACACTTCCCTCCACTGCACCAGACAAATTTTCCTGCAACTCAACACTACGATTCATATTTCCACCAATGGTCAGCACAACAGTCAGCAGAACTATCCCCAACAAACCGCTGAAAAGAATCAGCACTCCGTTCTTCATTTTCCTTCCTCCCATTCTAATTTACAGGCACACAAATCCAGCAGTCGCTTGTACCATTCCAGCAATCCACAGTTCTAACCCGAAGCATGTATATTCCCGGAACTTCAAAACAAATCTGTTCAGTGGCAGGATTCAGCATCTGCATATCTGATGTACCCTGCGCATTATACATATCCTGCACCTGCGCCACCAGTTCTCTGCCCTCACAATCCGTTGCTCCGATAAGTTCTGACACCGTATAAGTTCCCGTGTCAAGAGCACCTTCTCTCCGAAAAAATATCACCGGAGCATTCCTCCTGCTTTCATCTACACATGTCCGAAAATCTGCTTCATATTCCACCTGCTCCTCAACAAGACAGGCTCCCAACATTTGAAAAAATCCTATATTTCCCTGCAAATCTCTCACTCCAAAAAAGGCTGACATCCAAAAAATTATGAAAGCAGCTGCTTCCAGCAAAAACTTACCATATGTTTTAACAATCTGCTCCATATCACACCTCATCCTTCATATTTAAGCACATATTCCGTGCAGATATTGCACCACAATCTGTCTTATAATTCCATCCTGCCGAAACAGGGCAATCCATATTGCTGCCGCACATATCCCACCTAATATCTGCAATATTCCCACTCCATAGCATTCTATAATATCTTCCATATAACCTCCGCCAACAGACAATTTACAAAAGCAAGGACACATAGGTAAGCAGTGAGAGCATCCATGTCATTGCACAAGCTCCTGTGCAAATGCCAATAAATACTGCCCCCAATTCATTCACTATTATTTCCATGGTCTCATTCACCTCTTCATCTTGCAATTCCACGCGTCACACTTTGACCTGACACTCCAATCAACGGCACTTCGTACTTATAAGTAAGACTCACTTCTGCCATCTGACGCCCCACATCTTCTTCATAACTACATGTAGTAACTTCCATAGAATATCCCCGCGCATCTGCATCCTTGATACACGCGGCAATTACATTCGGATTAAAGTTGCTATTTTCTATTTCCGCAGTCACTGCTGCTTTATACTCTTTTACCTCCGCTACCTTTGCCGTTACATTCAGCACACCTGCTGCCATGCATAAATTTAACATCATTACAAACAACACAGAAAATCCTTCTACGATATGCTTCACTTACACCCCTCCAATGTTCCCCAGTACCTGCATCATTACAACCATACCAACCGTCATATCAATCAAAAGTTTCGCTGTTGCAGCCAATACCGGATATGTAAAAATTAGTTTCATCTGAAATGCAATATGAGCGTCTTTTACCTCATCTGCTTTGTCCTGCATCTGCCAAACCCTTCCAAGCAGTTGATTCATCTGCACATGCAAATCTCCTGTCCCGTTTTCTGAAAAAGCATGCAGCATTTTCATACAGCTTCCAATTTCCGGCACATCAAACTCTGCGCAGAATTTCATATATGTCTGCAGCTTTTCCGGCTCGCTCTCCATGCGCTCTTTAAGCAGCATCAATTCTCTCTGCAGTGCATACGGTGCATTATTGGAAGATTTAATCAATGCAACCTGCACATTATTGTGCTGTAGCAAAAGTATCAGTTCCATCAACCACTGCGGTAATGCCATATATATATCTTCCGTAACATCCCTTTTTGCCAGATAATAAGCTATCTTGCGGTGCAACGGTATTGGCATCTTAAATCCTGTTCTACACTTTTTCTTCTCGTAATCCAGCATGAGTTTATAGCTGCTCTCCATATATTCCGCAGAATAAAGTACTTTTTCCTCCAGCCAGTCATTCGTAAGACTCTTTGTACTTTTTACCAGAATCCATAGAAGCAGTACGATAAATATCGTAGAAGAAATTTGAATCAATTTAATGGAAAACATATCTGTCCCTCCCGCAACTCCAAACTTCTGCCTCATCGCTTCAAGTACATAAAGCGCTGTTGCGCACAAAAGATTGGCAGCCACAACAGAGACAATATTGTCTGAATGGCTTTTTTTCTTATCTGCCTGCAAACGATATCCGCGTCTCTTATAACGTTCAATGTCCTCCAGCAAGAGGAAAACCGCTTCTTCCGCAGTTCCTCCATACGTTTCAGAAGCAAGCAGCAGATTATGCACCAACGCAATCTTACCGCACGGATACATCTTCTCTATCATTTTCAACCCTTCGTCAAGCACTCCCTGCTCCGTTCCCGGCTTTCCCAATTCCATATGTAAAACAGCTGTATCGATACATTCTCTCATTGCCCCTTCATCGAACAGTTCCCTTGTCTCCTTAAGCGCTGCTACCACTTTCCCCGTCTTAAGAAAAGAATACAGCATCTGCTCCATGTACGCGGTCACATCTGCAAAGCGTCTCTGCTCATACATTCTCTTATACATATCCAAAACAAGTACCGGTACTGCACAGCCTATCGCTATCACTATCGCAGAAAAATAGCCTGCCTGAAGATGAAACAATAACTCCAGCAGAATACACCCGGTAATCGCTCCAAAAATCCAGGCCGTGTGTGTTTTCCAAGAAAAATGATATCCATAGACATGCACTTCCTTCGCAAGATTCTTCGGTCTAAGCAATGCTATCTGTCTTCCTAATTTTTTTATTATCCCCATTACCTCCCCTCTTTTTGATATATTTCCCAATTCGCACATATATATGGGTCATTAATTCCTGCTCGAAGTAAACGCTTTTCAATGGTCGGCGGCAATTCTTTTGATACGATTTCGCCGTCCTCCACAATCATATAAATGCGGTTCTCCCTGCCTTCCCTGCTGTAAAAGCACAGCTGATCCACATAACGCCTTACACTTCCATCCGGTTTTCTGCAGCAGCGAATCAGAATACCGACATTCACATAGCGGTAAATGCGATTCTCAATATTCTGCGCCTCTTTAAAATACTCCATCATGTTCTGGATTCGGTCCGGAAGTTTACGCACATCATCCAGATGTATTGTTGTAAAACCATTCACTCCTGTGCTCCACTGCTCGAGCAGGGATTTTACCTCCACAGATCTGGCTTCTGACAAAACCAGCCACTTAGGGTTCTGCCGCAGGCTCGCTTTAATTGCATCTGTATAACTAAATCCGGATCCTACACGCAGTTCCACCGCATCTGCCCCCGGGTTAATATTCCCATAATGAATCTCATAAGAATCCTCAATGGTAATTACCCGTTCTTCTCTCGGTATAAACTGCATGAAAAACTTCGCACACTCCGTCTTACCAGCTCCCGGTTCTCCACCGAATACAAAGTTCATTCCCGTCTGTACACAATTTATCAGTAATTGTAATATTTCCTCCTCCAGATAGGACTCACGCAGCATCTTCCCGATTGTATTGCGCACAATGCACGGAGATTTACGAATACAGATACTGATACCGGATGCAGTTACTGAATCATGAATTACACTAATACGCAGTTCCCTCGTATCTGCCTCTAAAATCTTATTGGCATGATTAAACTGCTTATTGACGCAATTAGAAATATTGTGCGTAAATGTCTGTATAAACTGTTCACTTACCACTTCCTCTGCACAGTATCTTCCACGGTGCAAGTCTGTAATCCACAACTTTTTCCCATTGTAATCCACATCCGTCACATCCTGCATTTGCAGATATTTCCAAAATATTCCGAATTGCTCCCGCGTCGGTTCAAACGTCAACGCTTCTCCCATAAGTACCTCCGTTATGAAGTGACTTTTGTCAAGAGGAAATTTTTTATAATCGCAAAT
>CAZAGJ010000015.1:0-49673 GCA_964484605.1 uncultured Roseburia sp. | reverse complement strand
GCCGTAATTGAGTGACTGGACAATTATGGCGAGCAAAAGAGGAGAAACGAAAATAATTGCAGGGAAAAGCATATATTTTCCTGTGTTTTTCCGGTGGATATGTACTCGGAATGTTCCAAACAAAACATTAAAAGAAATCAAAATCGTTGGAATAATGAACTGCCAGCTTGTTCGGACGTAGATGTTGTCAGCTGTTATGGTAAAAATAAAACCGGTAAATGGTGTCGAAATTACAAGCACCGAAAGCAATACGAGGGGTATTCCAAGTGCGACAGCCATTTTTTTGAGCTTTACCGCATTGCTGTTCATCTTATATTCGGTAAATAGAGGCCAGAGATAGGAGATGGACATATTGAGTATATAATAGATAGCATTTCCGATATAATTTAGCTCACGTGCCATTGGAAATGTCTTGCCGTCTATCCAGAATACAAGTGTGTCAAAAAAACACTGGAACATTGTCAGATTTATCATCATTGTATAAATCTTTATATCAAGCAGTGGACTATTCTTAGCCAGAGTATTCATTTGAAGTTTTAGTATTAACAATAACAGAAAAGCGGCGGCATCTGTTGTTATTATCTGCATGAATTGAACCATAATGTTTCCTTTCATAAAGCTGTAACGTTTGCTGGTTTTGTTTGTGTATTCTATCACTTTTTGTTTCTATTTTCAATGTGAACTTGAAAGAAAACGGACTTGAAAAAGTGTCATGTCATGACTTTTTTGTTGAAGCGCAGACATAAAACGTGTATAATATAAAAAGATTTTTTGATAGGGGAAGAAATTATGGCTGAGAAAATTATTTTGACCGGTGACCGTCCTACCGGGAAGCTTCATGTAGGACATTATGTCGGTTCTTTAAAGAGACGAGTAGAACTTCAGAATTCTGGGGAGTTTGACAAGATATTTATCATGATTGCGGATGCACAGGCACTGACCGATAATGCAGATAATCCTGCCAAGGTGCGTGACAATATTATGGAGGTGGCACTGGATTATCTGTCTGTGGGAATTGACCCGGCGAAATCCAGTATTTTTATCCAGTCCTATGTGCAGGAGCTGACAGAGTTATCTTTCTATTACATGAATCTTGTGACAGTGTCCAGACTGCAGCGTAATCCAACTGTTAAATCAGAGATTCAGATGCGTAACTTTGAGACAAGCATTCCGGTTGGATTTTTTACTTATCCAATCAGTCAGGCAGCGGACATTACAGCATTTAAGGCGACAACGGTTCCGGTTGGAGAGGATCAGATGCCGATGATAGAGCAGACGAAGGAGATTGTACACAAGTTTAATTCTGTGTATGGTGAGACGTTGACTGATCCGCAGATTCTGCTTCCGTCCAATAAGGCATGCTTAAGACTGCCGGGGATTGACGGCAAGGCAAAGATGAGCAAGTCTCTCGGCAACTGCATTTATCTGTCTGAGTCTGAGGCAGAGGTGAAGAAGAAGATTATGTCTATGTTTACAGACCCTGACCATATTCGTATCGAAGATCCGGGTAAGCTTGAGGGCAATACAGTGTTTACTTATCTGGACGCGTTCTGTAATGACGGACATTTTGCGGAATATCTGCCGGAATATGCGAACCTTGATGAGTTGAAGGCACATTATCAGCGAGGCGGTCTTGGTGATGTAAAGGTCAAGAAGTTTTTAAACAACGTTATGCAGGAGGAGCTTAGCCCAATTCGTGCCCGCAGAAAAGAATACGAGCAGAGAATTGATGATGTATATGACATCTTAAAGCGGGGCAGTGAGGTGGCGCGAGCTGAGGCTGCAAAGACTTTGGATGAAGTGAAAGCTGCGATGAAGATTAATTATTTTGATACACCGGAGTTTTTGGAAGAGCAGAGAGAAAAATATTCTAATTAGATTAGACAGTGAGGGACTGTAAAGTCTCATGGGAAAGCTTTATTATTTCGCACATTATGCCGATACATATGGTGATAAACGGAGTTATCGCACTTGTCGGGCAACGCCTGACGTATTTCAAGGAGGAAAATATTATGGGAGAACTTACCGGCAACAGTGCAGTAGGCACATATGCGGCAGATTATTCCTACCGCGCGAATCAGACGAAGACAGAAAAAGCGGAGAGCACCGAGAAGAAGAGCCGCGTCTACGGAAGGACAATCGGCAAGCCGGAGCTTTCAGAAAAAGCTCAGAAGTACTATGAACAGTTAAAGAAAAAGTATTCTAATATGGACTTCATTCTGGTCTCTTCCGATATGAAGGAACAAGCGGAACAGAATAAGGGTATGTATGCAAGCTCCAAGGAACTTCTGGTTCTGATTGATGAGGAGAAAATCGAGCGTATGGCGACGGATGGGGAGTATCGTGCGAAATATGAGGCGATTCTTAATAATGCGACATCGAAGATTGGACAGATGAAGACACAGCTTGGCGCAAATGCAGACAATGTAAGCTCTATCGGCATGAGCTTTGACGACCACGGCAATGCATCATTCTTCGCAGTTGTCGATAAATCCTTAGCAAAGCAGAAAGAGCGCATCGAGGAGAAGAAGGAAGCGGCAAGAGAGGAACGTAAGAAAGCACAGAAAGAAGCAGCGCAGGAGAGACTTGAGGAAAGCAGAGCGGACAAAGCGGCCCGCAACGAGGAGACGAAACGGAAGAATCAAGACGATTACGTGACGGTGACGGCATCGTCTTTTGAGGAATTATTAAAGAAAATTGATACAGTTCTTATGGATGCGCGGACGGATACCGTGATGACAGAGGATGAGAAAAAAGTCGGTCAGTCCTTTGACTACTCCATCTGATAAGAAAGAAAAATATTCCTTAACAAATATAGGCAACTCATGCTATAATTATACTTGCACCTCGTGTGTGTATCAGGTATGATAATTCGTGAGTTGCTTATCTTTATTTCACAGGAAAGAAGGATATCATTTACACATTTTGAATTTTGCAGGATTTTAAAGGCAGATAGGGTGCAGCGATTTTGAGGAGGAACGGACATCATGGAAAATGAAAATGTCTCAAAGAATTTTATTGAACAGATTATTGATAAGGATATAGAGGAGGGACATTGCGAAGTTGTCCATACCAGATTCCCGCCGGAGCCAAACGGTTATCTGCATATTGGACATGCAAAGTCAATTCTTTTAAATTATGGATTGGCGCAGAAGTATGGTGGGAAGTTTAATTTACGTTTTGATGATACAAACCCTACGAAGGAGAAAACTGAGTTCGTAGAGGCGATTACAGCAGATATCAAATGGTTAGGTGCTGACTGGGAAGACAGATTTTTCTTTGCTTCTGATTACTTTGACCAGATGTATGAAGGTGCAGTGAAGCTTATCAGGAAGGGTAAAGCGTATGTCTCTGACCTCACGGCAGATGAGATTCGTGAATACCGTGGTACATTGACAGAACCGGGGAAGGAAGATCCGTACAGTAGCAGAAGTATCGAGGAGAATTTGGCACTTTTTGAGGATATGAAGAACGGAAAATTTGCAGATGGTGAGAAGGTACTTCGAGCGCGTATTGATATGGCATCTTCCAATATCAATATGAGAGATCCGGTCATCTATCGTGTGGCGCGCATGAACCATCACAGAACCGGAGATAAGTGGTGCATTTATCCGATGTATGATTATGCACATCCGATTGAGGATGCAATCGAGGGAATTACACATTCCATCTGTACTTTGGAGTTTGAGGATCACAGACCACTTTATGACTGGGTGATTCAGGAAGTGGGAGCAGATTTTGTCCCGGTTAAGGGACAGATGCCGCCAAAGCAGATTGAGTTTGCAAAATTATATCTGACGAACGTAGTAACTGGTAAGCGATATATCAAGCGCCTGGTTGAAGAAGGTATCGTGGATGGATGGGATGATCCGCGTCTGGTATCTATTGCCGCGCTCAGAAGAAGAGGATTCACACCAGAGTCTTTGAAGATGTTTGTAGAACTTTGTGGTGTTGCGAAGGCAAACAGCTCCGTAGATTATGCAATGTTAGAGTACTGCATCCGTGAGGACTTGAAATTAAAGAAGCCACGTATGATGGCAGTTTTAGACCCGATTAAGGTGGTTATTGACAATTATCCGGAAGACCAGGTGGAGTATCTGGATGTTGTGAACAACCTTGAGAATGAGGAACTTGGAAGCCGTAAGGTTCCATTTTCCAGAGAGATTTATATTGACAGAGAAGACTTCATGGAGGAACCTCCGAAGAAGTATTTCCGTATGTTCCCAGGGAATGAAGTGCGTTTGATGAATGCATATTTCGTGACCTGCAACAGCTTTGTAAAAGATGAAAACGGCAAGGTGACAGAGATTCACTGTACTTATGACCCGGCATCTAAGGGAGGAAACAGCCCGGATGGAAGAAAGGTTAAGGGTACAATTCACTGGGTATCTGCATTACATGCGGTAAAAGCAACGATTCGTTTATACGAGAACATCGTAGACGAAGAAAAAGGTGTGTATAATGAGGATGGTAGCCTGAACCTGAATCCGAATTCTCTCACAGTACTTGAGAATTGTATGCTGGAGGAGAATCTGGCAGATGTGAAGGCGTATGACAGTTTCCAGTTTGTACGACAAGGCTTCTTCTGTGTGGATGCAAAGGACTCTACACCGGAAAACCTTGTGTTTAACCGCATTGTATCATTAAAGAGTTCATTTAAGCTGCCGACACAGTAGATTGTCTGCTGTGCGGGGCTGTTTGTCACATAGAGGTACATTTAGGAGGAAAAATCTATGAATTTATTATCAGGATTGGAAAAGTTTGGTTTAAAGGCAGATGATACCACAAGTCTCTTTGAAGACGAGAAAAAGTCGGTTGTAGCGGAAACCGGAGTAAAGACGGAGACAGCGCTGGATGAGTCCAGTTTTCTGCTTGATAAAGCAATTCGTTGTACCGTGTGTGATAAGGTATTTAAGACAAAGATGGTAAACAGCCGTGTCAAACGTTTAGAGCCGGATCTTGATTTGCGTCCGCGCTATGAGCATATTGATACCTTGAAGTACAATACGAAGTCCTGCCCATATTGTGGATATACAGCAGTAAATCGTTATTTTGAACATTTGTCCAGTATGCAGATTAAGCAGGTAAAAGAGCAGGTTTGCGCGAATTTCAAGGGAAGTGATGATGTGGAAGCTAAATTGCTGAGTTATGACGAGGCAATTGAACGTTATAAGTTAGCTCTGTTCTGTTCAATTGCGAAGAAGGCCAAGACAAGTGAAAAGGCGTATACATGTTTAAACCTTGCATGGCTGTTTCGTGGGAAATATGAGTCACTGAATCCGAATGACCCGGCATTAGAACAGGAGAGGAAGGAATGCAAAGAGCAGGAAGAGGCATTCTATGCACAGGCATTTGAAGGACTCAATAAGGCAGTGTCCACAGAGAATTATCCAATCTGCGGTATGGATGAGTGTACCTTGGATTATCTTCTTGCAACAATGGCTTATCATTTTAAAAAGTATGATGTGGCATCTAAGTGCATCGCTAGAATTTTGCAGTCTGTGTCAGCGTCTAAGAAGATGAAAGACCGCGCATACGATTTGAAAGAAAAGATTGTAAATGAAATCAAAAAGAATAAATAGCAGATATGATTGAGATAATGATTGATTTACAGGGGGGAGCGAAAGCTCCCCTTTATGAAAAAATATATGAGCATATCAAATGTGAAATTGTAGAAGGCAGAATCCCTAAGGGAGAAAAGCTACCGTCTACGCGTCGTCTGGCTGGAAATCTTGCGGTAAGTCGCAGCACAGTGGAGATGGCATATGAACAGCTCCTGGCAGAGGGATATATCAATGCAGAACCTTGCCGGGGCTTTTTTGTATGCGATATCACCGGATTATATCAGTTATATAATGAGAATTCCAAAACTACGGCAGAAATAGTGCAGAGCAGGGAAGAACGCTGGGATGTGGATTTTTCGCCATATGCGATTGATACAAAGAATTTTCCGTATAATATCTGGCGCAAAATCAACAAGAATATATTGCTGGATGACAGGGAAGAACTGCTTCTTTCCGGAGAAGGACAGGGAGAGGAAAAATTGCGGCAGGCAATTGCAGGTTATCTGCATCAGGCGCGCGGCGTCAATTGCCGGGCAGATGATATTATCCTGGGTGCAGGAAATGAATATCTGGAAATTCTGCTATCGCAGTTATTGGGCGAAAAAAAGACAATTTTGATGGAGAACCCTGGTTATCCGCAGGCATATCATACGTTTCGGAACATGGGATATCAGGTAAAGACGGTGGTTGCAAGTGAGCAGGGACTTTCGGTTAAAGAGGTACGTGAAGAAAAGCCACAGCTTGTCTATGTGATGCCATCACATCAGTTTCCGCTGGGAACTGTCATGCCTTTGGGCAAACGCTTGGAATTGCTGGACTGGGCAGCAGAGGAGGATAGTCGTTATCTGCTTGAGGATGACCACGACAGTGAGTATCGATACCGGGGAAAACCGATTCCTTCCTTGCAGAGTATAGACCGTTACGGAAAAGTAATATATCTGGGGACGTTTTCAAAAAGCATTGCACCATCGCTCAGAATTAGTTATATGGTATTGCCCCCACAACTGATGGAACGCTATCATGAAGTATGTGACTTCTATTCGACAACGGTACCGCGCGCACAGCAGGAAGTTTTAACCGATTTTATACAGGGTGGACATTTTGAACGGCATCTCAATAAAATGCGTGGCGTATACCGCAGCCGGCACGATTTTTTGCTGGGTGAATTAAAGAAAAGAAAATGGGTGTATTCTGTCAGTGGAGATAAGGCGGGACTTCATCTTTTAGTGAGAGTAAAAAGTGTGTTGACAGAGCATGAAATATGTGAGTTGGCACGAAAAGCAGGTGTGAAGGTTTCGGGTATTACGGAGTATTGTCTGGATGAGAGCGGGGATGTGGTACAGGAAGAAGAACCGGTACTTTTGCTGGGATATGGTAGATTGAGCGAACCGGAGATATTAAAAGGCTTGGATATCCTAGAGCAGATTCTATGAAATATATTGCGGTATCTGAAATTATTTCATGATTAGATAGAATAAAGTACCGCCTTGCAGCAAACTGACTGTTGTAAGGCGGTACTTTATTTCTTACTGTGCTTAACGAATAGTCTTATTCGTATTTATTCGTCTTACCGATTTCCTGCATCTTCATCGCACGAACTTTTAACGGAAGACCGAATAATGTGATAAATCCTTCTGCATCGTGATGGTCGTAGAGCTCGCCTGTTGTAAAGCTTGCCAAAGACTCACTGTACAGAGAGTATGGAGAAGTGGTTCCGGCTTTGATGATGTTGCCTTTGTATAATTTGAACTTTACTTCACCTGTTACATATTCCTGCGTGGATTCTACGAATGCATTGACTGCATCGCAGAGTGGTGTGAACCATTTTCCTTCATATACAATCTGTGCGAGCTTATTTCCCATGTCTTTCTTCACATCCATGGTTGCACGGTCTAGAACAAGCTCCTCTAACTGCTGGTGTGCTTCCATCAGAATGGTTCCGCCCGGAGTCTCATAGACACCGCGGGATTTCATACCGACAACACGATTCTCTACGATATCAACAATACCAACACCATGCTTTCCACCCAATGCGTTCAACTCACGGATGATGTCGGAAACTTTCATCTTCTTGCCATTTACAGAGGTTGGAACACCCTTTTCAAAAGTAAGGGTCACATATTCGCCCTCATCCGGAGCCTTCTCAGGGGAAACACCAAGTACTAATAAATGATCGAAGTTTGGCTCGCAGGCTGGGTCTTCAAGCTCCAGACCTTCGTGGCTGATATGCCAGAGGTTACGGTCACGGCTGTAGCTGGTGTCTGCGGAGAATGGAAGGTTGATACCGTGTGCTTTACAGTAGTCAATCTCATCCTGACGGGACTGCATCGTCCACTTGTCATCTCTCCAAGCTGCGATAATCTTAAGTTCAGGAGCAAGTGCCTTAATACCTAATTCAAAACGAATCTGATCGTTACCTTTTCCGGTAGCACCGTGGCAGATAGCAGTAGCGCCTTCTTTTTTGGCAACTTCTACTAACTTCTTGGCAATCAGCGGACGAGCCATGGAAGTGCCGAGCAGATACTTGTTTTCATAGACTGCATTTGCTTTTACACAAGGCATAATGTAGTCATCACAGAATTCATCAATGATATCTACAATATATAATTTGGAAGCACCGCATGCGATGGCCCTTTCCTCAAGACCATCTAACTCTTCTTCCTGACCGCAATCGATGCAGCAGCAGATAACTTCGTAATCGTAATTTTCCTTTAACCAAGGGATGATGGCGGTTGTGTCTAATCCGCCGGAGTAAGCTAAAATAACTTTTTCTTTCATGGGAAACATCCTTTCTATTAATAATATGTAAGATACCTGTATTTCCTCCGGGAAACTGTCAGGCGTTTCAATGACTACATATAATATACTGCAAATGTTTGTACATGGCAAGTGTAAAAATATACATAAATATTACATAAAAATGCAAATTAGTATGTGAAACTCAACAAAATAGATAAAAATATTAAAAATATATTGAATAATAGTTAATACAGACGTATAATTATGCAAAGACAATAAAAAGAAGCGGAAAGGCGGCTGTGGTATGATAAAAGCAGGAATTATTGGAGCAACCGGTTATGCAGGAAATGAGCTGGTAAGACTTCTGATGGGACATAAAGAAGTAGAGATAAAGTGGTATGGATCCAGAAGTTATATTGATAAAAAATATGCAGATGTATATCAGAATATGTTCCAAATTGTAGATAATGTGTGTATGGATGATAATATCGAAGCGTTAGCTTCTCAGGTGGATGTTATTTTTACGGCAACACCGCAGGGATTTTTGGCAGGTGTGCTCACCGAGGATATATTAAATAAGGTAAAGGTCATTGATTTGTCTGCGGATTTCCGAATCAAAGATGTAGCTGTGTACGAAGAGTGGTATAAGATTACACACAAAAGCCCACAGTTTATCGAGGAGGCAGTATATGGTCTGTGCGAGGTAAACAGAGAGCAGATAAAGCATGCCAGACTGGTTGCAAATCCGGGATGCTATACGACATGTTCGATTCTGACTGCATATCCGCTGGTAAAAGAAGGATTAATAGATGTAGACACGCTGATTATTGACGCAAAATCCGGTACATCCGGTGCCGGCAGAGGAGCAAAGCTTCCTAATTTATTCTGCGAGGTCAATGAAAATATGAAGGCATATGGAGTTGCAACACACAGACATACGCCTGAGATAGAAGAACAGCTCGGCTATGCGGCAGGAAAAGAAGTATTGATAAACTTTACACCGCATCTCGTTCCGATGAATCGTGGTATTCTTGCAACAGAGTACGCGAAACTGAATAAAAAAACAGACGGGAGTCTGCCGTCCCATGAAGACATCAAGGCAGTCTATGACAAGTACTATGGAAATGAAAAATTTGTTCGTGTGTTAGAAAATGGACAGTGCCCGGAGACAAAATGGGTAGAGGGCAGCAACTATGTAGACATTGGTTTTCAGATTGATGCACGTACCGGAAGAATAATTATGATGGGAGCGCTTGACAATCTGGTAAAAGGAGCAGCCGGACAGGCGGTACAGAACATGAATCTGTTGTTTGGATTTGATGAGGCAGAAGGCTTGAATCTGGTACCGATGTTCCCATAAGGCATGAGTCGTGCACGGCGAAAGAGGAGGACAAGTATATGGAAGAACAGCTGATAATCCGCGTGATGACGATGGATGATTATGAAGAGGTATATGCATTGTGGATGACGATACATGGTTTTGCAATGCGTGGAATTGATGATTCTAAAGAAGGCATCACACGATTCCTGCGTAGGAATCCAACAACCAGCATGGTGGCATATATGGATGGAAAACTGGTGGGAGCGATTCTCTGCGGGCATGATGGCAGGCGTGGAAGCCTGTATCATGTATGTGTGAAGGAGGATTGCCGCAAACAGGGCATCGGGCAGAAGATGGTGCAGGCTTGTCTGGAAGCGTTAAGAGCGGAAGAGATTAATAAGGTAAGTCTGCTTGCATTTTCAAGCAATGAGGTAGGAAATCATTTCTGGCAGGGGCTGGGCTGGAACTGCCGGGAAGATGTCAACTATTATGAATGCGTGCTAAATCAAAATAATACAATTACTTATAATCCATAGATATTCTGCGGAAGCGGAATAAGCGATAAAGCGTATCGGTGATTAGGAGGAAAAGATGATGAAACAGATAAAAGGAGGCGTTACCGCAGCGAAGGGATTTGCGGCGGCAAGTACAGCAGCAGGAATCAAGTATAAAGACAGAGCGGATATGGCGATGATTTACAGCGAGGTACCATGTGATGTGGCAGGTACATTTACAAAAAATATCGTGAAGGCTGCGCCGGTTAAGTGGGATCAGAAGGTAGTGTATGAAACAAAACAGGCACAGGCGGTGGTTGTGAATGCAGGGATTGCAAATGCGTGTACCGGAGAAGAGGGAATGAGTTATTGTCTGGCGACTGCACAGAAGGTCAGTGAACTGCTTGAAGTGCCAACGGAAAAAGTGCTGGTGGCATCCACCGGAGTGATTGGGATGCAGCTTCCGATGGAACGCATCTGCGCAGGTATTGAGACCATGGTGCCGCTTCTGGCGGAAGGATACGAGAGCGGACATGCAGCAGCACAGGCAATTATGACGACAGATACGCATGAGAAAGAAGTCGCTGTACAGCTTGAAATTGGCGGTAAGACGGTTACAATCGGCGGTATGTGTAAGGGGTCCGGTATGATTCATCCGAATATGTGCACGATGCTCAGCTTTGTAACAACGGATGCGGCAATTTCACAGAACCTTTTATTGGAGGCATTGCAGGCGGATGTGGAGGATACCTATAATATGATTTCTGTGGATGGAGATACTTCCACGAATGATACCTGTCTGCTTTTGGCAAACGGTAGGGCAGAAAATCCACAGATTACAGAAAAGAACGAGGATTACAGCAAGTTTTGTAAGGCTTTAAATTATGTAAATGAGACTTTGGCAAAAATGATGGCGGGAGATGGAGAAGGCGCAACCGCATTGTTTGAAGTGAAAGTGATTGGTGCCGAGACCAAAGAGCAGGCAAAGATTCTGAGTAAATCTGTGATTACTTCAAGTCTTACCAAAGCAGCAATCTATGGACATGATGCGAATTGGGGAAGAATCTTATGCGCAATGGGATACTCCGGTGCGCAGTTTGACCCGGAAAAAGTGGACTTGTTTTTTGAAAGCGCAGCCGGGAAAATGCAGATTATTAAGGATGGCGTTGCAGTCGATTACAGCGAAGAAGAAGCAACTAAGATTCTTTCTATGCCTGCCGTAACAGCTATCGCAGATATTAAAATGGGAAATTGTGAGGCAACGGCATGGGGATGTGATTTGACTTATGATTATGTAAAAATTAATGCGGATTATCGTTCCTAAGTGCAGTATAGGAAGGTAAGATTGAGAAAAGACAGGGAGAGTATGGGATGGACGAGAAGAAAATGCAGGAATTGCTGGCAAAAGCAGAAGTGCTGATTGAGGCGCTTCCATATATTCAGAGATTTAACCGCAAGATTATTGTAGTAAAATACGGCGGAAGTGCAATGGTGGATGAAGAACTGAAAAAGCATGTGATTCAGGATGTAACATTGCTAAAACTGGTCGGTTTTAAACCAATCATTGTGCATGGTGGCGGAAAAGAGATCAGCAAATGGGTTGGCAAAGTTGGCATGGAGCCGGTGTTTGTCAATGGACTTAGAAAGACGGACGAAGCAACGATGGAGATTGCCGAGATGGTTTTAAACAAAGTCAACAAATCACTGGTTTCTCTTGTGGAGGAACTCGGTGTTAATGCCATCGGTATCAGTGGCAAGGATGGCGGTCTGCTTAAGGTGGAGAAGAAATACTCAAACGGTGAGGATATAGGCTTCGTCGGAGAGATTACGGAGGTCAATCCAAAGATTTTGTATGATTTGCTAGAAAAGGATTTTCTGCCGATTATCTGTCCTATCGGAATGGATGATGAATATAACAGTTATAATATCAACGCAGATGATGCAGCGTGCGCGATTGCCAAAGCAGTAAATGCGGAGAAACTGGCATTCCTGACAGACATTGAGGGAGTCTATAAGAACCCGGAGCAAAAAGAAAGTCTGATTTCTGAATTGACAATTACGGAAGCGCATGAATTGATAGAAAACGGATTTATTGGAGGCGGTATGCTGCCGAAACTTAATAACTGTATCGATGCGATTGACAATGGCGTATCCCGTGTACATATTTTAGATGGACGAATTGCACACTGTCTGTTGCTTGAGATATTCACGAACAAGGGAATTGGAACTGCGATAATCGGAGATAAGGAGAGTAGATATTATCATGAGTAAAGACCAGATAATGATGGATGCAGAGCAGAGTCTTGTCCATACATATAATCGTTTTCCGGTAGTATTTGACCATGGAAATGGTGTCTATCTGTATGACACAGAAGGCAAAGAATATTTGGATTTTGCAGCAGGAATTGCAGTGTCTGCATTTGGTTATCAGAATGAGGAATACTGTGAGGCTGTAAAGGCACAGGTGGATAAGCTTTTGCATATCTCAAATCTGTATTATAATGAGCCGATGACAAATGCAGCGAAGCGTCTGCTTAAAGCAAGCGGTATGGACAGAGTATTTTTTACAAACAGCGGAACAGAGGCAGTTGAGGGCGCAATCAAGGCGGCAAAGAAATATGCTTATACGAAAGACGGTCATGCAGGTCATGAAATAATTGCCATGAATCACTCATTTCATGGAAGAAGCCTGGGGGCTCTGGCGGTAACAGGAAATAAACATTATCAGGAACCGTTTGAGCCATTGATGCCGGGAGTGAAATTTGCAGATTTTAATCAATTAGATAGCGTAAAGGCTTTGATTAATGAGCGAACCTGTGCTATTATTTTGGAGACAGTACAAGGCGAGGGTGGAATTTATCCTGCCACGGAAGAATTTTTAAAGGGCGTGCGGGCACTTTGTGATGAGCATGACATTCTGCTTATTCTGGATGAAATCCAATGTGGCATGGGAAGATGCGGCGCAATGTTTGCATGGCAGAATTATGGTGTGAAGCCGGATATTATGACAACGGCGAAGGCACTGGGATGTGGTGTTCCGGTAGGTGCATTTGTGATGACCGAGCATGTGGCAGAGAAGTCTCTGGCACCGGGAGATCACGGAACGACCTACGGAGGCAATCCACTTGTGGGAACAGCCGTGGATAAAGTCTTAGAGATGATGGAGCGTGAGGATATTACTTCTCATGTGAGGGAGATTGCACCATATTTAGAGCAGAGACTGGATGAACTGGTTACAGCGCATGACTGCCTTGCCGCTCGCAGAGGCATGGGTCTGATGCAGGGACTGGTGTGTAATAAACCGGTTGGCAAGGTTGTGACAAAGGCACTGGATGAAGGGCTGGTTGTGATTACGGCAGGCTCTGATGTACTTCGTTTTGTACCGCCACTGATTATCGGGAAAAAGCATGTGGATGAGATGATAGAGAAATTGGATGCTGCTTTGCGTCAAGTGTAAAGCAAAAGCGTTCATATGCGTCAGCGATAAAATTTAAGCAGAGTATAAGGAAGTAGATATGAGTGCATTGCAGAAGAAATTAATATCCGTAGGATTGATAGGTGTATTGCTTATTGGTGGAGCAGCGGTGGTAAGCAGGGAAAACAGCGGGGGTGCTGACCTTGCAGCAACAGAGATGCCAAAGATGGAAGATTTGTCGGAGGCGGGCGACTATCAGCGTGCAGAAACGGATTTGATATTCTGGTATGAAGATGCGACATATACAGATTTTTTTGAGAGAGCGGCACTGGAGTATTTTGAGGAGACTGGAGTCAAAGTAGACGTGCAGCTTCGCAATGATTTGGACTATATGGGAATGATTTATGATGAGACCATGAAGGATGGCTCTTATCCGGATGTATACCTGATTTCGGGGGACAGTCTGGAGGAGGCATACCTCTATGGTCTTGTTGCCGTGAATGAAAAAGGACTTGCGGAGACGAATGCTGCATCGAATGCCGTGAAAGCTTCCACATATCAGGAAAAGCTTCTGGGATATCCGTTAAGCTACAATACATGTGTGTTCATTTATCAGAATAATTATTTTGAGACGGTACCTGATTCCTTACAGGCTTTCATTGACTACTCAAATGACAATGAGCCGGGAGAGAATGTGGAGTATCTGCTTGAGTGGGATGTCAATGATGCATTTTACGATTTTCTGTTTATTTCAAATAGTGTGACATTTGAAAAGACAGGGCCGGAAGTGATGAATGTAATTTATGATGAGGAATTATACCAGAAGGATTTAGAGTATTTTGAGGGAATTCTGGAATCCTTCTCTGTGGATGCAGAAAAAGTTTCCGAGGAGAGTATCGTTGCAAATTTCTGTAACGGAAGAACTTTAGCAGCAATTATTGATACGAATTCGTTGTACCATTTGAATGGATACGAATACTCTTTGATGCAGATACCGGCTTTAAATGAAGAATTGCCGGCATATAGCTGTGCGATTACGGATATGCTGATAGTGAATGATTTCTCAGAAGATGCAGGAATGGCATCGGATTTTGCGTACTTTGCTACGGTTACCATGGCGGATAAACTGCATCCGTTTAGCGGACATTATTCTGTATTTGCGTCCGAGAATCCTGAATGGGTGGAACAGATGGCATATGATGCTTACGAGTCGGCTGTGTTGGCACCGGATTCGCAGGATGCAAAAGATTTCTGGGTAAGCTTGGAAGAAACAATTTCTAAATATTTCTAAATTTATGAAAAAACTTGAATGTCTCTTGTCATAGCTTAAAAAATTCGTTAAAATAAGGGCAGTGGGCATTGAGAACTCCTTCATTCTTAGAAAAGAAGGAGATGCTTATGAAGTTTAGAACAAATATGATTTTAATCATCGCATGTTTGTGTATGTTTTGTACAGGATGCGGTGCGGATGATACGGTATATTTAGAGCAAATGGATACTGAGATGGTTGGCAGTGTCTCTGGAACAGAGGAGCCGGACATTGCGGATGGGCTGTGCTATGTCTATATCTGTGGGGCAGTTGCAGAACCCGGTGTTTATGAGGTGAAGCAGGGGAGCAGGATATATGAGGTAGTTGACATGGCAGGCGGATTGACAGAGGAAGCAGATGTATCTTCTGTCAATCAGGCTGAGCCTGTATATGATGGACAGATGATTTATCTGCCGACGGAAGCAGATAATGAGACGGATGGACGTGTGAATATCAATACTGCATCGGCGGAAGAGTTAATGACACTGCCTGGTATCGGGCAGGCAAAGGCAGAGCAGATATTGGCATACCGCAATGCAAAGGGCAGTTTTTCTTCCGAGGAAGAAATTATGAATGTAGATGGAATAAAAGAGGGGCTATATAACCGGATTAAAGATGGTATAAGGGTGAAGTGAGATGGCAAAAAAGGTTCTTGTCGTAGATGATGAAAAGTTAATCGTAAAGGGAATACGTTTTAGTTTAGAACAGGATGGTATGGAAGTCGATTGTGCATATGACGGAGAGGAAGCACTTCGCATGGCGAAGGAGAACGTATATGATATGATTCTTCTAGATATTATGCTTCCAAAACTGGATGGTTTTGAAGTGTGCCAGCAGATTCGTGAATTCTCTGATATGCCGATTGTCATGCTGACGGCCAAAGGGGACGATATGGATAAGATATTAGGACTCGAGTATGGCGCAGATGATTATATTACCAAGCCTTTTAATATTCTGGAAGTGAAGGCGAGAATTAAGGCAATTATGCGAAGAACTTCTGCGGGTACGCAGAAGAAGGAGGATTCAAAGGTCATCGAATCCGGTGATTTAAAGTTAGATTGTGAGAGCCGGCGCTTGTTTATTCTGGGTAGAGAAGTGAACCTGACAGCGAAAGAATTTGACCTCTTAGAACTGCTTGTCACGAACCCGAACAAAGTATATGGCAGAGAGAATCTTTTGAATCTCGTGTGGGGGTATGAATATCCGGGAGATGTGCGTACAGTAGATGTCCATGTCAGACGTCTTCGCGAGAAGATTGAGAGCAATCCGAGCGAACCAAAGTATGTGCACACCAAATGGGGTGTTGGTTATTACTATTCTCAGAATTAACAGGTGTATAGAATGACTAAATTAAAGAAATTAACAGATTTTTTTGGAAGTCTCAAGTGGAGACTGATACTTCTATTTCTTCTAATAGGAATCGTACCGGGCATTCTCCTTCGTATAGGAATGCTCGGTTCTTACGAAAACCGGGCGGTTTCTCTCCGCACAAGTGAAATCTTGAGCCAGGCAAAGATTCTGGCGAATCAAATTGCATCCAGTGATTATCTGAATAGTTCAAATGCTGAAAGTGTGATTGACGTACAGTTAGAGCAGCTTTCTACCATTTATGATGGAAGAGTTATGGTAATTGATGACAGCTTCCATATTGTTCGTGATACCTATGAACTTGATGCGGGCAAGACGATTATTTCAGAGGAAGTAATCAAGAGCTTTTATGGTGAAGAAATTACGAAATATGATTCGCAAAACCGCTATATTGAACTGACGGTTCCACTGATTCGCAATGATGTGGTGACACAGGAAAAGCAGATTGTGGGAGTGATGATGGTCAGTGTTTCAACAGACAGTATTAATCTGAATTTAGAATATCTGTCTCTTACGACTTCTGTTATTTTACTGATATGTGTATTCTCAATAGCATTTGCCGCATGGCTTGCAGCGGCAAGTCTTGTAAAACCGCTGCACAGGCTCTCTCAGTCGATTGAGGAAGTGCAGACCGGTTACGGGGAGGATGAACTTGTCATTGATGACTATACGGAGACAATAGAAATCTGTGAGAAATTTAACAGTATGCTTGGCAGGATGAAAGTATTGGATGATTCCAGACAGGAATTTGTGTCGAATGTCTCTCATGAACTTAAGACACCGCTTACTTCCATGAAGGTGCTGGCAGATTCCATCAACAGTATGGGAGATGCACCAATCGAGTTATATAAGGAATTTATGGCGGATATTGGTAATGAAGTTGACCGGGAGACAAAGATTATCAATGATTTGCTGTCTTTAGTAAAGATGGATAAGTCAGCAGGCGATTTGAATATCACGAATGTCAGTATCAATGAATTAATAGAACAGATACTAAAGCGGCTGAAGCCAATTGCTGAGAAGCAGAACGTGGAGCTTGTATTGGAAAGCTTTCGTCCGGTAAGCGCAGATGTGGATGAGGTAAAAATTACATTAGCGTTTACGAATTTGATTGAAAATGCCATTAAGTACAATAAACAGGATGGATGGGTACATGTATCGCTGAATGCGGATCATCAGTATTTCTATCTGAAGGTCGAGGATTCCGGAATCGGCATCCCGGAAGAAGCGCTGGAGCATATTTATGAACGATTTTACCGCGTGGACAAGTCTCATTCCAGAGAGATTGGAGGAACGGGGCTTGGACTTGCGATTACACGTAATGCGATATTGATGCACCGTGGTGCAATCAAGGCATTCAGCACGGAAGGTGAGGGTACGATTTTTAATGTTCGTATTCCACTCAATTACATTTCTTAGAGAGGAACAGAGATAATGCAAAATGCATATGTCAATAGGCGCAGAATACTTAGTGTATGTCTGCTTGTGACGCTCATACTTCAAAGTGTGTTTGTGGGATGTGGCAGAGAGGAAGAAAAGAGCGGTTATTATATTGAGTATCTGAATAAGGAAAGGAGCCGCATTGTTGCAGTCGAATATGAGCCGGAAGCGAAGGATACGGATTCTTTAATCGCAGAGTTCCTAGCGGTATTGTCGCAGGATGCAGAGGCGGTAGAATACCGCAAGCCGATTCCTAACGATGTGGAAATTACCAGTTACTCATTGGATGGTGCAATGCTTACGCTTCATTTTGATGCGGATTACAATAAGATGAGTGCGGTGGAGGAAGTGCTTTGCCGTGCAGCGATTGTGCGTACAATGACGCAGATAAAAGGGGTAGACTGTGTGTCGTTTTATGTGGGGGATGCCCCACTTACGGATGCAAAAGGAAATCTTGTGGGGAGCATGAATGCGGATAGTTTTGTCGAAAATCCAGGGGAGCAGATTAATTCCATTCAGAATACGACATTAACTTTGTACTTTGCAAATGAGGCAGGAGATGGTCTGGTAAAAGAAGTGCGCGAAGATGTGTATTACAGCAGTAACATCTCTCTGGAGAAACTGGTGATGGAACAGCTTCTGGAGGGACCGACTATCGATGGTGCGAAGTCTGCAATTCCGGCAGGAACAAAGCTTATGTCCGTGTCTGTTGTGGATGGCGTGTGTTATGTAAGTCTGGACGACACATTTAAGAATCAGGACTATAAGGTAAATGAGGCAATTGTCATTTATTCAATTGTAAATTCCTTGTCAGAACTTACAACTGTCAGCAAGGTACAGATTTCCGTCAATGGAGATACCAGTGGAGTGTATCGTGACAGTTTCCGCTTGGAGGATATGTATGAGCGTAAACTGGACTATGTGGAGAACAGTGCTGCGGTAGAGATGGAGAGTGCGACAGAGGAGGAGTAATATGCTGAAACGGCCATTTTGTGGAATGGCGGTCTGCTTTCTGTTGGGTATCCTTGGCGCAGCATATCTGAATGGCGATGTGTGGATATGGATATGTGCTGTGCTGCTGCTGACGCTGGGCGTGTGGCAGGCAAAGCGGCGCGAGGGTGATGTACGGCGCATATGTTTTCGGATATGTCTCTGCACGATTATGCTGTTGCTGGGGCAGTTCAGGTATCAGAATGAACAGATAAAGCGTGACAGTTATCTACCTGTGCTTTGGGATGGAACTTCTCTTACCGTCCAAGGAAAAGTTACAGAAAAGCAATACCAAAACAATCAATATATCTATGAATTGACATCCTGTTATTTGGGATCGTATCAAAATAAAGTAGCAGCGCAAAAACCGATATTGTGCAATCGGATTCTTGCGTATTCTGATTCCGACGTAGCTTCTGTCGGAGAAATTCTTGTGTTAAATGGAACTGTTAAGTTGTGGGAAAATGCCGTAAATGAAGGGAATTTCGATGCAAAATCCTTTTATCTGGCGCGTGGGATTGATTTTCGACTGCGTGATATAGAAATAATCAGCAGACATGGGAAAACGAGTGCCTTGCAGGAGAGCTTGTTCCAATTAAAACTACAAATGCAAAACATATATAAGGAGGCTATGTCGGAGGACGCGTGTGGTGTTATCGTGACAATGGCACTCGGAGATAAGACATTGTTGTCTGAGGAGACAAAGAAGCTGTATCAGACAGCTGGATTGTCGCATGTAATGGCGATTTCGGGTCTGCATATATCAATTATTGGAATGAACATGTATCGTTTCCTGCGTAAGAGAGGGCTGGGATTTAAGGTGTCAGGTGTTGTGTCAGGGACTTTAATCTGTCTGTATGGAACGATGGTTGGTATGGGGACTTCTGTGCAACGTTCGGTAGGAATGTTTCTGCTGCTGCTTTTGGCACAGGCTATTGGACGCAGTTATGATAGTCTGAATGCGCTGGGAGTGTTGGCTGTTATGCTTCTGTGGGAGAATCCGTTTTTATTCCGGGATGCGGGATTTCAGTTTTCATTTGCGGCAATCATCGGAGTGACATGGGTTGGAAAATGTATTTCTTTTGAAGATGAGCCACATAAAAAGATAAAAGAAAAATTATTTGTCAGCGGTGCGGTTCAGATGGCGACGCTCCCGCTTGTTGCATGGAACTATTATGAAGTGCCGTTGTATGCAATTTTTATCAATCTGATTGTACTGCCGCTTATGGGAAGTGTTCTGGGGCTTGGTATCGCAGGTGGATTTGCAGGGCTGGTGTCTGTAAAAGGTGGTGCGATATTACTCTTTTTCTGTGAACAAATACTGGCCCTGATACGTGGCTTGTGTGCTTTGTGTGCGAAACTTCCACATAGTATGGTGATTGTCGGACGTCCTAAGCTGTGGCAGATGGCTTTGTGCTATATGATACTGATTCTTCTGACATTATATGCATATCAACGGAAAGACAATACGACATCTGAGAGAGCAGATAAAGAGCGGACTTCAAAAAAGCAGGCACAAAAAGGGTGCGAGATGCGAAGAACTCTGTGTATGTCAGTATCTGTTTTAAGTTTGCTGTTGATACTTTTTTTCCCGATGCCGCAGAAGTTTGAAGCTGATATTTTAGATGTGGGACAGGGAGATGCCATTTTTGTGCAGACAGCGGATGCATATACTATCTTTGTGGATGGCGGAAGCAGCAATGTGAGTCAGGTTGGGACATACCGCATACTGCCGTTTTTAAAATACAATGGTGTGAACAAGATAGATTTCTGGTTTGTTTCACACACGGACGAAGACCATATTTCAGGTTTGCGGGAAGTTCTGACAGAAGGATATCCCATCGGGCGACTGGTGTTTGCAAAAGGAATTGTACAGGACGATGTGTATCGGGAGCTAACGATTCTGGCAGAAGCAAATGGAACGCAGATACTGTATCTGACAGGTGGAGATATACTGCATCTGGGAAGTGCCAATATTCATGTACTGTATCCATGGATAAAAAATGGAATATCGGCGACAGCAGGGCTGAGTGATGTCGTGAAAAATGGTACGGGAGCGCAGGAAATTGATAAGAACGCTGATTCGCTTGTATTTTGGTATGAGGAAGGGGAGTTTTCCGCAGTTTTAACCGGAGATATCGGAAGCGAGCAGGAGGAGGAACTGTGTGAGATTTTAAGAGAGGCTTATAGCACGGGCAGAATCACAGATAAAACGCCGGAACTCTATAAAGCAGCACATCATGGCTCGAAGAATTCAAATTCCAAGGAATGGCTTGCTTTGCTTGAACCGCAGATTTCTGTGGTGTCCTGTGCAGAGAAAAACAGTTATGGACATCCGGGAGAGGAGGCAGTTTTGCATATGGAGGAAGCGGGGAGTGAGGTTTTCTATACGATGGAGGGCGGACAGATAACCGTGAGAATGCAGAAAGGTGAATTGGAAGTCACGCAATATATTACAGAGTCAGACCTTGAGTTTTCCTCTTTTACTATGTTAGAATAGACAATACAGAAGTTTAATTTACAGAGATTTGGAGCAACAAATGAAATCAATTGATGAAGATATCAAGACAGGCAATTTTAAACAGATATATCTCTTCTATGGAGAGGAGGGATATCTCAAAAAACAGTACAGAGATAAGTTGAAAAATGCCTTGGCAGAAAGCGAAGACGGTATGTCCATGGGTGGAGGCAGTGACATGAATTTTACTGCTTTTGAGGGCAAGGATATCAATCCGAAGGAAGTCATTGACTTGGCGGAGACTCTGCCGTTTTTTGCAGATAGACGTGTCATACTGATTGAGAACAGCGGATTTTTTAAAAATTCCTGTGATGATTTGGCAGATTATCTTGCGGAGACTGCGCCGACCACCTATTTCCTGTTTGTGGAGGAAGAGGTAGACAAGCGTTCTAAAATGTATAAGGCAGTTAAAAAGGACGGTAAGATTGTGGAGTTTGCGACACAGAGTGAGGAGCTTATCACGCGCTGGATTTTGTCACGCCTTAAGAAAGAAGGCAAGAATATTACAGGTTCTGTCATGCAGCTTTTCCTCAGTAAGACAGGCACGGATATGGGGAATATCGATAGGGAGCTTGAGAAGCTTATCTGCTATACGCTAGACAAAGATGTGATTGAAGCAGAAGATGTAGAGGCGATTGCAACCGAGCAGACGACCAACAAGATTTTTGATATGGTAAATGCGATTGCGGAGCATAATCAGAGGAGAGCGCTTGACTTGTACTATGACCTTCTGACATTAAAAGAGCCGCCGATGCGTATTATGTATCTGATTACCAGACAGTTTAACATTTTGCTCAGCGTCAGGGATATGGCAAGAAAAGGCTTAGACCAGCAGACGATGGCACAGAAAGCGGGAATTCCGCCGTTTGCGGTAAAACGTAACCTGACGCAGGCAAAAGGATTTACGCTAGAGCAGTTAAAAGATGCACTTAGAGAAGGTGTAGAGTTAGAAGAGACGGTAAAGACGGGACGGATGAACGACCAGATGGCGGTGGAACTGTTCATTATGAAATACAGTGCCAAGCCAAAACAATAAGAAGCAATTTCCGATTGCATGAAAAAAGACCAGTATGACGGTACTGGTCTTTTAATATATTCTTTAATTAAGCTATCGTATTAACAAGCTTTGTTAAACGGGAAACTTTTCTACCAGCGTTGTTCTTGTGGTAAACGCCCTTAGAAGCAGCACTCTCGATAGTAGAGATAGCAGCAGTTAATGCAGTCTTTGCAGCCTCTTTATCGTTAGCAGCAACAGCAGCCTCAACTTTCTTGATAGCTGTCTTAACTTCGCTTCTGATAGATTTGTTTCTAGCTGTTCTAATCTCAGTTACTAAAATTCTCTTCTTAGCAGATTTAATGTTAGCCAATCTGTACACCTCCAATTTCACTATTGTTATTGTTCATGATTGAAATCTACATCAAAGCCGGACACGGACAGTTCAATGTAAACATACTGGTATATTGTAGGACATTCTTTTTTTTCTGTCAAGTAAAATTACAAAAAATGTTAAAATATTAAAATACCAAAATGTTAAAATGTTAAAATAGTGGATATTTTTTAAAAGAGCGGAGAAAAATAAGGAGAAAGATAAAAACGCTGCGCTTGTATAAAATGAGCGTTTTTCGTAAAATTGGAGGAAGCTATGTATCAGATTCGTACAGACCTTGCATTAGAGACACAGGAGAAAATGCAGGAAGACCATGTGGAACTTAAGGGCGTTCGATTTGTGGAAGAGAAAATTGAGAGAAATCTGACGATTAGTACCGTGACGATAGAGACGGAGAATGGTGCGAAGACTATGGGAAAGCCCAAAGGAACCTATATTACGATTGAAGCGGGAAACATGGATGAGGAGGATGAGGACTATCACAGGGAGGTGTCGATGCAGCTTGCGAAGATTATCCGAAGACTGTCGAAGGTGCAGAAAAATGAAGTGGCAGTTCTCGTGGTAGGTCTGGGAAATCGCGAAGTAACACCGGATGCATTAGGCCCGCGTGTGGTAGATAATCTGTTCATTACAAGACATATCCTAAAAGAATACGGGAAATACGCGTTCGGTGAGGAGTATGTAAACCGTATCAGCAGTATCGTGCCGGGGGTTATGGCACAGACCGGAATGGAGAGTGTGGAGATAATTAAAGGTATTATAAAGGAGACAGAGCCGGATTTGGTTGTGGCAGTTGATGCACTCGCGGCACGCAGTACCAAACGCTTGAACCGCACGATACAGGTGACCGATACCGGAATCAATCCGGGCAGTGGTGTGGGAAATCACAGGCATGGACTGAACGAAAAAAGTCTTGGAGTGCCTGTCATATCTATTGGTATCCCTACTGTGGTGGATGCAGCAACCATTGTCAATGACACGATGTACAATCTCGTGTCTGCTATGACACAGAGCGAAGCATTTTCGACGATTGGGACTTCACTTGGGGAGTTGAATGATGCAGAAAAATATGAGCTGATTCGGGAACTGCTCTCGCCCAACTTGAATGCGATGTTTGTGACACCCAAGGATATCGATGAATCAGTAAAACGGTTGAGCTTTACAATATCGGAGGGAATTAATATTGCGTTTGCAGAAGGAATAAGATGCACAGTGCAAGCATAAAGTAAGTTATGCGTGTTTATCGATATCAGTATAAAAAGAAGAAAAAAGTGAATAAAATGCTGGCTGTATGCTTTCTTGGAATAGCGGCAGCAGTTTATCTGACACATGGGGAAAAAGATGCATTTGCCGGAATTGCAAAAGAGTGGAAAATTATATGTTATGAGGAAGCTTTAGATTTTTATATGCCGGGCGTTGCATATGCGGGAAATGCACAAGAAATAAAGAATCCGCTGGAGGTGGTTTTGTCACATTTTTTCCTTTTAGATAAAGGAATGACAGGATTGGAATCTTATGATACGCAGGTGGAAAGTGCACTTTCTTATGATGCGATTCTGGCGCGGGAAGCGGCAGATGAAAATTATGTAGATGATACCGGAGAAGTGGTTATGGCGGAAAATACACCGGAGGCAGCAGAGCAAATCGCAGAGGAACAAGCTGTGGCAGAAATTGGTACAGGCTCATTTAGCACAGCAGAAAAACAGGTCGTATATTCCAGAGAAAAATTGAACGATTTTGATTATCTTATCCAGAATTTTTATCAGGTGGACAGTACGACGACAATCACGGGAAGCCAGTTGAATGCAGATGCGTTGTTAGGCAAAGATTTACGACTCTCTCATGACGCGTCTACACCACAGATTTTAATTTATCATACACACTCGCAGGAAGGTTATGCGGATTCTGCGCCGGGGGATGCTTCGGATACCGTTGTGGGAGTGGGTGATTATCTGACAAAGATTTTGACGGAACAGTATGGTATGCATGTGATTCATCATACGGGAGAGTATGATGTCGGAGACAGAGACCACGCTTATTCCAAGGCAGGCCCTGCACTGGAACAGATTTTGGCGGAGAACCCCAGTATTGAGGTGGTGATAGATTTGCATCGCGACGGCGTGGCGGAGGGAACAAGACTTGTTACCAATATCGGCGGTACGGAGATGGCACAGGTGATGTTTTTTAACGGACTTAGCAGAACTACCAGCACGGGAGACATTGGTTATCTCTACAATCCGTATATTGCGGATAATCTTGCCATGTCATTTCAGATGCAGTTAAAGGCAGCAGAGTATTATCCGGGATTTACGAGAAGAATTTATCTCAAAGGGTACAGGTACAATATGCATTACTGCCCGAAAACACTGCTGATTGAGGTTGGAGCGCAGACAAACACGGTGCAGGAGGCGATGAACGCGATGGTGCCGCTGGCAGATATATTGAACAAAGTACTGACAGGCCCGCAATGAGCCGATATAAAAAATTGGTTTATTTGGAAACTTGTGGTATAATGAAAAAAACTGAAAGGAACAGAAGCATATGGAAGAATTATTGATTAATATAGAAGGACCGATTCTTTTGTGGATACAGGAATATCTGCGTGTGGATTTTTTGACACCGATTGTGACATTTATCACGCATCTCGGTGACAGCGGCTGGTTCTGGATTGCGAGTGCAGTAGTGTGTCTGATTTTATCGAAGACGAGGAGACTTGGCATTACGATGTCGGTATCTATGTTGCTAAATATGTTTGCTACGAATGTTTTTTTGAAAAATATCGTGGCAAGAACCAGACCCTATATAGCGGTAGACGGATTACATAGGATTATTGAGGCGCAGAGTGATTATTCATTTCCATCGGGACATACCGCGTGTTCCTTTGCTGCGGCAGTAGTTGTATTTTTGATGTGCCCGCGAAAAGTCGGTGCGCCTGTATTAGTGCTTGCTTTTTTGATTTCGTTGTCACGTCTGTATGTGGGGGTGCATTTCCCAACGGATGTACTTGGTGGCGCAGTGATAGGAACAGCAGCAGCTTTGCTGGCATATTGGATTTGCGGAAAACTCTGGGAGAAACGCGATGAAATCCGCGGTTAAAGATATGAAGGCTCATATCTTTTAACCTCGGATTCTAAAATTCCGGTATCTGGCTTGAAAAGATTTTGAAATTTAAATTGACAGATGATATTTTTCCATCCAGTAGTTAATCTGGATAAAATAAGCCATTAGCTGCGGACCTGCCATTAACTGACCAAACCATGGCTTGCCGAGTTCCTTATGTGAAGCGATAAAACCAAGCGCTTTTTTGCGGTTAATCAGTGGTGCAATCGGTGCATTCGGGTTGTTTATGATGTCGGTTAAGCGTTCGGTCAGCAGCTTTTCGTAGCCCGGATGATAGGTCTTTGGATAAGGGCTTTTTTTGCGGAAAAGAAGCTCTTTTGGCAACAGGTCGGCACAGGCATCCCGAAGCAGTGTCTTTTCTATACCATTCTGGTATTTCATTTCCCAAGGTACGTTGAATACATATTCCATAATGCGATGGTCGGCAAACGGCACACGAGCTTCTAAGCCGGAGTACATACTGGTGCGGTCCATACGGTCAAGAAGCGTCTGCATGAACCACTTGATATTTAAATAGCTAACTTGTCGGCGCTTTTTTTCTTCTTCGGATTCATCGGAAAGAAGAGGAACACTGGCGAGAGATTCCTGATAGCGGGCGTAGGAGTAGTCGCCCAAGTGAAGTTTCTCACACAGCGAATCATCCAGAAAGACGGTGCGCGCGTCCATATCCGCGGACCACGGAAAACCATCGCGTTCCAGCAGTTCCCTGCGGTAGAACCATGGATATCCGCCAAAGATTTCGTCTGCGCATTCTCCGGTTAAGGCAACTTTGTTCTGCTTTGCTACCAGAGAGCAGAAGTAGAGCAGAGAAGCGTCCACATCGGTCATACCCGGCATATCCTTGGCATCTACTGCGGTATAGAGCATATCAACGAGAGTGGACTGGTCACATTCGAGATAGGTATGATTGGTGTGGATGCGTGTAAGCATAATATTGATATATGGCAGGTCGCGCTCCGGCTGGAAGGAATTTGATTCAAAATACTTGTCATTTTCCGTGAAGTCAAAGGAGAATGTGTTTAATGTTTCTCCTTGCGACTGCATATAATCAGCGGCGACTGCAGTTACGATGGAAGAGTCGATTCCGCCGGAGAGAAATGTGCATACAGGCACATCGGAAACCATCTGTCTGCGGATGGCATCGCGCACGAGATAACCGACATGTTCTACGGTGTCGGCATAAGAATCAGTGTGTCTGGCACTTGTCAAATCCCAGTACTTATGGTCGCGAATCCCATTTCTGGCAAAGGTCAGATAATGTCCCGGAAGAACTTCATACATACTTTCAAAAATGCCGTTGCCGGAGGTGCGGGCAGGTCCTATCGCAAGTATTTCCTGGAGACTTTGCAGGTTGATTTTGGGATTATAGGATGGGTAACAAAAAAGTGCTTTTGGCTCAGAACCGAAGATTAGTGTGTGATTTTTAATGGCATAAAAAAGTGGTTTGATGCCCGCGCGGTCACGGTAGAGCAACAGTGTTTCTTTGCTTTCATCCCAGATGGCAAAGGCAAAAATACCGTTGAGACGTGAGACAAAGCCTGTGCCATAGTGCATATAGGCATAGAGAATAACCTCGGTGTCAGAGGTTGTTTCAAAGACATATCCGGCTTTTCTCAGCTCAGGGATAAGCTCATCGGTGTTATAGATTTCTCCGTTGTAGACGATCGCACATGGATTGGCATCCCGATAGCGCACCATAGGCTGTGTTCCGCCTTTGATATCACGGATGCTTAAGCGGGCGTGGGAAAGCCCGATATGCTTGTTGATATAGATACCGGAGTTGTCGCTGCCACGGTGGGAAAGCTTCTTGTGCATTTCGTCTAATACATGTTCCCAGGGTTCTTTTGCTTGTAAATAATTTTGCTCAAAGTTACAAAATCCGGAAATTCCACACATTGTTGATTACTCCTTTTATGCACTCCTTAAATGGGAAATGCAAGTCTGTCAATAGTATATGCAGATGCAGTCAGAATGATGTTTTAAGATGTAAAATGACGAGGCAGTGCATATGCTGATAGGAGAACAGGAGGGCGTATGAACAGTGAAAAAATAGAAAATATGCTGAATCTTGCATTGGATGCCACAAATGAGGAACGAGAAAAATCTCTGGAGCTAAAGGTGGGATTTAATGCGGCAGAGCGCACGTGGGAGGTAATCATAAAGTCTGGCGGAACGACAGAACAACTGCAGGCGCTCTTGCAGGAAAACTTTCCGGATGAGTATGAACGGATTCAAGTGACAAAGTTGCAGAATGAATACGCAATATTGGTATTGCCGGAATTCATCGTGCAGGCAGTGGCAGGGCTGCCGCAGATTGAATATATGGAGAAACCCAAAAGTCTTTTCTTCGCAGTAGATACAGGCAGAAGGGCTTCCTGCATTACACAGTTGCAGACAGGAGCACTGCCGGGGCAGCAGGAGAGAATGCCGAAGCAGCAGCCGGAGGAAGCACAGGGGAGATTGCCGGGGCAGCAGGAAGGGCGTGTACAGGAAATTGGGGACAGAAGAAATCTTAGCGGAAGGGGCTGTATTATAGGGGTGATAGATTCGGGAATTGATTATGCGCATCCCGATTTTCGCAATCCTGATGGCACGACGAGAATTTTAAGCTTGTGGGACCAGACGATACCCGGAATGCCGCCGGTAGGTTACTTCCTCGGAAGTGAATTTTCACAGGAAACGATAAATGAAGCGTTAAGCCAGCCAACGGAACAGAGAAGGTTTGCAATCTGTCCGAGCCGTGACCTTTCCGGACATGGGACGCATGTGGCGGGCATTGCAGCGGGAAACGGGCGGGCATCACAGGGCAGATACCGCGGTGTCGCATATGAGAGTGAGTTGCTGGTTGTCAAGCTTGGTACACCCCGCGAGGGAGGATTTCCGCGTACAACCGAGCTGATGCAGGCAGTGGATTACTGTATCCGCAGAGCACAGGAATATGGAAAGCCGCTGGCACTGAACTTAAGCTTTGGAAATAATTATGGCGGACATTCCGGTACATCGCTGATAGAGACTTATCTGGATGATATGGCAAATCGTTGGAAGACTTCGATTGTGATAGGCAGTGGTAATGAAGGAGCATCTGCGGTACACACATCCGGAACAGTCATAATGGGGCAGGAGGAGCGTGTGGAATTTGCAGTCCGTGCGTATGAAACGTCACTGAATCTGCAAATTTGGAAGTCTTATGCAGATGAGATGGCAGTAGCGGTCGTACACCCGGATGGGAGAGTGGTGGGACCGATTGGGCAGGTACAGGGCACACAGCGTTTTGCGGTGGAAAATACACAGATTTTGCTATACTATGGAACGCCGAGTCCATACAGTCCTTATCAGGAAATATTTCTTGATTTTATTCCTGTAAATGATTATATAGATGCGGGTGTCTGGGAGATACGGCTTCTGCCGCAGCGCATTGTGGTGGGAAACTACAATATGTGGCTTCCGTCCGGTGGGATCTTAAATACAGGAACCGGTTTTTTATATCCGACGGAGGATACGACGCTTACGATTCCGTCTACAGCATCAAAGGTTATCACGGTTGGCGCATATGATGCCAGATTTAATCAGCCCGCATCTTTTTCAGGGAGGGGGTATACCAGGGAGACGAATCAGGTAAAGCCGGATATAGCGGCACCCGGCGTAGAGATTACTTCCTGTGCACCGGGAGGCGGTTATGCGGTTAGGACCGGAACCTCCATGGCAACACCGTTTGTTGCGGGAGGGGCGGCGCTTTTACAGGAGTGGGGCATTGTTCGAGGAAACGATTTGTATCTCTATGGAGAAAAATTAAAAGCATATTTGATACGCGGTGCAAGACGTGACATTTCTCATGCAGGACAGATGGCAGGAAATATGGAGTGGCCGAATCAGCAGCTTGGCTGGGGAACGCTTTGTGTAGCTGCAGCTTTGCCACGTGAGGGATAAAAAAGTGTAAAAACTCACATCCATATTCTGGAATTTGAGGCATTGATATGATACAATTATGAGTAGTATATTGTCGATACTTTTAAGTAAAAGAGTTATGAAACCTCGTAAATGTAAGGAGGTGGATGTGAGCATGAATAATCTGTTTATTAGTGTTCCGGTTGTAGCACTCTGTTGTTACATATTTTTGTTCTTTTCTTTTTTGAATGCGAAAAGAGCGAAGTCCGTATATATTTTTCAACTGGTTATACTGGCATGTCTGATTTGGACGGCAGGCTCTGTTTTGATGTGCATTCAGCTGAGCCCGGGATATGAGTTCTGGTTTCAGACTGCATTGCTTGGAATGCTGCTGCTGCCGATTACGTTATATGCGTTTTTGTTCTGTATTCTGAATATTCCTAAATATGGAATGTTGAAGCAATGGGGGATACTTACGGTAGCAGGCGTAGTGGTAAATGGACTTTTTGGTGTGATAATGGATGCACCGACTCCGGTTACACGTATGGACGGTAGTACGGCGTTTGTGTATGAAATTAGTCCGAGCGCATGGGTGTTGGTGTTAATTGAAATACTGATGCTGATATATGTGACATATCTTGCACATGTGAAAATCAATGGAGATATGACGCTGAGGAGAAAGCTGTCTCCTCTGTTGGTTGGAATACTGTTTATTTATCTGGGGGTTATTTTGCAGTTTGTTACAGGTGATGTATTCCCATATGATAAAGTTGGCGGGGTAATTATGTCCTTGTGTATGGCGTATGTTATGTATGAGGAATATTCCTTTGAGTGGTCTTATCGTATGAAGACAGGAATTATCTATATGTCGGCACTGGTACTTGATGTTATCCCTTTGTGCTACATATCGATGAGGCTGGATAAGACAGAGTGGCTGCCGGATGGTGCGGTAGGTGATTTCGTAATCATTTCCGTTGGTCTGATGATGTGGAGTATCTGTGTTTTCTGGACAGCATTTAAAATTGCGGAACGAATGATGGAGAACAGACGCCTGAAAAAGTTTGAAAAGGTTCGAAGTTTTCAGAAAGAGACCGCGTCCTTATTTAGTGAGGATGATATTTATGACAAGGTCATTGATGCGATTGAACAGTTAGAGATAGAGGCAGAAATCTATATTTTTGCAAAAAAAACTAAACATGACAAGAATTACGAGATAGTGCGCATGAGCCATACGGAGAAGGAACTTAGCACAGCGGAGCAGCATGAGCTGATTCTGCAGGTAGAATCGCCGCAGACAATCGAACGGCAGGAGATTGTATTGCTGAAATATGATGGCGAGCTTATGGGCTTTATTTATCTGAAATTAATCAATGGAATTAAAATGAGCTATGTAGAGGAGGAATGTTATCAGCAGATTGGCGCGTATGCAGCAGTATGTCTTAAGAATGCAGGTATATATCAGGAAGTATACCAGATGACAATCCATGATGAACTGACCGGACTTTATAACCGTTCTTACTATAAGGATTTTACAAAGAAGTATTGGCAGAAAGATGGCAAACAGGCGCTTATCTTTATGGACATAGATGATTTTAAGCTTTTCAATGAACTTTATGGTGAAAAATGCGGTGATGATATTCTACGCTGGTGCGGAGTCAAGATGCGTGAAGTAATCGGACAGGAGGGGGCAACGTTCCGTTTAGGCTCCAATGAATTTGTGATTTTTACACGTTGTGTGGATAAGGATAAGCTTCGCATTCTGGCTTTACAGATTCAGAAGCGTATAGGAACCGAGGATGAAACAAAACCAAAGGTAACACAACCGATTACCTTAAGCATTGGTATTGCGAGTTATCCGGAAATGGCAGCAACTACAGCTGAAGAACAATTAAAGCAGGCAAAACGTGCAGCATTCTTTGCAAAAAAGAATGGCAAGAACCGGGTGGAGATATTTGATGATGCAGACGGAGATTTAGAGAGTGCTGTGCGGGATGATAAGGCATATGAACAGGTGGCACCAACGATATATGCGCTTACAGCGGCGATTGACGCGAAGGATTCCTTCACATTTGAACACTCTTGTCATGTATCAGCAGATGCGGTGCTGCTTGCTAAGGCAATCGGATTAAACAGCAATGAAGTTCGTACGGTAAAGGAAGCCGGACTTTTGCATGACATCGGTAAGATTGGTATCCCTGAGAGCATTTTAAAGAAGCAGGGAAAACTCACGAATGAAGAATATGAGATTATGAAAACTCATGTTGTGAATTCTACAGAGATGATTCATCATTTGCCGAATATGGATTATGTGATACCTGCTGTTCTGGCGCATCATGAGCGATATGATGGCAATGGTTACCCAAGAGGCTTAAAGGGAGAGGAAATTCCATTGTTGGGACGTATACTTGCAGTGTGTGACAGTTATGATGCAATTACTTCAAAGCGTGCATATAAGGAGGCGCTGTCAAAGGAGTATGCGATTGCTGAGCTGCAGCGCAACAAAGGAACACAGTTTGACCCTATGCTTGTGGACGCATTTGTAAAGCTTATACGTGATGGAAAAATGGAGCGTTAATCAGGAGTTTATGAGGCTGTTACACCCAATTGTTGGTGAAGCAGCTTCATTTTTTATGCAATAGAAAATTACGTCCTATTGTATAAAAGCACTGCGCGCAGCACACATATTTTGACAATTTCTCTGCATAAGATGGAATGACAGGATTGTGAAAGAATTGTTGGAAAGGTAAGAGCATTGAAAAATTTATATCTGGGTGACAGGGGAATCCTTGTCTCGTATGTACAGCTGGCATTGCAACGTGCCGGATATGCGATTGCATTGGACGGAATTTTTGGAAATGAGACTTGCATCGCATTACAGACTTTTACGGGGAAAAGGCAGATGTGTGCTGTGAATGATGCGGTGTGGACACAGTTGGTACCGTACCTGACAGGAGCGGCAGAGAATGGTGCACTTTATGATTTCCCGATTGTATCTACGGAGGTGCCATATACATCACTTTTAAATCGTTATGTGACTGAGGGACTTGCGAATCGTTATCCGTTTTTGCAGACAGGAAGTATCGGGAAGAGTGTCATGGGAAGGAAGATTTCTTATATACGCATAGGAAGTGGCGAAAAACAGGTGTTTTATAATGCTTCTTTTCACGCAAATGAGAGTATTACTACACCGATTCTGCTGAAGTTTGCAGAGGAATATGCAAGGGCTTATGAAAATGGAGGAGAACTCTATGGTGTGTCTGCACAAAAACTATTTTCGGAGTATCAGCTTTATCTGGTGCCGATGGTAAACCCGGATGGAGTAGACCTTGTAAACGGGCTTTTGACGAATGGAATATATTATCGTAATGCAAGAGATATT
Organism: uncultured Roseburia sp.; assembly: GCA_964484605.1. Classification (GTDB taxonomy): domain Bacteria; phylum Bacillota; class Clostridia; order Lachnospirales; family Lachnospiraceae; genus Roseburia. The sequence continues at coordinate 16,743 of CAZAGJ010000015.1, read as the reverse complement.
GCGGAAGCGTATCCGGCAATTCCGTTTCCGACGGGTTGGAAAGCAAATATCGAGGGAATTGACTTGAATCTTCAGTTCCCGGCGGGCTGGGAGAATGCTAAAGAGATTAAGTATGCGCAGGGCTACACAAGCCCGGCACCGCGCGATTATGTGGGACCGGCACCGCTTACAGCGCCGGAGAGCATCGCAGTGTATGAGTTTACAAGGGCGCATGATTTTCGACTGATTTTAGCTTATCACACACAGGGTGAGGTCATTTACTGGAAGTATCTGAATTATGAGCCGGAACGTTCGTATGAGATTGCACAGTACTTTGGCGAAGTCAGTGGTTACACGGTGGAGGAAACTCCGCAGGTGTCGGGATATGCAGGCTATAAGGACTGGTTTATACAGGAGTACAACAGACCTGGCTATACGATAGAAGTGGGACGCGGGGGAAATCCGCTTCCAATGTCGCAGTTTTCACAGATATACAGGGATAATATCGGGATTTTGCTTGGCGGAATGACACAGATTCAGTACCATTGAAAAAAGAGACATGAAATGCTAAACTTAAGGAAATGTTTTATGACAGAACAATAGTAAGAGAGGATACGAGAAGAGATGCAGTCACAGACAGAGTTAAGAAATATATTACAGCGCATTGACCATAAAGGATATCCGGCATATAAGGATACCAGAGGTAGCTATGACTTTGGAAAATATGTGCTTTCCATCGACCATGTGCAGGGAGACCCTTTTGCGTCTCCTTCTAAGGTCAGTGTACACGTAAAGGGAAGTGTGGCAAAGTTTCCGGCAGAGCACTATCAGATGAGATGCAGACGATTGGCGCTTTGTGACTATCTGCTCCGTCAGTTTGGCAGAGAGTTAGAAAAAGTTTCTTTTAAGGCAAAAGGTTCCGGTAAAAGCGGTCTGCTTGCAGTCAGCCATCCGGGGCAGGAGGTTTTAGAGCGCACGGCATGTCAGATGGATGAAAAAAGTGGGGATATTGTACTGCGCTTTGAGGTGGGCTTTCCGGCAAATGGGCGCACGGTCAATTCCAGAGAGTTGGAGAAAATCTTTTTTGAGTTTGTTCCGGTATGTGTGTCAAAGAGCCTGATGTATGCAGCATTAGATGCAAAGAAAGTGACGCAGACAGCAGATTTGGCGGAGGACCAGCAGTATATCAGAGAGCATTTAAGTGAGCAGGATTTGTGCGCATTTGTGGCAAATGGCTCGATTCTGCCGCGCGAGTCCGGCGTGTCCGGCAGACCGATGAAGGATGCTGTCGAATTTGTATCGCCAGAGGAACTTGAAGTTTCATTCGTATTGCCGCACTACGGAGAAATCCGGGGAATGGGAATCCGAAAGGGCATCACGCTTGTTGTGGGCGGAGGCTACCATGGAAAATCTACGCTTCTAAAGGCATTGGAACTTGGTGTGTATAATCATGTCGCAGGTGATGGGAGAGAGTACGTTATCACGGACGACACAGCAATGAAAATCCGCGCTGAGGATGGCAGAAGTATCAAGAAGGTGGACATTTCCATGTTTATCAGTAATTTGCCAAATAAAAAGGATACCAAAGCATTTTGCACGGAGGATGCCAGCGGAAGCACTTCGCAGGCAGCGAACGTGATAGAGGCGCTGGAGGCGGGTACGCAGGTACTTTTGATTGATGAGGATACCAGCGCTACGAATTTCATGATTCGTGATGAATTGATGCAGCGTGTGGTTAATCGCGAGGATGAGCCAATCACACCGTTTATAGACCGTATTCGGGAATTGTATGAGGACTATGGCATTTCTACGGTACTCGTGGCAGGTAGTTCCGGTTCGTATTTTCACAAGGCAGACTGTATCATTCAGATGAACCAGTATGAACCTGTGGAGATTACGGAATTTGCAAAAAACGAAGCGAGACGTTTTCCGATGCCGGAAGTGCCGACTCCGGAAAAAGAGAAGCCTTCTGAGGCGAGATGTCCGAGAGCTGACCGCGCATTTCGCGAGGACAGCCGTATGAAGATAAAGACAATGGGAAGAGACGGAATCTCTATCAACCGCGATACGATTGATGTGCGCTATGTGGAGCAATTGGTGGACAGTGAGCAGTTGGCAGCGTTGGCATATTTACTAAAATATGCGGAGTGTCATATTTTTGACGGCAGACTTACATTGACGGAGTGCGTGAATGAACTAGAGCAGGTTATGGAAAAAAAGGGAATGGCAGCAGTGTGCGAGAGCAGCTACCTCCCGTGTGGACTTGCGATGCCGCGCAGACAGGAAATTTTTGCGTGCATGAACCGCTATCGCAGGATATTGCTGTGAGTCTGGCGCACATAGAAAACTATGCACAGTAAGAATGTTAATTGTATGACAGTCTCATCAAAATTAGCAGAGGAGAGAATGGATGTGAGTAATCAGAAGAATATCTGCACCGCAGTATTAGCACATGTAGATGCGGGGAAGACAACCTTATCGGAGGCGATGCTCTATTTGAGTGGGAATATCAGAAAAGCAGGACGCGTGGACAACGGCGACGCTTTTTTGGATACATATGCCTTGGAGCGTGCACGTGGAATTACAATTTTTTCCAAGCAGGCGGTTATCAAATTGCCGGAAGCTGTTTTGACACTTTTAGATACGCCGGGGCATGTGGATTTTTCTGCGGAGATGGAGCGGGCATTACAGGTGCTTGACTATGCGATTCTGGTAGTCAGTGGTTCGGATGGTGTGCAGGAGCATACAAAGACGCTGTGGAGACTGTTGCGCCGTTATGAGATACCGGTTTTTATATTTGTAAATAAGATGGACCAGCCGGGAACGGATAGAGAACGGTTGCTTTCAGAACTGTGTAAAGTTTTGGATGAGAACTGTATCGATTTTTCAAATCAGGATGCGGATGAGTTCTATGAGAGCGTTGCAATGTGCGAGGAAACAGTATTAGAGCGGTATCTTGAAACCGGAGCCGTAGAAGAACAGGTCATTGCGGAGCTGATTGCCAAGCGGAGGCTGTTTCCATGTTTTTTTGGCTCAGCACTTAAGATGGAAGGCGTGACAGAGTTTCTGGACTCCTTTGTGAAATTGATAAAAGAGCCTGTGTATCCGCAGGAGTTTGGCGCGAAAGTGTTTAAGATTGCAAGGGACGAGCAGGGGAATCGTCTGACGTATCTGAAAGTCACAGGCGGAAAGCTTTCGGTAAAACAAGTGCTCTCCGGTGAAAAAAAGAGTGTGCATGGGGCACAGGAGGATTTGGTCTGGGAAGAAAAAGTAAACCAGATTCGTATCTATTCCGGCGAGAAATACGAGACAGTGGATGAGCTTACGGCGGGATGTGTCTGTGCAGTTACCGGATTAAATGCTACCTATCCGGGGCAGGGATTAGGAGCAGAGGTGGCATCTGATATGCCGATATTAGAACCAGTATTAAATTATGAGATTATATTGCCGGAGGGGATGAATCCGGCGGTAATGCTTCCGAAGCTTCGGATGTTGGAAGAGGAAGAGCCGGAACTGCACATTGTCTGGAATGAAAAATTGCGTGAGATTCAAGTACAGATGATGGGCGAAGTGCAGATAGAGGTGTTAAAAAGTCTGATTAAGGAGCGATATGATGTAGAAGTCGAATTTGGTGACGGACATGTGGTCTACAAAGAGACGATTGCTGATGTTGTAGAAGGTGTCGGACATTTTGAGCCGCTGCGTCATTATGCGGAGGTACATCTAAAGCTTGAGCCGGGAGAGCCGGGCAGCGGAATGATTTTTGCGGCAGATTGCAGTGAGGATGTGTTGGATAAGAATTGGCAGCGTTTGATTTTGACTCATTTGGAGGAGCGTGAGCATATTGGTGTGTTGACAGGTGCGGCAATCACGGATATGAAGATTACGTTGGTTTCTGGAAGAGCGCATTTGAAACATACAGAGGGCGGAGATTTCAGACAGGCAACTTACCGCGCCGTGCGGCAGGGACTGATGCAGGCGGAGGCGGTGCTGTTAGAGCCGTATTATGATTTTGTACTTTTCGTACCGGAGAGTGCAGTCGGCAGAGCAATGACGGATATTGAGCGGATGCATGGAACGATTGCTTATGATGCAGACTGGGAGGATGGCGTGCAGGGCGTGCTGGATACAGCAGAAGGAACACGTCGTCTGACGGGATATGCTCCGGTTGCGGCTATGAAGAATTATCAAAAGGAACTGATTTCTTACACGAAGGGACAGGGGCGACTGATTACGACCAATAAAGGCTATCTGCCATGTCACAACACCGAAGAGGTGGTTGCGGCAATCGGTTATGAGCCGGAGCGTGATGTAGAGCACACGCCGGATTCTGTATTCTGTGCACATGGAGCGGGATTTGTTGTACCGTGGAATGAGGTGCCGGACTATATGCATCTGCCAAGCTGTTTTGAGGAGAGTACGGATGCAGAGACTTTTATGCCGGATAAGATTTTGCCGGAGACGAGACGGGCGCATTTGGCGGGCGAGGAAGAAGTGTGGCTTGGAACGGATGAGATTGATAAGATTTTGAATCAGACATACAATGCCAATAAGCGCGGAAATTCCTCTTCTGAGAAAAAAGGATGGAAGTATCACAAGCACGAGAATACCGTAACAGCTCCGGTTGTGAGAAATTATCAGCCGAAAGCGAAAACGGAGGAATATCTTCTTGTGGATGGCTATAATATTATTTTCGCATGGCAGGATTTAAAGGAACTGGCGGCAATCAATATTGGCAGCGCGAGGGGAAAGCTTTTGGATATTTTGAGCAACTATCAGGGAATCCGCCAGTGTCATCTGATTGTTGTATTTGATGCGTATCGTGTTTCCGGTCATCAGACGGAGATTTTTGATTATCACAACATCCATGTGGTTTATACGAAGGAAGCGGAGACTGCTGACCAATATATTGAGAAGTTTGCGCATGAACATGGACGTAAATATAATGTTACGGTTGCAACCTCTGATGGCCTGGAACAGATTATTATCCGCGGCGCGGGATGTAACCTCCTCTCGGCGAGAGAATTGGAGCAGGAAGTGAACGAGAAAAATACCGCGCTGCTGGAAGCTTATCAACAGAATAACGAAAAAAGCCGTAATTATCTTCTGGATGGACAGATTATTTTGCAATAGAGAAATGTAATTGAGTCGTTGCGCCATTTAGGTCTATACGAAAAAATATGATTACTAGATACAAAAAAGGTGCTTTTTGTGTATCCATAGGATACATTTTCTTGTATAGACCTAAAATGGAAGATTTTTAGGATGGAAAGGATGCATTTTTAGGAGAAATTAGGAAATGGAGCATTAATTTTTTGGTATAGACCTAATTTTGGAAATAGAAACAATTTCATGAGAGTAATGTACAGCTTTTATAGGGGGAACTTGTTGAAACTTCAAGGGAAAATCGTTACAATGAAAAATATAGGAGGAAGGAGACTTGCAGTATGGATAAGAGTGAAGAAATGAGGATGACACATTCGGGAATTATTGCAAAGCAAGGACGTCGTCATGTGCTGGTTCGCTTTGAGCGGGGAACTGACATCGCAGAAGCAAGTCTGCCGGAATGTAAGGTGACGAAGAATCAGGGATTCTCTGAGGAGGAAGTTGCCGGACTGGAACTTTATCTGGAGATGCAGAATGATGAGATATTTGCGAAAGCGAAAGCTATTACAAATATAATGCATTGGTTTTAGACCACCGCGCACATATTGTGCGCGGTTTTTTCGCATAATATGTGTAAAAGTGCGAAGGCGGTGGCAGAAATGACAACAATGCGTGAGTTATACGAAAATGTGAAGAAACAGGAAGAGGCGAAAGGACGAAAGCTGGAAGGCTGGGAGAATACCTATGAGATGGACTGTCTACTAAATGCGGATAGATATGAAAAGCAGATGCGTACCTGTGAGGTATGCTCATGCAAATTACCAAGAGAACAGTTAAGTGCAGATGTGGCGGAGGTTATCGATGTGCTTTGTCAGCCGGAGAAAAAAGTGTATGCGTTGATTGCACCGGCATTTATGGGACAGTATGGTGATACAGTGACACCGGGGAAAGTGCGTGCGGCATTAAAAAAGGTGGGATTTTTAGGTATGGTCGAGGTGGCAGTGTTTGCGGATATTCTGACACTGAAAGAAGCATTGGAATTTGATGCACATGTCACGAGCAAAGAAGACTTTCAGTTGACGAGTTGCTGTTGCCCGGTGTGGATTGCAATGATACGCGACATTTACGGAGAATTTGTGCCGCATGTTCCGGGAGCGGTTTCACCTATGATTGCGGCAGGGCGTGCGGTGAAAAAGATTCATCCGGAAGCGGTGACTGTATTTGTAGGACCTTGCATTGCCAAGAAGAAGGAGGCAAAAGAACCGGATATAGCGGATGCTGTTGATTATGTGCTGACATTTCGAGAGATGAAGGAATTGTTCGAGGCTGTTGATATAAATCCGGCAGAGATGCAGGAGGATGAGAAAGAGCATTCTTCCATGGCGGGAAGAATCTACGCACGCACCGGCGGTGTCAGCGAGGCAGTGAAAAAGACGGTGGAGCAGCTACATCCGGAACGTGCGATTATGGTACAGCCACAGCAGGCAGACGGCGTGATGGCGTGCAGGAAGATGATTGAGCAAATAAAAAAAGGTGAGTTTTCGGCAAATTTTTATGAAGGAATGGCGTGCGAAGGCGGATGTGTTGGAGGACCAAGAGCAATTATAGATAAGGATGCAGCGCGGGAACGGGTAAATCAGTACGGGGCACAGGCAGCTTACCAGACACCATTAGAGAATCCGTATGTATTGGAATTGATTGAAAAATTGGGATTTTATACGGTGGAAGATTTCCTTGAAAAGAGTGACATTTTGACAAGGAATTTTAAATGAGGATGAGACAGGCACGATAGTTTACACATAGACGGAAAAATGATATAGTGGAAGCGGTTAAAAAGATACAGGATGTAGCGATGTCCGGTGTCAAAAAGGAGAATAGAATATGCTTCCACAGGACTTTTTAGATAGAATGAAAGAAATGCTGGGCGAGGAATATCCGGCATTTCTGGCAAGTTATGATATGCAGCGCTATCAGGCATTGCGTATCAATACCTTAAAGGCAGATAAAGAACAGTTTTTGACACAGACGACATTTGAACTGGAACCTGTTTGCTGGACGAAGAATGGATTTTACTATGGGGCGGCAGATGCGCCGGGCAAGCATCCGTATCACGAGGCAGGAGTCTATTATATTCAGGAGCCAAGTGCAGCAGCACCGGCAGAATATCTGATGCAGCCATTGATAACATATAGCACAGATAGTCAATGTGTGTCGGAGGCGTCTGCGACAGATACGTGCGAGTTGGATATGGCAGACGAGCGTATTCTGGATCTCTGTGCTGCGCCCGGCGGTAAGAGTACGCAGATTGCAGCCGAGATGCAGGGACGAGGAGTATTGGTTTGTAATGAGATACATCCGGCACGTGCAAAGATTTTGTCGGAGAATATAGAACGCATGGGAATCCGCAATGCGATGGTGACAAACGAAACACCGCAGAGACTTGCAGAGCATTTTTCTGAATATTTTACAAGGATTATGGTGGATGCTCCGTGTTCCGGCGAGGGAATGTTCCGCAAGAATGAAGCGGCTTGCGAGGAGTGGAGTCTTTCAAATGTGCAGATGTGTGCTGAGCGTCAGGATGAGATACTGGATTGTGCAGCAGGTATGCTTTCTCCGGGAGGCAGACTGGTTTACTCTACTTGTACATTTGCATCGGCAGAGAATGAGGGGAGCATCAGTCGTTTTTTGGAGAAACATCCGGAGTTTGGTATCGAGAAAGTGAAGCTGGCAGAGGGAATGCAATCCGGTGTACCGGAGTGGGGAAAAGCGGATTTGCCGGAGCTTGCCGACACGATTCGTCTATGGCCGCATCACATAAAGGGTGAGGGGCATTATCTGGCTGTATTGCGTAAGGCAGGAAATATTGAACATGCGAAGTTTGGATGGTGTAAGAACGGACTGGAGGAGGGATTATCTGAGCGCGCGTGCAAAATAGCCGGAAAAGGCTGTGTGGAATATCTGGATTTTGTCAAAGAAGCACTAAAACCGGAGATGATGCAGCAATTTATGGGAAAGTATCTGACATTTGGAGAACAGCTTTACCAGATTCCTGAGGGAATGCCTGCGGTAAAGGGACTTAAGGTGCTGCGTCCGGGACTTCATCTGGGAACTATCAAAAAAAACAGATTCGAGCCGTCGCATGCGTTTGCGTTGGCACTGCGCGCGGAATATGCGTGTCGTGTGGCTGACTTGTCAGCCGAAGGACGGGAAATCCGCGGATATCTAAATGGAGAGACATTTCCGTGGGAAGGGGAAAAAGGCTGGTATCTGATTACGGTAGATGGATATAGCATCGGCTGGGGAAAGCTTGCCGGTGGTGTGATGAAGAATCATTATCCGAAAGGACTTAGAAAGCTCATATAAAGGGGATATATGGAATGTTTGTTGGAATGCTGAGCGGATGCATACTGGTATTTGCAGTGATTATGGCGGTGGTATGCCGCCCGGAATGGAAAAAGAAATATTATCTTGAAGCAAAGATATTGAACAGTGCAGCATTTGTGACAGTGTTTTTGATATCAACGTACATATCAGGGGAGGTACATTCTTTTTGGCTGATGCTGCCGGGAATATTATTCTGTTTTGTCGGGGATGTTTTCATGGCTTTATACAACAGGCAGAGGAAGCGTATGCATTTTTTGCTTGGAGTTGGAGTGTTTCTGTCCGGGCATCTGTGCTTTGTGAGATGGCTTTGCTCTATACAGCCGCTTGTTATATATGACCTGATAATTCCGATACTTGCAGTGTGCCTTACCTGGTATCTGGTATCGCGCAAGGACATACATACAGGCAGAATGAAGCCATTTATGATTTTGTATGCTTTTTTTGTGGCGTTGTTTTTGGCGAAAGGACAGCATCTGGCATGGAGTGAGCCGACGGCAGCACACCTGATGATTGCTGTGGGAAGCATACTGTTTTTTGTGTCGGATGTGTCGATTATTTTTTTGTATTTCCAGAAGCGAAAAGGGATAGCGGTACATATTTTTAATCTGGCCACATACTACGCTGCTATGTTCCTGCTGGCAACACATATACTGTTCCTGTGATTATGAGAGAAAGTTCAAATGCATTTTGCTAAACTACAAAAAAATATTGGAAAGTCGCGAAAATGTTGGTATAATAAACAATGCTGCAGTTTGTATGTTTGGTATAGGAGATAAAAATGGGAGAATCTAAGAAGGAAAAAGAGCAGGAAATACTGGAAAGTGTACTGCGTACTGAATTGGATTTTATTACTTATGTAGATGTAAATACAAGAGAAGCCAGAGTGATTATTACAAATGAGAACGCTGACGTTATGCCTCCTGCCTGTGGCAATTACGAAGAAGTGAATCAGAATGCTATACCAGTGTATGTACATCCGGAAGACAGAGAGTACTGTACAAAACAGTTTTCGATTCCGTACATTCAGGAAGAATTAGAAAATAAGGAACATTTTGTCGTTTCCTACCGTCTTCTGTGTGGTGGGAAATATCATAGAAAAGAGATGAGGATTTCTTATCATAAGGGCGATAAGAATACGATTGTCTTTGTACGTCGCGATGTGACGGACAGTTATGAGGAAGAGCAGAACCAAAAGGAGCGTTTGTACCATACACTTATGGATGCTCGTCATGCGAATCAGGAGAAGAACGAGTTCTTAGAACGTATGAGTCATGAGATTCGTACACCGATGAACTCGATTATTGGCTTGTCTTATTTGACGAGTGAGCATGCGGATAATGAAAAACAGGTATTAGAGAACCTGACGAAGATTAATGTGTCAGCACATTTTTTACTTTCTTTTATCAATGATATTTTAAATTTATCTCAGATAGAGAGCGGTAATGTCGCATTGATACAGGAAGATATTGAGTTGGATGATTTCTTTGAGGAACTTGGACAGGGTATCGCTAAGAAAGCGAAGAATAAGGATATTCTTTTTTCAATGGAGAAAAGAGGCGATTTCAGACAGAAGTATTCTTTTGATGCAGTCAAGCTTCGCAAAGCACTTTATAATATACTGGAAAATGCAGTGAAGTTTACACCGACTGAGGGAAAAGTAGATTTTATTGTTGAAAAAATGCAGGATACCGATACAACGACAACACTTCGCATTGAGATACGTGACAATGGAATCGGTATTGAAGAAGAGTTTCTACCATACATTTTTGATCCATTTGAGCAGGAAGGCAATCGCAATACAACTTTGAATGGTGGTACGGGTTTGGGACTAGCCATTGCTAAGAATATTATTGAATTCATGGATGGCAGAATTGATGCTTACAGTGAGAAGGGAAAGGGCTCAACATTTGTAATCACGATTATGCTGGAGCGGGTGGCAGATGACGAGGAGAGCGCCCGCAAGCGCAGTAAGTCTGAGAATATGGATTATGACTTTACCGGAAAGCGTGCACTTTTAGTTGAGGACAATGAGATTAATATAGAAATTACGAAGAACATCTTATTACATAAGAACCTTGAGGTAGAAGTTGCACTAAACGGTGAAGAGGGCGTGGCAGCTTATACAAACCATGAGCCGGGTTACTATGATGTGATTTTAATGGATATTCGTATGCCGGTTATGGATGGACTTGAAGCAACCAAAAAGATTCGCAGTGCCGGCAGGGAAGACAGTCTGCATATTCCGATCATTGCCATGACAGCTAATGTCTTTGAAGAGGATGTCCGCAAATCTTTCGAGGCAGGTATGGACGCGCATTTAAGTAAGCCGGTAGACATCAAACAGATGTATTTTGTTTTGGACAGTATGATTTACGGATGATGAGGAGCATGAAAAGCAGCATTCTTTTGGATGCTGCTTTTTTTGTCGAATTTTGTGGAAGAGAATCGACAGGCTGTGTACTTGTTAAAAATCTGCAAAGATTTCATTCCAAAACATACAGAATAAGGTATAATCTAGTTAATGAAAATTATTCTTAGAAGACTGAATAGTCACGAAAATTCTACAATTAACGGAGGTAAGGCATGAGGAAGAGCTTGGTCATGTTGATAGTGGATGATTTGGAGGTAAACCGAGCCTCTATGTGCATGATGTTCGAGAAAGAATATGAAGTTGTTACGGCAACAAATGGACGGGAAGCGTTAGAGATTTTGCAACTGCGAAGAATAGATGTTGTAATTCTGGATGTGTATATGCCTGTTTTGGATGGAGCAGGCGTATTGGCACAGATGAAAGCGGACAGTGCATTGCGGGAGATTCCGGTTATCGTAAAGACAGCTGTAGATGAAAATCTGGAACTTGCCATGTTGGAAATGGGGGCAGATGACTTTATTTTTTCGCCAAGTGAACCGGCAGTTATCAGGAAACGTGTACATAACATCGTACAAAAGTATATGTATGGTCAGGTAATGCGACAGAAAAAGTTTCAGGAACCACTGTATTGCAGACGTATGATGGACAGGCTTGTTGCAGGAAGTTTCGAGGAACTGAAGCCGGACAGAGATAGAATCGCAGTATCGGAGCAGGAAAAAGTTCAGGAGAATGAAGCCCAAGGTGGTAGGAGTCTGATGAGCATGCGGGTAATTCTGGTAGATGACGATGAACTGTCGAGACAGTATTATACAACATTTTTGGCACGCCTTGGAGTTTCATGCGATATAGCAGTCAACAGTGCACTTGCAGTGCAGACTTTGCGCAAGGCGCATTTGAATGAAGATAGGTATGATGTTTGTCTGGTAAATTCGTGCATACCGAACGCTGCTAAGTTTGTTCGTGAGATACGGGATGTATTTCCATCAGAGTGCATGACAATCGCGTGTGCAGCAAATGAAGAGGGGATACTTGATGAAGAAATGAAAAGTGCCGGAGTTGACTATATCATGGAACGCCCACTGCAACAGTCAGCTATGTATCAGCTTTTGTCAAACATCTGCAATAAGAATAAGGAGAAAAGAGAGTCTGAATAATTAACAATCATGTGGAACATACTATATTCGCGAAGAATATCAGATATGGAGGTAGAACACATGAGTCAGTTATCGGAAAAAGAATTGTCAGCCTTGAATGACCTATTGACTGAGGAGGAACTTCTAATTAAAAAGTTTCAGATGTTAGCTGAGCATACAGAGGATCGGGAAATCAGTGCGAAGTTCACAGAGATTTCAAACAAACATCAGGGACATTTTAACGCATTGTATGCGCAGCTGTAGGCAGGAGGACAGTATGACAGAACAGATTTATACAGACAAAGAAATTTTGGCGGATGCGTTGACCGCGGAGAAGACAGCTACAAACAATTATAATACCTTTGCAAATGAGTGTGTTCATAATAATGTGAGGGAGACGATTCTTCACTGCTTAGAACAGGAACACTGCATTCAGGAGGATGTGTTTCGCATGATGCACGAGAGAGGATATTATCCGACACCGGATGCTGAGAATAATAAGGTGCAGAATGCAAAGCAGAAGTTTTCACAGTGCGTGAAGAGTGTGTAAAACAGCATTAATAAGAGAGAGAATACCGCATCCTGATGGGAAAATCCATTGGGATGCGGCTTTCTTTGCATACTGGTAAACAGAAAATTATTTTAATATAATAAAAGAAATTTCTGGATAAGATGAAACTTTTTGGAGACTTACAGGGTCTAATTAATAGAAAACAACAAAGGAGGTGCTGGTGCAAATGTTTTCATTCGGGAAGGACAGGAAAGAGCAGCAGATAGAGAAGTTGCTACTAGAAAACTACAATAGATATTACCGGCTGGCATATAGCTATGTACATAATGAGGCAGATGCGGGAGATATTGTGCAGAATGGGGCATATAAGGCAATTTTACATAGTGATGAGCTAAAAGAGGAGACATACGCAGCAACGTGGATTTACCGGATTATGCTAAACGAAATTTTCCGGTTTCTGAAAAAGGATAGACCAATTTCCCTGGATGAGATTATGGTGGAACAGGGAAGGGAAGATTCCTATGAAAATGTAGATTTAAGACGAGCGCTAGATGCACTGGCAACGGAGGACAAGGCAGTTATTGAACTAAAATATTTTGAAGATATGAAACTGGCAGAGATTGCGGAGATATTGGACGAGAATGTGAATACGATTAAAAGCCGCCTGTACCGGGGATTGAAAAAAATGCGCCTGGAACTCTCCGATGCATGGCAGTGGGAGTGAATAGGCGGAATCATGAAGTCTGCAAAGACAGAAAAATATGCCGTTTATAGAAAAATGAGAAAGGATGGTAGTAAGGCATGGGAGAGAATAAAAACGATTTAGAAAAGATGGAGAATATGAAACAGGACTATCGGGAAATAGAGATGTCAGAGGAACAGGTGGAAAAAATGAAGCACCGGATGGCAGAGGCAGGAAAGGAGAAGAGAATGAAAGCAAACCAGAGAGTAATGAGAAATTTTGTGGCGGCGGCAGCTGTGGTGGCAGTGTTTATCGCAGTGCCGAATATGTCTGCAAAGACAGCATATGCGATGAGTAATATCCCTGTAATTGGCAAACTTGTGGAGGTAGTGACATTCCGTGATTACAAGTATGAGAGTGAGCGTCAGAATGCTGATGTTAAAGTGCCGGAGCTCGTGGCTGATACATTGGCAACCGAACAGGGGACAGAAGAAGGTACAACGGCAGATACAGAAGTACAGGCGAATTTAAAGAAAACAACGGAAGAGATAAATGCAGAGATTCAGGAGATAACCGAGGAGATTGTTGCTGTATTTGAAAGCGGACTTGAGCAGGAGGACGGTTATCAGGACGTCGTGGTAAAAAGCGAAGTGATAGCAACGACAGAGGACTACTTTACTTTAAAGCTTATCTGCTTTCAGGCAGCAGGAAGCGGTGTGGAGTGGGATTATTTCTACACCATTGATTTGACAAACGGAGAGCGTCTGGCATTGAAGGACCTTTTTGCAGTGGAGGCTGATTATATCACGCCAATCAGTGAAAATATCAAGACACAGATGCGTGAACAGATGGAGGCCGATGATATGGTATGTTACTGGCTGGATGATGAGGAGATACCAGAGGAATGGAGATTTAACGCGATTACGGAGGAGACATCCTTTTATCTCAATGAGAATGATGAACTTGTAATTGCGTTTAATGAGGGAGATGTGGCACCGATGTATATGGGAACGGTGGAGTTTGTGATTCCAAATGATGTGATTGCAGAGATTCGGAAGTAGTAAATAAAAGAAGATATTGGTATGGAGTGAGTGAAACCGGCATAATGGCAGTATATTAACTGCTGTTATGCCGGTTTCAGTTTACATTTGTAACAGAATACGATAAACTTATTGATAAGTAGAAGACGAGAAGTGTACTATGAACTTATTTCAAAAGAAAATTGGACCAGTGTTTTTAAAGGAAACAAGTGATACGGCTGAGTTTATTGACAAGTTGCAGAAATTATTGGAAAGGACAAATTCGCAAACGGCACAGGAAATTGAAAAGCAGATTAAAACTGCTAAGTATGGTGAAATTGGTGAAAACAATGTTGCCTATGAATTAAAAACAAGTGGAATGGATATGTACATTCTTCATGATATTTATTTGGAGAAAGACAATCTGACAGCGCAGATTGACTATCTGGTAATTACCAGAAAGAGAGTCTATGTCCTTGAGTGTAAAAATTTAATTGGGAATATCGAGATAGATAATAGCGGAAATTTTGTTCGTTCATATGAATTGTCAGGAAAAAAGATAAGAGAAGGAATATACTCACCAATTACTCAGAATCAACGCCATTTACAAGTTTTAAAAGAAATTAGAAAAGCAAGCAAGAACAATATTTTATCAAAATATATGTTTGAACAGAACTTTGATAAAATGTACAAGTCAATTGTAGTTTTGGTAAATCCAAAAACATATTTAAATGCAAAATATGCTCCGAAAGAGATAAAGCAGCAAGTAGTGCGTGCAGATCAGCTGATATCTTTTGTCAAGCAAATGGATGAAAAAATGGATGATTTCAACATGAGTGAAAAGGATATGCTTGAGCTTGCAAAGTTTTATCTGGAAAAGAATGTTCCTGAACGAGCGGATTATGTAAAAAAATATGAAAAGCTTGTAGGCAGTCTTGAAAATAGTGTGTTAGAAACAGAGACGCAAGATGGTCATGTCATAGATAATGAAATAACAGATAGAGTAGAAAAACTTGTGGAGAATTTAAAGGTGTTTCGTCTAAGGCAGAGTAAAAAAGAGAATGTAAAACCATTTTACATTTTTAATGATAAGCAAATGCGAGAATTGATTGAAAAAAATCCTGAATCAAAGGAAGAATTATTGGATGTTTCCGGTTTTGGAAAAATAAAGGCTGAGAAATATGGAGAGGAAATCATAGCAATTTTGCAAGAAGTTGAGTAGGAGTAATAGTCATTCCCAGAATTAGAATTTGCAGTGAAAGATATAGTGTGTATAAGGCTCAATAGACACCCAACAGGGTGTCTATTTGATTATAAAAATATGTGATTTGTGTCTATTAGTAATGAATATGCATAATATTTTATGCCGCTTGCTAGGAAGAAAATGAGGAAGTTTTTACCAATCCGTATAATTGCAGAATACACGCATCCAAATGCAAACAGAGGAAAAGTCAGCACGGACAGAACGGTTGTGTTTGACAAAGTGCCGGATTGAGGAGGTGGGAAATGATGTATTTACAGATATAGTAAATATTGTTAAAATGGACATAACTCTTTTTATCAAATACGAAAATTCAGAAAACACGATTGGAGAAAGATTATGAAACAGAACATCTTAAAAAAATTAGGAATTATGATATTAAGCGCAGGATTAATAGCAACAACAGCAGCCGGATGTGGCGGTTGTGGAGATAAGAACACGAAAGAAGTTCCGGCAACCGAAGTGCTTGAGGCAGTTGTAGATACCGAAATACCGGAGACAGAAACCGAAGAGACAGAGGAGACGGAGGCAACCGAAGTCGATGAGACAGAGACGGAAGAAGCTGCTTTCACAGTAACGGATATGTCTGCAATCAAGTACGCAAAGCAGACGGTAAATGTCCGAAAAGGGCCATCCGCAGATTATGAGAAGTTGGGAAGTCTGTCTGCAAATCAGAAGGTAACGGTAACCGGACAGGCAGATAATGGTTGGTATCGTATTGAGTACAATGGAGCAGAGGGGTATGTCAGTGACGAGTATCTGACAGACCAGATGACATCCGCTGGTACTTCCGGCACATCGAATACGGGTGCTAAGAAGGAAAACTCTGCAGCGTCAACGACTGCATCCGGTAACGCAAATGTTTCATCCGGAAGCGACATTGATACAGGTACAGCAAGTTCAGGCGATAGTGGTGCAGGTACATCCGCATCAGGGACAAATGATAGTGGAATGAGCGCATCTACACCAAGTACGCCGGATGCTTCTGCAAGTGCACCTTCAACAGATACAGGAAGCACAGATACGAACGGAAGTTCAAATAGTTATGTGTTTGAAGGAACTTCAAACGAAGAATGGGAAAGTATGGGATTTGAAGAATATATACCTCAACCGGGCACAGGCGCAGATGATGGAAGTGACTTGGGTGGTTCTTCTACGTGGTATTAAAGGAGGAAATGCTTATTAATGAAGAAAACTTTAAAAAATAGATTTATTTCAGCGACGATTGTGCTTAGTCTGTTGCTTGTGTTTATGCCGTCAATGAAATTAGAAGCAGCTACATACACAGGACAGGAAA
>CAZAGJ010000014.1:0-51143 GCA_964484605.1 uncultured Roseburia sp. | reverse complement strand
AAACACATTTCCGAAAACAAATTTCAAAATCTTTTCGAGCAAAATGCGAGAATTTTAGAATCCGCGGTTGAAATCATGTGCCGTGTCTCTTCCGCGGGGTGTACAAACGTGGAAAAGACATGGCTAACAGCATCTTTCAACCGCGGATTCGTGAAAATTCCGTATTTTGTGATGTTGATTTTGAAATTTCGTTTTAGCGGAAATGTGTTATGACACAACTTTCCGTAATAAAAATTATGCACAGTAAAAGTATCGCGGCGAGACAGCTCTGGGCAGTAAGATAGATATCCGGAAGTGAGGACGGGGATGAACAATTATAAGATTACGATACAATATGACGGTACACGTTATCGCGGATGGCAGAGTCAGAATAGCACGGAAGAAACGATTCAGGGCAAGCTTGCAGATGTGTTGTCAAGGATGGCGGGCGAGGATGTCTCTGTCATCGGTTCTGGCAGAACGGATGCGGGCGTTCATGCGAGAGGGCAGGTTGCCAATTTTTATCTGAGCAGAGAATGGGATGTGGAAGAGCTGCAAGATTATATGAACCGATACTTGCCGGAGGATATAGCAGTGGTGCATACCGAGAAAGTGGACGAGCGTTTTCACAGCCGTTATCAGGCAACAAGCAAGACCTATCTCTATCGCATTCATACAGGGAATGTGCCGGAAGTATTCGAGCGCAAGTATGTCTATGACTACCGGACAGCGCTGGATGTAAATCGTATGCGTAAAGCGGCGCAGTTGCTTGTCGGTACGCATGATTTCCGTTCTTTTTGCGGGAATAAGAAGATGAAAAAAACAACTGTGCGCACGATTTATGAGATTCGTGTAGAAGAGTCGGAACAGGAGATAAAAATTTATTATACGGGTGAAGGTTTTTTGCAGAACATGGTGCGTATATTGACAGGAACTTTGATAGAGATTGGGGATAAAAGGCGAGAGCCGGAGGATATTCCTAAGATACTTGCAGCGAAGGACAGGGAGCAGGCGGGCTATACGGCTCCGGCGTGCGGATTGACATTACTTGAAGTTAGGTACGAGGTAGAATAGATGGAGAAATGGGTTGTGGTACAAAAGGGCGCAGACTTTCAAGAGATTGCGCACAGGTTTCACATCAGTCCGGTTGTGGCACGGCTGATACGAAATCGTGAGGTTATCGGAGAGGAAGCGATAGAGAAATACATAAATGGAAATGTAACAGATTTGTATGATCCGCACCTGCTTTTTGGGGCGAAGGAGTGCGCAGCAGTTTTAAAAGAAAAAATTGCGGCGCAGGCCCCGATTCGTATTATCGGAGATTATGATATTGACGGTGTTATGGCGACTTACATTTTATACAAAGGGTTGAAACGGTGCGGCGCGAATGTCAGCACGAAGATTCCGAATCGTATGAAGGACGGATATGGTATCAATGAGAAGCTGATTGACGAGGCATATCAGGAGGGGATGGATACCATTCTGACCTGTGATAACGGAATCGCTGCAATCGCAGAAATTGCGCATGCGAAGAAACTCGGCATGACGGTTCTGGTGACAGATCATCATGAGATTCCATACACGGAGGAGGATGGAGAGCGCCACTATCTGCGCAGTGAGGCGGATGTTATTGTGAATCCGAAGCAGCAGGAGTGCAGTTATCCATACAAAGGACTCTGCGGAGCAGCGGTGGCGTGGAAGATGATACAGATTTTGTATGAACAGTGCGGTGTGCCGATGGAAGAATCGTATGAGTTCTTGGAGAATGTAGCGTTTGCAACGGTGGGAGATGTCATGGATTTGACGGATGAGAACCGTATTCTGGTAAAAGAAGGTCTGCGACAGATTCATGCTACAAAGAATCCGGGAATGCACGCCTTGATTTTACAGAACAAGCTTACTCCGGAACAGGTAAATGCATATCATATCGGCTTTGTGTTAGGCCCGTGCGTGAACGCCAGCGGACGCTTAGAGACGGCACAGCTTGCCTTAAATCTTTTCCTGCAGGAAAATGAATTGCATGCAGGAAAAATTGCAGAAGAATTAGTGGAGTTAAATGTACAGAGAAAGGATATGACCGCAGACGGTGTGGAACTTGCCCGAAATGTCGTGGAAGAGGGGCGCGCTGGGGATAAGGTGCTTGTTATTTATCTGCCGGAGGTTCACGAGAGCCTTGCAGGAATTATTGCAGGAAGAATCAGGGAGACATACCATAAGCCGACCTTTGTGCTGACAAAGTCAGAGGATGGAGTCAAGGGCTCGGGCAGGTCGATTGAAGCATATTCCATGTATGAGGAGTTATGCAAATGCCGCAGTTATTTTACAAAATTTGGCGGACATCCGATGGCGGCAGGTATTTCCTTGAAAGAGGAGGATGTGGATGCATTTCGTACCACGATTAACCAAGATTGTGAATTGACAGAAGAAGATTTTATACCTAAGATAAAGATAGACATTGTGATGCCGGCGGATTATCCGACGGCAGAGCTGGTACGGGAATTGGATATTTTGGAGCCGTTTGGAAAGAGTAATGTCAAACCACAGTTCGCAGACAGGAATCTTTTTGTCACACGGGCATATATTGTGGGGAAGAATCAGAATGTGTTGAAATTAAGCCTTATGACGGCAGATGGAAACCGGATTTCTGCAGTATATTTTGGCGATATAGAGGCATGGAAATCGTATTACAGTGACAAATATGGAGCACAGGAAGTGGAAGCAGCTTTTCTGGGGAAGGAGAATGCGATTCGTATGTCGGTTATATATTATCCTGAGATAAACGACTATCAGGGAGTGGAGAGCGTGCAGCTGATAATTCGCAATTACATGTAAGTTTGGAGGGTAACATATGTTTGGTGGAAAAAGGGAAAAGGCGCTAGAGGAAGAATTGGCAGCACTTAAGACAGAAAATGAACACAAAAAGGAAGTGCTTTCGGGCATTCTGGGACAAAAGGATGTGGTAGTGGAGCAATTTGCCCGCATGACGGCATCCCGCGCACAATTGGAAAAGGATGTAGCGCAGATAAAAGAATATATGGAATCTGTTTTTGAACTGGCGGTAAACGGAGAGAAGACTGCAGGAGACATTTACAGCACCATCGTAGAGGCGAAGAACGGAGTGGCTACCTTTGATGCGAATCATTCTGTGTTTGTGGGACAGATGAGGGCACAGGATGAGCGTATTGTGGAGATTGTGGAGAATAATAAGCATTTTACGACACCTATGAAGCATATCACAGAGGCGCAGACGGCTTGCAGGGAGGAACGGCAGCAGATGTCAGAACGTGCCGGACGTATGGTGGATTTGTCGAAGAACATGAGTGTTCTTGCGTTGAATGCGGCAATAGAAGCGGGAAGAATGGGAGAATCCGGAAGCAGTTTTATTGCTGCGGCGGAGGAAATCCGCACATTCTCAGAAAACTACGAGCGCGAGGCGCGAGAGATGCAGACACAGCTTAATCAGTCTGAAGCGCGCAATGCAGAGCTGGAGGAGCAGGTGCGCCATCTCAATGAACTCTTGAAAGAAAATAATATTTCTATGAGTAAGCTTTATAAAGATTCTGCACAGAATATGGCAGCATATGAGGGTAGCCAGACGAGCATTCGTGATTTGATTCAGGAAGATGTGCTTGGAAGAACGGATGCCCTGCGGCAGACGGAGCAGGAGAATGCTAAGACACAGGAACAGATGCTAGAGCGTCTGGACAGTGTGTGGAGCGAAATAGATGAGTACAGGAGCAGTGCAGATGAATTAGAGACATTCTGGAAAGAACTCTATCAGTCAATACAATAAAAATATAAAAGGAGAATACGAATGATGAGAGAAGAGCAGTTTGGGTTTTTATCAAAGGACGGAAAGACAACGATTCATGCAGTGAAGTGGATGCCGGAGAGCGGTAAGTACAAGGCAATCTTACAGATTACACACGGAATGGTTGAGTACATCGAGAGGTATAAGGCTTTCGCAGAATACTTAAGTGAGCAGGGATTTCTGGTGGTAGGACATGACCATCTGGGACATGGAGCGTCTGTTATGTCCGAGGAAGACTGGGGATTTTTTACCGAGAAGAATCCGAGTGATACGTTAGTAGAGGATATGCATCAGCTTCGCACCCTTGTGCAGAAGGAGAATCCGGGAGTACCTTACTATATGATGGGACACAGCATGGGCTCTTATATGCTCAGAAAATATCTGTGTATTCATCCGGAGGGCGTGAGTGGTGCCATTGTCATGGGTACCGGAAGTATGCCGGATAGTACGATGAAAATGGGACTTTTTATGTGCGATTTGATTGCAAAGTTCCGTGGATGTCATTACCGAAGCAAGCTGCTTCAGAGTATGTCTTACAGCAAACCGTATAAGAAGTTCGATTTATATGGTGAGAATTATGCGAACAGCTGGCTGTCTAAGAATGTGGAAAATGTTAAGGCATATTATGCGGATCCGCGATGTACCTTTTTATTCACGGTAAACGGATACCGAGGCTTGATGGAAGCAGTTCTTTATGATAATCAGAAGGAAAATATCGCCAAGGTGCCAAAGGAACTGCCAATCTTTTTTGTATCCGGTCAGGATGACCCGGTTGGCGATTTGGGAGAGGGCGTAAAGCGCGTATACTACTTATTCAAAGAGGCAGGATTTACAGATATTACATATAAACTGTACGAGAATGACCGACATGAGATTTTGAATGAGACAGATCGTGAGAAAGTATATGAAGATATTGCAGCATGGCTGAATGTTCGTGTAGGAGCATAAGCTGTAAATAGAATTTTAAGAGAATGTTCTCTTGTTTTTCATTCGGGTTCGTAGTAGAATTGTTTCTTGTTTCAGAATAATTGAAACATGGAGGTACGAATCATGAAAAAGAAATGGATGAAGAGAATCAGCCTGCTTGTTGCAGCAATCACATTGTTGACAACAGTTCCGGTATCAGCTGTCGAGATTCCGGCAGAGGTAAGCGGTGACAGTGTTGAGATTACGGAGAGTGACAAACCATATCTGGCTCTGGGAGCAGACCTGACGGAGGAACAGCGGAGCACGGTATTGTCCCTGATGGGAATTGACCCGGCAAACCTTGCAGACTATGATGTGGTATATATTACAAATGAGGAGGAACATCAGTATCTGGGTTCCTACATTGATGCGTCCCAGATTGGAAGCAAATCATGGTCTTCCGTTGTGATTGTGGAGCGTGAGGCGGGAAGTGGATTAAACATTTCTACACACAATATCACATATTGTACCGTAGGTATGTATAAGAACGCATTGACAACGGCAGGTATTACAGATGCGGACATTATTGTTGCAGGACCGACTGGAATCTCAGGCACGGCGGCACTGGTGGGCGTGTTCAAGGCATATGAACAGATGACAGGCGAGGATGTGCATGATAATGTTGTAGATGCAGCGCTGAATGAACTGGTGATTACCGGTGAACTCGAGGCGGCAATTGAGGGGCTTTCTGATGAAGAAGTAGAGGAATTCATTGCTTACATTAAGTCTGTGATTGCTGAGAATGATTTGAAGGATGAGACGAGCATCAATGAGGTAATCAATGAGGCATGTGAGAAATATGGTGTGAGCCTGTCCGATGCGGAACGCCAACAGATTATTGATTTGCTGCTAAAGATTACATCTTTGGATATTGATTTAAATGGACTTGTGGATTATACGCAGTCACTGTACAACTCTTATAAGAATGGCGGAAGCAGCGAAGGTGTCATGGATTCCATTGGAAGCTTTTTTAGCAATGTGTTTACTGCGATTGCAGACTTTTTTAAAGGATTATTTTCTTAGATTATACAGTTAGATTGTACAGATAGAGGCTGGTGTACCGGAAATGGTGCACCAGCCTTTGATTTATAGTTCGTTGATTGTTGTTGTAATTGTCATGCCACATAGGCGCTTAGAAGGTTTATGAATGGCAAGAATAACTGACGCAAGTATAAACACTGTAACAATACCAATCAATAGATATGGAAAGCTCCATGCCACACCAAAATAGCGGGTAATCAATTTCAGATGGAGGAAACGACTGAGCGGGAGTCCGATTCCACAGCCGACGATAAGTCCTGAGAATGCATAGGTAAAGGCTTCAGCAGAAATCATCTGTGTAATCTGCCGGCTGTCCATTCCAACCGCCCGCATTGCACCATACTGTTTGGTTCTGGAAACTGCACTCATGGAGATGGTATTGATGATATTAAAAAGTGAAATCATGGCAATAATCCCCAGAAAACTATATATCAGGAATTGTGCAGCCAGATAGGTGGTTCGATCCTCCTGATTGCGATTCCGTAAATCAGAAAAAATGGTATTGCCATCTGCAAGACTGCTGATTTCTTTTATTGTCTCGTCTGTGGCATCCGCATTCAACTGAATTCCAATCAAATTGTAATTTTGCTCTCCGGTCAGCCGCTTGAATGTTTCCTGGGAACAGATAATGCTATAGTCACTGGAGTAAATACCCTCAGACAGCGCGCAAGTGATTTCGAGTTTTTCTTCGCCGATTTGAATGGTATCTCCGACTTTCAGAGGATTATCTTTCCCGAGGACGGTCATAACCTGATTACTTTCGCCGTAAACTGCTGACATATCGCCCTGAACTGCCTGCCCTTTTGCAATGTCCAGAAACTCTTCATCATAGGACACCAGATTTACATGGTCAATATTAGCCTGTGATGAGACTGCAGGTACATTTTCAATATAAGAACTTCCCCAAACATGTTCAATGCCCGGCATGGAACGGAGCGAAGAACTTAAACCCTGAGGTAATACCAGTTCGTTCGCATAGCCACCGAGTGTGATATCCGGCTGCCAGGGACGCAGAGATGGCAGCAGTTCGTATGCAAAATCCAAACCTACGGAAAAACAGAGAAATAATATGATACTGAATGCAAAAGAAAATGTCATCAGTAGCCAGTTTTTTCCGGAGGCTGTTGCGTGGTGTATTCCCAATGCCCATTCCACTTTTTTAAAATGCAGACCGGATTTGTGTTTTACCGGCGGAGAAGATGTTCCGTTGCCGGAAACTGCCGCCATAGGTGAAATTTTAGAGGCATATTTAGCCGGTGCCTGTGCTGCCAGCAAAACGGTTACAACGCCAACCACTGCACCGCAAATAAGTCCAATAGGGCTAAGTGCAAATACAGGCATAGTAGAAAACTCGCCGCCGATGCCATAATGCAGCAACGCACAAATTCCCCAACTGATAGCTGTGCCGAGAATTAAACCGGCAGGTACCGCAGTTTTACACCAGTTGAGAGCCTCCAACCGCACGAAACGAATAATCTGCTGACGGCTGGCTCCGATACAGCGCATCATTCCAAAAAATTTGATTCTCTGTGATACATTGCTGTTCATGCTGCCGGAAATCATAAGAACACCGGCCAGCAATACCAAAGCAAACAGGAGAGCGGCTGTTCCATAAACATTTTGCACGGACTCATTGCTACTTTGACCGGAAATACCCATCAGGGCTGTGTTTTCGGAAATGCTATCTTCAGGCAGAGCATATTGTTGCTGAAGTTCCGATATTGCGTCAGCTGCTTTTACGGTGCTTTCAAACTGCATATAGTAGGTCGGGCTGCATGAAACGTTATTGAGACTCATGAGTTCATCAAAAGCAGCAGGTGTAAGATATACAGCAACCAGATAGGTCTGTCCCTGATAGTAGGAACTTTCATCCGAACCAAAACCGGATATGACGAAATCCCTATTGTCAGCGGGGGTCTGTAACGTTACGGTATCACCAAGCTGCACATTCAAAGCGAGTTTTGCATTGGAACTGAGTATGATTTCGCTGTCATTTTGGGGATAGCTGCCTTCTTCGACAGCGTTTGTAAGCTGGTTCATATAGACACTATCTGCGGCATATAATGTTGCTTTTTTCTCTTCGATATAGTAGGGCAGATCTGCATCTGAATTGAACACTTCAGACCAGCCGGCTGCTGTAACGTCAGGACGCTGACTGATTTCTTCTGCAATATCCCGTGAAATATTGTTTAAGCTAATATGCCAGTTACCGTGTTTGTCCTGCAGTGCGTCACTTTCTGTCCGGATGAACATATCAGCAACGCTGAAAATTGTCGTTACCAGAAACACAGAAATAGCAATACATAAGATTGTCATACGGTTTTGGCGTTTGCGCACTTTGGTTGAAATCGGGATAAGACTAAGATAACTTTTCATTCACGACACCTCCCGAAATCAGTCAGTATACCATCGGATACCTGTAGTACTCGGTCAGCAGTCTGGGCGATACTGCGGTTATGGGTAATCATGATAATGGTTTGCTCGTACTTTTTCGATGCCTCTTTCAAAAGGGCAATCACTTCGCTGCTGTTTTGCGTATCCAGATTCCCGGTTGGCTCGTCTGCGAGAATCAGCGATGGTCTTGTAATCAATGCGCGCCCGATGGCAACGCGCTGCTGCTGTCCGCCGGAAAGCTGGCTTGGCAGATGGCTGCGCCGTTTCTGCAGATTTAATACGGTCAGCAGTTCTTCTAAATACTTTTTGTCCGGCTTTTGGTAATCCAGCAACAATGGGAACAGGATGTTTTGCTCGACGGTAAGCTCCGGCACAAGATTGAATGCCTGAAAGATGAAGCCGATATTTCTGCGCCGGAATACGGTAAGCTTCCGGTCATTCATTGAAAAAATATCTTTCCCGTCAATCATAACTTTCCCGGAGGTGGGCGTATCTAAAGCACCAATCATGTTAAGGAGCGTGCTTTTCCCGGAACCGGATTCACCGACGATTGCAACATATTCACCTTTGGGAACAGAAAAGCTGACATTTTTTAGCGCATTTACAGTAGCTTCTCCACTGCCATAGGTCTTACAGATATTATTGACTTCTAATAAGTTCATAGTGTAAACACCTCTTTCTGAATAATTTTACTATACAGACGGAATGTCTCATCCACCTGTGTCGGAAAGAATAGCATGTGGATATTACTGCAGCCTTACAATTATCCTACAATTTTGTAGGAATCAGAAAATTCATTGTGAATGCCGTGCCCTGACCTAATATGCTGTCCACCTCAATTGTGCCGCTATGTGCTTCAATAATTGCCTTTGCCAGCGGCAGACCAAGACCGATGCCTTGCTTATCCTTTGAAAAACGGCTGCGATAGAATCTTTTGAAAATATGGTGAAGGTCTTCCGGATGAATACCACATCCGTTATCTTTTACTGTAATCTGAACAGCAGATGATAGAGCCCTCCACTCAATATGAATGCTGTCACCGCTTGCGGTATGGTCGAGAGCATTTTTGACAATATTATCGATTGCTTCGCTCAGCCAGTCACGGTCACAAAGGAGTGAAACAGTATCGGAACCGGACAGGATAATTTTTTTCTCCTCCTGTCTGGCTCTATATGCGAAATGTAATTCAATATCCCGCATCATATCGGCTACATTTTCCGGCTTTTTTTCAAGCAGGATAGAACCGGCATCTAATTTGGTGATTTTAAGAAGACTTTGTACCAGCATTTCGATGCGGTCAAGTTCCTGCTCTGACAGCCGGGCGAATTCTTTTATGGAAGGTAATGCTTCCGCTTCCTCCTGTAATAGCCCATTGTAAATATTTAGGGCAGCCAGCGGTGTTTTCAGTTGGTGGGAAATATCAGATATGGTATTTTTTAAAAATTCTTTTTCCTGCGATTCATTGGCTGCATGTGCATTTAAGATTGCCGCTAACGAGTTTACGGAATGAAACAGATGGTAGAGTTCTCCTTCTTCATCACATTCGATGCGCGCATTCATATCGCCGTCGAGATAGGCATGAATCTGTGAGACGGCTTGTTCCATGGCTGCATTCTGCTTGCGGAAGTAGCAAAAGCAGACAATCCACAGTGCGGCGGCAGTGGATAAGTATATAAGAAAAATACATAGAGAAAGCTGTTGATGGAGAAACCGGACACAACCTTCTGCACTTACAAAAGAAACTGTCAAAATAACTGACAGGACAAGAAAGAAATTTTTAATATCTTTGTTTGCAAAAATTTTCATAATATACCTCAATCTGTAATATTCCATTTATATCCCATGCGCCGGACGGTCAGGAGCAGTTGAGGTTCGCTAGGATTGTCTTCGACCTTCATTCTGAGTCTGCGTATGTATACGGTGAGTGTGCTGCTGTCGATATAGTTCCCTTCACAATCCCAGAGATTATCCAATATCTGCTCTTTGGTAAGTACGGTATTAGGATTTTCCATAAACAGGCAGAGTAATTTGTATTCTGCAGCAGTCAATTCCAGCAACTTGTCGTTTTTGTATGCCTGCCCCTGCAAGCGAAGTATCTTGATTCCATTGGATATCAACTCCGTTTCCTGCGAATGAAAATCCTTTGCGCGCCTGAGTAAAGCGTTGATTCTGGACATGAGAACTCCTAATTTGAATGGTTTTGTAATGTAATCGTCACCGCCGATGTCTAATCCCATAATGATATTCATTTCCTCATCTGAAGCGGTCAAAAAAATGATAGGTACTTTGGAAATCTGCCGCATTTTTTTACAAAATTCAAAGCCGGAGCCATCCGGCAGAGATACATCTAAAACCAGCAGGTCGTATTTTCCGTCTACCCATAATGCATCAGCTTCTCTGAGTGTTCTGGCAATATCTGATTTGAATCCCTGCTTTTGAAAAGCAAAAGAAAGACCGTTAATCAGGCTTAAGTCATCTTCGAGTAATAATATTCTGCTCATACCTAATCCCCTTCCTGTAAAAAATCAGATACATTGTACCTCTCGATTTACTTAACATCAACCATGTGGATATGAAAAAAATTAAAAAACAGTGTTGACAATATAATACTATATGATATATAGTATTGCTAAACAAATAATATTGTAAAATAATAAGTATTAACAGAAATGAAAGAAGGAGTGGGATATGGTCTTCAATACAGGTGCCACGCTATTGGATGCGATTGTACTCGCGGTTGTGTCAAAAGAGGAAGAGGGCACATATGGGTACAAAATTACGCAGGATGTACGAAGGGCGATAGATGTGTCAGAATCAACACTGTATCCGGTTTTGCGCAGACTGCAGAAGGAAGGATATCTGGTTGTATACGACAGAGAGTGCGGCGGACGCAACAGACGTTATTATCAGATTACAGATACTGGAAATCAGAAGCTGACAGAGTATCGCAGAGAGTGGGAGGAATATTCTTCCAAAATTTCAGAATTGTTTGCTTAAGGGCATGACGGAGGTTAAGTTGAAAATGAAGAAAGAGGAATTTTTAAAAGAGTTAGAGAGCCTTCTCGCCGGAATATCGGAAGAAGAGAGGGCAGATGCAATCGCATTTTACAGAAGTTATTTTGAGGATGCCGGTGAAGAGAATGAGCCATCCATCCTTGCAGAATTGGAGTCACCGCAGAAGGTGGCAGAAAGCATTTTAAAGGATTTGGGCGTTGATACAAAGAATGCTGAGGCAGACAGTATTGCCGGTGCAGACAGTGATACCGGTGCAGATAGTGATGCCGATAAAGCCAATACTGCCGGTGAAACAAATACGGGATATTATAATGTGGTGCAAAATCAGGGAGAGCCGAAAAAGGATGATACATGGAAAACGGTGCTGATAGTTATTTTGGCAGTACTGTCATCTCCGATATGGCTGACGGTTTTAGCAGTACTGGCATGTGCACTTTTTACAGTTTTCTGCATTATATTGAGCATAGCAGTGGTAGCAGTTGCAATAATGGGGGCATTGATTATTACGGGATTTGTTTTGGGCGTGACAGGAATTGTGCTTATTCCGGGTGGAAACGTGGCAGCTGGTATTGGCTTGCTGGGCGGCGGATGTCTGGTACTGGCACTTGGAATTCTGGCAGTGCTCCTATGCATACTGATATGTGGCGCATTTCTGCCATGGGCGGTAAAAGGAATTATCCGGCTGTGCAGAAAGCCGTTTGACAAGAGAAGGGAGCGTGTAGCATAATGAAGAAATTTACAAAAGTGTGTTTGATAATTGCGGCAGTATTTGGCGGCGTAGGTCTGCTACTCTGCGGAATTGCCTCTGCAATGGGAGGT
The DNA here is from genome assembly GCA_964484605.1 of uncultured Roseburia sp. Classification (GTDB taxonomy): domain Bacteria; phylum Bacillota; class Clostridia; order Lachnospirales; family Lachnospiraceae; genus Roseburia. The sequence goes on along the minus strand of CAZAGJ010000014.1, from coordinate 39,118 downwards.
TATAGTGCCATCCATCAGCTGGCAGATGCCGGAGAACTGTACCATGGACAGTGGCATATTGGCAACCATGGCATATATTATGGAACGGATGAAGATGATTGGGATGCTGATGAGAAGAAGGATGCCGACACACAGGGCTATATAGCCGAGGATAACGCAGCAGGTGAACCGGTTGACGGAGATGGCGTGGCATACACGTATGACACGGGAGAAATTACTAATCTTGATATCGATATAGAGGCGGCGGATGTTATTTTTGCAGAGGGCGAACGACAGGACGCGATTGTTGTGACACTGTATAACTGTAAGAATAGCTGCTATGCAGGAAAAGTGCAGGGTGATACACTGCATATTGAATATAGAATAGAGAATAAGATTTATAATGAAAGTACAAACATGAAACTTGTGATTGCAATTCCGACAGGAATGGATTTTGAAGATATCGACATTGATATGGGAGCAGCAAATGCAACATTTGAACTTGCAGATGTGAGCTGCAACACTTTGTGCATGGATGTCGGGGCAGCAAATGTGGAAGTGGATGAATTCCATGTAAAAGAACTGCTTGATGTGTCAGTAGGTGCCGGAAATCTGGTAATTGATGATGGCTCTTATAAGAATATCAAGATTTTCTGCGGAATGGGCGGTGTAGAGATGCAGGGGACAGTATCCGGTGATGTGAATGCTGAATGCGGAATGGGCGATATGAATATACGACTGAAAGGCAATCCGGAAGCTTATAACTATAATCTTTCCTGCGGAATGGGTGATATGGCAGTAAACGGAGTGAAGTATTCCGGTATTGCAGGAGAACATCAGATAAAAAATGATGGAGCCACAGGAACCGTTGATGTGGATTGCGGAATGGGTAGCGTGGACTTTTCCATCGAATAATGTGAACCTGTCACACAAACCAATATTTTACTGCACATAATTTTTATTATCAGAAATGTGTTTTGTCCAAAATTCTGATAATAAAAATTATGTGCAGTATTTTTTTGTGCGACAGGTTCTCATTGCCGAGATGGGAAAGTCTTGCTAAAATGTAGATGTTAGATTGCAGACAGCAAGGAGGAAGTATGAAGAAGGCAGTACAAAGTTTCATGTATATCATACCGCTTGCAATCGTGATAGGTGTGTTTGCACTTTTTATAGGAAGCGGGAAAGATGTAGAACAGACGGAAGCATCTGTGGAAAATACGCAGGAGCCATGGACAGAGAGCGAGGAGACAGAGCAGCAGGAGGTTGATACCGAGACGGAGGAGACAGAGCGGCAGGAGTCCTATACTGATGTGGTGGAGACAGAATTGCAGGAGCCGCACACTGAGAACGTGGAGACAGAAATATCCGGTGATACCACGATTATTTTTACCGGAGATGTTCTTTTTGCAAATGCGTTTAAGGCTGGATATGACGCAAAGGGTATTGAGGGCGTTATATCAGAGGAACTGCTTGCCAAATTACAGGATGCAGATATTTTGATGATTAATAACGAGTTTCCATTCAGCGAGCAGGGAACGCCGATGGCGGACAAACAGTTTACGTTCCGCTGTGAGCCGGAGTATGTGACGGCATTGCAGGAGATGGGAGTGGATGTGGTTTCACTGGCAAATAACCATGTGCTGGATTATGGGAAATCGGCGCTGAACGACACATTTACGACATTGGATGATGCCGGAATTCTCTACGGTGGCGCAGGCGAGACAGTGGAACGCGCAGAGGAAGTACAGATTATCGAGGTAAACGGCAGGAAGTACGGATTCTTAGCTGTGTCACGTGTAGTGCCGACGGGCGATTGGAAGGTGGAGAACAGTGCACCGGGTGTTTTTTCCTGTTATGACGATACGCGTCTGGTGGAACTTGTAAAGGAAGCGGGAGAAGAATGCGATTTTCTGGCAGTGTATCCTCACTGGGGTGTGGAGTATGCGGAGTACCCGGAAGATTATCAGACCAAGATAGCGGAGGATTGTCTGGAAGCAGGTGCAGATGTGGTGGTGGGGTCACACACCCATTGCCTGCAGGGAGTGGAATATATCAACGGAAAACCGGTCTTTTATAGTCTGGGGAATTTCGTGTTTGGGCAGAATATTGACCGCTCTGCAGTGCTTGAGATGACAATCACCTCCGATGGTGAGATTTCGTATCAGTATCTTCCGGTTTATGCAGAAGGAGGTGTGACGAAATTGGCAGCCGGAGAGAGGGCAGAGCAGATATGTGCATATTTAAATCAGATTTCTAAACAGGCAGAGGTCGTATCAGATGGAAGTGTAAAATGTAAATAGCTGCCAGAGGCAGGAAAAATTAGCTAAAATAAGTTTACAATGGGTACGATAAAGTTTATAATTAGGATGATTGCGCAGTAGGGAAGCGCAGATTTACAGGGAAAAGGAGACTAAGAATATGAGTTACATGGAAATTTACAAACAGTGGTGCACAGACCCGTATTTTGATGCAGATACAAAGGCAGAGCTTTGCGCTATCAAGGATGATGCGGCAGAGATTGAAGACCGTTTTTACCGTCAGTTGGAATTCGGTACAGGCGGACTCCGCGGTGTTATCGGAGCAGGTACGAACCGTATGAATATCTATACCGTGCGTCAGGCAACACAGGGACTGGCAAATTATATCATTTCTCAGAACGGTCAAAAAAAGGGTGTTGCGATTGCACATGATTCCCGTATCATGTCCCCTGAATTTGCGCAGGAGGCAGCGCTTTGCCTGAATGCAAACGGAATTAAGGCATATGTATTTGACAGCCTTCGTCCAACACCGGAGTTGTCCTTTGCAGTACGTGAATTAGGATGCGTATCCGGTATTGTACTTACAGCCAGCCACAACCCAAGAGAATATAACGGATACAAGGTTTACTGGGAGGATGGTGCACAGATTACACCGCCTCACGATAAGAATATCCTCGCAGAAGTAGCAAAAGTAACATCTTTCGACCAGGTAAAGACCATGGCAAAAGAAGATGCTGTAAAAGCGGGACTTTATCAGGTAATCGGTAAGGAAATTGATGACCGCTACATGGAAGAACTGAAAAAGCAGTCCATTCATCCGGAGATTATTAAAGAGATGGCAAAGGATATTAAGATTGTTTATACACCGCTTCATGGTACAGGAAATCTTCCGGTGCGTCGTGTATTAAGCGAACTTGGCTTTGAGAATGTCTATGTGGTAAAAGAGCAGGAATTGCCTGACGGCAACTTCCCAACTGTTTCATATCCGAATCCGGAGTCTCCAAAAGCGTTTGAACTTGCATTAAAGCTTGCAAAAGAAGTGGACGCAGACATTGTTCTTGCAACAGACCCTGATGCTGACCGTCTTGGAGTATATTGCAAAGATACAAAGACCGGAGAGTATGTGACATTTACCGGTAATATGTCCGGTATGCTTATCGCAGAATATATCTTAAGAGAGCGTACCGCAACAGGAACAATGCCTGAGAATCCGGCATTAGTAGAGACGATTGTAACAACCGATATGGCGAAAGCAATCGCTGCTTCTTACGGCGTGAAGCTGATTGAAGTGCTGACCGGATTTAAGTACATCGGAGAGCAGATTCGTTTGTTTGAGGAACAGCATACTAATAATTATGTGTTTGGACTCGAAGAGAGCTATGGCTGTCTTGCGGGAACTTATGCAAGAGACAAGGATGCCTGTGTGGCAGTTATGATGTTGTGTGAGGTTGCTTCATGGTGCAAAAAGAACGGCAAAACATTGTGGGATGCTATGTTAGATATGTACGAGAAGTACGGTTACTATAGAGAAGGACTTGAGACAAAGACCTTAAAGGGAATTGACGGTGCAGCACAGATTCAGTCGTTGATGAGTGAATCTCGTCAGAATCCGCCGAAAAAACTGGGTGGATTTGATGTGCTTGCAGTTCGCGACTACAAGGAAGACACCAGAAAAGATATGACAACCGGTGAGGTTACAGCAACCGGATTACCGAAGTCCAATGTTCTTTACTATGAGCTTTCTGACAATGCATGGTGCTGTGTGCGTCCATCCGGAACAGAGCCAAAGATTAAATACTACTTTGGTGTAAAGGGAAGCTCCTTAGAGGATGCAGAGCAGAAACTTGCAGCATTGAAGGAAGATTTGTTGAAATAAAATCAAACACAGGACATTTTGGGGATGGTGTGCTGTGTACAGGGGGAAACATGGGTATCACATATTGTGAAAAAACACAGGTGTTTAAGCTGGACACAGCGCACACAAGCTATATCATTGTAATTGTCGATGAGGAAAAGTTTATCGGTCATGCATATTATGGTGCACGCATCAGCGATGCGGATGTCCTGCATTTGATACGCATGGAAGAGAATCCGTTTGTGCCATCGCGCAATCAGCGAGATAGGAGTTCTTTTCTGGATTCTTTTCCAAGCGAGTATGCGGGCAATGGTGTAGGAGATTACCGTGAAAGTGCACTTGCGGTATTGGATACGCATGGAAATACAGCGGTTGATTTGTACTATACCGGACATGATATCTGCGCCGGAAAGCCTGCAATACCGGGACTCCCGGCGACATTTGGCGATGAGACAGAGTGCACCACGCTGGAGCTCTACGCGCAGGATGCGGTGTTGGGACTGGATGTGACGCTGCTTTATACGGTATTTGAAGACGTCGATGTTATTACGAGAAGCGTACAGATTACGAATCGTGCGAAAACACCGATTTATCTGACGAAAGTTATGTCTGTCTGCATGGATATGGATGCGGAGGATTACTGTATGCTGTCGCTGCATGGTTCATGGGCGAGAGAACGTCAGACAGAGCGCCGCAGCATCGGCTATGGCAAGCAGAGTGTCGGCTCTGCGAGGGGAGAGTCCTCCCATCAGGAGCATCCGTTTCTTGCAGTGCTTTCAGAGAATGCGACACAAGAATGTGGAAGTGTATATGGTTTTCATTTTGTATATTCCGGCAATTTCCTTGCGCAGGTGGAGAAAAGCCAGTTTGACAGTCTGCGTGTTGTGATGGGAATTCATCCGCAGGATTTTAAGTGGCGGTTGAAAGAAAATGAGACATTCTATGCGCCGGAAGTGGTAATGACCTATTCCGATGCGGGTCTGGGGAATATGACGCGTACACTTCATGATTTATACCGGAAGCACCTGATTCGGAGCCCTTATAGGGATAAGAAGCGCCCGATACTTATCAACAACTGGGAAGCGACTTATTTTGATTTTGATACAGAGAAGCTGCTTGCAATCGCGAAAGAGGCAAAGCAGTGCGGCATTGAGATGCTGGTTATGGATGATGGGTGGTTTGGACATCGTAATGATGATAACACCAGCCTTGGTGACTGGCAGGTAAATGAACAGAAGCTGAAGGGTGGACTGAAGCATCTGGTGGATGAAGTCAACCGGATAGGTTTAAAATTTGGTATCTGGTTTGAACCGGAGATGATATCGCCGGATTCTGACTTGTACCGCAAGCATCCGGACTGGGCGATTACTTTGCCGAATCGTGTGCCTTGCCGTTCCAGAAATCAGTATGTATTGGATTTGTCCAGACAGGAAGTAAGAGATTATGTCTATGAAGCTGTTGCTTCTATTTTAAGAAGTGCGAATATTGAATATGTAAAATGGGATATGAACCGTCAGCTCACAGACTTGGGAAGCACGTATTTAAGCGTGGAGAATCAGGGCGAGCTGCTGCATCGTTATGTACTTGCGGTTTATGAATTGCAGGAGTGTCTGGTGCAGGAATTCCCAAACCTTTTGCTGGAAAACTGCTCCGGCGGCGGGGCGCGGTTTGATCCGGGGATGCTCTATTACAGTCCGCAGATATGGTGCTCGGACGATACAGATGCGATAGAGCGTCTGAAGATACAAGAGGGTACGGCACTGATTTATCCGCTCTCTGCCATGGGAGCACATGTGTCAGATTGCCCGAATCACACGGTTGGCAGGAATACACCGTTTGAGACGCGCGGCCATGTCGCACTTGCGGGAACATTTGGATACGAACTGGATATCACAAAGATTTCTAAAGAAGACAGGCAGCAGATACCGGAGCAGGTGCAGATGTATCACAGATACAATGACTTGATTCGAGAAGGGGATTACTATCGTATCGCATCTTATATGCAGAATCACGCATACGACTGTTACAGTGTGGTGGCAAAGGATAAGAGCGAGGCATTGGTTACGTTTGTGCAAGTGTTGAATCGTCCGAATTATCACAGCAGACGCATTCGACTGCAGGGACTTGCCCCTGAGAAGCGTTACCGTGTGAAAATAGGAGAAAAAGGGAACACTGTTTATTATGGAGATACCCTTATGCATGCCGGAATCCAGATTCCGAATATGTGGGGAGATTTCCAGTCGGTGCTGCTGCATCTGACTGAAACGGTGGAATAGGGCTTGTAAATACAACAGGAAGAGGAAGAGAACATGGCAAAAGCAGTGAAGCTTGCAGATATTGCAGAACGGTTGTCCGTCAGCACTGTTACCGTATCAAAGGCACTGTCGGGGCAAAAGGGCGTCAGTGAGGAGATGCGTGAGAAAATCAGACAGCTTGCGGATGAACTTGGGTATAAGCCGCCTTCTGCACATCGTACAGAAAAAGTTAATAAAAGCTATAATATCGGTGTATTAATTGCAGAACGGTATCTGGATAAATATGACTCTTTCTATTGGCAGATGTATCAGCAGGTGGCAACAAAAGCAGTAGCCAAAGAGTGCTTTACCCTGATGGAAGTGGTAAGTGCAGAGATGGAGCAGAATGCGGAACTTCCGAAACTGGTGCAGGAACAGAAAGTAGATGGAATGATAGTGCTTGGACGTCTGTTTGAAGGCTATCTGGAGTTTTTGAATGCATATGCCGGAGTGCCATTGATTTATCTGGACTTCTGTGATGAAAAGCAGAATACGGATGCGGTCATTTCTGATAGTTATTATGGAGCCTATCGTTTGACAAATTATCTGTTTGATATGGGACACCGGGAAATTGCCTATGTGGGAACGCTGCTTGCAACAGGTTCTATTACCGATAGGTATTTTGGATATACGAAGTCGCTTTTAGAACATGGAGTGCAGGTAAATCCGGAATGGGTAATAGATGACCGTGACAGGGAAACAGGCAGGATTGATGCGGACATGTTGATGCGTCTGCCAGAGAAAATGCCGACGGCATTTGTGTGTAACTGCGATTTGACCGCAAGCTTTATGATTAAGAAGCTTAGGGAAGCCGGTTATCGCGTGCCGGAAGATATTTCTGTTGCCGGTTATGACAATTATTTGTTCCCGGGATTGTGTGATGTTGCAATTACTACCTATGAGGTAGACATGAAAGAGATGGCGAATCGAACCATTCGCAATCTGATAAAAAAGATTAGTGGCGAGACATATCGTCAGGGCATCTGTATAGTCGAGGGACATATGGTTATAAAAGAAAGCGTGAAAAAAGTAAATTAAATAAAAATTATAGTTTGAGATTTTGCCGGAATTGCCGTGGGGTGATTCCGGTATTTTTTTTAAAAAGATTGATAAAATGTGTTGTATTTTCGATGCCGACTGTAAGCCCGACTTCACGGATAGTAAGGTCTGTTGTACGAAGAAGATGACGTGCTTCAGAAAGCCGGATCTGATTTAAGTATTGTATCGGAGAAGTACCGATATATTTTGAAAAGTCCCGACACAGGCGGTATTTGCTTATGCCGAGCCGCTGCTCCAACTCATCTAAAGGGTGGGAAGTAGCATAATCTGAGTCATAGATTTGTTTCATATGGACAACATAGTCCGGGATGTCCGGTGTAGAAGATTCCTGTCGTACCATATCAAGCAGCGCGGAAAGTACGAGATGAAATAAGGATGCAAGGTAAAGGGAGGCATCGGCAGTATCGGAGGCGAGCTGTTGTGAGATTACAGGGAGCAAACGCCTGATGGCATTATTTTTTCGGAGAAAATCTTTTTTATAGTAATACTCTTTTGAACCAATACTGGTGAGATAGTCGTCAATAACGATGCCGGACAGATAGAATATGCGGCAGGAAAATGGCGTCTGTGTTGTGGAAAAACTCCAGTCTTTTCCTGATGGAATAAGTAAAAAATCGTTGTCTGAGAGCGCAAAATCTTCTGTACCGATGTGAACATTTCCGCTTCCGGCTGTGACAAAGAGCATAAGAGTGTATGGAAGAGATGTCTGCTTGAAATGGACAGGAACAGTATAGGTGATTTCTCCGCCGGCATGTACACAGAGATTTTCACGCGACTTAAGTGCGCAGGAGCGAAAGAAAAAGAACTGTTTGCGGATGCTCTGCAAGAAATCTGTATTTTTGCCGGATACACTTTGGAATGAGTAGGCTTCATTGATGAGAGAAGCGGTATGCTCTGCCTGATATATCATTGTTTTCCTCCTGACTGGAATGATTAATTAACTTTATTATAGCGCAAATCAGTGAAAAAACAATATTGGAGTAGATTACCTTAATGCACAATAGGCTAAAAAAGAGTAAATATAGCTTTAAAAAAGAATGGAACCATGAAGAAAAAGTAAAAGAAATGTTCATAATGCACAAAAATGCAAGATAAAATTTGTGCGCTATGTGAAAAAATACGAAAAATGCAAGAAAGTAGGATAAAAAACAAGAAAGTATAATGACTAAAATTAAGAAAAATATATAATTAAATTAAGTTGCAAAGCAAGCAACAAAGAAGGAGGAAATTACTATGAAACTGAAAAAAGTTTTGGCGGTCTCTTTGGCAGCTACAATGGCACTTGGCATGACAGCCTGTGGCTCAGAAGAGACAAGTGAGGGTAGTACGGGAGGAGCAGAGAGCGGTGTGTCAGAGGACACAGCTTCGGTAGAGAGCACAGATGAACTGTCCTATACAGATATTGTATTGGGAGAGAGTTACACGGATATCACTGCATCGATTCACGTGTTTAATCAGAGAACAGATATGGCAGAAGCTGATTATAACGGAAAGAACTGGGATGCATATATTGCGGAGTTTAATCAGATGTATCCGAATATTACCGTGGAGGTTCAGACCGATTCAAATTACGCAGAGGTTGCTCTTCTTCAGTTACAGAGCGGTGACTGGGGAGACATCATGATGATTCCGGCAGTGGATAAGGCAGATTTAAGCAGCTACTTCCTTTCATTTGGCACATTAGAGGAGATGGAGGGACAGATTAAATTCGCAAACACATGGACATATGAAAACGAGGTATACGGTGTGCCGTCAACCGGAAATGCACAGGGAATTGTCTATAACAAGAGAGTGTTTGAGGAAGCAGGTGTCACAGAACTTCCAAAGACTCCGGATGAGTTCATAGAAGCATTGCAGAAAATCAAGGATTATGATTCATCTATCATTCCTCTTTACACGAATTATGCAGATGGATGGCCGATGGAGCAGTGGGATGGACAGATTGCAGGAACAACAACCGGAGACGCTTTATATAAGAACCAGAAGCTTCTTCATACACAGGATCCGTTCAAGGATTATGGTGATGGCACACATCCATATGCACTTTACAAGGTTCTCTATGATGCAGTGGCAAACGGCTTGACAGAGGAGGATTTCTCCACGACTGCATGGGAAGATTCCAAGGGAATGATTAACCGTGGTGAGATTGCGACCATGGTACTCGGTTCATGGGCTTATTCCCAGATGGTAGTAGCAGATTCACACGGCGAGGATGTCGGTTATATGCCGTTCCCAATCACAGTTGATGGACAGCAGTACGCTTCTTCCGGCGCAGATTACAGCTTTGCAATCAATGCGAACGCAGATGAGACAAATCAGGCGGCAGCGATGGTATTTATCAAATGGATGACAGAGGAATCCGGCTTTGCATACAACGAGGGTGGTATTCCGATTGCAGCAGATGATATGGACTATCCGGATGCATATGCAGCATTTGGTGATGTGACATTTGTTTCTGATGAGGCAGCCGTAGAGGGCGAGGAAGATCTGTTAAATGCATTGAATGCGGATTCCGGTCTGATGATTGATGCAGGCGGAAAAGAGAAAGTCCAGCAGTTAATTGAACATGCGGCATTCGGCGACATGACATATGATGAGATTATGGCAGAGTGGAATGCAGACTGGACTGCAGCGCAGGAAGAAAATGGTGTTGAGATAACAGAGTAAGTACGGGCATAAGAAGGTGCAGACAGAGCCGGGAACATGAATTCCGGCTCTGTTGATAAAAAGGTCTTAGAAAGGGATTGGAGATTGATATGGCAGTCCGAAAATGGGTAAAAAGCAGAAAGGGACAGCAGACACTGATTATACTGGCATTCATGATTATTCCGCTGCTATTGTTATTTGTGTTTACATATTTGCCATTCGGTGAAATGGTAAAATTCAGCTTTTACAAGATGAAATATTCTACTCCGGTGGAAAAACGAGAATTTGTGGGATTTGATAACTATATTAAAGTATTTCAGGACAAAGAGATTTTTGCAGCTTTAAAACTCAGTCTGTATTATATGGTGGGTTCAATCGTCCAGCTTGTGGTGGCGTTGTATCTGGCGACTGTTTTAAGCTTTAAGACCAAGGGAGGAAATCTTTTTAAGGGATTGATGTTTTTCCCATATCTAATCAGCGGTATCGCGATTGGATTTATTTTTAAATATTTTTACACCAGAGGATTTGTGTTTGACACGATATTGGGCTGGTGTGGATTTGAATTGGAAAATCTTCCGTACTGGCTGCGCGACCCCGATATCAACAACTGGTCTTTGGTGGCAACCTCTGTATGGCGTTATTTTGGACAGAACATGGTGCTTTTTATCGGAGCAATTATGTCTGTTGATGCGGAGATGTACGAGGCGGCAGAGTTGGACGGTGCAAATAAATTTCAGCAGTTTATACATATTATTTTGCCGAGCATCAAGACAATCGTGACATTGAATGTCATCCTGTCAATCACAGGTGCACTCAGCGCATTTGAACAGCCGTTTGTTATTACAGGCGGTGCGAATGGAACGGCAACCTATTTTATTGAAATGAATACGATTGCTCATACGAACCAGAAGGTTGGCCTGGCTTCTGCGATGGCGGTTGTACTTCTTATGATAATTTTTGCCTGTACAATTTTGCAGAAACTATTTTTTAAATATGTGTATCGCAATGCCGACGAGGAAGATGAGATTGTGAGCAGAGAAGAGAAAAAACGCAGAAAACAGGCTGCAAAGCAACGTACACAGCAAAGAAAAGCGGCAGAAAAGAAAGGAAAGGAGGGGTGGCATGAATAAGTATCACAAACATTACTCTATCGGAGCAATCGTGTGGGGAGTCATTAAATATGCTTCGCTGTTGTTCTTTTCCTTTGTGGCGGTGATTCCGATTGTGTCCTGTGTCACGACAGCATTCAAGACGGAGCAGGAATATCAGTCAACGAATGTCATGACACTTCCGCAGAACTGGCTGAATTTTGATAACTTTATACAGGCATTTGAACGTGCCAATATGGGCAGAGCGTTTTTGAATTCTGTGATTGTCATGGTCTGTGTGCTGGCAGGTGCGGTGATTATTGGAACACAGCTTGCCTATGTCCTAAATCGGTTTAAGTTTCCGGGAAATGGCTTGATTCGGAATCTGTTTTTGTTTGCATCCTTACTTCCGAGTGTTGCCATGCAGGTAACGGTATATCAGATTATGTGTGAACTGCATTTTATCAATCATCTGTATGGCTATATCATCATGATGATGGGAACGGATGTCATATCCATCTATATCTTTATACAGTATATGGAGAATATTCCGGTGTCGTTAGATGAGTCGGCGATTATCGATGGGGCATCCTATTTCAAAATTTACTGGAAGATTATGCTTCCGTTGTTAAAACCGGCAGTTGTGACCTCCTGTATCTTAAAGGGCGTAAGTGTATATAACGAGTACTATGCGGCAAATCTGTACCTGAATAAACCGGAATTAAAAACGATGGCGATTTCCTTATATACATTTACCGGACCGTTAGGCAGTCAGTACAATCTGATTTGTGCGGGTGTAATCATATCCCTGCTTCCGGCATTAATCGTCTTTATACTGTGTCAGAAACAGATTTACAGCGGTATCACCGCCGGAGCGGTAAAGGGGTAACATTATGAGGGAAGAGGTTAAGAGAGAATTACTTTTTGATATTATTCCTTTTTGGATGAAAATGAGGGACGACACATACGGCGGTTATTACGGATGGCTTTCCTACGACCTGAAGCGGGATGAAAAAGCGCAGAAGGGATGCATTTTAAATAGCCGGATCACCTGGTTTTTCTCTAATGCATATACGCTTTATAAGAATGGCATTATCACGGAGGAAGAATGCAGACAGGCGGGATTTTCCGGTGAAAGTCTGCTTGCCGAGGCACGACATGGATATGAATTTTTGATGGAGCATTGTCTGGACAGGAAATATGGCGGAATTTACTGGGCCCTAAATTACGATGGCACACCGCTTGATACGACAAAGCATACCTATAATCAGGCGTTTTGCATCTATGCTTTGTCCTCTTACTATGAGGCATCCGGTGATGAGCGGGCACTAAAGATGGCATGCATACTGTTTGAGTTGATTGAGAGCAGATGCACGGATGAGATAGGGTATCTTGAGGCGTTTACCGAAAAATTTCTGCCGGAGTCGAATGAGAAGCTTTCCGAAAATGGTGTGCTTGCGGATAAGACGATGAATACACTTTTGCATGTGTTTGAGGCATATACAGAATTGTATCGTGTGTTTAACTCATACAGCGAAAGTATAGAATGTGCGTGTGAACATAATAGGAATTGCACGAACACGGAAAATCGTTCTTATTATGAAGAAATACGAGAACGTGTACGAGAACGTTTGATGTGGATTTTGAATGTGTTTGCCGACAAGGTTTACAATCCGAAGCTGCACAGGCAGGAAGTGTTTTTTGATGCGGCTTATCACAGCATTCTGGACTTACATTCTTATGGACATGACATCGAGACAGCGTGGCTTATTGACCGGGGAGTGGAAGTGCTTGCGGATGTATTCTACAAAGAAAAAATGTATCCGATTACCAGAGATTTGACAGCTCAGGTTTACAAGACCGCATTTGACGGACACTCACTTGCAAACGAGTGCGACAGAGGCAGGGTGAATGAAAACCGTGTCTGGTGGGCGCAGGCAGAGGCTGTAGTCGGATTTTTAAACGGATATGAAAAAACGCCGGAACATTCGGAGTATCGTGATGCGGCATTGGCACAATGGAAATTTATTAAAAACCATGTCATTGATAATCGCGAAGGTTCTGAATGGTACTGGGAGGTGCGGGCAGATGGCTCACCGATAGAGGAAAGACCGATTGTAGAACCTTGGAAATGTCCGTATCACAATGGACGCATGTGCATGGAGGTTTTGAGACGAATCCGATAGAAATGCATCGGGCGAAATCCAAGGGAGAATAAGGGAGACAGGATATGCTTCATGAGAGATATTACATAGAAAAAGAAAAGCAGGAGCAGCTGCTTGCAAAGAAAAATAAAAAATCAGATTTCTATAACGGCGTGTTTGACCGTTATGAAAATCCGGTGCTGACAAGGGAACATACACCATTGTTCTGGCGTTATGACTTGAATCCGGAGACAAACCCGTATTTTATGGAGCGTCTGGGGATTAATGCCGTGATGAATTCCGGGGCAATTCAACTGAACGGAAAGTATTATCTGGTGGCGCGCATTGAGGGGAACGACAGAAAATCATTTTTCGGCGTTGCTGAAAGTGATAATGGTATTGATGGATTCCGGTTTTGGGATTATCCGGTGGAACTTCCGGATACCTGTCCAGAGGAGACGAATGTCTATGATATGCGTCTGACACAGCATGAAGATGGGTACATTTATGGTGTATTCTGCTCTGAGAGCAAGGACACAAGTACAGATGATTTGTCAGCGGCTGTTGCGGCAGCAGGAATTGTGCGTACCAAGGATTTAAAGACATGGGAGCGTCTGCCGAATCTGGTGACGCTGCATTCGCCACAGCAGAGAAATGTGGTGCTGCATCCTGAATTTGTGGATGGGAAATATGCATTCTACACCAGACCGATGGATGACTTTATTGAGACGGGGTCCGGCGGCGGTATCGGTTTTGGACTTTGTGAGGACATCACACATGCGGTGATTGATGAAGAAAAAATGACGAGTCTGCGGAAATATCATACGATTACCGAGGCAAAAAACGGTGCCGGGGCGACTCCGATAAAGACGGATAAAGGATGGATTCACATTGCGCATGGTGTCCGCAATACAGCGGCAGGACTGCGCTATGTCATCTATGCGTTTGCGACAGATTTGAAGGAACCGTCCAAGGTGATTGCTGAGCCTTCCGGGCTATTGATTGGACCAAGAGGCGAGGAGCGAATCGGTGACGTCAGCAACGTCGTATTTACAAACGGAGCCGTTGTCAATGAGAATAACGAAGTGTTTATATACTATGCATCTTCGGACACGAGAATGCATGTGGCGACGACGACGATAGAGCGTCTGACAGATTATGTGTTCCATACTCCGCAGGATGCGGGGCGTTCTGCATCCTGCGTGGCACAGCGCTGTGAACTGATCAGAGAAAATCTTGAAATTTTAAAGAGCGAAGAATAAGTTGCTGTTTGGACAGCGGAAAGAGGTTTGTTATGAGTAAATATCAGATGATAAGTCCGGAGGTTCCAAATGTACCTTGGCAGGAGCGCCCGGAAGGATTGATGGATGCGCCAATCTGGAGATATAGTGAGAACCCGATTATCGAACGCAATCCGGTAAAAGGTGTGGCGAGAATTTTTAACAGTGCAGTTATGCCGTATGAGGGAGAGTTTATCGGCGTGTTCCGTGGGGAACAGACCAACGGAATTCCTTATATCTATCTCGGCAGAAGCAAGGATGCGATTCACTGGAATTTTGAGGAGAATAAGATTGATTTTGTGGATGAAGAAGGCAAGTCGTTTATGCCGGTGTATGCTTATGACCCGCGTCTGGTAAAAGTGGAAGATACTTATTATATCATCTGGTGTCAGGACTTTTACGGTGCGGCAATCGGAATGGCGAAGACGACAGATTTTAAGACCTTTACCCGTATTGAGAATCCGTTTCTGCCGTTTAACCGCAATGCAGTTTTATTCCCAAGAAAAATTAACGGGAACTTTATGCTGTTGTCCCGTCCGTCTGACAGCGGACACACGCCGTTCGGTGATATTTTTATCAGCGAGAGCCCGGACTTAACTTACTGGGGCAGACACCGTCATGTGATGGGCAAAGGCTCTGAGTGGTGGGAGTCGTTAAAAATCGGCGGTGGAGCAGCTCCAATTGAGACTTCCGAGGGATGGCTCTTGTTCTATCATGGAGTCAGCGGTACCTGCAATGGTTATGTGTATTCTATTGGCGGTGCCATCTTGGATATCGATAATCCATCAGTTGTGAAGTATCGGTGCGAAAACTTCCTGCTTACACCGGAGGAGTGGTATGAGGAGCGCGGTTTTGTGCCGAATGTCTGCTTCCCATGCGCGACAATTCATGATGCCGCAACAGGAAAAATTGCGATTTACTATGGTGCGGCAGACAGTTACGTTGGTCTGGCATTTACTGAATTGGATGACATCATAGACTACATTAAGGAGCACAGCGTAGTGACGGCATCGGATACGGAACTGGGAAGACGCTGAGATTGATTTTGACAGTTTTTGCAGATTTGCTGCGGCATTGCTATTGGGGAAAGTGAGGATGCGGATGTTTGTATCGCCGGAGAATGAAAATATACAATACAGCGGAAGAATCGATTTTGATAACAGGAGAGCGCCTGTGCTTGTCTATGCGGCAAGTTATGTAAAAATAGTTTTTCGTGGAACGTCTGTGGCAGTAGAACTGGAAAATAATCATCTCTGCTATGCAAACGATATGGGCTATTTCTTGGATGGCGTACAGGGGCGTATCCGGCTTTCGGACTATGCGGGGCGTGTGAAGTATTTGATTGCAGAGAACCTTGCGGATGGAATGCATGAACTTATGCTTTTCAAGCGGATGGATGCGTGTCATACGGTAACATTTTATGGATTTGAATTCAATGAGGAGGCGGCAATTTTGCTGCCTCCTCCAAAGCCTGTGCGGAGAATGGAAGTTTTCGGCGACAGTGTTTCCTGCGGAGAGGTATCGGAGGCACTTGCATATGTGGGAAAAGAAGACCCGCTGCACAATGGGGAATACTCCAATAGCTGGTATTCCTATGCATGGATGACGGCTCGAAGGCTTCATGCCGAGCTGCACGATACGTCACAGGGCGGGATTGCGCTGCTCGACGGTACAGGCTGGTTTGCGGCACCGGAATATAAAGGTGTGGAATCCTGTTTTGACAAGATTGAATATCATCCGGACTTAGGGGAGACAAAGCAATGGGATTTTGGCAGATATGTGCCGCATGTTGTGGTTGTTGCCATCGGACAGAATGACAATCATCCGGTGGATTATATGGCGGATGACTATGGCGGAGAGCGAGCCGTGTACTGGCGAAACCATTATAGAGATTTCGTTAGGCGTTTGATGGAATTGTATCCGAAGGCACAGATTATTCTTACAACGACAATGCTTCGGCATGATGCAAACTGGGATAGAGCGATTGGCGAGGTTTGTGAAGAGATTGCGGATGCGCGGGTACATCATTTCCTATACCAAAGAAACGGCAAGGGGACACCGGGGCATATCCGCATTCCGGAAGCAGAAGAGATGGCAGAGGAACTGACAGCTTATATTGAATCATTAGGTGAGACTATCTGGGAAGATTAAAGGAAAAGAATATGCAGAAAATAGATATGCTGGATTATCCGAAAGGGATTGTAAATGCAGGAAATCAGGAGCGCATCATGGAAGTGATGGCAAGAGCAGAGCAGGGAGAAAAACTGTGCATCGGATTTATCGGAGGCTCTATTACACAGGGAAGCCTGTCGTCTACGCCGCAAACCTGTTATGCGTATCTGGTATATAAGTGGTGGTGTGAGACATTCCCACAGGCGGAATTTACCTATGTAAATGCGGGGATTGGCGGTACAACATCACAGTTCGGAGTGGCGCGTGTGGAGGACGACCTGCTGAGCAGAAGACCGGATTTTGTGGTTATAGAGTTTTCCGTGAATGATGAGGATGATGCACACTTTATGGAAACCTATGAGGGACTGGTGCGCAGAATCTATGGTGCACCGCAGCAGCCGGCAATGCTGCTGGTACATAACGTCCGCTATGATGACGGGAAAAGTGCAGAGAGGGTACATGAATGTATTGCGAGACATTACGATTTGCCTGCGGTAAGCATGCAAAGTACCATATATGCGGAAGTATTGGCAGGACGCATACAAAGACAGAACATCACGCCGGATAATCTGCACCCGAATGATGCAGGGCATATGCTCGTGGCATCGGTGATTACCTATCTGTTAAAACAGGTGAAGGGCGTATGCGGAGAAAAAGCGGTAAGAACTTTGAAGGAACAGAATGTTGAAGAAATACCGGAACCGCTCACCGAAAATGCGTATGAATATTCCCGGCGTTATCAGAATAATTATTGCACACCGATATTGCAGGGATTTGTGTCAGACGGGGACGCACAGAATGGGATAACCGACTGCTTTAAGCACGGATGGACAGCAGAAAAATGTGGGGATGCGATTACTTTTTGCGTGGAGGGAAGCTGTATTGCAGTGCAGTACCGGAAATCGGTAAAGCAGCCGGCACCAATTGCCGAGGTTATTGTGGATGGCGATGAAAAAAAGTCGGTGCGGTTGGATGCCAATTTTGAAGAGGACTGGGGAGATAAGCTGGAGCTTGCCACAGTACTCGAACACGGAGAAACGCGGACACATGATGTGCAGATTCGACTTGTGGAAACGCATGAGGATGATGCAGCCCCATTTTATCTGGCATCAGTGATTGCGTCACAGTAACAGGAGATGCAGTGACAGAAGATGCGGTGGCAGAAAAGGCTTGAAGTGATTGTGAGTATAAGGTAAACTGTGACTATTGAGGAAGTATGACACAGAAGGTAAAATCTGTGATTCGATATCGGGAGGAATTTCATAATGTTTCGTGATGATTTTGTATGGGGCGTGGCAAGCAGTGCATATCAGGTAGAGGGCAGTGACCCGGCAGACGGAAGAGGAAAGACCGTCTGGGATATGTTTGTAGAAGAAGGCAGAGTCTTTGAACATCAGAATGCCGATATGACCTGCGACCATATGCATCACTATAAAGAAGACTTTGCATTGATGAGAAATCTGGGGATTAAGGCATATCGATTTTCACTAAACTGGGCGAGAATTCTGCCGGAAGGAACCGGACGCGTCAATGAAAAGGCGATTGCGATGTACCGTGATATGATTTTAACCATGAAAGAGAATGGAATCACACCGTACATTACACTGTTTCACTGGGAGTTTCCGCTGGCGCTCTATGAACGAGGAGGTTTACTCAATCCTGATGTGGTGGATTGGTTTGGAGAATATGCGAAGGTTGTGGCAGAGAATTTTTCTGACTTGTGTGAGTATTTTATTACAGTCAACGAACCGCAGTGTGTAGTAGGACTGGGACATTTAAGGGGCATTCATGCGCCGGGAGTGAAGCTTTCGATAAAGGAAACATTTCAGATTGCGCACAACCTGATGAAGGCACATGGACAGGCAACCATCAATCTGCGTAAATATGCCAGACAGCCGATTAAGATTGGCTATGCACCAACCGGAAGTGTGGCATATCCATATACAGACAGCCCGGAAGATGTTGCTGCAGCAAAGAAAGTTTACTTTGGATTTTATAATCCGATAGACAACTGGACATGGAACGTGTCGTGGTTTTCTGACCCGGTATTTTTAGGTCATTACCCGGAGGAGGGCTTAAAGCTTTTTGCAGAATATCTGCCGGAAATCACGGAAGAGGATATGGAGCTTATTCATCAGCCACTCGATTTCATGGGACAGAATATCTATAATGGTTATTATGTCAAGGCGGGGGCAGATGGAGAGCCGGAGTTTGTGACGCGTGCGCCGGGATTTCCGAAGACGGCACACGACTGGCCGGTAACACCGGACGCATTTTATTATGGAATCAGGTTTTTGACGGAGCGCTATCCGCTGCCATTGTACATTACAGAAAATGGTATGTCCTGTCATGATATGGTAAGCAGTGACGGACGAGTGCATGACCCGAACCGCATTACGTTTTTGGATGCTTACCTTTGTGCAATGCAGCGTGCGTATGATGAGGGAGCAAATGTCGCAGGTTATTTTGAATGGACATTTCTCGATAATTTCGAGTGGGCAGAAGGGTATCGTCAGCGCTTCGGAATGATATATGTAGATTATGAGAACCAGAGGAGGGTTGTCAAGGATTCTGCCTACTGGTATCAAAAAGTGATAGAGACGAATGGAAAGGTTTTGTCAATGAATCAAGGTACAAAAGAAATATTGTTTTTAGAGCCGGTGTGCACGCATAATATCTGGGGAGGCACGAAGCTTCGCGAGGAGTTTGGCTATCCGGAAGCAGGTGATGACATCGGGGAATGCTGGGGAGTTTCCGCGCATCCGCATGGAGACGGAACCGTTAAGTATGGCAGATTTGCCGGGATGAAGCTATCGGAAGTATGGGAGAAACACCCGGAAGTATTTGGAAATCTTAACTATGACAGGTTTCCGCTACTGACGAAAATCATAGATGCCAGAGAAGATTTGAGTATTCAGGTTCACCCGGATGATGCATATGCTAAAGAGCATGAAAATGGCTCGTTTGGCAAGACGGAGTGCTGGTATATTTTAGATGCGCCGGAGGATGGAGCACTTGTCATCGGACATAATGCGAAAGACAGAAAGGAACTGCATTCCATGATACAAGAGGGAAGGTGGACGGAGTTTATTCGCGAGATTCCGGTAAAAAAAGGTGATTTTATCCAGATTGACCCGGGTACTGTACATGCAATAAAGGGTGGTCTTCTGCTTCTGGAGACACAGCAGAACAGCGATATTACATATCGTGTATATGACTATGACCGTCTGCAGAACGGACAGCCGCGTGAACTGCATGTGGATAAGAGCATTGATGTCATTACTGTTCCGGCAAAATCTGTGAAAGACAGCGTGAAATCAGCACTTGATTTGCCTAAGAATCAGTTGAATAACCTGTATAGCTGTCAATACTACGATATATATAAAGTGGATGTGGAAGG
Source organism: uncultured Roseburia sp. (assembly GCA_964484605.1). GTDB lineage: Bacteria > Bacillota > Clostridia > Lachnospirales > Lachnospiraceae > Roseburia. Next base: position 18,940 of record CAZAGJ010000014.1, on the reverse strand, counting down.
TGCAATGACATTTGCGCAGGAATATCCGTTCCTTATCGTGTCAGTGGTGGAGGGAGACGGAATTATTGACAGTCAGCCGGTAAAAAAGGGCGACCATCTGGTTCTGCCGTGCGGCTATGGCGAGGTTATGCTGCAGGGAAATATGAGTATCATTGCTTCAACGGTGAGAGAATAGAGTGAAAAGTGCGAAAAGGACTGCTTGTAGTAGTCCTTTTTTTCATGTATAATAAAAGATACTGTATATACAAGGGAGAAGATTATGAATTTAATGAAGAAACTGTTTGAACCGGTAGATATGACTGTTGGTTCGCCATGGAAAAAGATTGTGTTATTTACTGTACCGATGCTGATTGGAAATATAGCGCAGCAGCTCTATAATACCGTGGACAGTATTGTGGTTGGAAAATATGTAGGAGACAATGCGCTCGCAGCAGTGGGAAGTGCGGGACCAATATTGAATCTTTTGATTGTATTATTTGTAGGTATCAGTGCGGGAGCGGGGATTATGGTATCCCAGTATTTTGGTGCAAGACAGCGTGAGGAATTGTCTGTGACAATCGGAAATTGTATTACACTGACTGCTATTGCCAGCATCATCATTATGATAATGGCAGTTTTTATCACAAAACCATTGCTTGTACTTTTAAATACGCCGGCATCGATTATCGACTGGTGTGAGTCCTATCTGCTGATTATGTTTGTCGGCTGTGCAGGACTGGCGTATTATAACATTCTGGGAGGAATCTTAAGAGGTTTAGGAGATTCTATGGCTGCACTGGCATATCTGCTGGTGGCGACTGTGATTAATATTGTGCTTGATGTTTTGTTTGTGGCAGAGTTTGGTATGGGCGTCAATGGTGTGGCACTGGCGACAGTTATTGCGCAGTTTGTTTCAGCGGGACTCTGTCTGTTTCGTCTGATGCGTTTGAAAGAAATCTTTGATTTAAAACCGCGTTATCTGAAATTAGACAGCCAACATGCCATGAATGTCATTCGTTTGGGATTACCGTCCGGTATTACACAGGCGATATTCTCGATGGCGGCAATCGTGGTACAGTCTTTGACAAACAGCTTTGGTGAGATGTTGATTGCGGCGAACGTTATTGTGATGCGTGTAGATGGTTTTGCGATGATGCCAAACTTTTCGTTTGGTACGGCTATGACGACTTATGCGGGACAGAATGTCGGTGCGCAAGCGTATGACAGAGTGCAGAAAGGTGCAAAGCAGGGTACATGGCTTGCGGTGGGTACATCGGCAGTCATTACGATGATGATTCTAATTTTTGGCAAGGGATTGATGGGAATCTTTACGAATACAGCGGAACTTGTGGAACTGGCACGTTATCTGATGGGAATTCTCGCAGTCGGCTATATTGCAATGGCCGTGACACAGAGCCTTTCCGGTGTGATGCGAGGAGCAGGTGACACGATGACACCGATGTGGATTTCGATTATCACAACAGTAATTATCCGTGTTCCGATTGCATATGGTATCGCATACGCGACAAGAAGTGCAGAATATCCGGGAGGAAGACAGGAGTGTATATTTATTTCTCTGCTGATTTCGTGGATATGTGGTGCACTTCTTACGGTTGTATTCTATAAACGGGGCAAGTGGAAGAATAAAGCAATCTAGTTTTTATTACATAGGAGAATTTAGATGATATATACAGGATATGAATTGCTGTGGCTCTTTTTGTGTTATTCATTTCTGGGATGGGTACTTGAGACAATTGCTGCGGCATTAAAGCACAAGCGCTTTACGAACCGCGGACTGATTAACGGACCGTTTTGTGTCATTTACGGTGTTACGGCGGTTGTTATCACGATATACCTGCGGGAACTGGATGGAATCTGGCTGTTCCTTGGAAGTATGATCTGGGCAACAGTTGCTGAGTGGATTGCAGGACATCTTATTGAAAATGTATATCATGAGCGCTGGTGGAATTATTCAAAAATGCCATGGAATCTTGACGGATATATTTGTATGCCGATGTCAGTGCTCTGGGGAGCATTGGGCTTTGCAGCCATAAAGTGGACAAATCCGTTGTTGGCGATGCTGTTCTCACTTTTGCCGGAGATGGCAGGAAAAGTTCTTGACTGGATGATTCTTATCATTATTGCCACAGACTGTCTGGCAACACTGATTATTTTATCCGGCAAGAGTAAGCGCATGGAACGCTGGGAAGCGGCAGATGCATGGTTTGCGCGTATCAGTGGAAAGCTTAGTAAGTGGATTAAACTGCATGTGGAAAGGCGTATTCACAGAGCGTATCCGGATGCTAAGAAACAGGAAGTGGTCAGGGAAAAGCCGATTGTATTTGCGCAGGGCTGTGATTTTTATAAAGTGGCGATGCTGTTTTTCATAGGTGCATTTCTGGGAGATATTACTGAGACATTGTATTGCCGGTTGACAGCCGGGGTATGGATGAGTCGGAGTAGTGTGGTCTGGGGACCGTTCAGTATTGTCTGGGGACTTGCTATTGCAGCGGCGACAGCACTCTTGTATAAATATCGCAATCGAAGTGATGGATTCCTGTTTGCGGCAGGAACATTTCTTGGTGGTGCGTATGAATATGTGTGCAGTGTGTTTACAGAGATACTTTTTGGAACGGTGTTCTGGGATTATAGCTGGATGCCGTTTAACTTAGGAGGCAGAATTAATCTTTTGTACTGCTTTTTCTGGGGGCTTGCAGCGGTTGTGTGGTTTAAAAAATGCTATCCGCTATTTTCTGATTTGATTGAAAAGATTCCCATGCGTCCGGGCAAGACGGCGACTTGGATAATGGTTGTATTTATGAGCTGCAATATGCTTGTGTCTGCGATGGCACTGGGGCGTTATGATGAACGTTCACGTGGTATAGCGGCAACGGAGGAATGGCAGGAGACGATAGATGAGCGGTTCCCGGATGAGCGTATGGCGAGCATTTATCCGAATGCGAAAAGTGTAGAATAAAAAGGAGCGGAAGAGATGAACCAGGAAGAAAGAAGACAGAGAAGGCAGAAGGATACGAAGAAAGCAACGATTATATTTGTTGTATTTGTGCTAATGGTTGCATTGCTTGTGGCTGGAGTGGTATTTGTTGCCGGCAGATGCATTTTTAATAATCCTAAAGCGGAAGCACCGACGGAGCAGACGGAGACACAGATAGAAGAAATACAGGTAACAGAGGTGGAGGACGAACCGGAAGAGGTGGTTATTGATGAGGCAATGATACGTGCGGCAGAGTTTGTGGCAGGTATGACGCTGGAGGATAAGATAGCGCAGATGTTTGTTGTGACACCGGATGCGTTGACCGGATACACGGATGTGACGGCGGCAGGAGATACCACAAAGAATGCATATAATGAGCGTCCGGTTGGTGGACTTATCTATATGTCAGGCAATTTGAAAGACAGTGAACAGACTGCGACGATGCTTACCAATATGCAGACAATCGCTATGGAACGCACGGGTCTGCCGGCATTCCTGTGTGTGGACGAGGAGGGCGGAAGCGTAGCCCGTATTGCCGGAAACAGCGGATTTGATGTGACAGATGTCGGCACAATGAGCGCTGTCGGTGCAACAGGAGACAGCCAGAATGCCTATAATGCTGGAAATGTTATCGGCAAATATCTGAACGAACTTGGATTCAACGTGGATTTTGCTCCGGTTGCGGATGTTTTGACGAATGAAGAAAATACCGTGATAGGTGACCGCTCTTTCGGTACGGATAGTACGCTTACCGCACAGATGGTTACATCCGAAGTGAAGGGACTTTCTGATGCCGGTATCTATGGAACCGCAAAGCATTTTCCGGGTCATGGAGCGACAGCAGAGGATTCTCATGAGGGAGCTGCAGTCAGCGAGCGCACGTTAGATGAACTTATGGCAACGGAGCTTGTGCCGTTCCAGAGTGCGATAAATGAAGGCGTGAACTTTGTGATGGTTGGACATATTGCGGTGCCGAATGTGACTGGAGACAATACGCCGGCATCTCTTTCGCAGCAGATGATTACGGATGTGCTGCGCACACAGATGGGGTACAAGGGGATTGTGATTACAGATGGCATGAACATGGGAGCAATTACAGAGAATTATTCCTCAGATGAAGCTGCAGTCAAGGCAGTGCAGGCAGGCGCAGATATGATTTTGATGCCGGAGGATTATGAGAGCGCGTATAATGGTCTGCTTGCAGCGGTAAATGATGGAACCATCAGTGAAGAGCGAATTAATGAGTCTGTCACGCGTATCGTGAAGGTAAAGCAGCAGATGCAGTAATAGTAATATAATAGACAAAAAATGAGGCTATCACATTAAGAATTTCTAATGCGATAACCTCATTTTTATGTGATTTATACCGGAGCCATGAGAATTTTACCTGTGCCACGGAATACGTTTACCAAACCTTCTCCGGATACTGCGGAACCGAGCAGACTCTTAGAAGATGTCTCAACGGTAAACTGGAGTGTATTGCTCCACGCAATTGCCATATTGCCATCAATCTTGATTTCGTCGTTTTCCACATCGAATACGATAAGCTCTTCCATAGGAACCGGGCTCTCTAAGGCAGCGATACCGCTTCCGGAGAGACAGAGATTGAAGAGACCTTCGCCACCGAGTGCGGCAGAGGAGAGATTACTTCTTGCAACGATATTCTGCTGAAGTCTGCCGTCACATGCTAAGAAAAGACCATCCTCCAAAACAAGTCCGCCCCACTCTTCAACATTTACAAGAAGAATGTGCTTGTAAGTCGGTTCTAACATCAGAAGTCCGTAACCGTTATATACCGGCTTGGAGGTAGTCTCTTTGGTTACTTTTGCACTGATTGCTTTGCCGAGGAAATCGCCGACACCTTTGATACCGGAGCTCATCTGAATATTGCCGCCGGTCCACTGCATTGCACCTGCCTGTACGACCCAAGGGTTGCCATTTAACTCAATTAATACCTGACGCTTGCGCACATTCATCTCAGAAGCATAGTAAGCACCGATTGCATTCTGCGGAGTAACACTTAAATCGCGCTGGTACTCGAAAACTTTTACATTGCCATTTGCGGCAATCTGTTTCATGTTTGGGTTGTCAAATAAGTTTTTGCATCGAAACATTTTCATACCTTCCTTTGTATTAAATTAACATATATCGTAACAATGATAAGTATATCGGAAACCGTGGCGGAACACAAACAAAACTGAGAAAAGTGGCATGGATTTTTGAATGATATTTTTTGAAAAATGATTTAGAAACAAAAATTGTGCAAGTTTCGCTAAAAAATATACAAAGAAAGCGGACAGGCTTTGTGATAATATGAAGTTATTGAAATGGTAACCGGATTTATATCGCAATGTAATCGGAGGTATGTAATTCATGAGAGAAGTTATTAATTTTAACAAAAAGTGGGCGTTTTCAAAAGATGTGGAGACCGTGCCGGCACAGATGCCGGAGAGATGGTATTGGGTAAACCTGCCACATACATGGAATGCGATTGATGGACAGGACGGCAATAATGACTATTTCCGTGGAACGGCTTATTATGCCAAGGAATTAAAAAAGATGGATTTGCCGGAGGCATCCCGGTATTACCTTGAGTTCCGTGGAGCGAATGCGTCTGCGGATGTCTATGTAAACGGTAAAAAGTTAGCAAGTCATGATGGCGGATATTCTACTTGGCGTGTGAATATCACAGAAGAGCTTTCAGAGAATAATTTTATCGTTGTTGCGGTGAATAACGGCGTGAATGACAGGGTATATCCACAGACAGCAGATTTCACATTCTACGGCGGACTTTACCGTAATGTGAGTATTATTGCAGTGAGCGATTCACACTTTGATTTGGATTACTATGGAGCGCCTGGCATTAAGGTTACTCCGGAGATAAACGGGGCAGATGCAAAGGTTGAGGTTGAAGTGTTCTTAACTAATGCAAAGGCAGGTCAGGAATTAGTATATACAATTAAGGACAGAGAGGGGAATGTTGTTGCAGAGAAGTCTGCCGCAGCAGAGGAGACAAAGGTTATTTTCAATATCCCAGCTGTACATTTATGGAATGGTAGAAAAGACCCTTACCTTTACACTGCTGAAGTTGTACTTACAGAGGGTGAGAATGTATTAGATAATGTCAGTACAAGATTCGGATGCCGTACATTTGAGATTGACCCGGAGAGAGGATTTATTTTAAATGGCACAGAGTATCCGCTTCGCGGTGTGTCACGCCATCAGGACCGTTGGGGTATTGGTAATGCACTGCTTCCGGAGCATCATGAGGAAGATATCGAATTAATATGTGAGGTTGGTGCGACGACAATCCGTCTGGCACATTATCAGCACGACCAGTATTTCTATGATTTGTGTGATGAGAAGGGACTTGTTATCTGGGCAGAGATTCCATACATTTCCAATCATATGCCGAATGGCCGTGAAAATACAATTTCCCAGATGAAGGAATTGGTTTTCCAGAATTACAATCATCCTTCTATCGTGGTATGGGGACTTTCCAACGAGATTACGATTGCCGGAAGCAACGATGACCTGTTAGAGAATCACACAATTTTAAATGATATGGTGCATGAGATGGATAAGACGAGACTTACAACCATTGCAGTTGTGTCTATGTGCGATATTCATGACCCGTACATTCAGATTCCGGATGTGGTATCCTACAACCATTATTATGGATGGTACGGCGGGGATACATCCATGAATGGCCCATGGCTCGACGACTTCCACAAGGAGTTTCCGAATATTCCAATCGGTATGAGTGAGTATGGATGTGAGGCGCTGAACTGGCATACGTCTGACCCACAGCAGGGCGATTATACAGAGGAATATCAGGCATATTATCACGAAGAACTGATTAAGCAGCTCTTCACCAGAAAATATCTCTGGGCAACACATGTATGGAATATGTTTGATTTTGGTGCAGATGCCCGCAATGAGGGTGGAGAGAATGGACAGAACCACAAGGGTCTGGTAACATTTGACCGCAAGTATAAGAAGGATTCCTTCTATGCATATAAGGCATGGTTATCCGATGAACCATTCGTACATCTCTGTGGTAAACGTTACGTAGACCGTGTGGAGGATACGACAAAGGTTACGGTATACTCCAATAAGCCGGAGGTTGAATTGTTTGTAAATGGTAAGAGCCTTGGCAAGAAGACAGCAGAGGATCATTTCTTCTACTTTGATGTGCCAAACACAGGTGAGTCTGAACTGGTGGCAGTTGCGGGCGAATGCCGTGATGAGAGCCATATCCGCAAGGTTGATGCTTTTAATGAGGCATACCGCATGAAAGAAGAGGGAGCGGTTATCAACTGGTTCGATATTTTGGCACCGGAAGGATATTTCTCTTTAAATGATAAACTCTCAGATGTTATGCTGTCTCCGGAGGGAGCAGCACTCTTAGGTCAGGTGATGAGTAAATTTGTGCCGGCGAAAACGGAAGAACAGACTGCAGGCAGAGATATGGGTGCGATGATGAAGATGCTGGGAAGCTTTACAATTCTTCGACTGATTGGTCTTATGGGCTCAATGGACTTTAAGATGACCAAAGAAGAGTATCTTGCGCTCAATGCAGAATTGAATAAGATTAAGAAACCGGAATAAAAATAGACCAGTAATAAAGCAAAAGGCTGCACATGAAGGTTCGTGTGCAGCCTTTTTTATGATAAGCTATGGTTTCTCCACTCTCTAGGGGACATCCCCGTCTCGCGCCGGAATAGTCGGGTAAAATAGTGAATGTCCGGAATGCCGGACTGTATGGCAATATCCTGAACAGAGAGCGTTGTGCTTTTTAGAAGCCGTTTCGCATGGGCAATACGGTTTTGATTCACATACTCGGTGAGTGTCATGCCAATCTCTTTTTTGAAAAGCGTTGAGAGATAGCTGGTATTTAAAAAGAGGTCTTTGGCAAAACGCTTCAGACTTAAATCACCTGTGAGTGAGGCATCCACGGTTACTAAGATATGCCGGATTGGCTCAGAGTAGGAAGTCATACTGCGTTTTTTCACGAGGTCGCAGTAGCTGCGAATTAGGTACTGTGTGATATCATAGGCGTCATCATCGGATTCGCATTTCTCCACAAGAGCGGCATAGTTGCTGGATACCGTATCAATATAAAAAGGATGCACACCTGCGACATAGGCGGTGCGGCGCAGCAGTGTATTAAAACTGAGCAGATAGTTTTTGCGGTCACGGAGAAAATCTTCCGTGCGTGGAGCAAAACGATAAGATTCAAAGGATTCGGCGATGGAGAATGCCTTTGTAGCGTTCCCGTGTGTGATAGCATCCAGCAGTTCATCCTCTATATGATAGCGTTCTTCCAGCAGCTGCATGCTGAGGATTGCATCATCCGGCACAAAAAAATGATGGGTTTCTAAAAATTTCTGCTGTGACTCCAGCTTTTTTAGATCCAGATAATACGTGGCAGGAAGTTCCGTGGAAAAGGTACTCGCATATATATGACGAAGGAGCGGAGAAAAGGAATTCTTGATATAGAGGGTTGGCAATGAGTTGTAATAGTCCTGCAGCTGAGGGAAAAGCGCATCCGGAATGTCAAGTTTATTCATTACAACTACAATATCATTGCGGGAAAAATCTGTTGTAATATAAGGCCCGATAAAGAGAAACTTCCTCTCATTCGGATATCTAAAAAAAGAATAACTGCATTCGTAGTAATCTGTGATATGGTAAACTGCCCGCTCATCGATGGATGGGAGGGCATTTTCTGTAGGTGTTTCTGTCAGCTTTAAGATACTGTTGCGAAGCCCTAAATCCAAAGCTGACAAATCTAAGTCTGTGCCGTCTGTGATGACATAGTGCAAATGTAAATCAGAGAGATAATTCAAAAAAAACGAATAAACAGGATGTTCCATAGCTGATGCCTCCTTTTGTATTAATTTTGGCATAATATTTAAGAAATTGCAATCTTTAACAAAAATAATGCAATAAAAGCCAAAGATTGTACTCGAAACAAGTACAGAAATATGATACACTGGAAATGACAATTAGGAAAAAAGTACCTTGGCTGGAAGCGTACTTATGGGGGATGGATATGAGAAAACAGATTGCGGTTATGATGTGTGCGGTCAATCTCGATAATCAGCGGAAAATGCTGGAAGGAATGATTGATGCTGCGAAGGAGACAGACAGTAACCTATATGTTTTCACGAATTACATTAGTTATCGGGAAAAGGAAGAGAATATACAGGGAGCCTATCAGATTATGTATTTGCCGGATATGCAGGCATTTGATGCGGCGATTATTGCGCCGAATACGATTCAGTATCCGACAGCTGCAGAACAGGCAGCACAGGCAGTGTATGATAGCGGTATACCGGCAGTCAGCATTGACATGGAATTGCCGGGAATGAGTTACATAGGGATTTCCAGTTATGAGATAGAGATGGCTATGATGGAGCATTTTATTCTGGAGCATGACTGTGATGAGATATATTATGTCTCAGGACCGCTGTTTCACACGGAAGGAGAGAAGCGATACCGCGCGTACTGTGATGCATTGGAAAAGCATGGGATGGAGTTAAAGGAAGAGTATGTCTATCATGGCTTTTTTAATACGGAGAGCGGAGAAGCGGCTGCGGAGGAGTTCTTAAAGGATGGTAAGTGTCCACAGGCAATTGTCTGCGGAAATGATGCTATGGCAATCGGTGTGATTCAGGCTTTAAAACGGCATGGTTATCATATACCGGAGGATGTACTTGTCGCAGGATTTGACAATGGTGAACTTTCAGAACTGCAAAGTCCTACGCTTACGACGGTAAATAAAAACCAGCATGAGGTTGGATATCGGGCAGTATATGATGTGTTAGCGCAGATTGATGGAGCACCGCAGAAAAAACAGTATGTGCCGTGTAAGCTTGAGATCCGCAGAAGCTGCGGCTGCCGGTTTGATGTGACCGCGGATGTGGAACATTTGAAGGAACGCTATGTGTACAATCAGGTGCTGACACAGAATGTGTCGGATATTATGCGCAATATGATGGCAGATTTTGCCGGAATGGAGACACCGGGAGAACTGGTGGAGGCACTGAAAAAGTATATTATGCAGACGGATATCGAGAATTTTTATCTGTGTCTATGTGATAAGGAGCGTTTGTTTCAGATTCCTGACGGAGACCTGAGCGGAGCGCTTGATATTCTACAGGTAAATACGAACTATACAGACCGGATTCATGTTCCGCTGGCATACGAAGGTGGAGAATTCAGAAGCTATGGAAAATTCCCTAAGGGACTCGTGCTCCCGGAGGAATGCAGAAACCGCAGCGGCGGTAACTGTTATGTGGTAGCGCCGATTTTTTATCAGAGATGTTGCTATGGATATTGTGTGTCAGGAAATAGCAGTCTGCCGCTGGAACACAGCTTATATTATTCGTGGCTTATGAATATTGGAATTGGGCTGGAGAATATTCGTAAGTGGATGCTGCTTAAGGATACTGTGGTAAAATTAAATGGTATGTGGGTGTACGATATGCTGACGCATCTGTATAATCGAGCAGGATTTTTTCATTATGCAAAGACTATGCTTGAAGATATGCAGAAAGATGATGAAGAAGTTTTCCTGTTGTTTATGGATATTGATGGCTTAAAGCAGGTAAATGATGAATTCGGACATGAAGCAGGAGATGAGCTGATTCGCGGAATGGCGGAGATTATCAAACAGTGTCTGACAGAAAGTCAGATAGCGATGCGCTACGGCGGAGATGAGTTTGTGATATTTGGAAGTGTTCAAGGCGAGAGTATGATAGATTCTTTGATAGATGATATTCGTACAGCCATGGCACGCAGAAACCGCAGGAAAGGCATGGAACATGAACTTCGGGCAAGCATTGGAGCATCGAAGTATCGCGCACATGAAATCTTAAATCTGGATGAACTGATTGAACAGGCTGATAAGCGGATGTATGAGGAGAAGCGCAGAAAGAAAAAGAATAATGCGTAGATAGAATTGAAAATAACCCTATAAATGAGGAGTGCCCAGATGCTAAAGCATCTGGGCTATTATGAAAAATTTATCAAGTATAACTAGAAGTTCTATTTGTTATAACAATATCATTATAACAACAACATATGAATAAATTGTGAACATTAGTTGAATTTTTTGAGTAGTGCGAAAATGGAGAAAACTCTTGAAAAATCTAAGGTTTCGAGATAGAATGACGATATACAAAGTAGAAGTATATTATTCGGAGGAATAATATGGTAGTGACAAGGATGTCGGTTTTCATTTTCAAAGGAGTGATAGTATGGCAGGGATTTCAGGATATGATTCAGCATCAATTTCGGTATTATTTTCAAGCTTGAACAATACAAGCAATAACAGTGCTTTATTTGGCGGTGGTGCAGACATTCTGGGTATCAATTATTCAGATTATGCAAGTATCCGCAATGGCAGTTATCGCCAGCTTTTGAACGCATACTATAAGTCGGGTGCGTCTGACGAGGTTAAGGATGTCTTGTCTACAAAGACATCAAAGGATGACAGTAAGACACTGGCGAATATTGAGAGTGCAGCATCGGATATGAAGGAGTCGGCAGCCGCGCTTAGAACTTCCGGCAGCAAATCTGTATTTGAGAAGGTTACTACTACCGATGATAAAGGTGTGAAGAAGACAGACTACGATACAGATGCTATATATAAAGCAGTCAGTGCCTTCGCCAAGGATTATAATACACTGGTGGATGCGGTAGATAAATCAGATACAAACCGTATTTTGAGAGCGGGCTTATCTATGGTGAAGAATACATCTGCAAACAGTAATATGCTTTCACAGGTTGGAATTACAGTCGGCAGTGACAGTAAGCTTACCGTGGACGAGGAAGCTTTTAAGAAAGCAGATATGTCTAAGGTAAAGGCATTGTTCCAGGGTACAGGCTCTTACGGTTATCAGGTTCAGACACAGGCGGCGCTGATAGAGTCTCATGCGAAGATTGAAGCATCAAAAGCGAATACTTATGCATCCAATGGTATGTATACATACAATTACAGTACAGGAGAACTTTATAATACGAAGATTTGATATATTCCGTGTGGTATCAGTGTGTGACGGATATGTCGGAATATGTTTGAAAATGAGATGATTGCTCTGTGTGGCTGCCATATCTGAGGAGATATGGTAGCCTTTTTATATATATTATAGCGCTTATTTATGTTATACTGTGCCTATGTACTGCGCAGTAGTAGAATGAAGGATATTAGGAGATGTAATTGATGGCAGCGAAAAAGGTAGTAGTTGGAATGTCAGGGGGAGTGGATTCCTCCGTGGCAGCTTATTTATTAAAAAAACAGGGATATGATGTGATTGGAGTAACCATGCAGATATGGCAGGACGAAGACCATTTCACGGAGGCGGAAAATGGTGGCTGCTGTGGACTCTCGGCAGTGGAGGATGCGCGTCGTGTCGCGGAGCGTCTGGAGATTCCGTATTATGTCATGAATTTTAAGAAGGAGTTCCGCAAGAATGTTATGGACTATTTTGTGGCAGAGTACTTAAAAGGACGTACACCGAATCCCTGTATCGCGTGCAATCGTTATGTGAAGTGGGAATCACTCCTGCACCGCAGTTTAGAAATCGGTGCCGATTATATTGCGACAGGACACTATGCGAGAGTGGAGCAGTTGCCTAACGGCAGATATGCAATCAAGAATTCAGTGACTGCGGCAAAGGACCAGACCTATGCACTTTTTAATCTGACACAGGAGCAGTTATCTCATACGCTGATGCCGGTTGGTGCCTATACAAAGGATGAGATTCGCGGGATTGCAGAAGAAATTGGACTGATGGTTGCACATAAGAAGGACAGTCAGGAAATCTGCTTTATTCCGGATAATGATTATGCGGGGTTTATCGACAGAGAGTGTGGTGGACAAGTGCCGCCTCCGGGCAATTTTGTGTCGATAGACGGCGAGCTTCTGGGACAGCACAAAGGAATCATGCACTATACGGTTGGACAGCGCAAGGGACTTGGGATTGCTCTTGGTTATCCGGTGTTTGTGACGGAGATTAGACCGGAGACAAATGAGGTAGTGCTTGGCTCAAATGAGGACGTGTTTACAGACAGATTGTATGCAAATCAGCTTAACTTTATGGCGATTCCTGACATTGCAGACGAGATAGAACTGACAGCAAAAATCCGCTACTCGCATGCAGGAACACGCTGTAAGGTGAGAAGAAGCGGAGCGGATGAGATTTGCTGTGAATTTTTAGAGCCTGTGCGGGCAGTAACACCGGGACAGGCGGTAGTGCTCTATGACGGGGACTATGTAGCCGGCGGTGGAATTATCTGTCGGTAGAATTATCTGACGATAAGAACTGGGAAAGAATAAAGTGCTCCAGCGCGTGCGCGACACCGTCTTCTGAGTTGGAGAGTGTCACATAGTCAGAGGCTTTCTTAACTTCATCGCTGGCGTTGCCCATTGCAACTCCGATAGCTGCGGTGCGCAGGATATCGAGGTCATTTTGTGTGTCACCGATTGCCATGGTTTCATCCGGTGAGATGCCGAGATACTTGCATAGGAAAAGCAGACCGGAGCCTTTTGTCGTTCCTGCCTTGGTAAATTCTAAGTTGTGATAGCCGCCGGAAAGAAATGTGATTTCCGGGTAGGAGGCGAGCAACTCTTCGACTTCTTCACGGTGCGGGAGTGTTCCGTCAGGGAGCGGATAGAAGTTGACAAGCATTTTCTGGACGGCAAGCTGATTTTCACGGATATATACGGCAAGGTCGTCGGTAAATGTGCGTGTTGCCTTGATATATGCGCGGTTGGATTCAGGCATATCCAAGCGGTCAATGCGTGCGGCACAGGAATGCTGGCTGTAGCCGTCTCCATCGATGAAAGCGTCCAGATGGATTTCTTTTTCCTGCAATTTCGGAAGAATTTTGCAGACGAATTCTGCACCCATACAACTCTCGTAGATACATCTCTTGTCCGGCAATGCATAGATTCCGGCTCCGTTAGCTGTGATGGCATAGCGGACACCAAGCGATGCCAGAAGTTCCACGGGCAGTCCGGCATAAGGACGTCCGGTGGATATGACAATCTCAACACCATTTTCTACACAACGGCGGATTTGTGATTGATTTTTCTCGGATATTTGACTATGATTATTGAATAATGTGCCATCAATGTCGATGGCGGCCAGAAGAATTTTTTTATTCATAAAGTATAACCTCACATTTTGAATTTCTACTATATTATAATGATGTAAGAGGAACCGGACAATAGTTTTTTGTGTGGGGTGGCACTGTGAAATAGGAAAAATGATTTATATAGAAGAAGTAACATGGAGAGGAATATAGCGATGACCAGAGAGGAATTTCGAGAACTTACACGACAGGGAGCAGTTTTGCTGGATGGAGCAACCGGAACAAATTTACAGAAGGCAGGAATGCCTGTGGGTGTGTGCCCGGAAAAGTGGATTTTAGATAATCCGGAGGTGCTGGTGGATTTACAGGAGCGCTATGTGGCAGCAGGTACGAACATTCTTCTTGCACCGACATTTACAGCGAACCGCATCAAGCTGGAGGAGTATGGACTTGCAGATGAACTTGTAGGGATGAACCGTGAACTGGTGGCACTTTCTAAGCGTGCAAGTGCCGGAAAAGCGCTGGTGGCAGGCGATTTGACAATGACAGGTAAGCAGTTGTATCCGTTGGGAGACCTGATGTTCGAGGAACTGGTAGAGGTCTATAAAGAGCAGGCGAGGGTGCTCTGTGAAGCGGGGGTGGAACTTTTTATCGTAGAGACAATGATGAGTTTGCAGGAGTGCCGTGCGGCGGTACTTGCAATTCGTGAGGTGTGTGAACTGCCAATTATGGTGTCGCTTACTTATAATGAAGATGGAAGAACGCTCTATGGTACAGACCCGGTAACTGCGGTTGTTACGCTGCAGAGTCTTGGTGCAGATGCGGTGGGCTTAAACTGCTCCACAGGACCGGATGCGATGCTGCCGTTGGTGGCACAGATGGCGGAATTTGCGACGATTCCAATTTTGGCAAAGCCTAATGCGGGTATGCCGGAACTGGTCGATGGTGTGACGGTCTACCGCACGACACCGGAGGAGTTCGCGGCAGTTGGAGCCAAGCTTGTGGAGGCGGGGGCATCCATTGTCGGCGGATGCTGCGGCACGACACCGGAGCATATTGCTGCGCTCCGTGAGAAAGTGGCGGATATGGAGATTCGCAAGCCGCTTGCGACAAGGCGCAGAGTACTGACTTCCGAGCGAAAACACGTTGAGATTACTCTGGACGGCAGTTTTATGGTGATTGGTGAGCGTATCAATCCGACAGGAAAAAAGAAATTACAGGCAGAGCTTCGGGAAGGAAGCTTGAATCTGGTGCGCGAGATGGCATTAGAACAGGAGGAGAATGGTGCACAGATTCTGGATGTCAATATGGGAATGAACGGCATTGATGAGAAAGAAATGATGCTTCAGACCATCTATGAAGTGACCTCCACTGTGGATACACCGCTGTGTATCGATTCCAGCTATGTGGATATCATAGAGGCGGCGCTGCGTATTTATCCGGGGCGTGCATTGATTAATTCCATTTCTTTGGAGAGTGAGAAGATAGAAGCGCTCCTTCCGATTGCAAAAAAATATGGTGCAATGTTTATTTTACTGCCGCTGTCTGACGCCGGTCTGCCAAAAGACTGTGAGGAGAAGCATGGCATTATCAGTGAGATTCTTGCGCGCGCGGAAGCGGTTGGATTAGGCAGAGAGGACATTGTCGTAGATGGCTTGGTAGCAACAATCGGTGCAAATCCCAATGCGGCAAAGGAATGTTTTGAGACATTTTCTTACTGCTATAATGAACTTGGCCTGCCGACAGTCTGCGGTTTATCAAATATTTCTTTTGGATTGCCGGAGCGCATTTATGTGAATACGGCATTTCTCACAATGGCGATTGCAAACGGTCTTACGATGGCGATTGCAAATCCTTCACAGGAACTTTTGATGAATGCGGCGTTTGCATCTGATATGCTGCTCGCAAAGCCGGAGAGCGATGTGCACTATATTGAGCGCATGAATTTTCTGGCGGAGAAGCATGCAAACGAGGAAGCTGTCGTTGTAAAGAAAACCGGAGCAGGCGGTGCGGATAGTGTCAGTGCCGGAAGCGGCAATGGGGCAACATATGCAAATACAGGAGCCGGAAGCAACAATGGCAGTGCGGATGGTTACGTAAATGCATCAGGATGTAATAGTGTAACGGATAAAAAGAGTACAGTCTACGAGGCAGTGATAAAAGGAAATAAGAACACGATTGTCGAGGAAGTGAAAAAGGTCTTGGCGGCGGGTGAGGCACCGGATGCGGTAATCAACGAACACCTCATTCCTGCTATCAATGAAGTGGGTGAACTTTTTGATAAGAAAAAGTATTTTCTGCCACAGTTGATTTCTTCTGCCAATGCGATGAAACTGGCAATCGAGTATATCGAGCCAATGCTGCAGCGGGAGGACTCAGAGGAAAAAGCGACAATTGTTGTCGCAACTGTGGAGGGCGATATTCACGATATAGGCAAGAATCTAGTGGTTCTCATGCTCAAGAATTATGGGTATCGTGTGCTTGACCTTGGTAAGGATGTGCCTGCGGGGGAAATTGTTGATACAGCAATGCGTGAGAATGCCAGAGTAATCGGTCTTTCAGCACTGATGACAACCACGATGATGCGCATGAAGGAAGTGGTGGATTTGGCAAAGGAGAAGGGCTGTGACAGCAGGATTGTTATCGGCGGAGCGGCAATTACAGATAGTTTTGCGCAAGAGATTGGCGCAGATGGCTATTCTAAAGATGCGGCAGATTGTGTGAAGCTGGTTGCCCGATTGCTCGAGGAAAATTAGGGGAGGATTTTCAAGGTAAATGCAACATTTTTGGCAGTGTTGCATTTACTCTGAGCCGAAAACACAAAAAAACTAGGAGATAATATATCTTCCTAGTTTTCTTACTTAGTAGCGGAAGGGAGATTTGAACTCTCGACACCACGGGTATGAACCGTGTGCTCTAGCCAACTGAGCTATTCCGCCATATTTAGATAAGTATGGGACCTATAGGGCTCGAACCTATGACCCTCTGCTTGTAAGGCAGATGCTCTCCCAGCTGAGCTAAGATCCCATATCTGTCAACCGCTTACCGCAACCGACTTGATTAGTATACTATTCCAATTATGAAATGTCAACACTTTTTTTTCTTTTTGTCGCAGTCAACAGTCATCAGTCAAAATCCGAGATTTAAAATTGGATACCCTGCACATATTATTTATGGTATAATATGATAGTTGCTGATTGACTGAGAGGTATGAAAAGTGTTATTTAATTCGTATATATTTGTATTTGCGTTTTTTCCATTGGTACTATTTGTATGGTACGGTGTGAACCGCTGCAAAAAACCAAGGCTGGCACAAGTTTTGCTTGTATTGCTGTCGCTGGTGTTTTATGGATATGGACATCCGGAATATGTTTTGCTCATACTGGCGAGCGTAGGCGTAAATTATGCGGTCAGCTGGGCAATGGAATATTTTGGAAGCAGAAGTCAGAATGCGCAGCGTGTGTACACCGTGCTGGGTGTGCTAGGCATTGCATTTAATCTGGGTTTACTTTTTTATTTTAAATATTATGATTTCTTTGTGCGAAATGTAAATCAAATTGTAGATATCGGATTGGAAGTGAAAAATATTGCGCTGCCACTTGGAATCAGCTTTTTTACGTTTCAGCAGATTTCGTTTATTGCAGACCGCATGAACGGGAAGGCACCGCATTATGCAATGCTGGACTATATGAATTTTGTTACGTTTTTTCCGCAGCTTGTGGCGGGACCGATTGTAAACCATAAGGATCTGGCACCGCAGTTTCAGAAAATCAGCAGAGATACATCTGTAATTTTCCGTGAACCGGCATGGGCAGAGAACAAAACGGAACATGCAGAGCGTGGGGCAGATGCAAGTGTAATAGAGAGAGGTATATGCCTTTTTATCGTGGGACTTGCAAAAAAGGTGCTGTTGGCGGACAAACTCGGAATTATGGTGGATTATGGATATGGAAACATTGCAAATCTCGATGCATTAAGTGCGTTTGTGGTTATGCTGTGCTATACCTTTCAGATATACTTTGACTTTAGCGGATATTGCGATATGGCAGTTGGAATTGGCTGGATGATGCATATTGATTTGCCACAGAACTTTAACTCACCGTATAAGGCAGCCTCGATTAAGGAATTCTGGAATCGGTGGCACATCACGTTAAATGATTTTTTTACACAGTATGTATATATTCCACTGGGAGGCAGCAGACATGGGAACGCAAAGCGTCTGCGCAATATTATGATTGTTTTCCTGCTTAGCGGCATCTGGCATGGTGCGGCGTGGAGTTTTGTGCTGTGGGGTGTGGCACATGGACTTATGATGTGCATAGAACCGATATTTGGAAGGCTGAAAAAAGGTGTACGCTGGTTGATTACGTTTACATTTGTGAATCTGGCATGGGTGCTGTTCCGCAGTGGCTCACTGGGAGTGGCATTGGAGTTCTATAAAAAGCTGTTTTCCTTCTCTTATACAGGAAATATTTTGCAGCTGGCGGAGCAGACAGCCGTTTCGTGGAATTATCCGGGCAGATTACTTATTGTAAACCATGGGGGAACCGGGGGAATGGTTTACACGTATTACCTGTTGATACTGATAATGCTGGTGTTGGTATCAGCTTTTTTGTGCACGCAGAAGAATGCGTACAAAAAAATACAGGAGGATGGTATATCGGCAGTTGGAATGTGGGGATTGGCACTTTTGTTTGCGCTCAGTGTGGTTTCTTTTTCTGGTGTTACAACGTTTTTATATTTCAATTTTTAGAAATCAGCTCAGTCGTGGACTGAATTGATTCCTTAGTAGGGGCATAGAATGAAGAATCAGAAAAAATTATTGCACTTGCTGGCGGGTGTCGTGCTGTTTTTGGGAGG
>CAZAGJ010000013.1:0-54459 GCA_964484605.1 uncultured Roseburia sp. | reverse complement strand
CCGCGGATTCTAAAATTCTCGCATTTTGCTCGAAAAGATTTTGAAATTTGTTTTCAGAAATGTGCTGTTTCATTATTTTCGATAATAAAAAATATACACCTGAAAAAATTAGTGTTACAACTTTTCTTTTTGAATATAGGAAAGTACCTTCTCCTGCTCCTCTTTCGTATCTCTCGGAATCATCACCGCAATCTTAAGTGCCACATCCGACACTTCATATTCCTTTAGAAATTCTCTGTCTTTATCAGTGAGCATATGGTTACGTGCATGATATATGACACGGTTAATCCCTGCAAATATATCCATCAGTTCACGGAATCTGTTTTCCCGTTCCAGAATACTCTCACCATAAGTTTCACGCTCCAGACCTGCTGTCGCAATTATCTGCATACAAAGGCGCAGTTCTCCCGTCACATCGGATGCCTCCATAAGTACATCCGGACGTTCTGCCTTGCGTTTTAAAAAGTATGCCTTTGCACCATCAATGTCACGTGTTTTAAAATACTCTGCAAGCTTCTCCTTCATCTCTCGTGTTTCCGCTTTTTCTCCAAGCATACCGACCTTGCACTCTTTCACACGCAGCCCCTGCACGGTTACCCATACAAGAAGCAGGAACTCCGAAACAAATCCGAACACCCGCTTATGATAAGCGTCCTCCCCAGTCTCCAGCTCAATCCGCTCCGCTACAACCGCAAAAATAGAAAACAGCCACTGTGAATATGCATCATACAACGTTTTTGATGTCACAAACATATTTCCAAAGTATGTCTCTGTTCCATTTACCAAGCGCACAAATGTATCATAGTAATCCGGATATAATTCTCGGATTACTTCTCCTGTCATATCAAGTGCCTTTTGATTATGGTTTGCAGAAAATCCAAAGTGATAGGAGTTGTTAAGCTTCACACGTTTTGTCGTAATGAGGTCATACTCTTCTAACATTTCCTCATACTCTTGCTTTGTGAAAACCTGTTCGCTCTCATTAATCAGATAACGTCGGTAATGACATGTCCCCACATAGTCCACATCATGACAATTTTTCCACACCCAGTACAATCCCGTCAATTCGCTGTAATAGCAATTCAACGCCGAGATGTTCTCACCTATGTCATCCCCCGGATATCCTAAGTCCTCACTAACTGCATGCCCTACATGAAGTGGCTGGTACATCGGATCTTTCGGTACGTCAAATTTCTTGTGTGTCATTGCATAAATACGGATATTCATGATATATGCTCCTTTTCAGTTTTACATCCTATATTATACCATGTGCTTCGCACACGGTATGTGGTACTGTTGCGCACTCCGGCGCGTATAATGTCTTTCGACATTATACCATAAATCATCTTTCTAGCCCTCGAATGTTTGTTCGGCTTCTCATTTACTTTTCCATTACTATCTGCTACAATTACATTAAACATTCAAATACAACCTATAACCGTTGCATTGTTTACATATGATTACAATCAAAAGGAGGACTTTTATGCCGGAATCTGTCATTTACCATATTGATGTCAATTCAGCCTTTTTAAGCTGGGAAGCCTCCTATCGTTTAGAACAGAACCCGAATGCACCGGACATTCGTACATTTCCTGCCGTCATCGGCGGCAACGAAGAGATGCGACATGGAATTGTTCTCGCAAAATCTCCTTCTGCAAAGCGCTATGGTATCTGCACCGGAGAGCCGCTCGCACAGGCACGGCGCAAGTGTCCGAATCTGCAGATTTATTCCCCGCATTTCGACCTCTATGTAGAACGCTCTAATCAATTTATGGAATTACTGCGCCAATACGCGCCTTCTGTGGAGACATACAGCATTGATGAAGCATTCTGCGATATGACCGGAACCACAAGCCTCTATGGTGACCCGGTAGATTTTGCGCATAAGCTTAAGGATATGATTTACGATGAGCTGCATTTCACTGTCAACATCGGTATATCCACAAACCGCATTCTAGCGAAGATGGCATCCGACTTTGAGAAACCCAACCGTGTGCACACGCTTTTCCCTGACGAGATAGCCGCAAAGCTCTGGTCTCTTCCGATTGAAGATTTATTCTTCGCCGGGAAGTCCTCTGCCCAGAGACTTCGCTCTCTCGGCATCACAACCATCGGAGAATTAGCATGTTCTAACCACGATATGATAGTTTCCATCTTAAAATCTCATGGAGACACCCTCTGGAATTACGCGAACGGTATCGAATCTACACCATTAACTCACCATGAGGTTTCCAACAAGGGCTATGGTAATTCCCTGACGATACACTATGATGTAACCGACTCCGACACCGCCAAGCATGTCCTTCTGTCTCTCTGCGAGACAGTCGGGGCCCGTCTGCGCACTGCCGGCGCCTATATCAGCGTTGTTCAGATACAGATTACCGACAATGAATTTCACAACACTTGTCACCAGACAACACTTCCGTCCTCCACGAATGTCACTGAGAAGATTTACGAATGTGCCTGTCAGCTTTTCGATGCCGCATGGGATCACACACCCATTCGTCTGCTTGGCGTGTACACCAGTAAAGCCAGCTCTGAGAATTACGAACAGTACAACCTCTTTGATATGGCGCGCAACGAAAAACTAGCAAAGCTAAATTCCGCAGTGGATAAGATTCGTGACCGCTATGGCGAGGACTCCATCAAACGCGCCTGTTTTGTAGAGCGCGGCTCCTCCGACAAAGACATCTCTCATATGACAGACGGAATGAATAAAGCCAAACGAAAAGGACGCTGAATCAGCGTCCTTTTTCTTATGCCACAGTCTCTTCAAACTGTGAATTATACAGATTCGCATAAAATCCATTTTTTGCAAGCAGTTCCTCATGATTGCCCTGCTCCACGATATCTCCATCCTTCATCACAAGAATGATATCTGCATTTCGTATGGTGGAAAGTCTGTGTGCGATAACAAAACTGGTACGTCCCATCATCAGGTTATCCATCGCCTTCTGGATTTCAATCTCAGTCCGCGTATCTACGGAGGAAGTCGCCTCATCCAAAATCAAAATCTTATTATCCGCCAAAATAGCTCTCGCAATCGTAAGCAGCTGCTTCTGTCCCTGCGATACATTACTAGCATCCTCATTCAGCTCCATCTGGTAGCCGCCCGGAAGTGTCTTGATAAAATGATGTGCTCTCGCAGCTTTCGCCGCAGCGATAACTTCCTCATCCGTCGCATCCAGTCTGCCATAGCGGATATTCTCCATAATCGTTCCCTTAAAAAGCCACGTATCCTGAAGCACCATACCAAAGGCATCCCTCAATTCTCTACGGTTAAAGTTCTTAACATTGTGTGAATCCAAACAGATAGCTCCGTCATTTACATCATAGAATCGCATCAAAAGCTTCACCATTGTGGTCTTTCCCGCTCCGGTAGGACCCACAATCGCAATCTTCTGTCCCGGTGCGACCTTTGCACTAAAATCATGAATAATCGTCTGCTCTGGGTTATATCCAAACTTGACATGTTCAAACGTAACCGCTCCGGTAATTACACTCACATCTGCAGCATGTTCTGCAATCTGGTCTTCTTCCTCCTCATTCAAGAACTCAAAAACTCGCTCTGATGCGGCTGCCATCGACTGCACCTGACTGATAACCTGTGCAATCTGCTGAATCGGAGAAGTAAAATTCTTCACATACTGAATAAATGCCTGAATATCACCGATGGTGATGACTCCGCGAATTGCAAGCAAACCACCGGAAAGTGCCACTGCAGCATATCCCAGATTTCCGACAAACATCATAATTGGATGCATCATACCAGAGAGGAACTGCGACTTCCATGCCGATTCATACAAAATATTGTTCGTCCTGTCGAACTCTTCCAGAGTATCTGCCTCTCGGTTGAATGCCTTAATAACCAAATGGCCGCCATACACCTCTTCTACCTGTCCATTGACATGTCCCAGATACTCCTGCTGATTCTTAAAGTATCTCTGCGAATGTTTTACCACAAAGGATACTAAAAATGCTGATACCGGGAGAATAATCAATGCTATCAATGTCATAAGCGGTGAAATGCTGAGCATCATGACAATAACACCGACCAACGTTGCGACAGACGAAATAATCGTTGTAATACTTTGGTTAAGTCCCTGTCCGAGTGTATCCACATCATTTGTGATTCTGGAAAGCACCTCACCATAAGTACGGCTCTCAAAATACTTCATCGGCATACGGTTGATTTTTTCAGAGATTTCTTTTCTCAGGCGGTAGCAAATTTCCTGCGTAACGCCCGTCATAATCCATCCCTGCACAAAAGAGAAAATCGCACTGCATGCATACAATGCAAGGACCCAAAGCAACACTTTACCAATATAGTCAAAGTCTATGCCGCCAGTTCCGCGAATCTTTTCCATCAGTCCTTCTGATAATGCAGTCGTCGCTTTTCCCAGAATCTTTGGTCCAACCACGCTAAATATCGTTGAACAGGCTGCAAAAATCATAACTATCACGATGGCCGCCTTATATTTTCCGACATATGCGACCAGTTTCCCGATAGAACCTTTAAAATCCTTTGCTTTTTCCGCCGGTCTCATTCCCGGACCGCCCGGTCCGCGGCGTCTGCTCTGATGTTTTACCGTTCCATTTTCATTACTCATGGCAGGACACCTCTCTTTCTTCTAATCCCAACTCTTTTGCAGACAACTGAGATTTTGCAATCTCACGATATGTTTCACAATTCTTCAACAGTTCTTCATGAGTACCTTTTCCCACAATCTGTCCTTCGTTAAGAACCAATATCTGGTCTGCATGCAATATCGTGCTGATACGCTGTGCAACAATAATCACAGTTTTATCCTGCACCTTCTCTGCAAGTGCTTTTCTAAGTGCTGCATCCGTCTTTAAATCAAGCGCGGAAAAGCTGTCATCAAAAATATAAATCTGTGGGTTCTTTGCGATTGCACGCGCAATTGCAAGTCGCTGTTTCTGACCGCCGGATACATTCGTTCCGCCCTGTGCAATCGAGCTGTCATACTTATCGTTCTTCTCTTCAATAAAATCCGCTGCCTGTGCAATCTCAGCAGCTTCTCTTACATCTTCATCCGTCGCTTCTGCATTGCCAAAGCGTAGGTTTGAAGCGATAGTTCCCGAGAACAGAATTCCTTTCTGCGGTACAAAACCAATTTCCTCACGCAAATCTGCCATGGAAATGTCTCGAATATCCTGTCCATCTAATGTAATACTTCCCATCGTCACATCATAAAGGCGCGGTATCAGATTAACCAGTGTGGACTTTCCACATCCGGTACTTCCGATAATCGCTGTCGTCTTACCCGGTTCTGCAACAAAGTCAATATCTGTAAGCGCATCCTCCTCGCCGCCCGGATAGCGGAAGTTCACATGCGAGAATTTCACAACACCCTTGTGCGCTGTCACAGCAAGCGGCTGCTCCTTATCCTTAATAGAAGATTCTGTGCAAAGCACTTCGTCAATGCGCTCTGCCGCAACCGCAGCTCTAGGCAGCATGATAGACATCGCTGTCAGCATTAAAAATGACATGACAATCTGCATAGCATAAGTAATAAACGCTGTCATGGCACCCACCTGCATCGTTCCGGCATCAATCTTATGTGCGCCAAACCACACGATTCCGACAGAAAGCAGATTCATAATCATCGTCATTCCCGGCATCATAAAAGTCATCACGCGGTTTGTAAAAAGCATTGTCTTTGTCAAATCTCGGTTTGCTTCCTCGAAACGTTCTTCTTCCTTTGCCTCCCTGCCGAAAGCGCGAATGACAGAAAGACCTGTTAAGATTTCTCTCGCCACCAGATTGATACGGTCAACAAGCTTCTGCATCAGTTTAAACCTTGGCATTGCAACTGCCATAAGCACTCCGACATATCCGATAATCACAATAACCGCAAGTATAATAATCCATCCCATACCTGCACCGGTTTCCACCACTTTGATAATGCCTCCGATACCAAGAATCGGTGCATAAGCAATCATTCTTATCAACATGGCAGATACCATCTGAATCTGCTGGATATCGTTCGTGCTTCGTGTAATCAAAGACGCTGTGGAGAATTTGTCCATCTCTGCATTAGAAAAACCTACAACCTTTTTAAATACTTTTCCTCGCAAATCACGTCCGATTCCTGCGCCGATTCTTGCTCCAAAGAAGCCAACCAGCACGGTAACCACACCCATCAGCAATGCCATACCAACCATCTTTAAGCCTGCATTCCACAGATAAGAAGTCTGTACCTCATCCATGTTCACGCCTGCCGCTTCATTGCAGCTTACTGCATAGGCAACACCCATTGATTCTACCAGCGAACCTCCCATTGTATCGACAGTTGTCTGCATCTCCTCGCGCATCACAAGCAGCTGTTCATCATTTATCATACCTGTATCCGGCATCTGATAATGCATCAAAAGCGGAATCGTAAGTGATTCATCCAACGAATCTAACAGAGCTTCGTCATGCACTATTCTGATGTAAATATCATCCTGTGCTTCATAACTGCCTTCCCAAAGTTCAATTTCCTCCTCCGTCATAAAAAGCTTCGCTGCCTCAAACTCTTCTGCTGTTACCGCATCCGGCAAAACATGATTCACACCATTATTAATGATACCTACATCGATAATATCTGAAGTATATGCCGGCAGAGACAAATCGCACCATGCCTGCACAAACAACAGCAACACTACCAGTATCAATGTCTTCCAATACGGAAGCATATTTTTAAAAATCTTACCCATACTTTCACTCCTGTCTTACTTATTATTCCTTATCTTTACACTTAGCGGCTTTTCTCATTTCCAATTCTTCCAGCGCGACCTGATTCAGTTTATTGATATAAGCAATCATACGTCTCATATCTGCTTCATCCATCCGGTCTATGACAGCTTTTCCAAACTCACACATCGTCTGCCGGAATTGCTTACAGGTAGTAATACCAGCTTCCGTCAGCGTCACGTATGTATTCCTGCGGTCTGACCGGTTAATTGTACGCTCAATAAGTCCTCGCTCTTCCAGCGTCTTTAATGTCCTAGATACCGCAGATGGCTTTGTGTGCGTTCTCTCTGCCAAATCTGAAACCGTCACGCCTTCTGTCTTTTTCTCATTCAGATGTTCTATCGCTAATATCATCGCGCCATCCCCCTGCGTCATATCAGGAAACAGCTCACCAATCCGAATCTTTCGCATGGAATCTATTGCCGCAAAAAACTCACCATATAATTCGTCCACAGATTCACCACCTTGTTAATATTTAACATTGTTATTTATTTCTTTTGTTAAAAATAACACAGGAATATTACCCTCGTCAAGTAATCTCCCTGTGTTTATAATTATTTAAGATTTTATATGCTATTTTTTGTCAATTGCCCCTTACACAGCTCTCATGAATTACGTTCAAAACATCCAAAAGGGCTTTCATCTCATACTGCCCCGGCGCGCTTGGCTTCTCATGAGCGCCAAATGTCACACATGAACCAAACGTCTCTCCACAGAGTCTGCTGATATTCCCAAGCTTGCCCATGGACATCGTAATAATCGGCGTATCCGGGTTCTCCTCATGAAATCTTGCAGTGACTTCTAACAGATTCAATACATCTTTCACATTTTGCGGCATGACAGCGAGTTTTACAATATCTGCGCCACCAGCACACATTTTTTCCAGAAGCATCTGCATCACCTCCGGTGCCGGTGTCTCATCAAAATCATGATGTGATGTAACCACGTGCACACCGCCTTCCTGCAGATGACGAATTCTGTGCGCCGGGTGTTTTTCTTCAAAATACTCTAAATCTATCAAATCCACACAGCCGGATTCCACAGCCAAATCCTGTAAGTTTTCCAGCGTCTCTGCATCAAGCTCTGCCTCACCGCCCTGTGCCTTACTGCGGAATGTGTACAAAAATATTTTATCGCCAAGCACCGGTTCCACAGAGTTTAAAATGTCCCGTACAGCATTGCAGTCGCGATATGACGGAAACGTATCCAGACGCCATTCTATCATGTCCGCTCCGCTTTGACTTAGGTATGTAATCTCCCTGATAATAGCCTCTCTCTCCGACTCCATGACCGGAACACACACAAGAGGGCGTCCCGAGCCTATTTTCTTTTCCTTTATCACTAACTCATTCATAAAAATCTCCATTTTGTTTTGCCAACAAGAATCCTGCTCTCCTCTGACTTGTATAGCAAATTTTATTCCGTTACAAATATTTCATATCACACATTCTACTCCAACACAAATAAATATGCAAATATTTGACATCCCATCCACAATCATTTATGATATTTTTTGCTACAATTCAAGTGCATTATATTGCGCACACATGTGCCGCTGCACACATTACATAGTATATTTTACTCAAGGAGGACGAGATGAGTTTTACATTTTTAAAAGAACTGCCATCCCCGGCAGAAATCAAACAGCAATATCCGCTTCCTGCGAACTTACAGGAACTAAAAAAAGAACGTGACGCAGCAATCCGCGATGTCATTACCGGAAAAGATGACCGTTTTCTTGTCATTATCGGCCCTTGTTCCGCTGACAACGAAGACTCTGTCTGCGACTATGTCAGCCGCCTGACTTCCATACAGGAAAAAGTATCCGACAAGCTGATTATTATTCCTCGTGTTTACACAAATAAACCTCGCACCACCGGAGAAGGCTACAAAGGTATCGCCTCCCAGCCTGATCCGGAAAAAGCACCGGATATGCTTGAAGGTCTGATTGCCATGCGAAAGATGCACCTTCGTGCTATCGCAGAAAGCAATCTCACTTGTGCGGATGAAATGCTTTATCCTGAGAACTGGGGATATGTCGAAGACCTGCTCTCCTACGTGGCTATCGGCGCACGCTCCGTCGAAGACCAGCAGCACCGTCTTACCGTCAGTGGCTTTGATGTCGCATCCGGTATGAAGAATCCAACCAGCGGTGACTTTGCAGTTATGCTCAATTCCGTCTATGCTGCACAGCATCCACATCACTTTGTTTACCGCGGATACGAAGTGGAGACAACCGGAAATCCGCTTACGCACGTGGTACTCCGCGGAGCCGTCAGCAAGCACGGAAACAGTACGCAGAATTACCACTATGAAGATTTAATTCGTCTCTGCGAAATGTACGATAAAATGGATTTAGTAAACCCTGCCGCGGTGGTGGATGTCAACCACTCCAACTCCGGCAAACAGTTTAAGGAGCAGATTCGCATCACAAAAGAAGTTATGCATAACCGTCAGGTATCCGGAGACATTCACAAATTAGTTAAAGGTGTGATGATTGAAAGTTATATTGTGGAAGGCAGCCAGAAAATCGGTGACCACATCTACGGAAAATCCATCACAGACCCTTGTCTCGGATGGGAAGACTCTGAAAAATTGATTTATACCATCGCCGATATGTGCTAGTGACTTCTTTTCACTGAAAAAATTATCCTATTGCATAAAAAGAGGTTGTGACATTAAGAATTTTTGTACGTGTAATTCTTAATGTCACAACCTCTTTATCTCATCATTCTACATTGCACCTCTTGGATGCGCACTTACATACACCTCACGAATACGCTTCTGTCCTACCTGCGCGTATACCTGTGTCGTGGATATATCTGAATGTCCCAGCATCTCCTGCAGCGACTTCAAATCCGCCCCATTGCTTACCATATGTGCCGCAAACGAATGTCTGAGCATATGCGGTGTAATCTCTGCCTCAATTCCTGCTTTCTTACCATACGACTTCATCAGCTTCCAAAAGCCCTGACGGCTCATCGCACCACCGGAACAGTTTGTGAACAGCCAATCACCGCTCTCATCCGTTGTCAGCTTCTGACGACCTTCCTCCAAATATCTCTGTAATGCTTCCTTCGCAATATGACCAAACGGAATAATCCGCTCCTTATGTCCATCTGAACATGTCAGATACTCCATCTTCAAATTCACATCTGTAACCTTAAGAGAAATTAACTCCGATACACGAATTCCCGTCGCATACAAAAGTTCCAACATCGCACGATCCCGCAAATTCTTTGGTGTTGATCCACTCGGCTGTTCTAATAATCTTGTCACTTCCTCCGTTGTAAGAATCGTCGGCAGCTTTTTCTCGATTTTAGGAGCTTTCAACTTTTCAGACGGATCTGTTGCAAGCTTCTTCTCTTGTACCAGATAATGATAAAACGCTTTCATAGACGCAATACTCCTTGAAATTGTCGCAGGCTTTCTGCCCTCTTTCTCCAGGTACAAAATATAAGAATTCAGAACAGTTGGTGTGACTTCGGATACCTCTGTATTTCCCTGCGCAGAAAGATATTCATTCATTTTCTTTAAATCACGCGCATAAGAAACCTCTGTATTTGCAGAAGTTTGCTTTTCCTTATGTAAGTATTGGATAAAATTCTGTATATCCTGTGTCATACTCCTACCTGCCCTGACTATCTTTCTCTGATGCATGCAAAACGATGTTGTAACATTGCACACATTTCCGTAAAAAATATACCTCAAAATCGAGGTACTTCATTTATTATAATCACAACCATTTAGAAAAGCAATTGCTATTTTTCCTTAGAAAACAGCCGTTTTGTGCTTGTGTACAAGATATCGTTTTTTTCATTTTGGGTGTACCATATCTTGTAATAAATCTGTAAAATTTTTCAAAAAAATTTTAACACATATGCCAGAACCAATGGATTGACATAGCATTCTGTAATCACTCCCATAGCCATGCCACCCAGTAAAATGATTCCTCTCGTAAGATAACTACCTGCCGCGCTCATGTATCCGTTTTTCACCCAACCTGCCGCTTCACTCTTTTTCACATTTGCATAATAAGTTAAAATTCCAAAATAAAACAACCACTGCGGAAACATTGCTGCCAGACAGACAGGGATTCCTCTCACTCCCAGATTAACAACTGCTACCGTCAGCAAAAATCCTATTTCTGCCGCTGCTATGCTTTTTGCCAGCATCGAAAACAATTTCCCATTCAAAACACGTCCAAATAAAAAAACGGCAACTGCCATCTTGCTCCTCTCCATCAGAATATAACAAAACAGCTGATTACCGTCTATTGCACGATATGAGTATTGACTTAAGAAATACTCGTTTAATATACCATACGTTACAAGCATCTCTTTTCCCATGAACTCCGTAAATACGCATCCTGTCAAAAATGCCAGCAGAACTATCCACTGTTCTTTTTCCATACAGCGCCCCAATATATGTTTTCTATCTATATCTATGCTCTTTTTCTAATTCTGATTCAAAAGATTTTTATATGCCAAAAGCGCAGAAACTGTCTTTGCATCCTGAATTTTTCCTGCATAAATCATCTCGCAGAGTTCATCAAGCGCATATGCTTCCACATCAATGAACTCGCCTTCATCTAAATGCTGTCTGCCGGATTTTAAATTCTTCGCAAGATAGACATCAATAAACTCATCACAAAATGCAACCGTCGTCTTTAGAGAAATTAACAAAGTCAAATCATCACTTTTATAACCGGTTTCTTCTTCAAGTTCGCGCGCCGCACAGACTTTTGTATCTTCCGTCACACTATCTCTTGAACCTGCCGGAATCTCTAATGTCATCCGTTCAATGGCATTGCGGTACTGTCGCACCATTAAAATCCTGCCGTCCTCGCGCACCGGCACAACAGCTGCAGCTCCTTTTCTATGTGAAATAAAGTCCCACTCCTCCACCTTACCATCCGGAAGTTCCATCGTATCTGTATAAATATCAAGAATTGCTCCGCTGCGAATCAATTCTCGTTTTATTCTTTTTACCTGATTATCCATAACACTGTCCCCCTATATCACTCTTAGAAGTTATATTACTTCGACCATCTTATCACTTTTACAGTTAGATTGCCAGAGCAAAAAGAAGTCTTAAAGCTTTCGCCTTAAGACTTCTTCTGTTACTCTTATTATTTTGCGTAGTCCGTCACTCTGGATTCACGAATAACATTAACTTTAATCTGTCCTGGATATTCCATCTCTGATTCAATCTTCTTAGAAATATCGCGGGCCATCAATACCATATCGGCATCGCTAACCTGCTCTGGAACAACCATAACTCGAATCTCCCTACCTGCCTGAATGGCAAATGATTTGTCTACGCCCTTAAATCCGTTGGAAATGTCCTCTAACTGTTTTAATCTGTTTGAATATGTCTCTAATGTTTCTCTTCTTGCACCAGGTCTGGCTGCACTGATCGTGTCAGCAGCCTGTACAATACAAGCAATTAATGATTCCGGTTCTACATCACCATGGTGCGCCTCTACTGCATTGATAACAATTGCAGATTCCTTGTATTTTCTACATAAATCTACACCAAGCTGAATATGAGAGCCTTCCATATCATGATCAACGGATTTACCGATATCATGCAACAAGCCTGCTCTCTTTGCAGTTCTAACATCAACACCAATCTCAGCCGCCAGTAATCCGGATAACTGAGCTACCTCGATAGAATGCTTCAATGCATTCTGTCCGTAGCTGGTACGGAACTTCATTCTACCAAGCAGTCGGACAAGTTCCGGATGAATGCCATGTACACCAACTTCTAATGTTGCTGCCTCACCTTCTTCGCGAATCATCGTCTCGACTTCTTTCTGTGCTTTTTCAACCATTTCTTCGATTCTAGCCGGATGAATACGTCCATCTACAATCAACTTCTCCAAAGCAATACGTGCAACTTCTCGTCTGATTGGGTCGAATCCGGATAAAATAACTGCTTCCGGTGTATCATCAATAATTAAATCCACACCTGTCATCGTCTCTAAGGTACGAATATTACGTCCCTCACGACCAATGATTCTACCCTTCATCTCATCATTCGGAAGCTGTACAACGGAAATTGTGGTTTCAGCGACATGATCCGCAGCACATTTCTGAATAGCCGTTACCACGTACTCTTTCGCCTTCTTGTCCGCCTCTTCCTTTGCTCTGTGTTCCATTTCTTTGATTAATTTTGCAGTATCAAGTTTAACATCTTCTTCAACGGTTTTTAAGAGATATTCCTTTGCCTGTTCGGAGGTTAAGCCGGAGATTCTTTCCAGTTCCTGTAATCGCTCTTCATTGAGCTTTGCAATCTGCGCTTTCTGTTTGTTGATTTCTTCCTCTTTTGCAGCAAAACCAGCTTCACGCTTCTCGATGGCTTCAAGCTTCTTGTCCAGATTTTCTTCCTTCTGCACAACGCGGCGTTCACTGCGCTGAATCTCAGCACGGCGTTCTTTTACTTCCTTGTCCAAGTCATTCTTCACACGAATGGACTCTTCCTTCGCCTCAAGCATTGCCTCGCGCTTCTTGGTCTCCGCAGCCTTTACTGCCTCGTCGATAATCTCACGTGCCTTCTCCTCTGCATTTCCCACTTTGGTCTCTGTAACCTTCTTGTGGTAAGCAGTTGTAACGAAGTACACAACAACAGCAGTAATGACAAGAGTTGCAACAACAGCAATCACTGTCTCCACAGGAGCACCTCCTTTATGAAATTTTTATTGTACCTACAACATAAAAACTTATCGTTGTCTGTCATAATTTACAACATATAAATTTTATTCTATTTTCATAATTATGTCAAGTAGATTACTGTACAATATGCATAATATTGCATTTTTGTCTGTGGGCAATACAACATATTGTACAAATTCCCCCAAAGTTCTTTCTGACATATCCGCGACTGTCTGTCCGCTCCTTACCGACGCATGACAGCGAAAATATCGCTGCTCTTGTAGCCTCTGCGCATCAGAAATTGATACATGCGCTGCTGTTCTTTACGGTCCGTACAATTATAATCATATCTGCGCTTCTCAAGCAATGCCTTTATCTTCTCACGCTCGTCCGATTCAAGTTCTTCCTCTAACGCACGCTCTATAAACTCTCCTGCAACGCCCTTCTTCATCAAATCCATCTTCAGACACTGCCTGCTCTTCTTCTGCTGATAACAGCGCACATAGTTCTTGGCATATTTTAAATCATCAATGTAATGATACTGCTTCACATACTCCACTGCCGCCTGCACACATACCTCCGGATATCCGCTACGGCAAAGCTTCTCATAGAGTTGCTGCTCTGTGCGGTCCATGCGTTCCAGCAAAAAAAGTGCACGTTTCTTCACACGAATGCCCAAAATTTCGTTCAGTATCTTATTATAAAGTTCTATCGGTATATAGCTTCCTTCGTTTCTCAAAAGATACTGTTCCTGCCGGGAAAGCTTATTTAGTTCTCCACGATATAATTCTACTTTCACACCATCCGCAAAACGAATGCCCACACGGCCTTTCTCACGCGGTAAAACATTCACTACCTGTATCTCTTCCATGCAAATTTCTCCTTCCAGCAGCAATCACCATATCATCTTCCGGCATCTAATCACATTAGATACACTGTAATTCCTGTTATGCAATAACAGGATTGGACATTCTGTCCAATCCTGCATACCAGCAATGTTCCTCCGTGATTTAGTTATCTGTCAGAAGTCCCTCGTCTGAATTCTTCAAATCATCTTCCGACTCTGTGACATCATCATCAATGCTGTACTTTGCACGTACCTTTGCCTCAACCTCATCACAGATAAGGGGGTTATCTTTCAAATATGTCTTGGCATTCTCACGTCCCTGTCCTATCTTCTCACCATTGTATGCATACCATGCGCCGGACTTATTGATAATACCAAGGTCTGCTGCAAGGTCTAATATATCACCTTCCTTAGAGATACCCTTTCCAAACATAATATCAAACTCTGCTTCCTTGAATGGCGGAGCCACCTTGTTCTTCACAATCTTCACACGGGTATGGTTACCGACAACCTCTCCACCTTGCTTTAACGCCTCCACTCTTCTGACATCCAAACGCACAGAAGAATAAAATTTTAAGGCACGACCACCTGTCGTCGTCTCAGGGTTACCAAACATAACACCAATCTTCTCACGCAGCTGATTAATAAAAATAACGATACAGTTTGACTTGCTGACAATAGATGTAAGCTTACGCAAAGCCTGACTCATCAGACGTGCCTGCAATCCCACATGCGAATCTCCCATCTCACCGTCAATCTCTGCCTTCGGAACCAATGCTGCAACAGAATCCACGATTACAATATCAATTGCACCGGAACGCACCATCGTCTCAGCTATCTCAAGTGCCTGTTCTCCGCAGTCCGGCTGAGATATATATAAGTTATCAATATCTACGCCGATATTCTTCGCATATACCGGGTCTAAGGCATGCTCTGCATCAATAAATCCGGCAATTCCACCACGCTTCTGTACCTCTGCCACCGCATGTAATGCCACTGTCGTCTTACCACTGGACTCCGGTCCATATATCTCAATGATTCTTCCCTTCGGAAGACCTCCAATACCAAGTGCCAAATCAAGGCTTAAGGAACCTGTCGGAACAGCTTCAACATTCATATTCACCGTACTATCCCCAAGCTTCATGACTGCTCCCTTGCCATACTGCTTCTCAATGTGTGAAATCGCTGCATCCAGCGCCTTTAACTTATCCTGCTTGTCAACTTTATCCTGCTTATCTTCTCTTGCCATTTCTCATCCTCCATGCGAACAAGTTTAAATTGCGAACTTATGTTCGTTTTTCTGTTTTAATAGTATTATAATTTGCTTCAGTTGTCAATAACTAAATTATTGGCACAACTTAATTATACATAGTTGCCGTCCAATAGTTTGGACATATATAAACTTTTCATCAACTTTTCATCAACTTTTCATCAACCAATCATCGCATTGATTAAATCGGCAGAAACTGCCAGAAATGCCATATGCTATGGCAAAGACTCTGCTGCGACTGCATTACTGTTATCTATCAAATACCACCAAGCATATCTGCAACAGGAAAAAAATTATAAGATATTTATTTCAATTAAAAGTCTATCATACTACAAATGATTTTTCAACTACTTTTTGAAAAATATCCCATTTCTAAATTTTTTTGTTATAATTATCTATATCTGTGTAATCTTATGCATTGCCGGACATACTAATCCAATTATCTTAGAGAGAGGTTCTATGGAAAAATTATTGATTTTTCATTTAAATGATACAGAATATAAAAAAATAGAACAAATTGCGCGCAATCTAAAAATACGCTGTGAACGCATTGCAGATTCTTCCTACAATCAGACATTAGAATCATTAATCTCTGGTAAAACCAGCCCTCTTACTGCGAACCTTACCGGAAAAGTGCCTGCCGAAAGTCTTCTTTTCATGTGCGGTTTATCTGACAAGCGTATGGACAAGCTGTTATTTGAGATTCGCAGAGCAGGTACTGTCATTGATTATAAAGCTGTCCAGACTCCTACCAACCAGAAGTGGACGGTACTCCAGTTGCTGTTTGAAATGCAAAAAGAAAGAGCTGCATACGCAAATATGCAACCCTAAATCCTTCTCGTTTATTATTCTTCGCAACTCTTAAGCAGTTCAAGAATCTCCGCCTTATCCTGCAGGCCCGCTGCCCTTGTCTTAAAAATACCATAGTGCATGACAACCAGTGTCGGAATACTTAAAACTTGATATTTTAATGCCAACGCTGCCTGCTCATCCACATCGATTTTACCAAACTTTACTTTTCCATCCAGTTCTTCGGCAAGCTCATCGATGAATGTTCCCTGCGCCTGGCATGGTTCACACCATTTGGCCCAGAAATCTAAGACAACCGGAATCTTTGCCGAGAGTACTTCCTGCTCAAAATTATCATTTGTGATAGTAACTACTGACATTTTTTCTCCTCTTCTATATACCTGCTCATGTCCTCACGTTCGCGCTTTTCTACTTTGACGAGAGTCACGAGAATGCATGCATGATTGTGTGTGATTTCCTCACTTACTCTCGTCCAAACTCAGAAAGAACTAAGCCTTCATTTCTGTCAAGTACCATTCCAACGCTCCATGCATTGACGAACAACAGCAATGGTCTTCCCTTCAAGTCCTGAATCTTCTTCATGTCGGAAGTTCCAGTAATCTTATCCATATCGATGTCCTCATTCTCAATCCAGCGGATATGCTCATACGGCAGATTGTCCATGCGAATCTCAACATTGTACTCATTCTCAAGACGGTATTTGAGCACCTCGAACTGAAGCACACCGACTACGCCGACGATAACTTCCTCCATACCCATGTTGTACTCCTGGAATATCTGAATGGCACCTTCCTGCGCAATCTGCTGCATTCCCTTCATAAACTGCTTACGCTTCATGGTATCTACCTGACGCACACGTGCGAAATGCTCCGGTGCAAATGTCGGTATTCCCTCAAATTCAAACGGTTTTGCCGTAGTGATGGTATCACCGATGGAGAAAATACCCGGATCAAACACACCGATAATATCGCCCGCATATGCCTCCTCGACAATGTGACGCTCCTGCGCCATCATCTGTTGCGGCTGGGAAAGCTTAATCTTTTTATTACCGCCCTGCACATGCGTAACTTCCATACCGGCAGTAAATTTACCGGAACAGATACGCATAAACGCAATGCGGTCTCTATGTGCCTTGTTCATGTTCGCCTGAATCTTGAATACAAACGCAGAGAAATTCTCGCCAAATGGGTCTACTACGCCAATGTTTGCCTTTCTCGGCAACGGCGATGAGGTCATCTGTAAAAAGTGCTGCAAAAATGTCTCAACACCAAAATTGGTGAGTGCAGAACCGAAAAATACCGGAGATAATTCACCTTTTG
Source organism: uncultured Roseburia sp. (assembly GCA_964484605.1). GTDB lineage: Bacteria > Bacillota > Clostridia > Lachnospirales > Lachnospiraceae > Roseburia. The sequence continues at coordinate 36,800 of CAZAGJ010000013.1, read as the reverse complement.
AAACCAGTTCCTGATCAAATTCTGCACTTGCTCCGTCAAGAAGTTCAATCTCCTCCATCAGCTTATCATAAGCTTCCTGTCCTATCTCTTCCACCAATGCAGGGTCATCCACTGCAATATGCTTCTCTGTACCCTCTTTGGTTCCCTTCAAGGTATCTGCAAACGTCATGACCTCTTTCGTATTGCGGTCATAGACACCTTTAAATCCTTTTCCTGAACCGATTGGCCAGTTGACCGGACAGGTTGCGATACCAAGTTCTTTCTCAATCTCATCCAGCAAATCAAAGGTATCGTTCGCATCGCGGTCCATCTTATTGATAAAAGTAAAAATAGGAATATGACGCATCACACATACCTTAAACAATTTTCTTGTCTGTGGCTCAACACCCTTTGCACCGTCAATTACCATGACAGCAGAATCCGCCGCCATCAGAGTACGGTAAGTATCCTCCGAGAAGTCCTGATGTCCCGGTGTGTCCAGAATGTTAATACAATATCCGCCATAGTTGAACTGCAGTACAGAAGATGTAACGGAGATACCTCTCTCCTTCTCAATCTCCATCCAGTCAGATACCGCATGGCGCGCGGTTGCTTTTCCTTTTACGGAACCGGCAAGATTAATCGCTCCTCCGTAAAGCAGGAACTTCTCTGTCAAAGTCGTCTTACCTGCATCCGGGTGGGAAATAATCGCAAATGTACGTCTTTTTTCTATCTCTTTTCTCAAATCAGCCAAAATAATCCGCTCCTTCTATTTCCAATCTTTTGCTATCACAAAATATATGTTACTCACTGTACCTGCGTATAGTGCCTTAGGCAATATAGCATACTTTTTCCAAAAAAGCAAAGATTTCCTACACCCCGACAATCATGGACACAAGAGGCATGGTTCCCACTGCAAGAAGTGTGGTAAGTGCCACTCCCTTAGATGCCAGTTCGTAGTCCCCTTCATACTGCTGTGCAAACATAGCTGTCATGCTCGCAACCGGTGTTGAAATCATAACCAGGCACACCGTCAGAATCGTTGTATCTGTAATCCACTGTTTTAAAAGTAACATCACGACAATCGGAATGACCAGCAATTTAATTAGAGTAAAAATAAACAATCGCACATCCGTAAATAATTCCTTAAGCTTAAACTCCGTAAACGACTGACCAATTACCAGCATGGAAAGCGGAGCCGTTAAGTTTGCAAGATTTTTAAGCACCGTGTCTGCAAAGTCAGGCAAATCTACTTTCGTAAAGAAGAAAATCAACGCAAACACACAGGCAATCAAACCCGGATTTATCATGCGTTTCCACTGAAATCCGCCCGCGTTCTTTTTACCGTCACAGATATTGGAAATTCCGTAAGAATACAATAGAAAGTTAAAAACAAACTGAAACGTTGCTGCATATAAAACTGCTTTTGCACCGGAAAGTGCCATAAGAAGCGGCAGACCCATAAATCCAATATTGGAAAACACAAGCATTGACCGATAAATTCCACGCACTTCCCGCTTAACGCCAAGAAATGCCGGTAATACCGCAGCAAGCATTATCAGCATGACATACATGCCAATCGAAAGCCCACCCATCAGAAGCAGTGTTTCTGCCGGGGTATCACTCTGATTGTCCAGTCCCGCCTGCAATATCATAGCCACATTAGCGACATTTACTACAAGCCATGATATTTTCTTGGTTGTAACCGGGTCTAAAATCCCCTTTTTCCCGCAAAAAAATCCGATAATCATTAATATAAATAAAGCCAGCATCTGCTGCAATAAAATCATGTTCGCGTTTCCTCCTTAAGTACTATTTTTACACGCAAGCCTTATCTTATCACAAATTCAGCGAAATATACAATATAAAAAGAGTCCGCTTTTAGGACTCTCTTCTCCGCTTACTGTTCACTTTCTGCCTCTCCTACTACAATCGGTGTAATCACAATCTTATCTGCTGCTATATTGGTCTTACGCTTTACAATATCCTCGACCTGTGCCCGCTTGGCATCTGTTACCTCTCCCATGTTCAGAACAACATCACAGTTGTCATCCATAATACTTACCACTACATCCGTGAAGCCTTTTGCTTCCAACAGCATCTCCGCCGCCGCCTCACGTTCTGCAATATCTGTCATGGCAATCATTTTATTGACAGCATCCTGTTTTAAGCTCTCCTCCATCGTCTCGTTATTCACGATTTCCAGTAGAGACTCCTTGTTCTTTGAGCGAATCTGCTCCCGATTCAGCTTCATCTCCGCTGCGTAATCCAGATTCGCAACAGTTGTACTGGTAAGTACTGCCTCTCCCGGATTTTCATTTGCCAATTCCGTACCATCTACAAGTGCCAGTTCATCTCCGACACCTTCATCTGTAAAAATCTCTTCCTCTAAAAGTGCTTCCTCGTCAGATATTTCATAATCGTCCTCAATCACTTCCATGTTGCTTCCTACCTGTGCCGTAATATTCTCATCCTCAATATCGTTATTCATGTAACTGAAATATCCAGCTACTGCAATCATAAGTGCCAATGCTGTAATTACCAATTGGTTTTTCCTAAATATTTTGTTCACGTCTATTCCTCCTTGGAACACATCTTAACTACCTTAATTCTATGCGCCTCTACCGGCAATAATGCCTTTACAGATTCTGAAATATTGGCAGCCACACGAGATTTATCTCCCCCCTCTGCCACCACTACCACACCTTCCACCGTCGGCATCTTCTGTTTTTGTATATAGGGATATGTCTCTTCTCCTGTCTTCACATAAATCGTTTTCTCCTCATCTCCCGTTTCCGAAATACTACGATTTCCTCCTGTGCTATCCGTCTCCGCCGTAATTGTGTTTTCAGAAATCCGGTCTTTTTCTACCACGCACTCCCCCGCATCCGACACCGTAATCATAACCTTAACTTTCCCAACACCCTCCATCTGTTCTAGTACTTCTTCTAACCGTTCTTCCATCTGAGACACATAAGCATTCTCTGCGCCACTCTTATCACTCTCCTGTCTGCCACCTCCTGTTTCTGATGTTTCTATACTGTTCTCCTGTCTCTGATTATTAGCAAGCTCCCGCTCCTCTTTCGTCTCCACCGGCATAGCAATTACCAAAAACAGAATTCCTGCCAGACCAAGCACCGCCCAGTCGCTCTTCTTAATTTTTTTCCACTTCTCCATTTTTAGCAAATCCAATATTCTCTGCTTATCCATTCTATGCCCTCCTATCCCTTTCCATACCGTATCTCTATCTCTTTTTCCTCCACCCCGTAATATTCCACCAATTTTGCCTTAAGCCCCCTGTCAGCAATCACCTCTTCATCCACAACATTTTCCACTGCTCCCACCGCCTCCACCGGTTCAATCACAACCTGCTTTGCATCCCTTTCAGATATTCGCAGTGTCATATGCTCCACTTTGTAATCCTCCGAAAGTTCCACCGCCGCCTCCTGCACACAAAAATCATATTCCTCCGCAATTCGCTTCACCTCTTCTCCAATCACTTCCTCATACTTCTCTCTGTGATAATCTTCATATAAGTACTCTATATGCTCCATATCCGCTGACACCATTGCCAGTTCCTTTGAAAAAGCTTCATACTCAATCATTTTTAAAAATTCATCACTGTCACCAAAAATTGTTAATACCGGTGACAGCAGCGCCATCGTCAAAATCAGTTCTGCAAAAAAACGAATATATTTCCGATAGTTTTCCTGCGTCGGCAGCTGCAGTAAAATCATCAGCACAACAAAGAGAACTATAAAATCTCTCACAAATGCCACCATGTAACACACGCCTCCTGAATCTTTATGCTGCAATACCTGACGCCGCCGTTGTGAGCGCAATCGTTACCATAAATAACGCCAGACAATATATCATCAATTTCAGATACAAAATTCCTCCCTCTGCCATGCCTTTTAAGCATCCCGCCATACGCTTGTCTGACACTGGCTCCACACTCACCGCCGCCAATTTATACAGGAATGAAATGCAAAGTATTTTTATCATCGGTATTATCCCAATAACAAGCAAAAATACCAGCGCGGCAGCTCCTACACAATTTTTGATTAAAATACCTGCGCCAAGCATCAATTCTCCCACTCCGTTCACAACATTTCCCACCCCCGGTATCATTGCCGCTGCTTTTTGCAGGCTTCCGCTCATCAATCTGTCTCGTGCCGGTGCAATAAGCCCCTGTACGACATTTAAGCCGACCACCAAAAGTCCCGCACTTTTAAGTCCCCAGTTGATACAGTCTTTTAACAGTTCCGTCAGGTTTTCAAACTTCTCATCCTCAAAAAAATGATGAAACAGTTCCAAGAGAACATAACCATGAATCATCGGCATAAGAATCTTTAAAAACAGCCATTGAATCAGATAGATGACAAGAAATGCAATCTGATAAAATCCTGCCGAGCTTCCTGCTCCGGTTGAAAAAACCATACTGATACAAAATGTCGGCACTAACGCCTTCATAAAGTCCACGCAATTGCTCAACGTCTCTTCCACCACCCCCGAATACACCGAAAAGGATTGCAGCAACAGCACCACAAACACTCCATATACAAGGAAGAAACTGACCTCTGCGATATACGCCTGTTTAAATGCAGTAGAGAAATTTTTAAGAGCCGAATACAATACAGCCAGCACCACCACTTCTAGCAGTATTTTGCGGTTCGTATCCATCTCATAAAACACGGCATCCTTTACCCATGCCACCAGTATGGAAGCATCCGCTTCATCATCTCTCTCCAGAAGAAATGTATCTAACACATCTGAAAATCTAATCGGTTCCTGCTGCCCGGCAAATATTTCTTCTGTCATCAGCTCGTCCAGTTCCGAGAAATCCAGTTCTTCCCGAAATTCCTGCAGATAGCCCTCCCCGGCATTCTCCTCTTCACCCGCGCAAATCGGCGTTGGAGAAATCGTTAAAAACAGCAAAACAAGTGTCACACAGCGCACGATACTACTTTTTACCTTGTTCATAAATAATTCCCCACCATTTTCAAAAAAGCCATCATCACCGGTACACTTACCACTAAAATAGAAATCTTTGCAAACACCTCTATCTGACCTGCAATCGCTCCATACCCTGCATCTTTACAGATATTTGAAGCAAACTCCGCCACATAAGTGATGCCTATCATCTTTATCAGCATACCGATATATCTGCCGTCCACAGGGAGCATACTATCCAGTTGTCTTACAAAATCCAGAATCACTTCCACTTTTGTGAGCAAATAGACAAAAATGCAGATACACACGGTAATGACAATAAACGTGCTGTATTCACTCTTTTCTTTTTTTAACGGAAGTGCGATTAACACACCCGCAATTCCTAAAACTGCAATTTTTACGATATCCACGGAATTCCTCTCTTCCAACTGCTTATAGGGCAAATAAGGATTGCATCGTCTCAAAAAGTTCATATATGTACGGAACAATCCATGACAACACGATGAGCAGTCCTGCCAGGCTTACCAGAAAGGCATGTTCCTCTCTCCCGCTGTGCTTTAGCACCTGACCGATAACTGTCACCAGAATTCCAACCGCTGCTATCTTAAATATCAGATTTACACTCATCGCACCAACACCCTCTTTCTATACCAGCAGAATCACCATCATAAGTCCACCTACCACGCTGATTGTTCCATATACTTTCTGTTTTTCTCGCTGTTCTCCTCTTGCCGTCTCTATCAAAAAATCCAGCCGCTCCAGCAAAAGTTCCAGATGTTTTCGATTTTCTTCCATGCTCTTTCCAAAAAAAGCACTCCCTGCACCTTCAATTACCTCTATTTCCGCATTCGTCAGCCCCAACACATTCCGGTGTTTTACAAATACATGTCTCCACACCTCCTCCCCCACCCCTTCATTTTTTTCAATCAGACACTCTGCAATTTCCTTGCAGACATTGTTCAATCTCTCATCCCTTGTTCTGACAAAACATCCCAGCAGAATTTCCACCGGCTGTCTCGACTCAGATGCTGCATAAGATATATCCACAAACAGTTTTCGCACCTCATATAGAAGTCTTAAATGTTCTGTCAATTCACATCGTATTGTCCACGCCATCCCCACACTGGCAATAATTATCAGCATGCTCCCTGTCACTTTCAACATATGCGCTCCATGTGCGCATCATAAATTTGATAACCACGCACGCCATTCTCCTCTCTCTCAATCCCGATGTAGCGTTGGAACACCTCTCTGTCCAACCACTTTTTTAAATATGTTTTTTCCTTAAGTTCTCTCACATTCCTCGCATGAATCGTCCCAACTACATAGCAGCCCGAATATGCCGCCTGCTCTACTGCACCAAAATCCTCCTCGCATCCCAACTCGTCCACCGCCAACACCTGCGGTGACATGGAGCGAATCAGCATCTGCATCCCTGCAGTTTTCGCACATCCGCTGAGTACATCCGTGCGAATCCCCAAATCATTTTGTGGCACTCCAATGTGACTCGCTGCTATCTCCGCACGCTCGTCCACCACGCAGACTTTCATTCCCGGCTTCTCATATGTTCCATCTGAGAGCAAGCGAATGCAATCTCTTAATACGGTTGTTTTCCCTGCCCCCGGCTCAGAGAAAAATAAGGTATTATAGATTCCGTTTCCCCGATAAATATGTGGTAACACCTCATCCGCACACCCCTTTTTCTCATGTGCAATGCGGATATTTAAAAATGTAACCGGCTGTATTCCCACCACTTCACCATGTTCCATGATTGCTCCTCCCGCCATGCCGACTCGGTGCCCTCCTTCTATCGTAATATAGCCCCGACGCAGCTCATCCTTATAAGCATAAAGAGAATAGCTGCTGATATAATTCACCATTTCCGCCACATCCTGTCGGGTTGCCGCATAAATCATTTCATTTCCGGCATCCATAGCCGATATGTACACACTGCTATTCTCCATCAGTTTTAAGTAACTCGTCCCTGCACTATGTATAAACTCAATAGGTTGTCCCACCCGCACCCGTATTTCTTCTAAACCATTCAGATATTGCTCCATATTTATTTTCTCCCTGATATGCACCGGGAAAATAGATTTCAGGCAAAACCTCTTATCTTCCACATCGCCGCCTCCTCTCTGCTGTCCTGTTTTATTCTATGAGACGTCCAATATTTTATGACAAAAAAATTGGGGCTATACAATGTATAGACCCAATTTATCAAATAACTATATTCATTACATACGCTCAGGTGCTTCAAATCCCAGTACATCAATACAAGTCTCTAAAACAGACTTTGTCAGTTCGAGCAGACGAATATATGACTTCTGAACCTGCTCATCTTCTTCCGCCATAATCTTGGTTCCGTGGTAGAAGCTGTTAAAAGCATTTGCCAAATCATAGATATAGGAGCATACTTTGTGCGGTGCACTCTCTTCAAATGCATTCTCCATCATGGCATTGAACTTTGAAAGTTCTAACATCAGGTTCTTCTCACTCTCAGAGTGTGCTGCCCCGATAACTGCACCAGTCTCATCTTTACCAAGTCCATGGTACTTATTCAGAATAGACTTGATACGAACGATGGTGTAGAGGATGTATGGGCCCGTATTTCCTTCAAAGGAAGTGAAACGGTCAATATCAAAGATATAATCCTTGCTTGCCTGATTGGAAAGATCTCCATACTTAATCGCCGCAAGAGCAACCATCTGTGCCGTTTTAGCGGCCTCTTCCTCACTAATGTCCAAGTTTTCCTTGGATTTCTGGTTCTCTGTAATCTTCTTAAGCATCTCCTCGTTAATCTCATCCAAAAGATACTCAAGACGCATCACACCACCCTCACGTGTCTTAAATGGCTTGCCGTCTTTTCCGTTCATCGTACCAAATCCGATGTGCTTAAGCTCTGTGGATTCACTTACCAGTCCGGTCTTTCGCGCGCAACGGAACACCTGAACAAAGTGCATTTCCTGTCTCTTATCTGTCAGATAGATGATTCCATCCGGATTATAATCCTGCATACGCCATACAATGGTAGCCAAATCTGTGGTACTGTACAAAGCTGCACCGTCAGACTTTAAGATGATACACGGAGGAATCTCCTTCGCATCTGTCTCTTCCTTGACATCCACAACCAGTGCGCCGTCACTTGTATACGCAAATCCACCATCCTTCATCTTCTGCACCATATCCGGAATATACGGCTGTGCATCAGACTCACCCTTCCACAGTTCAAACGATACATTCAGGTTCTCATAATTTCTCTTTAAATCCGTCACAGACACATTCAAAATATGTGCAAGCAATGCACGATATCCTCTTCTGCCCTGCTGCAGCTCGTTTGTTGCCTGCAGAGCTGCCGCCTTATATGCCTCATCCTCCTTAGACTTGCCGCTGGCTGTCGGATAAATCTCCTCCAGTTCAGAAATCGTAAACGGTGCTTCTGTCGGGTACTCACCTGCATAGTTCTCATCAAAATAAACCAATTCAGGCTTACGCAGCTTGAGCTCCGTAATGATAAGTCCCATCTGAAGTCCCCAGTCTCCGAGATGCACATCACCAATCATATGATGTCCCATGAATTTACCGATGCGCTTAATACTCTCACCGATAATCGCGGAACGCAGATGTCCGACATGAAGTGGCTTCGCAACGTTAGGTCCGCCGTAATCCACGATAATCATCTTTGGTGCTTCCGGTTTCTCACAGCCAAATCTGCCATCATCTGCCTGTATCTGTACCAGATACTCTGCAAGATATACATTATCCAGCTTTAAATTCAAAAATCCGGGTTTTACAGACTCTACCATCGAAAACATCTTATTTCCGGAAAGCTTTTCTGCAACCTCATCTGCAATCATAAATGGTGCTTTTTTATATTCTTTTGCCGCTGCCATTGCGCCATTACACTGATACTCACAAAGATCCGGGCGGTTAGACAACGTAACTTTTCCGTACTTCTCATCATAACCGCAGGCAGCGAATGCAGCTGTCACTTCCGCCGAAATCAAGTCTAAAATCTTCTTCATTCTAAATTCCTCTCTCGCTATATTTCACAGCCAGATTGCACGCAGACGTACAAACGGCATTTCTCCATAGGATATAGTATAACACAAGTTTTATTTTTCTCAAGAAAAATAAAACTTGTGTCTGACCTTTGTTAGATTATCTAATTTTTCAATTCAAACTGCGCTACTAAACCTCTTAAGCTTTCTGACTGCGCAGAAAGTTCTTCGCTCGTAGCTGATGTTTCCTCTGCTGATGCAGAATTCGTCTGCACCACTTCCGATACCTGTTCTATGCCTGCCTCAATCTGCTTGAGCATATCAGCCTGGCTCCTGGATGATTCACTGATTTTCTGGGCTGATTCTGCAAAGGCATTCATAGATGTTAAAATCTCTTCCAGCGCACCTACCGTCTTTTCTGTGATGGCATTGCCATTTTCAATCTCTTCTAAGGACTTTTCTATCAACTGTTTTGTATTAACTGCGGATTGTGCACTGTCTGCTGCAAGCTTGCCAATCTGGTCTGCAACCACTGCAAATCCTTTTCCAGCCTCTCCGGCTCTTGCCGCCTCTATAGATGCATTTAAGGAAAGTAGATTCGTCTGGGATGCAATATCTTCAATCGCTCCGATAATATTTTGAATCTCTTTTGATGTATCGCTGATACGCTCCATCGCATTTGTAAGTTCTTTTAACTCACTCTTACTCTTTTCTGCATTCTTTCCTGCCAACACAATCATCTCATAGGTATTCTCTGTATCCTGTGCGCTCTCTATTGCAATTTCACTTACATTTTCAACCGTTGCGGTAAGTTCTTCTACCGCTCCTGCCTGATCCGTTGCGCCCTCTGCCAATACCTGTGCACCTTCTGCCAACTGTATGGATCCCATCGCTACCTGTTCAGAAGCTTCATTGATTTGACCCAGAGTTTCGCTCAATTGGATATTCAGCCCATTCATAGACTCTTTTAATCGTATGAATTCACCGACATATTTCTCAGGAATCTGCGTTTCTACATTGAAGTTTCCTCCTGCCATTTTCCCCAGCAGTTCCCCCACATCACCAATAATCTCCTTTAACGTAGCACAGGCAGCCTTAAAATTGGCAGCCAGTATTCCCAATTCATCCGTCGATTCATAAGCAATACTTACATCTAAATCACCATCTTTTAATTTTGCTACCGCTGTTTCTATCTCTTCAATCGGCTCTGTCAGCATTTTCGTAATGATGATACCCAGCATACCCGCATATACTGCACAAATTACTGCTACAACTACCATTACAAAACTGCTCAGCATTCCCATGAACCTTATTTTATTATACTGTTCTTCTGCCTTCAGCTTGGAATAAGCACTCATATCTTCCAAAACTTTTATTACCGCTTCAGACGCTGCAGAGTACTCTCCCGTATAAATGCTGAATGCTTCGCTGTCATTTCCCTGTTCAATCGCCGAAATCATCTCATCACGCACAACTTCCAGATTCGCCATAGTCTCATTCAGCCGGTTTAAATTATCCATATTAGTGATTCCTTTTTTCAAATCCACTAACATATCAGATATTTCATTTATCTCATTCTTTGCATTTTGTAGGAACTCATCCTGTTGTGCCGACTCTGTTATCGTGATTGCAGAAAGCAGTTCCTTATCCACGCTTTCTAACATTCCGGTAATGGTTACCTGATATATGTTGTTCTGAAATGACCTGTTATAAAAACTTTTTACCTGTGAATTAATAACTGTAAGTGCAATCATTGCGACAACCGTTGCAAAAATAAATGCCACCACAAGACTTCTAAAAGAAAAATTAAGTCTTTTTCCGACATTCATCTCTTTTAAAAATTGCACAAATCCCCTCTTATTCTGTCCATCTTGTCTGTTCCCGCCCATAACCTTACACTCCTTCATATGTATTTTCCGTTTTGGTACCAAAGTACTGACATGTTAACTATACTCCAAATCCATCTGCCCGTCAATGTATCCGGCAGCTTTCTATTTCAGTGTCGGAAAAATCACATTTCGGACTTTCGCGAGTGCATTCATAAGAATTGTGCCTATCACGCAGCAGCAGATAATCTCCCCCGTTCCAATCGTAAGCATATAAAAAGGAATTGACAAATCATATCCGCCAAATTCCATTACCAGACCATAAGCATAACGCAGCACAAACGGAATAATCAGCACATTCGCCAGCACAGGCGAAAGTGTACACAGAAACTTATGCTTCCGCAACAAATAGGTGCCACATGCCCCCAAAAGAGTTGCAAGGCTTCCAAACACCACATCATAGATTGGCGCTCCTGTCAGAAAATTTGCAAGCAGACATCCGATGCCAAGACCCGGAATTGCTGCTGATGTAAAATAAGGTAAAATGGTAAGTGCCTCCGACACGCGGATCTGAACAGTCCCTGAAGCAAGTGAAAAAGCATTGACAAACATTGTCAACACAACATAGATAGCTGCAATCATTGCAGCTTGAACGATGAATCGTACTTTTTTGTCCCTCATATGAATTTCTCCTTTAGTTTTGTTTTACGTCAGGAAGGTCACGAACTGACGCATTTCTCTTATTGCTTCTATGCAACGTGTACTACTTTAGCACAGCCCTTAAAAGATTGCAAGGAAAATCCTATAAGGGTATGTAAACTCATTTTGATTACATACCCTATCTCTTATGCATTCTATTACCTATACAAAGAAATGCTCCGCTAATGTGATACTTCCGATATACACCACCGGCCCTGTCATATAAATATTCTCCTCCTCGTCAAATTCTACCAGCAAATCTCCGCCATGCATATGCACAGTTACCCTGTCGCCTACCAGTTTCAAACGATGGGACGCTGCAGCTGCTGCGCATGCTCCGGTACCGGATGCATATGTATATCCGGCGCCGCGCTCATAGATTTCAATCTGAATATTTTCTCTGTCAAGCACCTGGCACAACTGCATATTTGTTCGATTCGGAAAATATTTGGAATTTTCTACATAGGGTCCTAGCTGCTTTGCTTTCTTGGCATTTGCTTCCTCAATCATCAGCACACAGTTTGGATTACCCATCGATACACAGGTGGCGTTATAGAAGTTATCACAAAAGAAAACCGACTCATTGATAATCTCTTCCCCAAATCCCACTGCAGGTATCTCACTTGCCAAAAACCTGGCTTTTCCCATGTCTACACGCATAAGGCCTCCGGTTTCATCTAAAAATGTCACCTTCGTTTTTCCTGCTTTTGTTGTGAGGACATAAGTATCTTCCTTGATATATCCTGCATCCCGCAGATACTTTGAGAAAATCCGAATCCCATTTCCACTCCTCTCTGCCTCACTGCTATCCGGATTAAATATCCGCACACTGATTTCTTCTCCATCAAAAAAAGGACCGTACAAAATACCATCTGCCCCTACTCCGACATTCCTCCTGCAAAGAGTCTCAATCTGACGCAGTTGCAGACAGTTTTTATTGCGGTTTGGGTCATAAATCAGATAGTCATTGCCCAGTCCATGGTATTTACGCAGAATTATTTCTGACATAAACGCCTCCGTATTATGTTCTTATTCTATTCTATGCCATATGTCTTGTCTCTGCTTATGATTCCTCACCGGAAACATCCTTAGATTTTTGGTCGAGTAATTGGCGCAGTGCCTCATCCTTTTCCTGCAATATCTTATCAATCTGCCCCTTTGTTACTTCATCCTCAACCACTTCCAGACCATATACCCCCGAATAAGATTTTGTCGTCTCATTGTATAATTCATCCGTCAGTTCTTCACTGCCCACAACATTCTCACACGCTTCCTGCACTTGTGGCTCATCTGTAGGTTTTTCAATAACCGGAACATAATTTACATTCCAGAACTTGACAATGCTCCGGCTAATACGCTCTTTTTCATTTCTCTCGTCAATAATATCTCTCATACTCATTCCCTCTTATTCTTATCTATATAATCTTTTCACTCAAATCAACACGGAAAATCTATTTCACCTGCATAAAAAACGGATAAATGAAGCATCCTTTTAGCAAGAACAAAAGGAGGACGATAATTCCATGGCTTCATATAAAGTTGAAATCTGTGGCGTAAACACCGCAAAGCTCCCTATTCTAAAGGAGGATGAGAAAGATGCACTCATCACACGTATCAAGCAGGGTGACACCGATGCACGCGAAACCTATATTAATGGAAATCTCCGTCTCGTCCTAAGCGTCATTAAACGCTTTTCCGGAAACCATGAAAATGTAGATGACCTGTTTCAAATCGGCTGTATCGGTCTCATCAAATCCATCGATAACTTCGACCCTACCATGGGTGTAAAATTCTCAACCTACGCCGTACCGATGATTATCGGCGAAATCCGCCGCTACCTGCGGGACAATAATGCCATCCGTGTCAGCCGTTCGCTCCGCGATACCGCCTATAAAGCGATACACACACGTGAACTGCTTGCAAAGACCGCTTTAAAGGAGCCAACCATCGATGAAATTGCAGAAGCATCCGGTCTTAGCAAGGAAGAAATCGTCTTCGCATTAGATGCAATTCAAAGCCCTGTCAGCCTCTATGACCCGGTTTACACCGATGGCGGTGACACACTCTATGTCATGGACCAAATCAGTGACAAGAAAAATCGCGAAGAAAACTGGATTGAGCAGCTTTCGCTAAATGATGCAATGAGTCACTTAAATGAACGCGAAAACTATATCCTTCGACTGCGCTTTTTTGAAGGAAAGACGCAGATGGAAGTCGCCGATGAGATTCATATCTCGCAGGCACAGGTCAGCCGACTTGAAAAGTCCGCTATAAAATCCATACGGAACTATCTGTCACTCTGAAATCATGCAATATTTAGCGCTCCCATTTATTGCAGAGATTATTAATCTGATCTGCAAATTTGCCAAGTTCACGATTTGGCATGCCTTCACACTTCTGGATGACTGTCATCAATCTGCCGCCCGCAGCTAACAATCTTGCAAATACATTGTTGGAAGCTTTCGCGTTCTTCTCCTTCCTGTTGACAACCTCTCTCGTGCCTTCATGAATCTTCGCACCTGTCAATAGGTCAAACGCGTCTCCACTGTATGGTGCATACGCATCTACTCCTAATGTGTCGTGCAGATGTGCTGCAAACTGCTCCGTCACTTTATCCTCTCCATGAACCACAAAAATCTTCTGCGGCTTCTGCTCAAATGCATCCACCCAGTGCGTCAGCTGATTGATGTCTGCATGACCACTGATGCCCGGCAGATTTTCAATCTTGGCATGCACCTCAATCGTCTCTCCGAACAGTCGAACCTCCTTCGCTCCGCCGAGCAGCGAATTGCCCAGTGTTCCCGGAACCTGATAACCTACAAACAAGATTGTAGAATCCTTGCGCCATAAATTATGCTTCAGGTGATGACGGATACGACCTGCCTCACACATACCGGATGCAGACAAAATTACCTTCGGCTTCTCGTCAAAATTAATCATCTTAGACTCATCACTGGTAATTGCCATACGAAGTCCCGGAAAACCAATCGGGTTAATCCCCTGATGCACTAATTCCAATGCTTCCGAATCAAAACAGTCTTCTACATTTTTATTAAAAATGGATGTAGCCTCCACCGCCAACGGGCTATCTACATACACTTCAAAATTCTCATACTCCGGCAGCAAATGTTCCGTCTTAATCCGGCGCATAAAATACAGCATCTCCTGTGTGCGTCCGACTGAGAATGCCGGAATTACCAGATTACCGCCTCGCGTAAAGGTATCCTTCAAAACTCTTGCAAGTTCTGTGGCATAATCCGGCGGTGCAGCATGTGTGCGGTCACCATATGTAGACTCCATAACCACATAGTCTGCGTCCTTGATATAATCCGGGTCTTTGATTAATGGACGGTTTCCCGGCCCGATATCTCCAGAGAATACAATCTTGCGGGATTCTCTGCCGTCCTCCGTCTCCTCCTCTACCCACATCTCAATGGAGGAAGAACCGAGCAGATGACCTGCATCCACAAAGCGAACCTTAAGCCCGTCACATACTTCTACCATATGCTGATATTCGCAGGGAACGAAATGTGTGAGTACTCCCATCGCATCATTCATATCATAAAGCGGAACAACTTCCGGCTTTCCGGCTCTTCTCGCCTTACGATTGCGCCACTCCGCCTCAAACATCTGAATATGTGCACTATCCTTTAACATGATATTGCAAAGCTGATTGGTCGCTACTGTAGAAAATATCTGTCCGCGGAATCCATGATTGTATAAAAGCGGAAGCAGTCCCGAATGGTCGATATGTGCATGTGTGATAAACACATAGTCAATCACCGCTGCATTTACCGGTATCTCCTGATTTACATACAAATCCGGTCCCTGCTCCATACCACAGTCTACCAAAATATGCTTATCCCCAAATTCCAAGTAATGGCAGCTGCCTGTCACTTCATGTGCTGCACCCAAAAATTCAAGTATCATATTCGTCCCCCCAAACCCTGTCAGATTTTATACTATAATTATACTCCCATCCGACTTTTTGTACAATTATTTTTCCCTCTTTTCGCTCCACAAAACAGTTCTTTTGTCCTACTCCAGACGGATGATTTCTTTTTTCAACCGCCCCATGATTTTTTTCTCCAAACGCGAAATATATGACTGGGAAATCCCAAGCATATCTGCCACTTCCTTCTGTGTTTTCTCCTCTCCTCCTGCTGAATTGAGTCCAAACCGCAACTCGATAATCATGCGTTCCCGGCCTGAAAGCTTCTCAATCGCAGTATTTAACAGCCTACGCTCCACATCCATCTCAATATCGCGATAGATAACATCTTCATCTGTACCGAGAATGTCCGATAAAAGGAGTTCGTTTCCATCCCAATCCACATTGAGCGGTTCATCAATAGACACTTCCAGCTTTGTTTTGTTCGTCCTTCTCAGATACATCAATATCTCATTCTCAATGCAGCGCGATGCATAAGTCGCCAACTTGATATTTTTCTGAGGATTAAACGTATTAATTGCCTTAATCAAACCAATGGTTCCTATGGATATCAAGTCCTCCACACCCACACCCGTATTGTCGAATTTCTTTGCTATGTACACCACCAGACGCAGATTATGTTCGATTAGCTGCTTGCGCGCCGCTTCCGGTGTCTCACTCCCAAGCATGCGTATGCAGGCATTTTCCTCCTCTCCTTCCAATGGCGGCGGCAGCACTTCTGCCCCTCCAATATAATGTACTTCATTTCGCTGACTCCAAAAAAATCTTCCAAATCCCGCCAGTATGCCTTTCATGCGATATTCCGGAAGCATCAGTTTTACATACATATAAAGCCCTCACTTTCTCTCTTATTTTGCCTTTCACAAAAAGGATGCGTGTAAGATAAAATCATACGCTCTCCTTTCCAGCAGTCCTGCGTTTGCAATCCCAACTGCCACATGGGACAGACGAAGCTTCTTTTTCCCATCAAAAAGTAACAATTCATCCACATCCGTAACCCACAGCATACCCTCGTTCTCTCCCAGTGAATAGTATGGTACCAGACGAAAGTGGTCTTCTTTTTCGTCAAAAAAATCTCTTGCCTTTTCTTCACTCAATATACAGATTCCCTGTCCTGTATATGGGTCATGCAGTTGATTTCCGCTGTCCCGGTATGCCCGCACCACAAGAAACTCACCGCGTTTCTTAATCTGTGCCTCTATGATATAATTTTTGAAGTCTTTTCTTCGCATAAGATATCGAAGAATCCCATAAACTCCAAATATAGCAAAAATCAGCACCGGAAGCGATACATAGGATAGCCCTCTGCCCTCTTTAAACCACTCTGACATACCGCCCAGAAGTACACACACAAGATATGTCACTGCCCAATTCTCTGCAAATTCTCTACCGCTGCTCCTTCCAAAAGCAATGCGCACCATCAGTGTATTCAGCAGCATATGTGACAGCAGCGTATACCATACCGTACTTTTAATTGTCAGAAGCAATCCTAACCCTGTCACTGTTCCCAGTATGGCAGCCAGCATTAAATACCTCATTTTTCTGTGGCGCCGCAAAAAGAGGTTCACACCATACAGCGCGACAAAGTCCATGATAAAATTCTGTGTCAAAAACACATCCGCATAGAACACATATATTTTCCTCACCTCATTTTCCCTTTGTTCTAAGCACATTATAGCGTGGCGGTCATCTGGTTTTTGTCAAAAATAAGTATTTGAAATTATGGAGTCGTCCGCTTTTTCTGACACAATACCGCAAAAAAAAGCCCCCTCGCATAGCGAAGGGGCTAAAAATCTTAAATAAAATTACTTTCTGGAATTCTTAAGAAAATCCGGAATCTTAATATCCATCTGCTGTACGGTACTCTCCGGTTGACGCGGCTTCTGAATGCCTGTGAATGCAGGATTTACAGGTTGCTGAGAAGCTCCTGTCTGGGCACCGTAAGCTGTCGGTGCAGCTGTGGTTGTCGTACGTCCCATCGGTGCAGAAGAAACCGGTCTGGTCATCGTAGATGCTGAATTAGCATAATTCAGCTTCGGCATAATCTTGCTACCATTACTGCTCTCAAGACCTGTTGCGATAACCGTGATAGTTGCTTCATCTGTCATAGACTCATCATACTTCGCACCAAAAATGATATTGGCATTCTCTCCTGCCAAATCCTGCACATAGCTAGCTGCATCATTGGCATCCATAAGAGAAATATCTCCTGAAATATTGATAATAACGTGCGTTGCGCCGTTAATTGTCGTCTCAAGCAATGGGCTGGCAACCGCAAGCTTCACTGCCTCAATCGCTTTGTCGTCTCCCTTGGCACTACCAATACCAATATGTGCCATACCTTTGTCCTTCATGACCGTTGATACATCCGCGAAGTCAAGGTTAATCAGCGCCGGCAGATTAATCAGGTCTGTAATACCCTGTACTGCCTGCTGTAATACTTCATCCGCTTTTTTAAGAGCATCCGGCATAGTTGTACGTCTGTCTACAATCTCAAGAAGCTTATCATTCGGAATCACAATTAAGGTATCAACGCTGTCCTTTAAGCGGTCAATACCTGAAAGCGCATTTACCATGCGCTGCTTTGCTTCAAATTTGAAAGGTTTTGTTACAACACCAACAGTAAGAATTCCCTGTTCCTTTGCAATCTTAGCAACAACAGGCGCTGCTCCTGTACCGGTTCCGCCACCCATACCGCAGGTAACGAATACCATATCTGCACCTTTGATAGCTGCAGAAAGTTCTTCCATGCTCTCCTCAGCTGCTTTCTCACCAATCTCCGGCTGTGCTCCTGCACCCAGTCCCTTGGTAAGCTTCTCACCAATCTGAATCAATGTAGGTGCTTTGCAAAGCGTAAGTGCCTGCTTATCTGTATTGATACCGATAAATTCCACTCCACCGATATTCTCATCAATCATTCTATTAACAGCGTTATTACCAGCTCCTCCCACTCCGATTACTATAATCTTTGCACTGGTATCTGCTTCTGTTGTCATAATCTCTAACAAGGTAGTTCCTCCTTCATCTCTCCCAAATTTATATCCTGTTGAAAACGACCATATCTCTACGCTTGTCCCAACGAATCTACCTGCAAATGAAAAGCTGCTCTGTGCTCTTCATCCCACCAATATTTCAAATCTATCGAATTCAATGCGCGCACTATACGCTTATAAACTCATATACAATATAATATAATCTTTCTCGCAATTAATCAACTAATTTTTTTAAATTTTTGAACAATTTTTGAACAAATCCGTGATTTTATTCCGCTCTCTTATATATAATATCCGTTGTCTCCGGTGTCCAGCTATCGAGATATAAAGTACCTCTTAACCCCGCCAGCTGCGGCATAATTGCAGAAAGTCTCGCCACCTTCTGTGTCAGGTATTCATCCGAACCTACAACTACCTTCGTATCATAATAGGTAAGCGTTGGTTCAAGAGCATCATCATAATGTATTTCCTGCGGCAGCAAATCGTATTTTTCTAACATCTGCGTCAAATTGAGAAGATTATCCAGTATCTCCTCCTCTTCCAACGGAAGCTGTTCATAGAGTACAACCTCCTCACAATCCACTCCTGTAATTACAGGTATTCCCGATATTCCTTCTGTCGATGCTTCCACCACAAATCCATCTTTATCAAAATATGCATACTGCCCGATGGTATCAATATAGAAACATCCCAAAATACCTTTTTCATAAACGGAAATACGGAGTGTATGCGGATTGTCAAGCGATACTTCTATGGTATCCAAAAAAGGAACATCCCCAACATCCAAAAGATTATACTTCACAACAACATATAAAGAATTCCACGAATACTCATCACTCAGTATCATCTTTTCTATCTGCTCCGAGGAATACAACTCATTGCCTTCCACACGGACTTCTTTTACCGTAAATACATTCCAAACAATCAGAAACGCTATCACCAGCAGCAATACCACTATCAAAAACACAATCATGCCGATTTTTCTGCGTTTCTGCCTTTTTCTCTGTTCTCTAATCATAATCAGCTAACCTCGAATTTGATTCCCCTCGATACTGACAGTGCCAATCCCATTTCCGCAAGCAAAAATAGAATAGATGTTCCGCCATAACTGATAAACGGAAGGGAAATTCCGGTATTCGGGATTGTATTGGTAACAACCGCGATATTTAAGATTACCTGAATCGAAATATGTGCCATAATCCCCACCACAATCAGTGCTCCATACAAATCTGCCGCATTGCTTGCAATTACCATAAACCGCCATATCAGCAATAAATATAACAGAATCAGGCACACCGCTCCAAACAGTCCCAATTCCTCACAAATAACGGAAAAAATCATATCATTCTGCGCCTCCGGAATAAAGCCAAGCTTCTGCATACTCTCTCCCAAGCCCTTGCCAAAAAGCCCGCCGGAACCAATCGCGTAAAGCCCCTGCAATGTCTGATATCCCTTGTCATACTCCTCCGGATTCAGCCATATTTTAATACGATCCATTCGATATGCTGCAGCAAATATGAACACCACGCCGACCACAAGTACTGCCGCCGCCATCCAGATAAAGTGTGAATACTTCGGACTTGCAACAAACAGCATACACACCGCAATACCCAGAATAATAATCGCGGTACTTAAGTTATTGTATGCAACAACTCCGACAATCGGAAGAATAATGCACATAATCTTTACCAGTGCCTTAAACTCACCCACCTGCTTGGATGTCTTATAGATAATCATGGCAAGGAAAAGAATAACCGCAAGCTTTGCAAACTCAGATGGCTGAAATGAAATCGGGCCGATATAAAGCCAGCGCGCCTGTCCTTTTGCCTCCGTCCCCACAAAGATAACCGCGGTACAAAGTCCCAGTGCCAACAGATATGCCAATCCGCTCAAATTCATCCAGAACCTATATGGGATTTTAGAAATAGTCAGCATTGCAACAACGCCAAGACTTGTCGCAAACAGCTGCTTTTTTAAGTAAAAAGCTGTATCTCCAAATCGGGTAGAGCCATAATAGGAACTGGTACTGTACAGCATAACCAGACCAAAGCAAAGCAAGAATATAATCAAAAACAACAGACTGTAATCAAAATAGCGTATTGGTTTTTCTTTCTTAACTTTTTTCTGACTCGTCGCCATCTGCATTCCCCACTTTTCTCAAAACTAATCTATACCAACCACATCCATCTAAAAAACTGACAGCCATCAAAAGTTCTATGGCAATGCACGCACATACTCCTTGAAGATGCGTCCACGCTCCTCATAATTCTTAAACATACCCCAGCTTGCACATGCCGGAGAGAGAAGCACTGCATCCCCCTCTGCTGCGTTCGCATAGCATACATCAATTGCTTCCTCGAGACTGTCGCAGAGGACAATCTCTGTAAACCCATGTGCTCTCGCACAATCAGCAATCTTCTCTCTCGTCTGTCCGATAAGCACAAGTTTTTTTACTTTACCGCCAAAGTTCTCAATCCATTCATCATATTCAGATTCCTTATCATAGCCGCCGCCAATCAAAAGTGTCGGACGATTCATTGCGCAGATTCCCTTGATTGCCGCATCCGGATTCGTACCCTTTGAATCATTGTAGAAACGCACTCCACGCTTTTCTGTCACATATTCGATGCGGTGTTCTACTGCCTGAAAGCGTTTCAATACTTCCACAATTTTATCAAGCGGAACATCCATAGACAGCGCCATACCGGCAGCCGCCATGACATTCTCGTAATTGTGTGTTCCTAGAATATTCAGTTCATTTACATTTATTACAAGCTTTGTCTCTTTACCATCCGCAAAGAATATCTCCTCGCCCTTTAAGTACAGTCCACGTTCTAACACTCTCTTGCTGGAGAAAAACAGCACATTGGTTGAAACATTTTCACCAAATGCACGAAGTACCTCATCCTCATAATTCAGCACACAGGTTTGCCCTGTCCCCTGATTCTTCGTGATGCTCTCCTTTGTCTCAATGTAACACTCCATCGTATGATGGCGGTTTAGATGATCCGGTGTGATATTTAAGATTGCAGATACCTCCGGGCAGAATTCATGCGTTGTCTCCAGCTGAAAACTGCTAATCTCTGCCACTGTCACAGTCTCATCCGTCGTCTCTGTCGCCACGGAAGTATACGGAATGCCGATATTTCCGACGACCTTTACATCATTATAATAATTTGCCATAATCTCGCCGGTCAGTGCCGTTGTAGTCGTCTTTCCATTGGTTCCTGTAATTGCTACGATACGCCCCTTTGCGAAATGATATGCCAGTTCAATCTCTCCCCAGATAGGAATGCCTTTATCGCGAAGTGCATTTACCATCGGAAGGTCTGTCGGCACTCCCGGGCTTAACACAACCAAATCCACGCGTTCCATATCCGCTTCCTGCAGCTCTCCAAGCAGAATCTCCACTTCACGAAATACCGGGGATTTTTCTCTGAGTGCCGCAACATCCAAATCCTTATTTCCGTCAAAAAGAATCATCTTTATTCCCTTTTTATGCAAAAGTTCTGTTGCTGCAACTCCGCTGATACCGGAGCCTACAACCAGAACCGTCTTTCCTGTCAAATCCATACCATATACCTCCACAAAACTTCTCGAAGCAGCCGGCCCCGATTTATATGCCCAGCAAAGCAATCAGGCAAAGAATTGCCGTAGTAATTGAAAATACCGCCACTACTCTTGTTTCAGACCAGCCCCCAAGTTCAAAATGATGATGTATCGGTGCCATACGGAAAATCCGCTTGCCGCCTGACATTTTAAAATAAGTAACCTGAATCATAACCGACAAAACTTCTACCAGATAGATAAGTCCTACAATCAGAATGAAAAGCGGCATCTGCAACATATATGCAGTAGAAACCACGAAACCGCCCAATGCCAGAGAACCTGTATCTCCCATGAATACACTCGCCGGATATACATTAAACAGTAAAAATCCAAGCAGTGCGCCTACCACCGCACAGGTAATCGGTGCGATTCCGGCATCCGTTCCAATTGCAACCACTGAGAAGAAGGTTGCGACCATGACGGTTACGCTGGATGCCAATCCATCCAGACCATCTGTAAAGTTTGTTCCATTGACCGTTCCTATAACCGCAAAGTACAATACCGGAATAGCAAGCCATCCAATATTCAGATATCTGCCGCCAGAAAACGGAATCAGCATCGTAAGTGAAACATCTGAATATTTTACCATGTATACCGCAAAAACCGTTGTCACGATAATCTGACAAAGCATCTTCTGCCAAGGAAGTAATCCATCTGATCTACGAAGTACAACCTTTAAGTAATCATCCAGGAAACCAATAATTCCGAATCCAACTGTCATAAACAGAATTGGTATAATCTTCGGATAATCCCCGATATAAAATATAGAAGTGATTATGATACTTGCAAGTATCATAATACCTCCCATCGTAGGAGTACCATTCTTCTTCAGATGAGACTCTAATTCTTTTCTTTCTGTCTGTCCGATTTTAAGTCTGCGCAAAAAAGGAATGACAATCGGTCCTAACAATGCGCTGATTGCAAATGCTATAATAACTGGAATAACGATTTCATACGTCATATCAAACACCTCATATCCTTTTATCTTCGTACTTTTAACTTTTCTAGTATACGTTATTTTGGCTCATTTATCAAGGTAAGGCAAAATGTTTTCCATAATTTCTTTGACAACCGGAGCCGCTATCATACCTCCATAATATGTGCCCTCCGGATTATAAATAATCGCCTGTACAAGAACTTTCGGCTCATCTGCCGGATAAAATCCCAGAAAAGATGATATATACTTGTTCTCGCTTCGCGGCAATGTCTGCGAGGTCGCCGTCTTGCCACCGATAGAATATCCCTCAATCTTAGCATTCTTTCCACCGCCTTCCGACACAACTTTCTCCAACAGATATTGCATAGTCTCTGATGTTTCCGCGCTGCATATGCCCTCTGTCGTCTCATATTTCAGCGTCTCTACCAGATTTCCGGCTTCATCCCGAACCTCCACGCCAAAATGCGGTGTTATCCTCGTTCCTCCATTTATAATAGAAGAAACTGTCGTCACAAGCTGTATCGGTGTAATCTGAAATGACTGTCCAAAAGAAACTGTGGCAAGTTCTACCGGCCCGACATTTTCCTGTTTGTGCATAATTGTCGCTGCTTCGCCCGGCAAGTCAATAGCAGTCTTTTTCAACAAACCAAACTGCCTGAAATATTTATAAAAATTCTCCGTTCCAAGGCGCGCACCGATTTCTATGAATACCGGATTACAGGAGTTCATAATGCCCGTTTCAAATGTCTCTGCACCATGTCCGCCTACTTTTGCACAGCGGATTTTTCTATCCTCCACCATAATATATCCAGGACAATAAAACTGGTCGCTCACACTTACCACATCTTCTTCTAAGGCTGCCGCTGCTGTGATAATCTTAAATATGGAACCCGGTTCATAGGTATCACTGATACACCTGTTACGCCACATCTGATTGAGCAAATTCTGTTTTTGTTCTGCCGTCATTTCTTCCGCAGATGTTTCATTCTCCCCATCTGCCATTTCCACAGATTCTAAGAGTTCATCCGTCAAAGTAAACGGGTCATTCAGGTTAAACTCAGGATAATTAACCATCGCCATAATCTCACCATTTTGCGGATTCATCACAATAACAGATACTCCGTCCGCATTCTTTTGCTCATAAGCTTTCTGTGCCGCCTGCTCGCAGTATTTCTGGATATTGACATCCATAGAAATATACAAATCATTGCCGTTTACCGGCTCCATGCGTGTCTCTCCCGCATTTTCTATCTCAATTCCTCTCGCGTCTGTAAGCGTCAGTATCTTCCCATTTATTCCCTGCATATAAGAATCATACTTTACTTCAAGTCCCAATATTCCCTGATTGTCTGCCCCGGTAAATCCCAGCACTTTTGATGCAAGAGAATCATAAGGGTAATATCTCTTGTAGTCCTCATCTACCTTAACGCCGGAAAGTCCATATGCGAGAATGCGGTCACCTACTTCTTTATCTACATTCGTTTTTACACGCTCAATCGAGCTGTTCTTTTCCACGCGCTTACGCGCTGTTTCCTCCGATATGCCAAGTTCTTTTACCAGCATGGCAATCACTTTTTCAGGCTCCTTTATCTGACTGTGAATGACTGATATCGTACATACGGATTTATTCGTAGCAAGCACTGTTCCTGTTGCATCTATAATTTTCCCACGAGCTGCCTTGATGTCACGTTCTCTTTCATGCAGGTTTTCTGCTTTTTCTCCATAATATACCGAGCAGAAAACCATGAGGTAAACAAGCCTCCCAACAAGAAACATTGCGATAAAAAAAACAGCCAGAAATATTATCAGCGTTTTTTTTCGATTATATGTCTTCGTCCTTATAAACGGCAATTCTCTGTTTGCATTCTGATTCATCTGCATATGCAAAAACCTCACGAAAGTTATCCTTAGAATTCTATTCGCACTTTCGTGAGGTTATACATCATTCATAATTATTCGCCTTCGTCTATGGGAACATCTGTCACTACCGGCGGAATATCGCTCTCATCCGTGACCGGCTCTGCTCCCTCATCATTTCCCGGCAATTCATCTGTTGTATCCGGCACATCCGTAAGCCCTTCTTCGACAGGTTCTTCTGCCGTCACTTCTTCATTTGCAATATCAGTCATCGCAATCGCGCCGGAATTTTCCCCTTTAATATCCCAGCCGGAATGAATACCTGTCGTCTCTTCATCCCTGTAAATATTCATATATGGAAGCACTTCTTCCAAAATTTCTCTTGTAATGTTCTGTGCAAATGTACTATGCCACTGCTCCTGCACATTCGGCTCATCTACAACACAATAGATGACAAGCTGTGGTTCCTCCACCGGTGCAAAACCGATAAAAGACACCAGATAATTGACTCCGTCACGTCCTGCTTTCTGTGCCGTTCCCGTCTTGCCTCCCATAGAGTATCCATCCACTTTTGCCGTTGCCGCGGTTCCTGCTGTCACAGTAGAATACATATACTGTTTTAAGGTCTTGCTGGTCGACTCAGAAACCGTCTGCCGCAACAATGTGGAGGACATTTCCTGAATCGTATTGCCACTTTCATCCGTAATCTTCTTAACCACACGTGGCTGATATAATTCTCCTCCATTTACCAATGAGCAATATGCCGATGCCAGCTGAATCATGGATGTATTAAAGTTCTGTCCAAAAGAGTTCGTTGCCAAATCTACCGGTGTCATGTTATCCACTGTATAAATCAAAGAATCTGTACGCGTCTCTCCCGGCAAGTCGATATTGGTCTTCTGTCCAAAACCGAATATCTGCTGATATTCCGTGAAATTTGATGCGCCAATACTGTAAGACATCTGCATCAATGCATCATTGCAGGAATTCATCAATGTCTGTTCCAAAGTCTCCATGCCATGTCCCTGCCGATTAACGCAATGAATATTGTGACCACCCACCGTCTCATAGCCATCACAGTAATAGGTCTCCGTACCATTCAGAATTCCCTTCTCAAGTCCTGCTGCTACCGTAAAAGGTTTCGCCGTGGACCCCGGCTCATACGTGTAAGTCACACAGAAATTCTGCCACAGGGTATTAAGCACATCCATCTTCGCGTCTTCATCCATCCCCGCTAATTCTTCTTCCGTGTAATACGCAGACAAATCTCTCGGATTACTCAAATCATAATTCGGGTAATTAGCCATTGCAAGGACATCTCCGTTATTGGGATCCATCACAACTACGCCGATATGTGTGGCTCCCGCTTCCCCTTCTCTGAAATTATTGGAATATGCCTCATTAAATTCTGCAATTTTCGCTTCCACGATTGATTGAATATTAATGTCTATCGTAGATACAATATTGTAACCGTTCACTGCCGGTTTAATCGTCTTTTCAAAATCATTATCCGTATTCAGATAGCCATATTCTCTGCCGTTAATGCCATTGAGAGTGCTATTGTAATAATTTTCAAGTCCATTGACACCAACATTTCCCGCTGCAGTAAATCCAATCACTGCACTCGCAAGAGAACCATACGGATATTCCCTCTGATATTCTTTTTCAAACCAGACTCCCTTGATATTCGGATTCTCTTTCTTGCCCTTATCATCTACCGCTTCCTGCATTTCCACAAACGGCTGTATCTCTTCATAAGATGCCTTTTTCTTGAGAACGATATAACGGCTTTCCGGCTGTTCTCTGACATATCCATACAACTGGTCTTCCGTCAATTCTGGAAAGCAGCTCACCAGAGCCTGAATTGTCGCATCAATATATTCTTCATCACTGGTAACAACAGAACAATCCAGTATCACATTATAAACTGCGATACTGGTTGCAAGAACAGTTCCCTTCGCATCCACAATGTCTCCACGCTGATATGCGATTGTCTGGCTGTCATATTCCTGCTGTGAAAGTACAATTTTTTCATATCTTTCGCCACTGGTATATTCAATATACATCAGCCTTACAATCAGACCTATCAGCATAAGCGCGATAATTCCAAACATTACCAGCAGTTTTTTTCTCATGCGCCGCGGGAACTTCATCATCGGCTTTTTTTTCTTCTTATCTGCCATCTGCACCCCTGCCATTTCTACTCTACCGGGATTTCGCTGTACTGATTCATATAATCGTCGTCACCGACAGAATAGTATACAATCTGCGACTCTTTTGCATAGGACATTCCCAATTCTGTCATTGCTGTATTACGGACAGCATCCAGATTTACCGATGTATTGATTCTCTTAAACGCCTCGTCATTGTCAGCCTTTACATCCGCAATCTGACTTTCTAACGCAGATATCGTCTTCATACGTACGGTGACATCTGACTGTATCTTAATATAAAGTCCTGTAAATGTTGCAAATATAAGTACCGCCATCGTCATAAAAGCCACATAGCTCTTGCTGATACGCAGCGCTCTCTCCTGATTTCTTCTGGCCGCACGCCGTCTCCTCTCCTGCTCTTTCTCACGTTCGCGGCGAATACGCTCTTCGCGTTCTCTTCTATAATCCGGTGCAGCCTCCATACGGCGCACGGTATTGCCGTCAATATAATTTCCTTTTCTCATAACAAAACACTTCCTTTTTCACGCCTGCATCCCATATACAGGAAAACACATTTTCTATTGCCGTTCAAATACACGAAGCTTTGCACTTTTGGAACGTGAATTTTCTTCAAGTTCCTCCTCGCTTGGCAAAATTGGTTTTTTGGTAATCACTCTTCCTTTTGAGATATTTCCACATACACAAACCGGGAAATCACTCGGACAGGTACACGGATTCTCATTCTTCTTAAAACTGGTCTTGACGATTCTGTCCTCCAGTGAATGGAACGTAATTATGCAAATACGTCCTCCGGGGTTTAACAGTTCAATCATTTCATCAAGATTATTCTGCAAAACCTCAAGTTCTCTGTTCAGTTCAATGCGAATCGCCTGAAAAGTACGCTTCGCCGGATGTCCTCCAGTCGCCTGAACTTTCATCGGAATGGACGCACGGATAATTTCCGTGAGTTCTCCCGTTGTCTCTATTGGCTTTTTGGCTCTCTCTGCCACAATATGCTTCGCAATGTTCTTTGCAAATTTATCTTCACCGTAATCACGAATGATACGATACAAGTCCATCTCACTGTAATCATTGACAATATCCTTCGCTGTCAATGTCTGTCTGTCATCCATACGCATATCAAGCGGCGCATCCGCTTCTCGATAAGTAAATCCACGTTCCGGTGTATCTAACTGAAAAGAAGACACTCCTAAATCCAGCACGATACCATCCACATGCTCCACGCCAATTCTATGCAGTTCTTCCTTCATATTGGCATAATTGCTGCGAATAATCGTAATACGGTCACCAAATGGTGCAAGTCGTTCGCTCGCCGCCCTAATCGCATCTGCATCCTGGTCGATACCAATCAGACGTCCCTTCTCAGAAAGCCGCTTCGCCACCTGACTTGCGTGGCCTGCTCCGCCCAAGGTTCCATCCACATAGATTCCATCCGGCTTAATATTCAGATTTTCAATTGTCTCTTCCAATAATACGGAATAATGTTTAAATTCCACCGGGTCATCTCCTATCTTAGATACTGAATCCTAGTTCTGCCATATGCTCGGCAATCTCGTCCATCTCGTCTTCATCGTAAGTATTTTCCTGCCATCTCGCCTTGTCCCAAATCTCCACACGGCTGAGCACACCTACAAGCACCACGTCCTTCTGTAAATCTGCATATTCTCGCAGAACCGGTGGGAGCAGAATTCTTCCCTGCTTGTCCAGTTCCACGCTTGCAGCACCAGCGAAGAAGAAACGTGAGAACTTTCTCGCGTCCTTGGAGGTCATGGATATGTTACGGAATTTCTCCTCGATGTTCTGCCATTCGTCTGCGGGATACACAAATAAGCATCCATCAAGTCCCTTGGTAACAACAAATTCAGTTCCTAACTGTTCTCTGAATTTGGATGGAACTATCAGTCTGCCCTTAGCGTCTACTGTGTGATTGTATTCTCCCATAAACATACGACGCAAACACCTGCCTTCCAATCAAGAACCCTTCGTAAGGCGTTACTTGTCGGATTATCCTGTGGCATCAGGTTTTCCACAAAGTTATGAACTTATCCACCACTTTGTACCATTTTGCACCACTTTCCTCCACTTATATGATAATATTACCCCACTTTCCTTAAAAAAGCAATAGAAATCGCACAAAAAAAGAAGCAGGTCAGTTTCCTGATCTGCTTCTTACGCTCCTATTCGATATATCTATGTATCGATTTTTTCTTTTCTCTCAAGGTATTCTTCTATTAATTTATCTAATCTCGTACTTTTCTCGTAGTAGTCTTCAAATTCATCCTTCTGTAAAAGTGCCTCGTCCAATTCGCGGCGGGCATATTCAATCTTCTTTTGTAACTCGTAGATTTTCTTCATATGAAACCTCCTTAAATACCAAGATTCCTATGTTGATTTTCGTATCCCCTGCAAGACATCCCGATTACAATTTCCATACTCTTATATTACTCCCTAACAGTACAAAAATCAAACAAAACCACCTGTCATAAATCTCCCATATCTCGACATATAAAGCTTACGCATGGCACTCTGTACTTCTTCTGGCAAGCAGTGTTATCATGCCATAGAGTGCTCTCTGATTCACCTCCACGATATGTCTGATGTCATCCTCCACATCATGCTTTCTTGTCAGGTAGTCCTCATGTGTCTTCCGGATAAAGCTACACAATGCCTCTGCATTGGAAAAAGTCTCTGCTGCACCGGAAAGCGCTCCATGCTCCGCTCCACAGATATACACTCTGAGGTCATCCATAAGCTTTTTCTCATAGGAGCAGTGCTCCTTTAAGCTTCCTGTATAAACCTCATTATGCGGAAATGTAAAGTAATCTGCAAGATAATGGCTGATTTGCCCTAAATCCATATAATATTTACGACTCTTCTTGCGCATCGCCTTCGGTCCTTCTGACAAACGTGCAATGTGTCTGCTGATGTCAGAAAACGTTCCCTTAATCTCATGACGCTTATAGACAAAAGATGGTTTGATGTCCGGCAGGATACTTCCCAGACAAAACGCAAACTTGTGCTTTTTCAAACCTTCATCGTTCAAAGTCTCTATCATATACTTTGCCAATGAAATATGTGATTTTTTACGCATCTGATTCCCCCGTTAAAAACATGACCTTTTTCCCATGTCATTGTACTTCCTTCTGCTAAAGAATGCAAGTAAAATGTCTGTAAATCGTAAAAAATTGCAAAAGCAGGAAAACTTGGCTGTCGCACTGCGACAGCCAAGTTTTTCTATGCACGACAACGAAAGCTAGCACATTCTGTTTCTCCACATTTACAGGCATCTCCACCGGCAATGCCAATATGCTCTGCCGCGCATTTGCCCGCTTCATGGAACATGCAGTTAGCCACCTCACATGCAACCTCGATACTCTTTGACGTACGTTTAGCTGCATTCGCCATATTCGAGCCGTTGCGTTCCTTAAAACTGCCACAGCTGGTATCACAATTACATTTTGCATCTTTTCCTTCTACCTTAATGTCTCCTTTGCAGCAACACTGCTCCGCATTGTATGTGCAGCCTGTCACAGAACAATCCAAAAATGTCATTTTATGTCCTCCTATTCCATAGATATGCCTTGTTTTGTTACCTCATTATTATCTCCGCGCATTCTTAATTTATGTATCTTTTATTCTTAAATACAATCCGGTATATCAAAAAAAGAACACGCCCGCAGACGTGTTCTTTTTATCGCAATGTTAAATTATTCCAAATTTACCGCACTTATTTATTCCG
The DNA here is from genome assembly GCA_964484605.1 of uncultured Roseburia sp. Classification (GTDB taxonomy): domain Bacteria; phylum Bacillota; class Clostridia; order Lachnospirales; family Lachnospiraceae; genus Roseburia. The sequence goes on along the minus strand of CAZAGJ010000013.1, from coordinate 6,081 downwards.
CTCTTCCTCAGGAAGCTCCTTGCGGATTTCCTTTGTGCGAATCTCCTCGCAAATATCACTGATAAACTGATTTAAAGGCTTCACGCCCTCATCACCTGCAAAGCGGCTTCTTACTGAAACAGTATGGTCTGCCTCCTCCTGCTGTCCTACAACAAGCATATACGGAAGCTTATCCAGTCTCGCCTCACGAATCTTAAATCCAATCTTCTCAGAGCGGTTATCAACCGTTGCATCGATACCGTTCGCCTTCAACTCTTTTAATACTTCGTTGGCATAAGCCTCATACTTGTCAGAGATAGGAAGCACACGTACCTGTTCCGGGCACAGCCATGTCGGGAACTTGCCGGCGTATTTCTCAATCAGCCATGCCAGTGTTCTCTCGTAGCATCCAAGAGATGTTCTGTGAATGATGTATGGACGCACCTTTTCTCCGTTTGCATCAATGAAATACATATCAAACTGTTCTGCAAGAAGTGCATCCCACTGAACAGTAATCATAGTATCATCCTTGCCATAAACATTGCGTGCATTGATATCGACCTTTGGTCCGTAGAAAGCAGCCTCTCCGACATCCTCTACAAAATCAATATCAAGTTCATTTAAGATGTCACGCATATGCTGCTGTGTCTCTTCCCAAACTTCAGGCTCTCCGATATATTTCTCTCTATTATCCGGATCCCACTTAGAAAGATGATAGGTCACATCCTCCTCTACGCCCAATGTCTGCAAGCAATATTTTGCAAGTGCAAGGCATCCCTTGAACTCTTCTACCATCTGATCCGGACGCACAATCAGGTGCCCCTCCGAGATTGTAAACTGGCGCACACGGGTCAAACCGTGCATCTCACCGGAATCCTCTGCTCGGAACAGGGTAGATGTCTCACCCATACGATACGGAAGGTCACGGTAAGAGTGTTGCTCATTCTTGTATACATAATACTGGAACGGGCATGTCATCGGACGGAGTGCAAACACTTCCTTATCTGTCTCTTCATCACCAAGTACAAACATGCCCTCCTTGTAATGTCCCCAGTGTCCGGAAATCTTGTAGAGGTCACTCTTTGCCATAAGCGGTGTTCTGGTACGCACATAACCCCACTCATTCTCCTCCAAGTCCTCAATCCATCTCTGGAGTTTCATAATCATCTTGGTTCCCTTCGGAGTAAAAAGTGGAAGTCCCTGACCAATCACATCAACGGTTGTAAATAAGCCCATCTCACGTCCAAGGCGGTTATGGTCGCGGCGCTTTGCGTCTTCCATGCGCTCTAAGTGTGCAGCCAAATCCTCTTTTTTATTGTAAGCAGTTCCGTAAATTCTCTGCAAACGCGCTTTGTTGGAATCACCTCTCCAGTATGCCATCGAGGAGGAAGTCAGCTTAAATGCCTTGATTCCCTTTGTACTCATCAGGTGCGGGCCTGCACAGAGGTCTGTGAACGCTCCCTGGTCATAGAAAGAAATCTCAGAACCTTCCGGTAAATCTTCAATCAACTCTACCTTATAAGGTTCATTTCTCTCTTTCATGAACTTGATGGCTTCCTCTCGTGGAAGTGTGTATCTCTTAATCTCGTGACCCTCTTTGATGATTTTCTTCATCTCAGCTTCAATGTTGTCCAAATCCTCTCTGGAGAAAGCCTCTGCATCAAAATCATAGTAGAATCCATCCTCAATCGCCGGTCCGATTGCAATCTTAGCATCCGGGAAGAGACGCTGTACCGCTTCTGCCATCACGTGTGCTGTTGTGTGACGAATCACCTTAAGTCCCGCCTCATCATTGGCTGTTACAATATTAAGTTCGCAATCCTCAGAAATCTCTGTACGCAAATCTTCAATCTCGCCGTTTACCTCTCCAGCACAAGCCACGCGTGCCAATCCCTCGCTGATATCCTTGGCAATCTCATATACCGATTTTGCCTCGCTGTACTCCTTTATGGAGCCGTCTTTTAATGTGATTTTCATAGCTTTTCCATCCTTTTCTTATTTTTAACATTATATCGTTTCATCAGTTGCTTCCGGCAAATTTTCATCTGCACAAAACGCAAAAAATCCCTGACACTGTACTGCTACAATGTCAGGGACGATAAACATAATTACCGTGGTTCCACCCGGATTCACTTTCACCACACACCGCATTCTCCGCGGCTACATGAGGTTCAAGTCTCATTAACGATGGTAACGGAATCACCGGACCGCATTAAGGTCACTCCGAGGTGGTCTTCGTCTGTCTCCTGCAAGGATGCTTCCAGCCCGTCATTCTCATGGCATCTGCCACAAAATCTGACATGCATCCCTCTCTGATACATTCCACAGAGTACTCTCCTCATCAATGTGTTATGTGCTTATTCAAATGCTTATTTGCATTGTAGACCTAAATTCAAAGTCTGTAAAGTCTTTTTTGAACTAATTTTCTACCTTTAGAATTAGTTGGCTTTCTTCAGACAGCACTGCTTGTACTTCTTGCCACTGCCACATGGACATGGGTCGTTACGTCCAATCTTCTTGCCTACAACAACTGTGCCGGACTTCTTCTGCTCTAAGTAGAGGGTTTTTCTGGTCTCCTCATCGAAGATTGCTTCCCACTGCGGAAGTTCATATAACCAGTCAGCTTTTGCATCCACCATGTTCTTATATAACTTCTCTTTGTCGAATGCAAGACTTACCTTCGTATCCTCCTCCATTGTATCAATTGGATTCGGCTCCACAAGACTGTCATTGATTCCGTCTAAGAATCCTGTCATCTCCATAACGCTTAAGCTATATTTATCAGCAAGCTCTTTTACAGTTCCTTCCACTTTCTCGTCCGGGTTTGTAAGAAGCTTCTCATACACACCCTTCTCAAGCAAAAAGTAGTTCTGCCAGAATCTCTGGAGCTCTCCTCTGTCTGTTTTCTCATTATAGGCAACTTTCTGCCACTGCTCTAATAATGCCATGTTTCATTCCTCGATTTCTATTCGTATATTTGTATTCCGCCATTATCCGCCACTGCTCTATCGTCTGCCCATATTTCTCCGACAGAATACAGCCTTTATTATAACAAATATCCTACTATATTTCAAAACATTTTTTAGAAATACAAAAGATTCTTGACGGTTCACCCTTTTTCCGCTACGATAATTCCATTAAATAGTTTCAAGAAGGAGATTTCATGAAAAAGGCTAAGCGTATTCTCGCCATCATCGGCGTCATTCTTTTAATAGGTTTATATCTGTCCACCCTGTTTTGTGCATTGTTCGCAGAAGAGAATCTGATGTCGCTTCTGATGGCATCCATCTACGCAACTTTTGTCATCCCTGTGCTCATCTGGGTATACACATTTGTATATAAGCTGGTAAAAAAAGACGATAATGACGATGATGCAGAGGGCAGGCAGCCACATTAAACTCCGCCCTGCACATAATGTAGTAATACTGCCTTATTAGAAAGCAATTCCAAGTTCACACAGCTTTTCTTTCGCATCATCATATCCCATAAAGCGTATGCCATTGATTCCCTGCCTCTTTGCACCATCTATATTTTCCTGTCTGTCATCTAAAAATATGCACTCTTCTGCTTTCAAATCATACCTTTTCAATAATGACTGATAGATTTCAGGTTCCGGCTTAATCTGTTTCACTTCATAAGAAAACAAAGCCCCATCTACATCCTCTAAAAATGACAGTGCTTCCTGCGTCTGCTCATAAGTCCATCGCCCATAATTAGATAGTATATACACACGATAGCCATGCTCCCGCATCGTACAAATCCACGTTCTTGTATACTCATACTGCCAGATGGCATCACTTACATGTTCCCAAAACAATCTGATTTCTTTTTCATAATCCGGTCTCTTTGCCACAATATCTGCAATCAGCTCTTCATCACATTTCGCACTGCGGTCAATCTCATCCCACGCTCCCGACTTAATTACCTCTTCTGTCACAATATCAATTGCCTCTTCATCGAACCCAAGTTTCTGCATGGCAGTTCTAGGTTCCCATTCTACAAGCACTTTTCCTACATCCAGAATTATATTCTTTATCATAATTTCTCTGACTCCCAGCCTTTTTTCTCACGGATTACCCATTCACTCTGTCTTTTGCATCTTTTCCACAACCATTTCCAGTTCTTCGCTGATTTTCTTTGCACTTTCATAATCAGATACGCGCAGGCAATTTTCAATTCTCGTCTCTAACTGCACCTTTTGCTGTTCCAGTTCCAGATAATCTTTACTAAAATGATTCTCATATATCATTTTTCTAAAAGACCGGATGCGCATTTTCCGCACTGTCCTGTTCTCCACAAAAAGCACATAATCCATGCTGTCTGCAATACTGTAAAAATCATGAGACACCATCAAAACCGCGCCCTTGTATTCTGCAAGCGCCTTTTCCAGTGCAATCTGTGCATAAGTGTCCAAATGACTGGTTGGCTCGTCCAACAGCAATAAATTCGCATTTCCCGCTGAAATTTTTGCCAACTGAAGAAGATTTTTCTCTCCACCGGAAAGCACTTCAATCTTGGAATTCAAATGCTCCTCGTCAAAGCTGTAGTCTGCCAGATACTCTTCCGCCTGCGCATTTGTCTCAAATCCAATCGTCTCCATCTCCTGATAGACATTGTTCGTCTCATTTAATGTCTCCCCATGAATCTGTGACAAAAATCCAATTTCCGCCTCATCAGATAACCAAATCGATGGACTGCTCTTCGCATATATCTCCCGCAAAAGCGTTGTTTTTCCTGTTCCATTCGGCCCGACAATCGCCACTTTTTCACCTTCACGGATTTCAAAACTCACCTGTTCTAATAACAGTTCATCAAATGTAATCTTATAATTTTCCACTTTAAGAAGGCACTTCTTATCATGCACTGAAACTTCCTCTGCTTGCACATCGGCCTTTCCTTCCACCGTGCATACCGCATCCTCTAGCTCCGGCAGTCTAATCTTTGGCTGTCGGATATTGATAAATGGCTCTTTGATTCGACGGGCTTCCAAGCGCGCCAACTGCGTTGCCTTCGCCTTTAATGCACGCCCTTTGGTCGCATTATCTATCATCGTTGCATCGGTTCGCAGACGCTCTACCATCTTTCTGGTACGTTCAATCTCCTCAGCATCTCTTGCCGCCAATTCCTGCTGTTCAATCTTTTTTAACAACAGTGCCAGATTATAGTCCACATAGCCGCCATCAAATTCCTGAATATCCGCATTCTCCAGATGCAGAATCTTATCAAAGCAATGGTTCAGCAAATATCTGTTGTGTGTGACAACCAGCAACGTTCCCGGATAGGAGTTAATCAAATCCCTAAGACCATTTAGATTATGAAAATCCAGAAACACATCCGGCTCATCCATAATTAAAAGTCCCGGCTGCACAATCATCTGTCTGATAATCTGTATAAGCTTAAACTCTCCGCCACTCAATTTCGCGAGTTCCAAATTCTCCAGATTCGCCAGTCCTGCGATTTTCAACTGTTTGCGGATGTTACTTTCATAATGCTCGCCATCCATCGCCTGAAACTCATCCAACACTTTCTGGTATTCTTCGTACACCGCCTCCAAATTCTCCGCCGTTGCCATCTCTTCACACAGTCTGATGTTTTCCGCCTGATTTTTCACAAAATCCTCGCTAAGAAAATCAAATACTGTAATCTCTTTATCCTTATTCGATTTCGATACCTGACTGACATATCCGATACGCAAATGTTCATCTTTCGTAATCTTTCCATCATACAGATAATTGTCCGGATGTATAAGCATATCAATGAGTGTTGTTTTCCCCGTTCCGTTGCTCCCGATAAGTGCACAATGCTGTCCATCGCAAAGTGCAAAAGAAATCTGCTTATACAAGTCTTTGTCTAAGTATGAAAAAGTTAAGTTTTCAACTGTTACCATGCATTTTCTCCATTTATCCACTTTATAAATTCAATATACATTGTGCTCTTTTTACTTTTCACATTATAACTTCTATTTATAAAAATGTACACAAAAATGAGGCTATCGCATTAAGTTTTTTATGTGCATAATTTTTATTATACGAAGCGATGAAAAAGCGCATTTCCGAAAACAAATTTCAAAATCTTTTCGAGCAAAATGCGAGAATTTTAGAA
>CAZAGJ010000012.1:0-57817 GCA_964484605.1 uncultured Roseburia sp. | reverse complement strand
TGCGCATAGTTGCACGCAGTGCTTTTATGCAATAGGACGCAATTTCCTATTGCATGAAAAAAGCACCACCTTATAGGTGATGCTTGTAATGGGCAGAGGTGGATTCGAACCACCGAAGCAATTTGCAGCAGATTTACAGTCTGTCCCCTTTGGCCACTCGGGAATCTGCCCATTTATCAGGAAATCCCTGACAATGACAAATTATAGCATATTCACATATCATATGCAAGCGCAAAAATGGTATAAATGATACAAAATGAAAAATTAAAAAAGCAGCCTGTCGATCTGCTGCTTTTTTAGGAGAAGGTATTTTTACTATGGGGTATAGCAAAAACTATATATAATGTATTGGGGGGTTTTTACAGGTATTATAATACCATGGCTCCCCGGATAAGTGTGCACAAACTTCACAATTTTTGCAATCCAAAACTATGCACTTTGTACAGTACCATAGTACCCTCTTTTTATTGTTACCAAAAAATCTGCACAACTATGCTTCAAACAACGCCTCAAACTCTTGACGGCCAATCTTTTCTTTCTCTAACAACAGTTCCGCACAAGCATTCAGCACATCACGGTTTTCCATAATCATCTGCTTTGCTTTTGCATAGCACTCATCAATGATACTCTTAATCTCCTGATCAATGGCAGTTGCAACGCCCTCACCATATCCGCGGGTATGTGCCAGATCGCGTCCAATGAACACTTCATCATCATCATTGTCATAGCAAATCAGTCCGACATTCTCAGACATTCCATACTTGGTAACCATCGCTTTTGCAAGCTGTGTCGCTTGCTTGATGTCCTGCGAAGCACCTGTTGTAATATCATCAAATACAAGTTCCTCCGCCACGCGTCCGCCGAGAGATACGATAATATCCTGCAGCATCTTGCCCTTAGTGTTAAACATATCATCACGCTCCGGCAGCGGCATCGTATAACCTGCTGCCCCTGCACCAGTTGGGATAATGGAAACAGAATACACCGGTCCCACATCCGGCAGCAGATGGAACAATATCGCATGCCCTGCCTCGTGGAATGCCGTAACTCGCTTTTCCTTCTCGGAAATTATGCGGCTCTTCTTCTCTGCACCAATTCCCACTTTTACAAAGGACTTCTTGATATCCTCCTGTGTGATAAATGCACGGTCTTCCTTTGCCGCCACAATAGCCGCCTCATTCAACAGATTTTCAAGGTCTGCTCCGGTGAAACCTGCTGTCGTCTGCGCAATCTGCTTCAAATCCACATCATCACCCATCGGCTTGTTCTTCGCATGCACTGCAAGGATTTCCTCCCTGCCGCCCACATCCGGGCGTCCCACATGAACTTTTCTATCGAATCTTCCCGGACGCATAATCGCCGGGTCTAAGATATCTACACGGTTTGTTGCCGCCATCACGATGATTCCTTCATTCACGCCGAAGCCATCCATCTCCACAAGCATCTGGTTCAATGTCTGCTCACGCTCATCATGACCGCCGCCCATTCCGGTACCGCGGCGTCTTGCCACAGCATCAATCTCGTCAATAAATACGATACAAGGCGCATTCTTCTTCGCCTCCTCAAAGAGGTCACGCACACGGGATGCACCGACACCGACAAACATTTCTACGAAGTCCGAACCGGAAATACTAAAGAACGGTACTCCGGCTTCTCCGGCGATTGCTTTCGCCAGAAGTGTCTTTCCTGTTCCCGGAGGTCCCACAAGGAGAACACCCTTTGGTATTCTGGCGCCAAGCTTCGTATACTTGCGCGGCGCACGCAAAAAGTCAACAATCTCTTCTAACTCTTCTTTTTCTTCTTTCAAGCCTGCCACATTGGAAAACATCACACGCTTCGCCGGGTCATCCACCATAAGCTTTGCGCGGCTCTTTCCAAAGTTCATCATCTTGCCGCCACCGCCGGAACTTGCTGCCGACTGGTTCGTCATCATGATAAACAGGATAAATACTGTTGCAAAAATTGTAAGATACGGCAGAAGTGTCGTAAGCCAGCTCTCCTCCGGCGGACTATCCACTGTATATGTAGTGAAATTCTGCTCTATCAGGAATTGCTCTGTCTCACTTACATCATTTACTGCCAGTACCTTTGCCGTGTTATCCTTAAACGTAATATATACTTTACCTGTCGGCACTTCACCTCTGTTCGGAACGATTGTAATGTCCGCTATCAGATTCTCCTGTACTGCGTTTTCAAACTCTGCCCTGGTATAATTACTTGCCGATGTATTTCCGTCCATCCAGTACCAGATGCCGACAAGTGCCAATATCAGTATCAGATATATTCCATATCCTCTATAATTACTCTTTTTCGTATTCAAGCCAACTCTCCTTTATTCCTCTATCTCAACAAATCCAATATAAGGAAGATTGCGGTACTTCTGGTCATAATCAAGTCCATATCCCACCACAAATTCATCCGGAATCTCAAATCCTACATAATCCACTGCCACCTCTACAACTCTGCGGTCTGGTTTATCAAGCAGTGTACAGAGCTTCAGACTCTTTGGATTTCTGGTTTTCAAATTCTCCAATAAATAATTCAAGGTTCTTCCCGAATCAATAATGTCCTCAATAACAAGAACATTCTTGCCCTCAATGCTGGTTCCAAGGTCATTTACGATACGCACTACCCCGCTGGAGCTTGTGCCGGAACCATAACTGGAAACAGACATGAACTCAATCTCAACCGGCGAAGTAATACGCTTTGCCAGTTCACAGGTAAAAAATACAGACCCTTTCAGAATGCAAATGAGACACACCGGTTCATCGCCATACTCTGCACTAATCTGTGCGCCCAATTCCTTAATTCGATTTTCAATCTGTTCCTCTGTAAGATGTACATTAATACTCTTAATCTTCACAATAATTTCCTCCACTCATGTGTATTTCTAATACCTTTTTCGTATTCGAGTCAATCTTATAGTATGCACTGATGCGCTTTCCAACCACCCACAAGACATGAGACGCCTCTGTCAAAAGCCAGACTGTATCTCTTGTCTCTCTGGGAACTTTCTCCTCAACAAAATACTCTTTTAACTTTTTCCTGTGCCCCGCTTCATCGATAGTCAGATAATCGCCGCCTGCACGCGTTCTAAATTGCAGACTACATTTTATCTTATCATAATTCAACAGTTTCGTATACGTTTTTTTCGGGATTTCCTTGAATTCTTCGGTATAATCGCATACCCTCATCCGCGCCTCTTCATCTCCCAGCGCAAGGGTATACCACTCATCTGCGGACATATTTTCCAGCACAGAAAGTTCTATTTCATGAAAACCCTTTATTTTTTTCGCATAATTTTCCGTATGTGAAATCTGTATTCCGTCATAAATCCGCTCCGCACACAATCCATATGGCAGGGAAATACGGCGCCCTACCTGAAGTCCCGCTAAGTCCATAAGTGACTTCACATGAACGCTGCCTATGTCCTTGCGGTTTCCTGCCGTCTCTCCAAGCACTCTGTGAAGTACTTCCTTTTGCAATACTTCCGGATAGTTTTCAAACAATTCGTCCCTTACCACACACTGCGCTTCCGTCACTACACACACTAACTCCGCGATGCGCGCAGTCTCGACATCCAGATAATCGGTCAGTTCTGCCAGCTGTTTTGCACTCTGTGATATATGCAGAACTGCCTGCGTATTTACCTGTGTAAGCTGCGGCAGGATTTCATGTCGAATTCTATTTCTGCTGTAATCAATATCTTCATTTGTGGAATCTATCCTGTAGCTCTCTCCCCGCTCCGCCAAGTATTCCTCAATCTGTCTTCTGGTAACACCAAGCAATGGTCGAATCAAACTCACATTCTCCGCCAGCATTCGCTTTGCGCGGATACCGCCCATACCGCGCACACCACTCCCCCGCGCTATCTGAAACAGGATTGTCTCCGCATTATCATCTGCATGGTGCGCCAGCGCAATCTTAATATGCTGTACGTGGGATGTCTGCACTCCAGTCCCATCCCCACAAATCTCCTCTGAAGCCCGGCAGAAGCTTTGATACCGCAGTTCCCGCGCCGCCTCCTCAAGTCCGAGATGATGTTTCGCTGCATACGTCGGCACATCAACCTCGTAAATGCGGCACGGAATCTGAAGCCGCTCACACAGCTTCTTCACAAACACAGCATCCTCTCTGCTCTCAGCACCGCGAATCCCATGCTCCACATGCACCACCCGCAACGAAAAGTCTGCCTGTTTCTGATACGCAAGCAGCACCAGCAGCAGACACACAGAATCCGCTCCTCCTGATACGCCTGCAAGCACTACATCTCCCGCTTCTATTAACTTTTCTTCTTCTATCCATCTGCGCACATCTTCTGTCATGGCACTCTCCGTATCTCTCTCCTATTGTCAGGATTTATCCCATACACATGCTGCAAGAACCGTCATGTCGTCCTGCACTTTCCCTCCGGTAAAAAGCATGACCCGCTCGATAATCTTTTTGGCGAGTATGCCCGGATTGTTTGTCTGTATACTCTCGATAATCTCCTGCATCGCCTCCTCCGGCTTCGGAACATGTAGATATTCTAGCACACCATCCGTCATCATGACAACAAAATCCCCATTTTGGAGCGTTCTCTCACTTGCGTCTATCTCAATCTCTGTGTTCACTCCAACCGGAAGATTGGCAGATGTAATGCACTCCACCTCCCCCTGCCGCTTAATAAATGTCGCTGATGCTCCGATTTTATAAAATCCGGTCCTTCCATTGTACAGGTTAATCTTGCACAAATCCACCGTGGAGTACAAATCACTCTCACCTTTCATGACCATTGCAGAATTCATCATCCGAATCGCTGTCTCCACCGAAAATCCGGCTTCCAGAAAACGTTCCACCAAGTCAAGTACCATCTCGCTCTCCTTGCTTGCCGTGCTTCCTGAGCCCATCCCATCGGATATTCCAAGCAGCATTTCTCCTCTCTCAAGTTCAAGAAAAGAAAAATTGTCCCCGGATATCTGTGCATCATCCTTTTTTAGCCGCGCAATTCCCTGCACACTGCGAAAATGTGTATCCTCATACATGGTAAAAAGCGTGGGCTCTTTTGATATAAACATTCTCGCATCCGCTGTTGTTCGCAGCTTACACCCCAGCACACGACTGCCTGCTGCAAGGAAATTCTTCATTGCAATACAGCCTCCCAGACGACTCCGCAAGGTTGCTTCAAGCTTTTTCCGCCCTTCCACCGTCTCGTACAGATGCATTTCTTCAATCACAATCCCCTGTTCCTTCGCCCGATATCTGATTTCTGCGAGTGCATGCTTTTCTTTGACATCCAGATTTTGTTCCTCCCGTGCGCAGTCCTGCATAATATATGCCATCGCATCCAGTTGTTCCGCTATCACATGGCGATTTTCCAACAGCCGGTTATACCATGCACGATTCAAATTTACCCTTTCAAATACGCGCACTGCTTCCTCCACCATATCTCTGCTTCTCGCACAGTATTGTTGTAACTGCTCCGTTGTCTCCTGTTCCGGTTTACCCTCCCGCCAGATACCTGTAATCATCTGAGAGAGTATTCCGTACAGCGGCGTAGAATCCCGCTCCCAGCATACGGCGCAGGAATCGCAGGAAGCACACACTTTTCCGGTCAGTTCGTTTTGAATCTGTCCCAGTTCCTCTGCCTGATAGACATTTTTCTTTGTACTCATCGTATAAAATATCTGGGACAATCCCTGAAAAGACTCAGCATAGCTGCGCAGCCTCTCATCCCTTGTATGTCCGGGAACTTTCTCCTCTTCCCTCTCCGGTTTCCAATTCAGCACCTCGTGCAGCGCACGATTCAACAAAATTACTGCCCCGCAAATAAAAACTCCTTCCAAAACAACTGCCAACATATCCGGCTGATTCTTCCACTCCATCAATCCTCCCGCAAATGAAAGTATCATCGTCGAAATCGCTGTCATAAATGCTGCCAGGCCAGCCGGGCATCCCTCATTCGCCCATTCGATCAGACGCAGCGCCCCCCATATGACAAGCAGCGCCATCGCATATTTTACTCCTGCCGTCAGTGGCATAAACAGAAATATTCCTATGTACATCATTCCTAAGAGCACCGGAGTACTCACCTGTTCCAGATAAAGTGCTGCAAAATATGCAGGTACAAGCGGATAGCACCCCATCACACTTACACTGCACAATGCCCCTCCTGCCATACTTAGTATCATTTGTCGTATGCTTGTTTTTTTCATTCTCTTTCTTCCCTTCTTTTCGATTTCCGCCACAGAGACGAACGCCTTTGATTATAGGTTTCCTCTGCAAAAATCTTTGTCAAAGAGTGGAATACTTCAAAAAAACTTTTCGCCAATTTTTCTATTCACTTGTCTATTCTAAGGGTTTTGAAGAAGGTCAGGTTTTCTAAGGAATTCATTTACAATTTCACGTTAATTTCTTCGTTATTTTCCATAGAAAAAGGATATTCCGAAAATCCTATGTGATTCCGAAATACCCTCTAATCTGCACAATTAATCTTCTTCCTTGAAGATAATCTCATTATCATAAGCCAGTCCAAGCTTGCTCTTCGCAACATCCTCTATGTATTCATTTGACTGCGTATATGCCTCATAATCTTCCAGTTCCTGCTGCCTCGCCGTCTCTTCTTCCAGCTGCAGCTCCAACTCCTCCTGCTGCTTTGCATATTCCTGATCCTTCTGGTAAATCCTGACAATCTGAATAGACATAACCGCAACAAACGCAATCAAAATCATGCTGATGCACAGCTTTCCTGCCCGATTATTATTTTTTCTGGTTTTCTTTACTGCCATACCCGCTTCCTCATAGCATATTATAGTTTACATAAACACATTTTAACCGCTCTCACAAACTTTTTCAATTCTTTTGCCCAAAAAAGTGCGACTTTTTTCCCAATTCGTCCAACCGGTTTAAAGAAAAAATGCAATATTTTCATCACACCTCTGACTGCAGTCCCGAAAACCAGCACATTCAGACGTACCACAAATCGGCTCAACAGGAAAAAGTACAACAGCATTCCAAATACCAAGCCACCGATGGCAAATCCGCGCACCATCCCATCGTTTTCACGGTACAGCATGACAAATACTACTCCTGTATAGATGAGCCAGTAAAGGATATCTTCCACCCCAATCCAGAAGCTGCCATGCGGAATGATTCTACGAAAAATACGCAGGAAATCATAGAGTAAGAACAACGCTGCCCCTACCAATATCGAGATTCCCAAAAACACTGCCTCGTGTCCAATCGTCTCGCTGACCACCATCTACCGGAACAACCTCCCAAGCAAAGATTCTGCCTGCTTGCCCGCATTCTTGACCTCGGAATAAGTAAGTGAGTCAATGCGTCCCTGAATGTCTATCTCACCCTTCTCAAGGCTCAGCCGGTTCACATGTAAGTCATTCCCCTTTATCAGAAGCATCCCCATTTCCGTCTCAAGCAGTATTTCCGCCACATCAAATGACAGGACATCCACCACTCCGGAAAATGCGCCGCTCTGTCGGTTTGCCAGCAAAACTTTGTGCGCTTTTACCACACTGCCACTTCTATCGTCCATAAAAACCTCCCATCATCTTTATCCTCAAGCTGCATCATGCTGCACATCTATGCCGCTTATGTAATAAATATATTGGGAGGTCTCTTCATTTATGATACATATTCAAACAAATCTTTCGCTTCATCCTTCTTTGTCGTATCCTGTAAATCCAAAACACGAACCTTCACGGTCTTCGTGCCAAATCCAATCTCTATAATGTCTCCAACCTTAACGTTCAAGGAAGCCTTCGCCGGTTTACCGTTTACGGTAACACGTCCTGCATCACAGGCTTCATTGGCAACTGTGCGCCTCTTAATCAATCGGGACACTTTCAAAAATTTATCAAGTCTCATGTGTTCTCCTTTACAAAATCACTGGTTCTTAATCCAGAAGAAATACCGTTGATACAAAAAGTGGATTCCGCAACAACGGAATCCACTCACATACGCATCTTAAACCACTAATTAAGCGTTTACCATATCCTTTAAAGCTTTTCCTGCTTTGAACTTAGGAGCCTTAGAAGCTGCGATTGTCATCTCAGCGCCTGTCTGTGGGTTTCTACCTGTTCTAGCAGCTCTCTCGGATACCTCAAATGTTCCGAATCCAACTAACTGAATTTTCTCACCTTTCTTTAATTCCTCAGCAACAACATCTGTAAAAGCCTTTAATGCTGCCTCAGCGTCTTTTTTGCTTAACTGTGTCTTCTCAGCCATAGCTGCAACTAACTCTGCTTTGTTCATGTTAAAAATTCCTCCTCTGGATTTTCAAAATAAATGATATCCGAACTCTCTCGGAATACCTACTTACTATTTATACTTGCTTTTCACTTGTTTGTCAAGAAAAATCCCCATTTTTAGAGCATTTTGTCAATCATGCCCAATACGGATTTCGACAATACTACAAATTTACCCTCTGTGCGTGCCGTCAGCATCTTAGCTATTCACTCTCCGAGCCCGCAAGAGCCTCCAACAATTCTGTAAGCGTAGACAGATAATCCGAGGTAGAATCGTCGTCGTCCTCCAGCAGTTCATTCACAATCGTATCCAGTTCTGCCTCGCTTGTCACATTGCTTCCGCCGGCTGATGCCCCGTTTCCTGCATGACTTCCCGCAAGACTTCCCGCAAGGCTTCCTGACGTTGTTGGATTGTCACTGCCGGAACCTGCATTATCCTCTGTCTCTGTTCCCGCGGCATTAGAACTTGTGGATGTCCCCGTTAAATTTTCATCTGACAATCCAATCACAATCGTCGCCTTCTCGGAATTGACAAACAGCTTTTTACTGTATGTGTCATAGGAGTCTGCCATCACTGTCAGGGTATGCACACCGTATTGAATCGGCACCGGCTGACTGTAGTCAACCGGAGTCCCGTCAATCTGCACCACTGCGCCCTCTACATCCACCGCAAAAAGAATGTTGCCCATTTTCGGCCCCTCACCCTTTAATGTATCTAAATCAAGAACCGTCGTTCTGCCCGGAGTTATCTCAATCTCAGTACTGCCACCGTATCCATTGTTTGCCACCGCTACTACATAGGTGCCTTCCGGCAATTCCATGGACATATTATATGTAATTTCAGAAAATATCTTGCTTCCAATCTGAATAAAGCTTCCTTCAAAAATAGATGTATTCTCCAGTTGAAGTTCTCCGTGACCTGTCGTAACCGCAATGGACAAAATCTTTCTGCCCACGCCCACGACACGAAGCGTATCCAGTTCCGTCAAATCCGAAAGCTTTTGTCTGTTCCCGTCAGAACATATGAACAAGTTCTCGTCATAGGAATAATTCGTGTCAGCAATCATAAATACACCACGTTCCTCGTCCACCGAGTATCTCGTCACATCCGGGTACTCCCATACCTTATCGGAAATCTGTGCCTGTAAAAGCCGTCCCTGTATATCCTTTTTCCCGACAGTAATCACTCTGCCCGGTTCAAATTCAGTTACAGTCGCCCGATTGCCATACTTATCCAAAAACTGCGTAGTGACAGAGTAGTAGTACATATACTGCTTGCCGGATGCCAGCTGCTCTAAGATAAGGCATTCTTCCTGCATATCATTCTCTGTAATCATAAAGGCATCCGTGCCAAAGTCCTCTGCCTCCGCCGGCTCCGTCTCTTCTTCTAATATAATCTCTTCTTCTGTTCCGTTCGGGTTATAGTACTGTCCCGTGACAACGCCGTCTTTCCTGTCATTCCCGCATCCCGCCAGCATATACATGACTGTAATCACAGATACCACGAAGAGAATCCGCATCTTTATCTTCAAGTATTTTCCTTCCTTTCAACTTACTTTTTTACATTATACCTTATCAATCCTGGGAAGTAAAATGAAAGAGCATCTCCAAAAAACGTTCCCTCTCATCCTCCTGCCGGATAAATTTCTCCAGTTTTTCGATGTTACGCCCGGAAATCCATGCCTTGTGTGCATTAAAATAGTGATTGGCTATTTTCCAAAATTTTTCCGGATATGCCATATACAGATACAAATAGCGCAGTTCCTGTGCCGAAAGTCTGCGTATCTCATCATACGCGTGAATCAAGTCCATACCCAGTCCGGTATTCCAGTTATGCTTCTCCATCATCTTACGAAGGAAATTGGCAAGGTCACTGACCCGTATTTGATATGCAAAGCTTTCAAAATGCACGATTGCAATATCCCGCGAAGTAAAAATCACATTATGCTGATTGTAATCTCCATGGCAGAAGCCAACGATTCCTTCATCCGGCTGCATACCGCGCAGCTGCTCCGTAACATAGCAAGCCTTTACCATGTAGCGCTCATACTGCCTTACAAAAAGCATTTCAAATTCGTTCTTCTTTTTCTTCGCACGTATGTAATTCTTGACCTTGTTTAATTCACGGTTATGTTTCTCATATAAAAGCAGAAGTTCATTCTGATTTGCTTTTACAAACTCCGGTACCTCCCCCTCATAAGAAGATGATTCCACATGAAGTTCCGCCAGCCTTCTCACTGCCGCAATCATTTCATCCCGTTCCTTCGTATCACACTCAGCACCAAGGTATGCGTCATATAAAATATATTTGGTCTCATCTTCTGCCACTGCAATCGGCAGTCCTTCTCTGGTGCAGTTCACTGTCTCTACACACAAGCCCCTCGCCTGCAGATGTTCCAAAATCCGCATCAAAAACTCTGCACGCTCCATTGACCCTCTGTACTCTTTCAAGAGTTTCTGTCCATGGCTCGTGTCACAGATATAGCTTTCACGTCCACGCGAAACCGCTCTCACTTCCAGTTCATATTTTTCTAATACCTGTTCAGGTCGATTATACACAAAAACCCCTCCATATGATTCAGCTACGGTCTTTCCACCGTGTCTATTCATCATATGTGAGAGGTAAAAAAATCATGACATCCCCGACAGGAAATTATTGTTTCTGTTGTTCTTCCAATGCCAGCGCCAGCAATTGTTCCTTTGTATTCAATTCCGGTTCATCTAATACACGTTCCAGCAGCGACTTTAATACTGCTCCAAGCTCCCTGCCCTGCTGCATTCCGGCAGCAATCAGGTCGCTTCCGTTTACCGCAAGGTCTTTCATAGTCACGCACTGTTCTTTTTCCATGATTGTCTCATAGATTCGTTCATAATCCACGACATAAGCCAGCTTTTCTTCTCTCCGGTAGTCGCTCTGTGCCAGAATATCTGCACGTTTCAATGCAAACAATCCCGGATACTGTCCCAGACCAATGCGATGAATTGCACGACGCACAGTTCGCTCTGAAAGTTCCGGGTTGTCATCATGCCACTCTACAAGTCTGCACACTGCATCCGTCGTGTCATTGTCAAATTTTAATCTGCGCATAATTTTTCTGGTCTTCTGCGCGCCCGCCTGTGGATGTCCGTAAAAATGGTCGACTCCATCCTCGTCCGTTGCAACACAATCCGGCTTCGCCACATCATGAAACAGTGCTGCCAGACGCAGTGTCTTATCCGTCGCAATGTTCTTTAACGCTTCAATCGTATGTCCGCCCACAGAATAACTGTGATGCGGATTCTTCTGCTCCGTTTCCATCATGGCATCAAACTCAGGCAAAAATACTTTCGTAAGTCCGGTCTCATAAACCGTCTGAATGAATTCCGGATGGTTTGAAGTCAATAGCTTTATCAGTTCTACCTGAATACGCTCCGCGCTTACTTTTTCAATATTCAGCGCAAGCGTGCAGATTGCCAGCCTCGTCTCGTCTTCAATGACAAATCCGAGCTGTGCTGCGAAGCGCACTGCCCGAAGCATACGAAGTGCATCCTCCGAAAATCGCTCCTCTGCTTTCCCTACGCAGCGAATGGTACCGCGTTCCAAATCACCAATTCCGTCAAACGCGTCCACAATACCATTTTTTTCATTATATGCCATGGCATTAATGGTAAAATCACGCCGTTTCAAATCCTCCAGCAGATTCGATGTAAACAGAACTTCCTTCGGATGTCTGGCATCCTCGTATTCGCCATCAATGCGGTATGTCGTTACTTCAAAGCCCTCATGGTCTATCATAACCGTCACAGTGCCATGCCGGATGCCCGTATCAATCGTATGCTTAAACAGCGCCTTGACCTGCTCCGGCTTGGCAGAGGTCGTGATATCCCAATCCTGCGGTCTCCGACCCAGAATAGAATCACGCACGCACCCTCCAACCGCATAGGCCTCATATCCATGCGAGTCAAGTGTGTCTAGTATTCTTTTTACTTTGTCCGGCAAAATAATTTTCATATACGGTAAGTTCCTTTGGTTGAAGTCTTAATAGAATAAAGCAGGTCATCTGCCTGTTTAATCAGCCGATTAATTTCCTCTTCGTCCCGGATGTTTTCTCCGACAGCAATTCCGATAGAGCACGAAATCTGCCGTTCCTTTGCAATCACGATATTCTCGCCCAGATTTTCAGAAATCGCTTTTTCAAAGCCGTCTGCTTCCGCAATCATCACATATATCTGTTTTGCCCACGCTTCTAATTGCAAGCGGTCTGCGGTATAAAAAGTAATAATAAACTCATCTCCACCATAACGGCAGACAAATCCCCGTTCTTTGCTTAACTTCTGGAAAATCTCAGCCATTTTAACCAGAATAAAATCGCCCACATCATGTCCGAAGGTATCGTTGTAGTATTTAAAGTTATCCAAATCAATGAACATTAACCCCAGCTGCGGCTGTCTCTCTCCCTGCGCAAATTCCTGCAGAAGTGAGTTTAACTTCCTGTAAAATCCTTCCCGGTTATAGATGCCGGTCAACTGGTCTGTCACCGCCGATAGATACAGTTTCGTGTTCATCTCATATATTTTATCATAAGCCTCAATTCGATTCAAAGAATACTTTACCTCGCGGAACAGCATCTGATACAGATTCAAGTCGTCTTCGTCTAACATATAACGGTTCACGGATGAATGCCAGTTATCCTGCATCCGCACATACGCAACAAGAAAGCTCTCCATTTTCTCGTTATTGAAAAACGGAACTGCAACCATAGAGCAGACATCATCTTCGCCAAACACTTCGGTAACATCCTTGTGTTCTGCATAGTTACTGCTGATTTTTGAAATTGCAAATCCTTCCGGTGTCTGTTTCAGCGCTTCCTCTAACTGTTCGAGAATCTCAGGTGTCATCTCTTTTTCTGTATTATTGAAAAGCACCTGCGACAGTCTCTGTCTGTAGCGCACATAAACCGCACAATCCACATTAAAGTGGTTCAGGAATGTCCTCATCGCAGCATTTACCATATCTTCCGCATTCGTGTTAATCACATCAATCAGGTTCTGCCATGTTGAGATAAAATCCAGCTGCTGCTTTTTACTCTTATACTCCAGCACAACACTCTCCTGCCATAACAGTTCATCCAGTTGTGCAGTTGTTGTTTCTTCAAAACTATCTTCAACTGCCGGAAGTGTTTTTAGAATTTCTTCTGCCAGGCCATCCGTGTTACTATTATTCTCCACATAGCCCGTCTTGCACCTGTAGAATAAGTCTCGGCAGAAAAACTGATTACCTTCGCAAAACTTCAGGTAGCCTTCTGCCTGTTCGTATAGCTCTGCCGCACGTTTCTCATCCCCATCATACTGCGCCAGCAGTGCCTGTGAAAACACAAACAGAAACATATCGTCATCAACCTTCGCATAGTCATGCACCACATTGATGTCCGCGCCACCGCTTTTTTGCTTTTCCAACACATAATTCAGAAATTGTCTGCAATTATCCAGATACTGTTCACAGCGGAAACGGTTTTTCTGTAAAATGGATACCAACGCCAGCAATCCATACAGTTTTGACAGGTTACATACACGCAGACTATTTAAATGCAGCTTTGCTACAGCCTTCATACACCACGTCAGATAGCTTTCTGCCCTGTCGAATTCTCCGCACATGATACAGCTTAATGCTTTATTATACTGTACCTCCGCAATATCCTCTGATCTATGCAGCTGGTAAAACAGGCTGATTGCCTGATTGTAATAACTATCCGCCCTTTTATTCTCTCCCATGGCACACAGATTGTATGCAATGCTCGAGTAAACTCTTCCTGCCTCCACAGAAACCTTATTCTTAAGCGCCTCAAAGGTCAACACCAGATACAGCAGCGATATTTCATTCATACCATTTGTGGAAGCAAGCATGATATTTTTCTCATATGCCATGTTAATCAGTTGCTCGTTTCCTATCTGCTTGGCAATCCGTATGCCTTTGCTGAAAAATGCCAGATTTTCCTCGGACTGATAGACTTTTGCCACCATCTCAGGCTTATTGTCATAAGCATAGATATAAATGTACGCCAGATGATTTTTAAAATTATACTTGATTAATTTATCTATGAGTTCCTCGCTGATTTCTATATCCTGTGCGCAGAAAAAAATGTTATACCATCCCGACATCTGTATCTGTGGTTCCATCAGCTGTGCCAGGAAAATGCGATAGTCGTCCTTTAATGCCTCGCCTGCTTCACACGCTGTTTTTGCATAATCCAATGCTTTTTTCAGTTTTCCCTGATACATACATGCTGTCGCCAGCAGATATGCCTGTTCAAAACGGCACTCTTCCTCTTTGCCGGGAAGATGGATTTTCTCCAAATCCTCGCATACCTCTAATGCTTTCGATATGTCCTTCATCCATATGGAAACACGTGCCAACAGGCACAGCAGTTTATATCTGGTCTCCTCTGCCACCATAAGATTGTCGAATTTAATTCTGCGTTCAATAATTCGCAGCAGATAGGATGCCTGTTCAAAATCCAACAGTTCTACCAGATTTTTTATCTTTTCATAACTATTTCTGTTATTGCTGTTTTCTACGTTTGGAGAAATCTTTGTTTTCTTTTTCTCTAAACCTCCAATGTGATAAACTCTGCTGCCATCTTCTAATATCTCATATATCGCATCCCACTCCGGCTTTAAAAACTCCGGTGCTGTCAGCATATCATTCATTCCCAGCACAATCCAGATATTATTATTTCCACCGGAAATCAGGCGATATGTCAATACCATCGTGCTTCTCGCTGCAAGCTGGAACTGATTTAGTATCATAACTACCGGGCATTCCTGTGCCAGCCTAAGAAGCATATTTCCCATTGCAGCCGACATACGCTCCTGTTCATAAGCAGCTTCCTCGAGCAGCAACGGTTCCTCACGCTTACAAATTCCTGTATTAAAATAACTTAAAAGAATCGGGCGATGCAGTTCATATACATCACATTCTTCCATAAAATCTGTAAAATCCCCTGTCATATACCTGCGGAACATATCACAGATAACTGAAAGATATGGTTCATATCCACCGGCAACTTCACCCTCGCGAAACTCATGCTCCACAAAATAGATGTCCTGCTTTTCTCTCATCTTTCTGGTAATGTCAAGATTCTGAATCGGGAACTCACCGCTATAGCGAATCAGACAGCTGTTATACGAAACATTTTTCAGTCCCTCGAGTACCTGTTCCATCACTTGACTGTAATACTTATCCATTGTAGTATCCCCTTCTCCACAGCCTTTTGCAAAAACGTTGCCGGAAACGTTTTTATCAAAGGTCAAAAAATAACCTCATAACAAAGCAAGTCGGAAAAAGCAAGCTTTCTCCGACCCGCTTCACTTTACAATAACCCTTAGTATGCTTTACCCCAATATACTAATTTGTGTGCCGGCTTGCCGCAGCACACACATGTGCCGGCAATCTGCTCCTGATCGTTAAACGGCATACAACGTGAAGTCACGGCAAGTTCTTCTTTAATCTTATCTTCACATGCCTGATCCTCACACCACATACCGCGAATAAATCCCGGCTTGTTTTCTGCGATGTCTTTTAATTCTTCATAATTATGCGCATCCCAGATGTGTGCGTCACGATGCGCTTTTGCACGTTCAAACATTTCTTTCTGAATCGTCTCTAAAATTTCCGGCACCTTGGTAGTAATCTCATCCAAAGCCACCTCAATCTTCTCTCTGGTATCTCTGCGGACAACCACACACTTGCCAGCCTCAATATCCTTTGGGCCTAATTCAATACGAACCGGAATTCCGCGCATCTCCTGCTCAGAGAATTTCCAGCCAGGACTCTTATCAGAGTCATCCAACTTCGCCCGGCATACTTTTCCAAGTGCCTCACGTACCTCTGCCGCTTTCTCAAGCACACCCTCTTTATGCTGCATAATTGGTATGACCATTGCCTGCACCGGCGCAACTCTTGGCGGTAATACCAGACCAGAATCATCTCCATGTACCATAATAATAGCACCAATTAAGCGAGTTGTCATTCCCCAAGATGTCTGATGTACATACTGAAGCTTGTTGTCCTTGTCTGTATACTGAATACCAAATGCCTTTGCAAAGCCATCGCCAAAGTTATGACTGGTTCCTGACTGCAATGCCTTACCATCATGCATCAGCGCTTCGATGGTGTAAGTAGCCTCTGCACCTGCAAACTTTTCTTTTTCTGTCTTGCGTCCACGCACCACCGGCATTGCCAATACTTCCTCACAGAAATCTGCGTATAGATTTAACATCTGAACCGTGCGCTCTTCTGCCTCTTCTGCTGTCGCAT
Source organism: uncultured Roseburia sp. (assembly GCA_964484605.1). Classification (GTDB taxonomy): domain Bacteria; phylum Bacillota; class Clostridia; order Lachnospirales; family Lachnospiraceae; genus Roseburia. The sequence continues at coordinate 41,278 of CAZAGJ010000012.1, read as the reverse complement.
GTGCTGTATGTCCCTCCTGCCACAAGAATTCTCTGGAACGAAGGAATGGTCTTGTCTCCTTCTCCCAGCGAACCACGGAGCACCACTGGTTGTATACTTTCGGAAGGTCGCGGTAAGACTGGATGATATTCTTATAGAAATCACAGAACAGTGTCTCTGAAGTAGGTCTTACGCAGAGACGCTCCTGCAATGGATTCAGTCCGCCATGCGTTACCCATGCAACCTCCGGTGCGAATCCCTCTACATGGTCTTTTTCCTTCTCTAACAGACTCTCCGGAATAAACATTGGCATGTATACATTTTCAACGCCCGTCTCCTTAAATCTGCGGTCAAGTTCATTCTGGATGTTTTCCCAGATTGCATAACCTGCCGGTTTGATAATCATACATCCCTTTACGGAAGAGTAATCAATCAGCTCTGCCTTTTTTACAACATCTGTGTACCACTGTGCAAAATCTACATCCATGGATGTAATTGCTTCAACTAATTTTTTGTTATCCTTTGCCATAACTGTCCTCATGTAACCCAGCTATCTCTGATAGGATGCCGGATTTACTTTTCCTTTCTATTTAATATTAATAAATATCTTGCATATCAAAATAATTTTCAACGATTCCTCCGCGCCATCTTTATGTCAGATGATACGGGAGTTCAATCTCATACGAAACGCTCCTGCCTGTCCCCGGATGCTTAAATGCAAGCTTATACGAACAGAGCGAAAGCTGCTGGCCGGAAGGATTCATGTTCTCCTTAAAGTTATACTTCCGGTCACCGACAAGCGGCCACCCGGCGTTCGCCAGCTGCACGCGTATCTGGTGATGGCGTCCTGTGTGGAGCTGTACTCTCAGAATCGCATTTTTGTCATTCTGCGCTATCACTTCGTAGGAAAGCTCTGCACGCTTCGCCCCCTCTGCCTGACCGGAAACCACTTTTGATGTGTTTGTTCTGCCATCCCGCAGCAGATAATCTTCTAATGTTCCCTTTTTCTGTGTGGGCAAGCCATCCGTCACGGCATAATAAAACTTATCTGCAGACTTTGTGGCTATCTGTCTGCTTAGATTCGCAGCCGCTTCCTTCGTCTTGGCAAAGACCATCACTCCCGTTACCGGCTGGTCTAAGCGGTGTACCACACCAACATACGACGGTTCACCTTTTTGCATACGGTAAGTGCGCAACATACTCTCCATATCTTTCTGTCCAATCTGCTTCGTTTGCGTTGCAACGCCTGCTTCCTTGACACAGACAATGATGGTGTCATCTTCGTATAATATATTCATACAAAAAAAGCCCTCCTTCCTCAAATAAAATTCAAGGACGAGAGCTTACGCTTCGTGTTACCACCTTTGTTCGCCTGTACCTTGCGATACAGACCTCTGCGAGTACATATCCGTCACATATAACAGTCTGCATCACACCATTTGAAAATGCATTTTAGCACATACTGTAACAACACATACCCCTGCGCTGTAATGGGCGCATCCCAGTGCAGCCTATACGGACTTTCTATATAAAAAGAAACCTTCCATAGTCGGTGCACAGCTCCAAGACCGGTTCCGTATCACTCCTATAAAGCCTCGCACCAAGCGGCTTCTCTCTGAAATATTCGGGATACATACTATCTCTTTTCATCGCTGTTTCACATTTTCTTGATAATAATATAATTTTGCGGAACTGTCAAGGGAGTGCCTACCTCTGTTTCGCACGCCATACATGAATCCCCTTTAAAGCATCCCGTCTTACAGCTTGAACCTGTATCCCACACCCCAAATTGTCTCTATATACTGCGGTTTTGCAGTGTTCATCTCGATTTTCTCACGAATCTTCTTGATGTGCACTGTAACAGTCGCGATATCTCCGATAGATTCCATATCCCAAATCTCACGGAACAGTTCTTCCTTCGTGAATACGTGGTTCGGATTCTCTGCAAGGAAAGTCAACAGGTCGAACTCCTTTGTTGTAAACTGCTTTTCTTCTCCATTAATCCAGACGCGCCGTGCCGTCTTGTCAATGCGGATACCGCGAATCTCAATAACATCATTTTCCGGCATATTGCTTCCAATCAGGCGTTCGTAACGGGCAAGATGTGCTTTAACGCGCGCTACCAGCTCGCTCGGCGAGAATGGCTTTGTGATGTAATCGTCCGCGCCAAGTCCCAATCCGCGTATTTTATCAATATCATCCTTTTTCGCGGAAACCATCAGAATCGGCGTATTCTTCTCCTCACGAATCTGACGGCAGATTTCAAATCCGTCCAAGCCCGGAAGCATCAAGTCCAGGATATACATGTCAAAGTCTTCTGACAACGCCCGCTTTAAGCCAACCATGCCATCGCTCTCAATCTCTACCTCGAATCCACTGAGTTCCAGATAATCCTTTTCCAGTTCTGCAATCGCTACTTCATCCTCAATTATCAATAATCTGCTCATTTGGCACCTCCTGATATTTGCGTATTACAAAATACATCACAGTTCCCATGGATTCCTTACTGGTTGCCCAGATTTTGCCTCCATGGTCTTCAATAATCTTCTTCACTATCGATAAACCGATTCCACTTCCGCCTGTTGCTGAGTTACGTGAAGCATCTGCACGGAAGAAACGGTCAAAAATATATGGCAAATCTCTCGCCGCAATACCGCGTCCGTTATCTTCTATCTCCACCTGTATAAAATCTCCGACATCCTTAATGCGGATATTGATAAGACCTCTCTGCTTGTCCAGATACTTAATCGAATTCCCCACGATATTGTTTATCACTCGTCTAAGCTGCTCCGGGTCTGCAATAATCTGGACATCCTCATCTGCATAGTTAAAGTAAGCCAGACCAATATTTTTCGCTTCAAGGTCAAGTCCAATTTCCTCGATACAATCGCTGAAATATTCAGAGACATTCAATTTGGCGAAATTGTACGGTATACGGTTCGTATCAATCTTGGAGTAAAGTGTCAGTTCATTGAGAAGTGTGTCCATCTCGTTTGCCTTATTGTAAATGGTGCGAATGTACTTCTCACGCTTTTCATCCGTATCCGCCACACCATCAATCAAACCTTCCGCATAGCCCTTGACTGCGGTAATCGGTGTCTTTAGGTCATGTGCGATATTGCTGATAAGTGCCTTGTTCTCTGTCTCACTTATAAGTTTCTCCTCTGCACTGTCTTTTAAACGCTGCCTCATTTCTTCAAAATTCTTACAGAGTTCACCAATTTCATCATCACTCTCTGCATCAATGGTAAAGTCCAGATTGCCGTCTTTGATATTCTGTGTTGCCACCTGTAACTTTTTAATCGGATTCATCAGGCTCGTGTAAATCCAGACAGACAGCACGCACGCCGTCAGCACCAAAATCAGAATAATGGAAACAATCGCATCCGCCACCAGACTCTTAATCTCCGGAACCGTCTCCTCCAGCATCGTGACAATGAACAAGCTTCCCTTCGTACCATCCTGATACTTAAAATCAACCTGTTTAATCAATACCTGTTCTTCACCGTCAAAATATATGCCTGTATTCGCATCTTCACCGGCATCTCCATAATCCGGGAGCGCACGCAAAAGCGAATTACCCATTTCCTGTCCGGTATAGGTCAGCGTATCTGCCCTGCGGACTACCAGATAAGAGCATTTGTCCGCCAGCTTTTTGTTCATCTGCTCTAAATATGCCTCATCCTCCAATCGTTCCGGATGATTGTCTGCCGTGGTCGAAAGCTCTGCAAACAAATCCTTTGTGAAGCGGCTGAGTAGCTGCATGGAATTTGAAAAATAGCTGTAATCCTCGCTCTCTACACCATAGGTCTGCTCAATTGCTTTTATCTGAATCTTCTGAAAACTGAACAGCACAACAAGTGCCAGCAGAATCGGAACAAATATAATAATACAAAATGAAGTAATAATCTTACTCTTGAACTTCATATCATCATCCTTCTTCAAAATATAATAGGTCATAGACCCTAGCCTATGACCCATTATAACATGAAAAAGTCAGAATCCCATTTATTTTGTGTAAATTAATCTAAACTTTTCATAAACCATTTTCAATTATAAATACTTCTTCAAAACCTCAACCTTGTCGGTTGCCTCCCATGGAAGGTCTAAGTCCGTACGTCCAAAATGTCCGTATGCAGCTGTTCCGCGGTAGATTGGTCTGCGAAGGTCAAGCATCTTGATGATTCCTGCCGGACGAAGGTCAAAGTTCTCACGAACAATTTCTACCAGCTTCTCATCGGAAAGATTACCTGTTCCGTCTGTATCTATCATGATAGATGTAGGCTGTGCAACACCGATTGCGTAGGACAACTGAATCTCACATCTCTCCGCAAGTCCTGCTGCAACGATATTTTTTGCAACATAACGTGCTGCATAAGCTGCTGAACGGTCAACCTTTGTACAGTCTTTTCCTGAAAATGCACCGCCGCCGTGACGCGCATATCCGCCATAGGTGTCCACGATAATCTTACGGCCTGTAAGCCCTGCATCACCGTGAGGTCCACCGATAACAAAGCGTCCTGTCGGATTGATGAAAAACTTTGTCTTATCATCAATCATCTCCTGCGGGAGAACCGGTTCAAACACATACTTTCTGATGTCTGCATGAATCTGCTCCTGTGTCACTTCCTCGTCATGCTGGGTAGAAAGAACAACTGCCTCAAGGCGAACCGGCTTACCATTCTCATCATATTCCACAGATACCTGTGTCTTGCCGTCCGGTCTTAAATACTTCAGCGTACCATCCTTGCGCACCTTCGTAAGCTGCAGTGCCAGCTTATGTGCCAGAGAAATCGGATACGGCATCAGCTCCGGTGTCTCATTTGTCGCATATCCAAACATCATACCCTGATCACCTGCACCTGTATCAAGCTCGTCCTTCAGCTCGCCCTCTCTCGCCTCAAGCGCTTTATCAACACCCATTGCAATGTCCGGTGACTGCTGATCAAGTGCTACCATGACCGCACAGGTATTACCGTCAAATCCTGTCTTTGCATCATTGTATCCAATCTCATTAATTGTCTTGCGGACAATTCCCGGAACATCTAAGTTTGCTTTTGTCGTAATCTCTCCTGTTACAAGTGCAAAACCGGTACAGCACGCTGTCTCACATGCCACACGGCTCATAGGGTCTTCTGACAGACACGCGTCCAAAATCGCGTCAGAAATCGCATCACATACTTTGTCAGGATGTCCTTCTGTTACTGATTCCGATGTAAATAATCTCTTTTCCATAATCTTTTCCTTTCTCTACTGTAACTGCTCTTCATAGGAAGTCCCGCTCTTTCACGCTTGAAACAGACAATGTCTTTCCTATGAATCAAAAAAATCCGCTTGAACACAAGCGGATAAGATACTATAGATAATCAAATCCTCTTATTGTTCGAACTTTTGCTCGCTCAGGTTGGCACCTTCCATAACGGGGTTGCCGTGACTTCACAGATCCTTTGTATCTCCATCACTCTGAATAAGAAAATTTAGCACAATATTGAATTTGCAAATCTACGGTGATAATATACACCGCCATATACTATCTGTCAAGCTTTTTATTGACTTTCTATTTTTAAAATTCTATACTAGTCATATAGTCAATTATTACTATTTTGGAGAGGGTTTATAATGAAAGAAGTCTTATTAGACAATCTGGAAGACGGAATGATTGTTGCAGAGAATGTAATGACCAAAAACGGACAGTGCATACTAGAAAAGGGCAAGGTCTTAAATCGGCAGATTATCATGCGTCTTTCCTTTTACAGCATTCACTCGATTATGATTGCTGAGGATGATGAGCCGGTCACAGTACCCGAAGAATCTACTTCTTCCGTGAAAATAAAGCCTAAGTCTATCAAAGCTTTATTTGCGCCGCTTCCAACAGCTCCCACACCATCTGTCTATGCCTCGGATGCAACGCACAATCTTTCTTCCACCCACAAAGCACAGTCTATGCGAGTGGAACATGCTATTGCACTTAGCACCATCAAAGCCTGCTTTGAGAATTATGTCATAAACGGAGTTACACTTGATACACCCCTGCTTTTATCAAAAGTACAGGAGCGTTTCTCTTCCTGCAAAACCTCCGTTGAGTTATTCCAGATGCTATACAATATGCACGCTACTGAAGACAGCATTTATGCACACAGCTTAAATGTCGCTCTCATCTGCCGCCAGCTCGGCAAATGGAAAAAGTTTGACAGTGCCACACTAGACACCCTGACACTCTGCGGACTGCTTCACGATATTGGCAAGTTAAAAATACCCGCTGAGGTTTTAGACAAACCAGGGAAATACACCGATGAAGAGTTTGCCCTTGTCAAAAAACATACGCAGTATGGATACGAGTTATTACAGCCGTTGTCCATTGATGACCGCATCAAAAAGTCAGCACGCTCTCATCACGAGAGAGCAGACGGCTCCGGTTATCCGACTGGTCTGACCCAGAGTGACACAGACGATTTTGCAAGTATCGTTGCGATTGCAGATGTCTATGATGCCATGACAACCGCGCGTTCCTACCGCGCTCCGCTTTGTCCGTTCCAGGTAATCGAGAACTTTGAAAAAGATGGTTTGCAAAAATACAATCCTAAGTATATTCTCACTTTCCTAGAGCATATCGCAGGCATTTATCAGAACCATCGCGTACTACTTAGCGACGGCAGAAGTGCCACGATTGTTATGCAGGGCAGCAGACAGCTTTCCAAGCCGATTGTCCGGCTTGACAACAATACCTGTATCGACCTTGCTGCCGAAAACGGATTAGCCATACAGACCGTTTTTTAAATGATTGCACCAAAAAGGATGTCACTTACGTGACATCCTTTTTGTAATCCTTATGATACTTTTAATGTAAACTTCTGAATTTCTTTTTCCGTGCTGACTTTCTCAATCAACGCACCCACAGCAGACAGCTTTTTCTCCAGCTCTTCATAACCACGCTCAATATAATAAATGTCATCAACCACTGTGATTCCCTCAGCTGCAAGACCCGCTATCACAAGGGCAGCTCCTGCACGCAAATCCGGTGCATTCACACGTGCTCCGGTGTACTGCTCCACGCCGGTAATAATCGCAATGTTACTCTCCACCTTGATGTCAGCGCCCATACGCGTCAGCTCATCTACATATTTGAAACGGTTTTCAAAAATACTCTCTGTCACCGTGCTGGTTCCACTCGATATCCCAAGCACAACTGCTATCTGCGGCTGCATATCTGTCGGAAAACCAGGATACGGCAATGTCGTAACCTGTGTATGGCGAAGCGGCTTTGATGCTACCACACGTACTGCATCATCAAACTCCTCCACCTCACATCCTACTTCTAACAGCTTGGCACTGATTGCCTCTAAATGCTTCGGAATCACGTTTTTAACAGTCACATCGCCCTTGGTTGCTGCTGCCGCCATCATAAATGTACCTGCCTCTATCTGATCCGGAATAATGGAATACTCCGTTTTATGCAGCTTCTCAACACCGACTATACGGATTACATCCGTACCTGCGCCACGAATCTTTGCGCCCATACTGTTCAAAAAGTTCGCCACATCTACAACATGCGGTTCCTTCGCTGCATTTTCTATAATTGTCTTGCCCTCTGCCAGGGATGCCGCCATCATGATATTGATTGTCGCACCGACAGAAACTTTATCCAGATAAATATGTGTTCCAACCAATCTCTCAGCAGCTGCAATGACCTGGCCATGCTTAATGTCCACATTGGCACCAAGTGCACGAAATCCCTTCATGTGCAGGTCTATCGGACGACTTCCAATATCGCATCCACCCGGAAGTGCAACTTCTGCCCTCTTATACTTTCCTAAAAGCGCACCTATCAGATAGTAGGATGCGCGAATCTTGCGGATAAACTCATTGTCTACATTCAAGTCCCTGATAAAGGAACCATTTATCTTTACCGTATGCGCATCAACTCTATCGACTTTCGCTCCAATCTCTTGTATCGCATTCAGCAATACATTGATGTCTCTGACATTCGGAAGATTCTCTATTGTAACGGTTTCATCCGTCATGACTGCCGCAGATAAAATCGCCAGTGCTGCATTTTTGGCACCGCCGATTTCCACCTCGCCAACCAGTGGATTACCACCTTTAATTACATATTGTTCCATCTCACACCTCTATGAACATCTTTCATACAAACACGTAATTATAGTAACTATTGTGTACTTTTGTCAAGCGGTTATTGATTTCTAAAATATCCAATATATAGATTATATCACGCTTTTTACCATTTTGTAAACTGACCAGCCATTCCTAGTAACTGATGTACTTCAGAGGATTTACCGCAGAGCCGTTAATATATAACTCAAAATGCACATGTGGTCCGGTAGAACGTCCAGTACTTCCACTGAGTGCAATCGGTTCTCCCTGCTCTACGTGTTGTCCAACGCGTACTAAGAGTTTACTGTTATGTGCATATCTCGTCATTCTTCCGTCCGGATGGCTGATAACAACAACATTACCGTAGCCGCCGCTGTATGCTGCCTGTATAACTGTACCGCCACACGAAGCATACACCGTTGTTCCTGTCGGACATCCCCAGTCCACACCCTTGTGCATACGTCCCCAGCGTCTTCCGAAACCGGATGTGAAATGTCCGCCGGAAAGTGGTTTGATATAAGTCGGCGGAACAATTGTTCCACGTTCTATTACCGCCGGTTTTGACTCAACCATGACATTTTCATGTATCATCTCCCGGCTCACTTCCATACCATTCTCATATACTACGACATCATTTCGCTCCCGATGACCGGTTGTTCCCTCTTCGTGTACAACTTCCTTGGTTGTATACCATGAATCATTTTCTATAATCGTCGGTTCCGCATTATAATCTTCCTCATACACCTCTCCCATGGTAATGCGAAGCTGAAGATCCGGTTCCGGAACTGCCACAATCAATTCCTGTCCATCACGAATCATCTGATCCGCGCTTGAAAATCCATTAAGTGCCACAATGGATGCCACTGTGGTATCATGATCCATCGCAATGACAGATAGGCAGTCTCCACTCTGTACTACATATATTTTATTCGATTCTTTTTCTTTTGTTACTTCCAGAACCTGTTCTTCTATGTCAGAAATATCTTCTGTATTCACGAAGTTCTCATATACCTCTACTTTCTCAACGAACTCCATGTCAAGTATTCCCGTTTCATAATCCACACCGGACACATCCGCTATCGCTTCTCCCATCGCAGACACCAGTTCTGCCTGTGCACCGGAAGCAAGGGTCTGCGCCAGATTTTCATCTGAAGCATCTTCCACCGGATTTGTCTCTGTAAGCACAGCATTCATAATCCCACTGATATGAAAGTCTGCTTTCTCAATCGACGCTTTATATGCGCCGGCTTCATCTGCAGCAGCCTTTACCTGATTCAGGAATTCGCACACCTCATCCAGCGAAACAAAATTTGCTCGGTAGCCATCAATTGCCACGGTATAAACACGCTGCTTTCCCTGCATACCCTCTTCCGCTATGATGTCCTTAAACTCATCCGTTAATTCATTCTCTGACAATAATTTCTGAAAAGGCTCACGGCTTTCTTCACTCTTCCAATTCAGTTCAACGCTCAATCTCTCCCCTGTCTCATTAGAAATCTCGCGTCTCGCCTGCCGTATTACTTCTGCTATATTCACGCTTTCGGAGGTATACCCGACAAACTTGTCATTGACACTCACACACTGATATACCTGTCCGATTCCCACCACCTGCATCACGCAAAATGCCAGCACAAACAACACTGCAACACCAAGAACTGCCGCCTGTATCTTCGCCCTCTTCGTAATCTCGATATTTTTCATCAAAACAACTCCATGATTTTCTCAATCGTCTGTTCTACATTCAACTGATATTCGTCTACAATAATGTCTGCATATTTCTCATATAATAACACTCGCTCTTCATATAAATCCAAAAGCGTCTGTCCATCCTTTAGGACAACTCCTCTGCCCTTAATATCACTAAGTCTTTGATTTAGCTCCTCAAATGGAAGTTTCAAATAGATAACTGTACCTATTTCCTTCAGATGTGCCATTGCCTCCACCCCATATACAACACTTCCTCCTGTTGCAATGATAGCATGCTTTGCTTCAATCTGACTGTTAATGCGATTCTCCACCTCAATGAAACCTTCTGTGCCAACTTCCTCAATAATCTCACACAGCAGTTTTCCCTCTTTCTCCTGTATTACCAAATCTGCATCTATAAATTGATAGCCCATTACCTTGGCAAGAACTACGCCGATTGTGCTCTTTCCTACCCCCGGCATTCCGATTAACACGATATTATCTTTCATATTTTCCTCACAAGTGTCCTATACGTTATTTTTTAGCATACCATATTTTCCCTTAAATCGCAAACAAAAAGGGATGCATCCGCATCCCTTTTTCATATCTACTGTTCTGTTGTCTCGGCTTCCTCTGTACTTACAGGTTCCGTTGTTGTGAAAATTCTGTCAAAAACAACTGTCTCCCAGACGCTTTCCTTCACTTCCCATGTATGAGTTTCCTGCCATCCGGTAAGTACCTCTTCATAAAGTGCTTCCTGTCTCTCAGCAATAATGCTTTGTCTGTTAGATTCCGTTGCCGCCGCATCTGTCTTCGCATCTAAGCGCACAACATAATATGCATTCTCCGTGTCAATCACATCTGACACTTCATTCTCCTCGAGGCCCTGTAATGCAGTGAGCACTGCTTCGTCTAGGTACTCATCATCTGCAGTAAACGTTCCGGCACTTACTGTATATGCATATGTCTCTGCCGCATCCTCAAGCGTTCCATTCTTTGCTTCTGTCGCCAAAGCAGCAACCGTCTTTGCAAGTGTTTCTAATTCTTCATCTGTATACTCGGCTGTATTTCCATCCGCATCCGTGTAGCTTGTCTTAGATACCATTACATAGCTGTATGCGCTTGCATTGGCTTCCGCATCGCTGACATTCGTGTCTGCATCTGCCTTAATCGCCTGTTCCATCTTTGCCTGAATGGTTATAAGCGTCAGATACTCTTCTACGATACTCTGGTCAGCACCAAGCTCCTTTAACGCATCAGTGCTGTTTGCCTCGATAAAAGCTGTGGCTGTCTCTGTGACAGCATTCTTCTCATCCTCCGACAGTTCCACACCGTAATCTGCCATATGTGCCTGTAAGGTATATAATTCAAACATGGACTCCATGACACTATTCTTTACATCCTCTGCCACAGTAACACCACTGCCCGAGAAATCGCTGTCCCAGACATTTCCGCCAAAATAGTATGCATACATATCATCCTGATATGCCTGCTGCAAACGAGCTGCAAAATTCGGCACGCCAAGTGTAATCTCCTGATCATCAAATGTTGCCACAACTGCATCTTTATCCACTCCGCCGCATCCTGCCAATACGGATACTGCCATAACACCGCTTAATAATAATGCGGCAAATCTTGTTTTTCTCATGTTCTTCCTCCATGTCGCACGGAAATTATTCCGCGCCGTTCTCCCTTTCAAGGGGTAATTACCAGCTTATTATAGTGCTTTTCCCCAAAAGCCGCAATATATTTCATCGTTTTTTCACATGCTGCTCACCTTTTCATTTTCCGGTAAAAGCTGCTGTGCCGCCTCTAAGAACTCCTCAAGAGCATCTCGTGCATCTATATTCTTCTCTCTGGAATTCTGTCTGAAGAGATAGGTAAAATATGGCGCTTTTGCATCTGCCGTAAACTTCAGTTTCTGTCCATACTTCATCACAAACTCCGGAATCTTTGCCACATCAATCTTCGCTTTCTCATACAACGTAAACCTGATTGTATCTGCTTTCTGTGACACCTCTGTGAAATATACCTGGTGTGCCATTGACTTGACTTTTGCAATATAGAGCAGATTTTCCACGGATTTCGGCGGATCGCCAAAACGGTCGATAAGCTCCTCTGTCATTTCATCGACTTCCTCCTGCGTCTCAATGCCGGCAATACGCTTATAGATGTCCAGCTTCTGGAATTCGTTTGGAATATATCCCATCGGAATATAGGCATCAATGTCAATATCAATGGATGTGTCAAAGCGCTCCGCCACTGAGATTCCCTTAGCTTCCTTGACCGCCTCATTCAACATCTTACAGTACAGGTCATATCCCACTGCTTCCATATGTCCGTGCTGTCTCTCACCGAGCAGATTGCCCGCGCCTCGAATCTCTAAGTCACGCATCGCAATCTTAAATCCACTTCCAAGGTCTGTGTATTCCTTGATTGCTGCCAGACGCTTCTCTGCAATTTCCTTGAGCATCTTATCCCGCTTGTACATAAGAAATGCATATGCCGTGCGGTTCGAACGTCCCACACGTCCGCGTAACTGGTAAAGCTGTGACAATCCCATGTTGTCCGCATCGTGAATAATCATGGTATTAACATTGGAAATATCAAGTCCGGTCTCAATAATCGTGGTGGACACAAGGACATCAATCTCACCATTGATAAAACGATACATGATATTTTCAAGTTCCGTCTCCTTCATCTGTCCATGCGCATATGCTACATTTGCCTCCGGCACAAGCTCCGCAATCTTCGTTGCCACATCCGCGATTTCCTTGACACGGTTATACACATAGTACGCCTGTCCGCCGCGCGAAAGCTCTCGCGAAATCGCCTCTCGCACCAATTCTTCATTATATTCCATGACATAAGTCTGTATCGGGATACGATCCATCGGTGGTTCTTCCAACACGCTCATATCACGAATACCGATAAGGCTCATGTGAAGTGTTCTCGGAATCGGTGTTGCCGTGAGTGTGAGAACATCAATGTTGGTTTTCATCTGTTTAATCTTTTCCTTGTGAGTAACGCCGAATCGCTGTTCCTCATCGATAATTAAAAGTCCCAGATCCTTGTACACCACATCTTTCGAGAGAAGTCTGTGTGTACCGATAATGATGTCCACCTGTCCTTTTTTCAATTTTTCGATGGTTTTCTTTTGTTCCGCCGTACTGCGGAAGCGGCACAGCAAATCCACATTTACAGGAAAATCCTTCATACGCTGTGCAAATGTATTGTAATGCTGCTGTGCGAGTATGGTCGTCGGTACCAAAAATGCCACCTGCTTGCCGTCCTGCACCGCCTTAAACGCCGCACGAATCGCAATCTCCGTCTTACCATAACCTACATCCCCGCAGACAAGACGGTCCATAATTCTCGTGCTCTCCATATCTGCCTTGGTCGCCGCAATTGCAATATCCTGATCCTCTGTCTCCTCAAACGGAAACATCTCCTCAAACTCTCTCTGCCATACCGTGTCCGGTCCATATGCAAAACCACTCTCGCTCTGGCGTGCAGCATAAAGCTTTACCAAGTCCTCCGCAATCTCCTTAACTGCGCCTTTTACGCGGGACTTCGTCTTATTCCACTCCTGCCCGCCAAGCTTATTTAACTTTGGTTTTTTCGCATCCGCTCCGGCATACTTCTGAATCAGTTCCAACTGTGTTGCCAAGATGTAAAGGTTGCCGCCCCCGGCGTACTCTATCTTGATGTAGTCCTTTTCCACTTTGTCTACTTCAATCTTTTCAATTCCGCGGTAAATGCCGAGACCATGGCTCTCATGTACCACATAATCGCCGATATTCAGATCTGTAAAGCTTGCGATTTTCTCGCCCTCATAGATACGGTGACGCTTCTTTTTCTTCTTCTCGCCGCCAAAAATATCGCTCTCGGATATCACAACAAACTTAAGCATCGGATATTCGTAGCCCTTTTTGACCTTGCCATATCCTGTCAGAATCTCCCCCGGCTTCACCTCATGCTCGAAGTCTTCCGTATAAAAAGCATTGAGTCCCTCCGCCATCAAATCATCCGCCAGACGCTTTGCTCTGGTTCTTGAACCTGAGAGCAGAACCACACGGTAACCATTCTTTTTGTAACGCGCCAAATCCTTCACCAGCAATTCAAAGCTGTTGTTATATGGATTCACCGTCTTAGTCTGTATGTTTAGGTGCTCCTCTATCGCAAGATGTGGATTTTTCAAGTCAAGCGCCACCAGAGAAATACATCTGCTCCTCTCAAGCTTTGCCAGAATCTCCTTGCAGGAAAACAGCTCCCGCATCTGTCCCGGCAATATATATCCTTTTTCCAGACGCTGCTTCATGCTCTCGGAGAACTCTGTCTCTGTCGCAATACCGCGCTCAATACTCCTCGGTGCTTCATCCAGAAAAATGAGCGTATTCTTTGCATCAAAATAGTCGAGCAGCGACACACGCTCCTCGCAGAAATAGGATAAATATGCATCTAATCCTGCACTGATACCCAGTTCTCCCGCTTCCTCCGCAATCTGCTCCGCCGCAGACTTCACGCGGTAAGCCTCCTCCGTTTTCATTTCCTTCCGGAGCTTTTCCGACACCTTTTTTGCCTCAGCCAAGATACGCTCAATACCCGCTTTTCGCTCCTCATCGGTCAGTACCAGTTCACACGCCGGATAGACATGTACTTCCTCCAGATTTTCAATCGAACGCTGGCTCTCTGCATCAAAAGAACGAATGGAATCCACCTCATCTCCCCAGAGTTCGATACGTACCGGGTTCTCCTCTGTCAATGGGAAAATATCTATAATGCCGCCTCGCACAGAGAACTCGCCCTGCGTCTCGGCCTGGTAGTTTTTCTCATATCCAAGCTCCGCCAGATGCTTCGCAAACTTCTCCAAATCCAGCGTGTCTCCTACGGAGATTTTGCGCACTGCCTGAATAAACTTCTCAGGACTTGGCATCGGGTTCATCAAGCCGTCAAATGTCGTTATGATGGCGCACTCCTTTTCCTCAGCAATCAGCTTTAACGCATTGATTCGCTCTGCGGTGAGCACATTTCCCCGAATGTCCGACTGATAAAACAAGATATCCTTCGCCGGATAATATGCTGCTTTTGAGTCAAAAAAACGATATTCTTCCCAGAGTTCCTTCGCTTTTTGCTCATGAAAAGTAACAATGATTCTGTTTCCAGAACCATTGTTAATGCCATACATCATATGTGGTTTTACCGCATCAATACAACCGGATACCTGAAGCACACCTGACAGCTTTGGCAGTTTTGCCTCCAAGTCCTCCATTTCTTTTAGCCCCTGTAAGGGCTCTGTGAATGTCCGCACTTAGACCTCCTATTTTTTTCCATTGAAGTCGTTCATTGCCTGATCAACTTCCCCCTGCAATATCATCTCTGTCGCCTGAACGGCCTCTGCAATCGCCTCTTCTACTTTCTCTCTGTCTGCCGCATCAAAATGTCCAAGCACATGGTCTGCTAAGTCCCAGCCCTTTGGTTTCTCTCCCACGCCAACTTTCACACGCATGAAGTTCTGTGTTCCGGTCTGCGCAATGATATTCTTGATTCCGTTATGTCCTCCGGCGCTTCCTTTTTTACGAATGCGAAGTCCGCCCGGCACAAGGCTGATGTCATCAAATATGACAAGCATCTCCTCCTCCGGGTCAAGCTTATAATAATTCAGAAGTTCCGCCACACTCTCCCCGCTCAAATTCATAAATGTCTGCGGTTTTGCAAGCACTACCTTCTGTCCCTCAATCACACCTTTTCCGCAAAGTGCTTTGTGCTTTTTCTCACTGATACTGATATTATATTTGTCCGCAATGGCATCCATGACATCAAATCCCACGTTATGTCTGGTGTTCTCATACTGTTTGCCCGGATTGCCAAGACCAACTATCAAAAACATCGTTTTCTCCTGTTCCTTATCATTCTATCTTTTACTCGCATTTCTGCGGCGGATAACAACCGTCGCTGACGCAAGCTGCTCCTGGTCATTTACCCCTGTAATATCTTCCGGGTCATCCAATGCAAATGCATCTACTACAAGACCTTTTTCTTTTATGATTGTGAGCGCATCCGGCAGATAATATTCCCCCTGCGCGTTGTTCGGCTGAATCTTATCCAGTGCATCCTTCAGCTCTTTTGTCTCAAAAATGTACATACCGGAATTAATCTCATGAGATTTCAATTCTGCCTCATTTGCGTCCTTATGCTCTACACTTTTTAAGAAATTACCATCCGCATCACGTATGATTCTTCCGTAACCCGTCGGGTTCTCAATCATCGCCGAAAGCACGGTAACCGCATTTTTATTTTTCATATGATAATCTTTTAATCGGTTCAAGGTCTCTGCTGTGATAAGCGGCGTATCGCCGAACAAAATCAGTGTCTGTCCTTCCTCGCTCAGAAAATCCTTCGCACACTTTACCGCATGACCGGTTCCTAACTGTTCTTCCTGCAGGACATACGCCGTGTCCTTATTCGCAATCGACTCGCGCACCACCTCATGCTTGTATCCAAGCACAAGACAAATATCCTCTGCGCCTGCACCCTTGGCTGCCTCTATCGCATAGTCCACCATGCATTTTCCTTCTATTGTATGCACCACTTTCGGCAAATCGGATTTCATTCTGGTTCCTTTTCCTGCCGCAAGTATCACTGCTCGTAACTTTCCCATATCTAAGCCTCCGTACCGTTTTGTTGGTACTTTTCTCTTCTAATTAGTCTATGTATCATTTTACAATAGTTTTCAAAATTTACAAGACCTATGTTCTACATGGTTCAAACAAAAAGAAGCTGTCGCATTAAGAATTTTTGTGCGCATATTTTTATTATACGCACAAAAAATTAATGCAACAGCCTCTTTATGGCATACTATACCCCTTATTAACCTTCTACCTCAAGTGTCTCACGATACTTATCTAAGATTAACCGCTGAATACGATCTCTGGTATCTGAATTAATTGGATGGGCAATGT
Source organism: uncultured Roseburia sp. (assembly GCA_964484605.1). Classification (GTDB taxonomy): domain Bacteria; phylum Bacillota; class Clostridia; order Lachnospirales; family Lachnospiraceae; genus Roseburia. Next base: position 24,539 of record CAZAGJ010000012.1, on the reverse strand, counting down.
CACGATACTCGCCATCTGCAGCCTTGCGGCTTGGCATTGCGATAAACAATCCCTTCTCACCTTCGATGACCTTGATGTCATGAACAACAAACTCTTCATCGATAGTAATTGACACTACCGCTTTCATCTTGCCTTCTTTTTCCACTTTTCTGATTCTTACATCTGTAATCTGCATAATCTTCTGTCCCCCTTAGGTCGTTTTAAAGTACATAGCGTTCATTGTTCTCGCACACAATCTTGATACCGTTATCACCGCAATAATAGGTGTTGGCTTTTAACGTATCACGACTCTCTACGATACAATTTTCAATATGTGTGTTATCTCCGATGTACACATCATTCAGTATGATTGAATTCTTAATCACACAATTTTTTCCCACAAATACCTTCTTAAATAATATAGAATTCTCAACCTTACTGTTGATGATACATCCACTGGCAATCAAACTGTTGCGCACATCCGAACCGGTATTGTACTTCGCCGGTGGAAGGTCGTCCACCTTAGAACAAATCTTCGGTTCATCGCGGAAGAAATACTTGCGCACATCAGGATTCAGGAAATCCATATTGGTCTGATAATAAGACTCTACTGTCGCAATATTATTCCAGTATTCCTTCATCTTGTAACCATATATCTGCTTCATGTTCTTATAACGGATCAATATATCTGTTACAAAGTCCCAGCGTTCTTCCGCCGCGCTGCGCTCTAACATCTCGATAAGCTGTCTTCTGCGCACGATATAGATACCTGTTGATATCGTATTGGACTGAGACACCATTGGCTTTTCTTCAAATTCGGTAATTCTGGAATCCTCGTTCATACGAACCACGCCAAAACGACCTACATCCACACCCGCCGGCATATCCTTGCAAACTACAGTGATGTCTGCCTTTTTCTCAATATGATAATCAAGTACCTTATTGTAGTCCATCTTGTACACGCAATCACCGCTTGTGATGATAACATACGGCTCATGACGCTTCTTGAGGAAGTTGATGTTCTGATACATCGCATCTGCGGTTCCCCGATACCACCAACTGTTATCCACTGTCACAGTCGGATTGAACACAAATAATCCGCCCTGTTTTCTACCAAAATCCCACCATTTAGATGAACTTAAATGTTCATTCAGAGAACGCGCACTGTACTGTGTAAGCACCGCTACCGTCTGAATATGTGAATTGCTCATATTGCTGAGGGCGAAGTCAATGCTTCGATAGCTTCCGCCTATCGGCATCGCTGCAATGGCTCTTTTATTGGACAGCTCCTGCATACGACTGTTATTACCGCCAGCTAAAATAATACCTATTGCCTTCATACTGAGTCACCTGCCTTAATAATTACTTCACCGCTCGCTAAAGTTCCATCCGGGTAATCCGCCTGTGTCGTCACACCGGAGATTGCTGTATTCTTGCCAACTGACACTCCATCCGGTACCACAGAATCCTCTCCGATTGTTACCAGTCCGAAGGAATAAATGCTTGCGTTGAGCTTATTCGGTGCCTCTTCTCCAACACCCAGCGTGACATTGCTGCCGACACTGCAGTTCTCTGCGATAATGGACTTATCGATTACAGTTCCTTCACCAATCTGCGTCCCCTTCATGATGATGGAATCCCGTACCACGGTTCCTTTACCAATTGTAACACCGGCTCCGATAACGGAATTATGTACTTCGCCGTAAATCTCTGTGCCTTCCCCAATAATGCTCTTTTCCACTACAGAATCTGCGGACAGATACTGCGGTTCGATAATATCGCTCTTGGTATATATCTTCCAGTACTCCTCATACAGGTTAAACTCCGGAATCAAGTCTATCAATTCCATATTGGCTTCCCAATAAGAGCCAAGCGTACCGACATCCTTCCAGTATCCATTGTACTCATACGCAAAAAGTCGTTTACCATGCTCATGACAATACGGAATGATATGCTTTCCAAAGTCGCATCCGCTCTGATCCTTCATCGCGTACAATGCTTCCTTTAAAGCATTCCAGCTGAATATATAAATTCCCATAGAAGCAAGGTTACTGCGCGGTTGTGCCGGCTTCTCCTCGAACTCCATAATCTTCTTCTTCTCGTCTGCAATGACAATACCAAAACGGCTTGCTTCCTCAAGCGGAACCGGCATTGTAGCGATGGTTACATCTGCGTGGTTTTCCTTGTGGAAATCGAGCATTACCTCATAATCCATCTTATAAATATGGTCGCCGGATAGAATCAATACATACTCCGGATTATAACTCTCCATATAGTTCATATTCTGGAATATCGCATTAGCTGTACCGGTATACCACTCACTATTATCACTCTTCTCATAAGGTGGCAATATTGTCACACCACCATTGTTGCGATCCAAATCCCACGGAATGCCTATTCCTATATGGGAATTCAGACGCAGCGGCTGATATTGAGTCAAAACTCCAACCGTATCAATACCTGAATTGATACAGTTGCTGAGCGGGAAATCAATGATTCGATACTTGCCACCAAAGGCAACTGCCGGCTTTGCAACCTGCGCAGTAAGAATGCCAAGACGGCTACCCTGTCCACCCGCTAATAGCATTGCTATCATTTCTTTTCTAATCACGTCCATCACCTCTCGTCTCTTTCTAGCTAGTCCTTAGTGCTTCTTAACACTTCAAATTATATCACACCCTTCTTTTCACGTACATCATTTTTCACAATTTTATTTTTCTTATTTTCTCTTTTTTGACATTTTATACAAATAATTCCATTTTTTCCACACACACGTTCTATTCTGTCGAAAAGATTTTATGCCAAAAGAATTTGCAAATTAATAATATAGGGTTATAATGAGCATTAACAGACACGTGTGTGTCTACATTATTATAGGAAACAGGCAGGTATTTATTATGTATAAAATCAACTTCAAAGAACCGATTCATATCCACTTTATAGGTATCGGCGGAATCAGTATGAGTGGACTCGCAGAGATTCTCCTTAAGGAGAATTTCACCGTCTCCGGTTCCGACTCAAGAGAATCCGAGTTGACAAAACGCTTAGAAGAATTAGGAGTTACCATATTTTATGGGCAAAAGGCTTCTAATATCATAGAAGGCATTGACCTTGTCGTCTACACCGCTGCAATCAGCGAAGACAATCCCGAATTTGTATGCGCATGCGAAAAAAATCTTCCAATGATTACCCGCGCGGAACTGTTAGGACAGATTATGGACAATTACCGGAATTCCATTGCAGTTGCCGGCACACATGGCAAAACCACGACGACTTCCATGATTAGTCAGATTTTACTTTCTGCAAACGCCGACCCTACTATTACTGTCGGAGGAATTTTACAGGCGATTGACGGGAACCTGCGCGTCGGCAAGTCCAATGTCTTTATATCAGAGGCCTGTGAATACACAAACAGCTTCCTGCATTTTTACCCGAGATACAGTATTATCTTAAATGTTGAGGCAGAGCACCTGGACTTCTTTAAAGATATTCACGACATCAGACGTTCATTCCATCAATTTGCAGGAAATACCCGTGCAGACGGTGCCGTTATCATAAACGGTGATATTCCTGATTATCAGGAACTCACGAAAGGTCTGCAGTCCGAAGTTATTACCTTCGGTTTGAGCGAACACTGTGATTTCTACCCGAAGGACATTTCCTTCAACGATAAAGCCTGTGCAACCTTCACTGCGATGCATCATGATGAGGAAGTCATGACCGTATCCTTAAATGTTCCCGGCATGCATAACGTATCGAATGCCCTTGCTGCTATTGCCCTCACACTGGATATGAACCTTCCGAAGGAAGCCATCTTAGCAGGTCTGCTCGCTTTCGGTGGAGCCAACCGTCGCTTCCAGTACAAGGGACAGGTGGATGGTGTTACCATCATCGATGATTACGCCCATCACCCAACGGAGATTCGCGCCACTTTAACTGCAGCTGCCAACTATCCGCACAAGCGTTTAGTTCTCGCATTCCAACCGCATACATATTCCCGTACCAAGGCATTTCTTGATGATTTTGCAGAAGTGCTATCCATGGCAGACATGGTGGTTCTCGCGGACATCTATGCTGCACGGGAGAAAAATATTTACGGCATTTCTTCCCGCGATATCCTTAACAAGCTTAAGGAAAAAGGAACGGTCTGTTACTATTTTCCTTCCTTTGAAGAGATTGAAAAGTTTTTATTAAAAAATTGTATAGACGGCGATTTGTTGATAACTATGGGTGCCGGAGACATTGTAAATGTTGGCGAGCATCTCCTTGGAAGATAAGTTATCCACATTATCCACATTCAAATTGGGGAAAACTTCAACTTTTGAATGTGGATTTTTTTGTTTACATAAATGTCGTGTCCATTCCCGGCGCAAGCCACTTGTTTCATATGTTTTCTCACTTTTTAAGGTTTACCATAATTCGCTGTCACCAGAAAAACTGTTTTTTATCCACACTATCCACAATTCCGCAATCCCTTGATTTTACTGGGTTTGTACTAAAAATTGTACTTCTCTTTCCAAAAATCCTGTGCTATAATTCATGACGACAGATGCACCGCGTCTTCATTATAGTTATGAAAGAGGGTTATGATTCTTTATGGCCAAAATTACATTGCACAGTGACACACAGAATTCTGTTACAAGTGTTTCTAATACTTTTATTGATGAATATATGTCAGATGCCAACGGGGAGTTTGTGAAGATTTATCTGTATCTGCTGCGTCTTATGAATGCACCGGATGCTTCTTTTTCCATCTCCTCCATTGCAGACAAGTTCGAGCATACCGAGAAGGACATTAAGCGTGCGTTAAGTTATTGGGAACGCATGGAACTGCTTCGTCTGGAGTATGACAACGATAAGAATTTAACCGGCATTCATCTGTTGGACTCTGCCTCCCGCAAGAAAGACAAGTCTTCAAATGACGATACCATCAAGCCTGAGAAAGTAATTGCTTCTGTCGAAGTTTCTGTAACTGCTGAACCGCCAAAGAAGAAAAGCTATTCCGCAGACGACATCAAGGGATTCCGGCAAAATGAAGCAGTTGCAGAGCTTTTCTTTATTACAGAACGCTACTTAAACCGTACATTAAGTGCAAACGACATCAATACCATCTTATATTTATATGATGTGTTAGGTTTTTCAGCAGATTTAATTGAATACCTGATAGAGTATTGCGTCAGCAAGGGACACACAAGTATCCGCTACATCGAGAAAGTTGCTTTGGCATGGTCAGATGACAATATTTCTACTGTATCCGATGCCAAGCAGGCAGCAAGCTTACATAGTCAGTCCTATTTTATGGTTGTCAAGGCTCTCGGCATCTCAGGTCGGAATCTTGTACCTTCCGAGACAAGCATGATTGAAAAATGGAAGTCCGAGTATGGATTTTCCAATGAGCTGATAGAGGAAGCATGCAAACGCACCATCTCCACAATTCATCAGCCAAGCTTTGAATATACAGATTCCATTCTGACAAACTGGCACAAGAAACAGATTAAGAGCCTCGCCGAGGTTTCCAAACTAGACGAAGAGCATCAGAGCCGGAAAAAAACTTCCACATCAACAACAGCTGCTGCTTCCAAGAATAAGTTTAATAACTTCTCGCAGCGTTCCTATGACTATGACCAGCTGGAAAAAATGCTGCTCACTACGAACGCCCACTAACTTTAGGAGGTTCCATAAATGCCTTTAAGTAATTCTCAATATGATGAGATTATTCGTGAATATGATGCCAGACAACTGCGTAACCAGCATCTTCTGGAGGCTCGCACCAAGGAAGCTTACGAACAGCTTCCCCGTCTCAAAGAGATTGATGATGCCATTGCATCATGTTCCGTTGACCAGGCAAGACGCCTGTTAGACGGCGATGAGGCTGCTCTTCTCTCTCTGCGCAGACAGATTACTTCTTACCGCGAGGAGAAAGCTTCGCTGCTTCAGGAACACGGTTTTCCTGCCAATTACTTTGAGCCGATTTATACCTGTCCGGATTGCAAGGACACCGGTTATATCGGATTCAAACGCTGCCACTGCTTCGAGCAGGCAGCTATCAACTTAGTTTATACACAGTCGAATCTCAATGAAATTCTCGAGACCGAAAACTTCAATACCTTTTCATTTGATTACTATTCCAGTGAGGACATCAATCCTGCCACCGGTCTTTCTTCCTTGGACACCGCCAAGGATGCCGTTTTAAAATGTCATGATTTTATTGACCACTTCGGTAATAGTTTCTCTAATTTATATTTTTATGGAGATACTGGTATCGGGAAGACTTTTTTGTCCAACTGTATCGCAAAAGAACTAATGGATCAAGGATATTCCGTAATTTACTTTACGGCGTTCCAATTATTTGATATATTAAGCAAAGGTGTGTTCAAAAAGGACGCAGATGCCATCGCAGCTCATCAGAACATCTTTGATTGTGATTTGCTGATTATTGACGATCTCGGCACGGAGCTGACGAACTCATTTACGACTTCACAGCTTTTTTTGTGTCTGAACGAGCGCATTCTGCGAAAGAAATCCACTATCATTTCCACAAATCTGGGAATGAACCAGCTGGCTGACATCTATTCCGAGCGAGTGCTCTCAAGAATCTCCAGCAATTATACCTTAATTAAGCTTTTCGGTGCAGATATCCGCATCTTAAAGCGCCACCACTAATTTATGCCTTCAATCAGAGTAATCTGTTGAATAAATTATGTTAACCATTTTACGGAGGAACCATTCATGCCAAACGAAGAAAGAAACCTAGAAACCATCCCTGAAGGTGCGCTCGGTCTTATCCCTCTTGAGAGCTGCAAAGAATTAGGTCTTAAAGTGGACAAGTACCTTGTTGACTGGCGCGAGACCAGACAGCATCGTCATGAAAATGACGCGGCTTTCAAAGACTACCGTCGTGACTCTTACATTATCTCCACCTCTGTTCCTCGTTTCGGAACAGGCGAAGCAAAGGGTATGATCAAAGAATCTGTCCGCGGATATGACTTATACCTTTTGGTAGATGTTACAAATTACAGCCTCACCTACTCAATTGCCGGACATGAGAATCATATGTCTCCGGACGACCACTATGCGGACTTAAAGCGTATCATTGCTGCTGTAGGAGGAAAAGCAAGACGTATTACGGTGATTATGCCATTCTTGTACGAAAGCCGTCAGCACAAGCGTACAAGCCGTGAGTCTTTAGACTGTGCATTGGCTCTGCAGGAGCTGGTTGCCATGGGTGTCGATAACATCATCACATTTGACGCACATGATCCTCGTGTACAGAACGCCATCCCACTGCACGGATTTGAAACAGTACAGCCTGCCTACCAGTTTATCAAAGGTATCTTAAACAACGTACCTGATCTTCAGATTGATTCCAATCATATGATGATTATCAGCCCTGACGAAGGTGGTACAAATCGTGCTGTATACTTAGCAAATGTCCTCGGCTTAGACATGGGTATGTTTTACAAGCGTCGCGATTACAGCAGAATTGTTGACGGACGCAATCCTATCGTAGCACACGAGTTCTTAGGCTCTTCCGTGGAGGGCAAAGATGTCATTATCATTGATGATATGATTTCTTCCGGTGAGAGTATGATTGATGTAGCCACAGAGTTAAAGAAGAGAAAAGCCAACCGCATTTTTGTAGTTGCTACGTTTGGTCTTTTTACCAATGGACTTGAGCGCTTTGATAAGGCAGTTGCAGACGGTGTTATCTACAAGGTTGTAACGACAAACCTGACCTACCAGACACCGGAATTACTTTCCAGACCTTATTATATCAGCTGTGATATGAGCAAGTACATTGCCCACATTGTTGACACTTTGAATCACGATAACTCTATCAGCGATTTGTTAGACCCTTATGACAGAATCCAGAGACGCGTATCTGAGTACAAAGAAACTCATAAATAATCGGTATCATACCAAAAAGGAAGCCTGTGCTTATCGCACAAGGCTTCCTTTTTGGATTATTTTTTGAATTTGCAAGTTCTTGTCCAGCAAAAGCAGATTTGCATAATTACCACACGCAATTCTTCCGTAATCTCCTTCTACACCAATAGACCTTGCAGGATTTTCTGTTGCCGCCTGTACTGCCATTTCAATCGGTATTCCCATATTTTGCACGCAGTTCCTCATACACTCAAACAGGTTCGTGACACTTCCCGCAATCACATCCGGTTTCCCGGTTAAAACAGCTTTTTTGCCTTTTACTGTCACTTTCTGTCCGCCAAGCTGATAATCTCCATCCAGGAGACCGGTTGCTTCCATACTGTCCGAAATCAATATTACCCGTTCCGCCCCAAACATCCGAAATGTTGTTCTTACCATCGCCGGATGTACATGTATTCCATCCGCAATCAATTCCACCTCTGCTCCGGCTTCTAACGCAGCAATAATCGGTCCTGGTTCTCTGTGATTTATTCCCGGCATGGCATTGTAAAGATGCGTGACATGACATGCGCCCTTTAAAAATGCTTCTCTTGCCATTTCATAGTCACAGCAGTTATGCGCCAATGAAATCTTGACCTGCCCACGACACTCCTCAATAAATTTCATCGCTCCCCGTGTCTCCGGTGCGATATCTATCAGTTTAATCCTGCCGCCAGACCGTTTTTGCAGGCGTTGAAACATCTCTGCATCCGCAGCCATAATATATTCCGGGTTCTGCGCTCCTGCTTTCTCGATATTAATAAAAGGTCCTTCCATATTAATGCCTACCAGTTCTGCCCCGGTACGCTCCTGATAACGAGTTGCCTTATCCATGATGGCAGAAAGTATCTCCTCGTTATAAGACATTGTTGCCGGGCAAATAGCAAGTATACCATTCTCTGCCTCATATTCAGCAATTTTCCGCAATTCCTCGTCGGAAGAATTGCAGAAATCATATCCTACCGCTCCATGAAAATGAATATCCACAAGGCCCGGTATCATATAGAGCCCTTCTGCATCAATCACTGTTTCATCCGTTTTCTGCACATCTCTGCGTTCTCTGATATCTATGATTCTCTCGCCATTTACCAGAATATCCTTTTCTTCAAATATGTGATTTGTTGTATAAACCAATGCATTCTTAATAATCATATCTCTGCTCCTGTTCAAATCTCAGAAAGTGCATCTTCGTCCGCAATCAGCGTAAAATCCGTATGCATTTGAAGGATGGATGCCGGCACTTCCGGAGTTATCGGCCCCATAAACGCCTTCTTAATAATCTCTGCTTTATTTTTGCCATTTGCAAGCATCACTACCTTTTTGGCCTGCATAATCGGTCTTATTCCCATAGTATAAGCCTGCCTCGGAACCTCATCCTTGCTGTTAAAAAATCTCATGTTAGCCTCTATGGTGCTTTCTGTCAAGTCTACGCAATGTGTATTTGCCTCAAACTGATTTCCCGGCTCATTAAATCCAATATGACCATCCAGCCCAATTCCCAAAAGCTGCATATCAATTCCGCCACATTTTTCAATAACCGCATCATATTCTCTGCAAACTGCTTCACTGCATTGGTTTTCTCCATCGGGAATAAAAATATGGTTTTCTCTTACATTTACATGATTAAAAAATTTCTCATGCATAAAGTTCCAGTAACTCTGCTTATGTTCTCTCGCTATTCCCCTGTACTCGTCCAAATTTATCGTTGTAATCTCCGAAAAATCCACATTCCCCTGACGATACGCCGCAACCAGCTTCTCGTAAGTTCCAACAGGCGAACCTCCGGTAGCCAGCCCCAGCACAGCATTCGGTTTCAAATTTACCTGCGCCACAATCAGATTGGCAGCTTTCCGGGAAATTTCTTCATAATTCTTTACTTTCACGATTTTCATATTTGTTTGCCCCCTTCTTATTTGTAAGTATTATAGGACTGCATAAACCTCTCCCGCATAAGCATGGTATCTATTCCACACAATCGGCAGCACATAATGCAGGCTCCGTACACCGGCGGATAGTCCGGCACATCTATTTCTATATCTGCATCAAGTCTTTCTTGTAGAAGTTTGCAAAACATCGGGTTCTGTCTAATGATACCGCCTGATGCCACCACATATTTCCCCACATCACAATGATTCACAGCAAAATTAATCAGTTCTGCCAGGCAATCGGCATTTTGCCGCAATATGTGCTCTGCAACATCATCTCCATTTTCGTAAGCTTTAAAGACACATGGTGCAAACGAAGCTACATAGGACTGGTTCTTGCCGTATATCTCCTGAATGCTCTCCCACACCTGATTTCCAAGCTTCTCCTCTACCAAGTCTGTGAGCACGCTGTGTTTTCCCAATCCTTCCCTTGCATCAAGCGCCGCGCAGAGCCCATCTCTTCCTATATGATATCCGCTGCCGCCTTTGTCCAGCAGATACCCGCGTCCGCCAAAACGCCTGATATTTCCGTTTTGGTTTGCATATATAATCATTCCTGTTCCACAAATCACTGCCGCACATCTATCGAGATTTTTCCCGCATGCGATTACATTGAAGATCTCATTTTCGCACTGTATTTTAATCTTGGGATACTTTTCTTTTAAGCGGGTCATAATTTGTGCAGTGTTGTTTCCCGAATCCAGTCCTGCCGCCCCTAAGAAAATACCGCATACCTTTCCTTCGATTTTTAAAAGAGTGTCTATTCCAAGCTTTAATATATCCATTGCATTTTCAATACCTACAGTATTGGGATTGCAGTCTCCCAAAACAATTCTGTTGAGGATTCGTCCATTCTCAGAAAACAAAACAAATTCTGTTCTTGTTCCGCCTCCGTCAATGCCTATCATCATTCTTTCCCGATTGTTTTTTCCTCCAATCAGCTCATCGACAGAAACATCTAAAAGCTCTGAAATAGCGCAGAGATTCTCAACACTCGGACAAGATTGCCCGCATTCCCATTTCGACACTGCCTGTGGGCTTACATCAAGCCTTTCCGCAAATTCGTACTGACTTAATCCTATCCTATTACGGTATTCTTTTATGTTTTCTGCCATTGCGACAATATCAAACATCTTCTATTCCCTTTGCCCTTTCATATCTATCTTCATTATAAAACTATTGGTTGAGTTTTCAACCATTTGTTAGTTGTTCTTTCCCTTATTTATACAACCAGTAGTTGTTTCGCTTTAAGCTAACACAGTCTTTCCCATGAATCAAACCACAAAAAAGGCCATCACGCTAACGTGATAGCCTCCGCTATTGCTTATTTATGTATCTTAAAACAAGTCTACTCTTCCGGCAAATTTCTGATTGATTACATAGTAAGCTGCATACTCTTCCGGTTTTAAGTAAATCTGAAGAGACTTGATAGAAGACACTCTGTGTCCGTCCGCAACGAACTCTGCCTTTGCTTTCTCAACTGCCTCTGCCACGATTGCTTCCTTACCCTGATACTGGATAAATACTTCCGGCTTCATCTCTTCCTTTACAGCTTTCTTTGTTGTCGTCTTAGTACTCTTTGTTGTTTTTGCTGTCTTTGTTGCTTTTGCTGTCTTTGTTGCTTTTGCTGTCTTTGTCTCTGCTGTAACAGTTGCTGCCTTTTCTACAACAGGCTCTTTTTCTACCTGTGCAACCTTCTCCGGCTCTACTACTTTAACTTCCGGTGTTTTAACCTCTGCAACTGCTGTTGTCTTAATCTGGTTACTTTTCGCTGTCGTCTTTTTTTTCATAAGATTTCCTCCACAACGTACAAACTACTCACACACTAAAAACTTCTCCATTGCTACTAACGCTTCATCTTCATCGCTGCCTTCTGCAACAATGCTTACCGTCATACCCTTGGACGGATTGAATGCCATAATTCCCATAATGCTTTTGGCGTTGATACGGCGGTTGTCGCTCTCAAGTATAATCTCACTATCAAAACGGCATGCAACCTGTACCAATTCTGCTACCGGGTTATTATGTTCTTCTGAAACATTTGATATAATAACTTCTTTTCTGCTCATAATCCTCCACTTCCTCTTTTTAAGTACTTCTTGAAGCATAACCTATAACTTCGCAATTTGCAATACATGACCCCAAAATCTGTTAAACTTCCACGAAGTATTTTTCGGGGAACGATTCTTTTTTATGCATTTTTATTCTACCAGATATGTGAAAAATACGTTTCCTGCATTTCCAAATATTTCATCTGCGTCTTCAAGCGGCTTGCGATATGTTGTTCCCATCGCCGGGTCATAAATGACAACACTGGTACTGTCATAACCCACAACCAACACCGCATCATTACTTCCGCTCATCGCAAAAACCGGGCTGCCACAGCTGACATAATAAAGAACTTCCTCTGTATCGCAGCCTGTAAGATCCAGAACATTCATGTCCTTTAATGTGTTATTAAGAATGCTTTTCGGCGTCTCTCCGCCCTCAATCAGTGCACCCACACTGATATTGACACCCTCACGCTGCAGCATGGCATTGATACACTGTGCAATGCTTCCGGCAGATGCATCTTCTGTCCCAACCGCAATATCTGTAAACGCCGCCTGTGTCGTTTTTCTGGAACGCTTCCACACATACTGCTGGTCGTCCCCAAGCACAATTCCCATACATTCATTTGCAGTCTTTACCGCATCAGTCACATGATCTGTCGCCAGCACAACATCACCTTTTACATAAACATAGTAATGCTTTGTGCTGCTCTCCTCGCGAAGTGACACTACACGTTCTTCAAGCAATATTGTCTCTTTCGGCGTCAAAAGCTTCGGTGTGTGTTCCGTCGCAATGCCTGCAGCCTCAATCCGCATCTGTGTCTGTTTTACTCCCGCATTAACTGCATTCAGACTAACCACATCTGCGCTGTCGCCCTCACGATTCATAATCATATCCTGATCTGCGGACACATACGCCGTTCCGTTATATTTAATACGGTTTAAGTACATCGTATAATCATCAATTTCCACGCCTGATACATAATACCCATTTTTCTGATATGCCTTTAATTCCTCCGGCTCCTCTGATGCTACACCTATAATTTTAATCTGATACATCGGGAATGTCACATTGCCCGCGGCATCTTCAAAAATATCCGTCTGCTTTGCGATTCCGTATACAAAATCTTCGTCCATAAATCCGAGTGGTTTTACATATTCATTGCTCTGTGCTGTCACCTCTGTTATTTTCTGCGTAGAAAGATTCATAATATGGATGCTGCTCTCCGCATCTGTTGTATCACTCCACGCAATATAGCGGTTTGAATCCGATACCGCAACCGCATCCTCCTGCAAATCTGTAATAAGTTCACGGGTGGTCAATGTATTCAAGTCGATTCCATAAACCGTTCCATCCAGCATCAAAAACAGTTCGCCACCTTCATTAACATACATTAGCTGTCCCAGTTCCGACTTCATAATCTCATAGGATTTATCCGATGGAATAAATACAAACTCTTCATTCGTATTAGAAAGCCCGTCATAATGGTATACTGCAATTCCGACCTCGCCTTCATGAATTCCACGGTTCATATAACCATATACAATATAGTCGATGCTTCCCACTTCATCAATATTTACAATCTTTATCTCATGCTCACCATAGTTCTCACGCTCATCTATTCCCTCATAACCGCGGAAACTGAACACTTTTGCAAGCGTGTTCTCCACTGTATTATAGTCCCACAGTTCTCCCTCCTGCACAAATACAATACTCGTTCCAGCCTCATTTACTTTATAGTCCACTGCACAGGAGCGAATGCCCAGGTCTATATAAGAATCATAAACCACCTGATTCTCTCCGCGGAAAATCTGTTCCATGGTCCGTTCAAAATTGAGCAGATAAATGCGATTACTGGTATAGCGCACGCGATAATATTCTTCTACATTATAGTATTCACTCTCTCCTTTCTCATTAACATGAGTGACTACATAATCCAGCACAATCGCATTGTATGTGTTCGTAATCTCTTTAATAGAAGGAACCGGATAGGTCAGACGTTCCCCGCCAAAATCTGCCCAGCCCACCTGTTTCAGCGAAGAGTTCAAGGTCACATACTGTAATGTCGTATTATCCCCTGTTGTCTTTTCCATATAAGTTGCCAAAGAGCCTGTCGTCTCCTTATTAAAAGTCTTATCATTAAACTCAAGCACAAAATCAACGCACTCTTCCACATGACAGTCCACCGGTTCCATAATTCTTGTGTAGTAATAAATTGTGTCACTTCCGCTCTCAAGCTTGATGATTAAGAGATACTCCTCACCTGACTCAAGAAGATTTTGTATCTCACACTCCGCCCAGATTCTGCCTCGCTTTTCCTCGTAGGTATTCACATCCGCAGTCGCAATCAGACGTTCTGCATCCAGACTGCGGATTTCATAGGAAATGGTATCTACTGCAGTCTGATAAGTCCGAATGGAAATCGGCAGTTTACGGTCTGAGGCAATCGGCGTAATAGTATCACGCATATAGGCTGCATCCATCTCGTTGGCATAACCATGCAATTCATTAATTTCTACATCATCCTGATATAATGAAATAACCGGAAATGTCGCCTCCTCCATCTCCGTTGTCAGGTCTTCATTGGTGTGATTCATCAACTTACCAAACACCAGCAGTGCAAATATAAAAATTACTAATAAGACGGCTGCTTTGAATGTTCCTTTACGCACTGTCGCCCCTCCTTCATATATCAAACTCCGCTCACGCGGCTTATCCTCAAATTATTTATGCAACAGAAAGCAATTTCCTATTGTAAAATAAATATAGCTATCGCTTTCGCGATAGCTATATTGTATGCATTTTTTTCAATTTCTGCAATCACTTTCTCAGAATCATACGCTTCCTATGGAGCCCGAAGAATCCGAATGGATTCTTCTGACGATGCGAACCCTCTGATGAGCTTCGTCTACCACCAGCGTCTGCATCTCCGATGCCGGCAACGTCTGCGGTACATTTCGTTATTAAGAATAACTCCTATCAAATCCCGGAAATTATCCTTCTCCCCCGGTCTGCGTGGCGGTCTTTGTGGCGGTCCCTGCGGTGGTCTTCCGCCGTGGTATTGCTCTGCCTCCAAACTTGTATCCGCTGCATCCCCTGCCAGTTTCTGATAAATGCGTTCCACAACCATCTCTATCATCAGGCGATCCGGATATTCATCAAACATAAGGCTCCCCTCATATTCCATTTTATCGCACTCGTCTTCCACACACTCCAGAATACTTTTTACATCCTTTGGATACAGCTCCTTCATCCGCTCGATATCCTTCTCATACTCCATCTCTGTTAAATACAGATTCTGCATAGGATAACTCATATAAAAAGGTGTCTTCGGGGCAAAAAACTGGCTTCCAAAAAATTGTTCCTGATTGTAGTCCACTCTATACTCCTTATAGATAACTTCAATCTTATGTTATGCCAACGGACAGCGTGAGGTTCCGTCCCTCTGGAAAACCTTTTATTTAGCGAGACTTTCGAGCTCTTTCATCAGTTCCAAATCCGACTGCAGTACTTTCATATTGGTCGCAATCGATTCCTCCCCCGGTCTTGTCACCGTAATTTCAATTACAGTTCCCTCTGTCACACCCATAGAAAAAATTTTGCTTAGAAACGCGACAAATTTGGGATGGTTTTCCGTAAATTTGTTTTTAGCATTCATAATCTTCATCATAGAAGCCGGGTTCATCATTGTGTCTTCCTCCATCTTGTCCTGCTTAATACTTGCCAAATCCCTCGCCAAGCGAGATAACCTGCTCTTCTTCCGTCACTGTCTCAGGTTCAGCATACAGTTCTTCTGCATCCTGCATATCACCCAAAAGCTTACCATCGCCCAGATTAAATACAGACATCAAATCGCGCATTCTGCTTGCCTGATTAGACAGTTCAACACTTGCGGCTGCACACTCTTCACTTGTAGCAGAGTTTGTCTGTACAACCTGTGACACCTGCTCAACCGCCTGATCAATCTGCGCGATAGCTGTTGCCTGATAATTAGACGCTTCTGCAATATTCTTAATGATTGTATTGCTCTCCTGAACTGCCGCTGTAATTGTTTCAAGTGCTTTCGCAGTTTCATCTGCAATGCCAGAGCCTGCATTGACTTTTCGGATAGAGTCTTCTATCAGCTCTGCCGTCTCAGATGCTGCCGAAGCACTCTTTGCTGCAAGATTGCGAACTTCCTCGGCAACAACTGCAAAACCTTTTCCTGCGTCACCGGCTCTCGCTGCCTCTACCGCTGCATTCAACGCAAGAATATTCGTCTGGAAAGCAATATCATCAATTACCTTAATAATCTTAGATATGCTCTCAGAAGATACATTAATATCTTCCATCGCAGTCATCATATCTCTCATCTGGTCATTTCCGCGTCTTACTTCTTCGATTGCCTGTGCAACCAATTCAGACGCTTTGTTGGCTTCTTCTGCATTCTGCTTGGTCTTATCTGCAATATCACTGATAGAAGCAGTAATCTGTTCGATTGCACTTGCCTGTTCCGTAGAACCCTGTGCCAGTGCTTCACTTGCACTTGCGACCTGTGAAGAGCTTGTTGTAACCTGATATGCAGCATCATTTATATTTGTCATAGCATGCAGATTACGTGTTACCAGCTTCTTTAATGCATTTCCCAATACATCTTCCTCGGAACGCGGTGTCACCTGTACCGTCATATTACCATTAGCGACTTCCTCTGCAATTTGTGCTTCACAACGCATATTATCTATCACAATCTGATACTCGTCAAGCAGCTGTCCAAATTCGTCATTTTTATGCTTTTCCAGTTTAATATCCACCTTGCCCTCGGCAATATCCTTTGCTGCATCAGACAACTGTTCCACCGAAACACGCATTGTTCTACTTAACGAAATGGATATCGCTCCCATTGTAACTGCTGCAATAAGGAACATTATAATGGAAAAAATCTTATAGCTGTTAAGATACTTCTCCGGATTTGAAATGGTGATAATCGTTCCTGCAGTCGAATATCCCATCCATATTACAAACACAACTAAAATGTCAATAATTATAAATCCAATAATCATTTTCGTGTACATCTTCATATTCTTCATAGCATTATTCTCCTTCTTCCTCTTCATCCGCCTGTTCTGCCACAGACAAATCTTCATCATTAATCAGCTTATCCGGGTCTAATATCAGCTTTACTGCTTCGCCAACTTTACCAATTGCCTGCACACAATTGTTCTCCGGCTTATTTCCATGTCCAATGGATGGCGATGGCAAAATATTTTCTCCCGGAATCTCAACCACTTCCGCAATCTGCTCAACAATCAGTCCCACCACCGTGGACTTCACATGAATCACTATAATACATGTTCTATCCGTATACTCAAATGACTCCTGTCCAAATCGCAGCCGCACATCAATAACCGGAATAATTTTCCCTCTGAGGTTAATCAGACCCTTGACATACTCTTCACTTTCCGGAATCTCTGTGATTTCCTGAAAAACGATAATCTCACTGACATATTCAATCTTTAGTGCGAAATATTCATTTCCAGATTTGAAGGTCACATATTTATCCAGTTCCAGCTGTGTATCATTCTCGCCCATATGTCCTCTTCCTGTTACTGTTCACTCCGTATCCAGTAACTTCCTCCTTTCTTCAGCTTCTGTCTCATACACGGTATTACTCAATCAATCCTGCCACATCAAGAATCAATGCAATGCTTCCATCTCCCAGCTGCGTACAGCCAGACAGACCTTTTACTTTCTTGACATAACTTGGAATAGGTTTTACTACGATTTCCTGTTTTCCTACCAGTTTGTCTACAAACAGACAGATGTTTTGTTTTTCTATCTCAACAATTACCATCATGCCGTTCTCGACATTCTTCTGATAGTCACTCATATGATACCATTCGCCCACGCGAAGTACCGGATAAGCCTCGCCTCGAATCATGACAAACTCATCTCCGTTCGGCTTATGTATCATCATATCCTCTCTGACGCTGACAAACTCTTTTACAGCACCGGTCTCTATTACAAAGGAAGACTTGCCAACCTCCATCACGATTCCGTCAATAATCGCAAGTGTCAGAGGTATTTTTAATGTCATTGTGCTTCCATACCCCGGTGTACTGTCAATCTCAAGCGCACCGCCGATGGATTGAATATTGGAAACTACAACATCCATTCCTACACCTCGTCCGGAGAATTCTGTCACCTGCTCCTTGGTAGAAAACCCCGGGAGAGTAATAAACTGATAAACATCCTTATCCGTGTAGGAACTTTCCGGTCTGGTCGGGTCGAGAAGCCCCTGACGTCTTGCCTTGTCCATAAGCTTATCCCGATTTAAGCCCTTACCATTATCTGTAACACCAATCCATACCTTACCGGATTCCGTCTTGGCAGACAACGTAACTTTTCCTTTTTCATACTTTCCTGCCGCCTCACGTTCTTCTTTTGTTTCAACTCCGTGATCCACAGCGTTTCTTACCAGATGCATCAGCGGGTCAGAAATATGTTCGATAATATTTTTATCAACCTCCGTTGTCTCGCCTATCATCTCAAATTCGATGTCCTTGCCAAGCTTTCTTGATACATCGAATACGATTCGGTTCATCTTCTGGAACGTATTGGTAAGCGGCATCATACGCATACTCATAATCACGTTCTGCAGGTCTGTCGATATCTTCGACATCTGTGCTGCCGCCTTATTAAAGTTGTCTAGTTTCAATCCCGGCACCTTCAAATCCTGATTCTGTAAAACCACCGATTCCGAGATAACTAACTCGCCAATCAAATCCATCAGCATGTCCATCTTGGCAACATCAACACTGATAAAGGAGGTTTTCTCCGCCTTCTTCGGCTTATCCTTCGCAAGCTTCTTCGCTTTACCCGGTTCCTTGGACTCAATGACGAAATCACCCGGCGCCATAGGTTCTTTCTTCTCCTCCGCCTTCGGAGCCACGCCTTCCGTGTTCGGCTGTGTCCCAGCTTCATCCGTCTCTAAATTGATTCGAATCTCAGAGCCAATGCCGTCAAATCCCGCCTGATAGTCCTGCGCGGTGCATGGATAAATCTCAACATTGTCAAGTTCATATCCAATCTGAATCATGTCTTCAAGCTTTTCCTGCGATGCCTGTGTCTGAAGCAGAATCTTAAATCCGTTTTCTAAGATTTCCTCTGCGCTGCTCTCATTAGAAATGATGTCTTCCGGCGAATACATAATGTCTTCAGCAATTTCTTTTAACGCATAAACAATCTTATATGCATGCACATTTGCAAGCTGAATTCCCGGACTATAGGTCAGATAAATCTTATAAAAATGACTGTTGCTCGTTGCCATCGGCGCGATATAAAACTGTTTCGGAACCTCCGGTACCGTTTCCTTCGGCTTCTCTGCCGGTGTTCCACTTTCGCCCTTAATCTTGCTTAGGAACGCATCTACCTCAGCAATAATCTCTGTCGCGTCTCCGTCTGCCGAGTCGCCATTTTCAAGTTTTTCCATCTCCCCCTGCACAAAATCCGCAACGGCAAGCACATGATCCACAAGTTCCAGATGAGGTACATTCTTCGGATGGGACTCCCGCAGGAAAAAGAACACATCCTCTAACTTATGTGTTACTTTCATAATCTCATCAAACATCATCATTCCCGATGAGCCCTTAATCGTGTGCATCGTTCGGAATATTTCATTGATACTGTCTTCATCGAAACACTCTTCGTCCTTCTGTTCCAAAACAATTTCCTGCAGTCGCTCTAACAGCTGCCCATTTTCAAACAGATATACGCCGAGCATGTCGTCTGTGTTAAAACCCTCCGCCATTTCGCACTTCCTTTCTATACCAGACCAAGCTTCTTAAGAGCCTGTTCAAACCGTTCCTGATCTATTGGTTTTCCGGAATAAATGGTACATCCAAGTTCAAACGCCATCTTTACATTTTTCTCCTCATTCAAGGCAGTTGTCATAATCACTTTCGCAGCCTTGTCCTCCGGAATATTTCTCTCTTTTTCCAAATTACGGATTCCGACAAGTGCCTGATACCCATCCATCACAGGCATCATAATGTCGAGGCATACCAAATCATACGGTTCATCTTCTTCAAGTGCCATCATGAATGCATCTACGGCTTCCATGCCATCCACGGTAACATCACACTCGCCATACTTAGATAAAAAGCTTGTCATAAATTTACGTGTTACGAAATCATCTTCTGCTAATAAAATCTTCATATGCCTTCTCTCCTTACATTTCATTTAATATGTTATACGTTCGCTTCGCAATATCTGCTAGCTTCTCCTGATACTCTACTGCTCCAAGCTCATATGCCACCTTTGGCATTCCATATACAACACATGTGGACTCATCCTGCCCGATGGTACGCGCTCCGGTGTTTCTCATTTTAAGAAGTCCCTTGGCTCCATCTCCGCCCATTCCTGTGAGGATAATTCCCAGCGCCCGGTTTCCTGCGGTCTCTGCTACAGAATCAAACAACACATCCACGGACGGGCAGTGTCCATTAACCTTCGGTGCCTTCTTACAAACAACCTGGTAATTTCCATTCACACGGACAACCTGCATATGTGCATCGCCTCCCGGTGCTAACAGCACCTGCCCCGGCAATACGATATCTCCTGTCTTTGCTTCTTTTACATGAACTCTGCACTGATCATTCAGCCGCTTGGCATACATTTCTGTAAATCCTGCCGGCATATGCTGTACAATCACGACTCCCGGTATATCCGTTCCGAATTCCTTGATAACGGATGCTATCGCTTCGGTTCCTCCGGTGGATGCGCCAATCGCCACAATCAGTTCCTTATTGCTTACCGAAATGGATTGTCGTGCATTCGGTGTCGGTGCCTTTTTGATATTTCCGATACGGGCAATTGATGCAATTTTTATTTTTATCGGAAGTTCGTTTTTAATAAATGTCTCCACCTGTGCCCGGTCAGTACCTGACGGTTTTTCCACAAATTCTACCGCACCCGCGTTAAGTGCCTCAAAAACCTTGTCGCTCGCCGAGCTGACAACCACTACCGGAAGCGGATACTGCGGCATCAGTGTCTTCAAAAAATCTATCCCGCTCATACGAGGCAGTTCCAAATCCAGCGTCATCACATCCGGTCTGTATTCCAGAATTGCATCCCGTGCCTCAAAGGCATCCCGCACTGCACCAACAATCTGAATCGCCGGATCCTTGCTTAAATTCTTCACCATAAGTTCCCGAAACACCATGGAGTCCTCAACTACCAAAACTTTTATCTGTCGCATATCGACTTCTTCCTTCCTCTTTACGGAAGATAGATGGTGAAACCATCTCAAGCGGAACACTTCCCCGCTCAATCGTCTCTGTCCTTCCTATAAACAGATATCCCCCCGGTTCCATCACATCATATACCTTCTGTATTAACTCTCTCTTTGTATTATGGTCGAAATAAATCATTACATTTCGCAGAAAAATAACATGCATTTTTCGTTTAAAGGGAAATGGCTCCATCAGATTAAACGGGCGAAACAGCACTTCCTGCTTGATTTCATTCACAATCTGATACTTTCCATCCTGACCTGCAGTTCTTAAGTATCGTCGCTTCCACTGTTCCGGCAGCTTTTGTATCTGCTCCTCACTGTATATGCCTGCCGCTGCCTGCCGTAGTGCTTCCGTGGATATGTCTGTCGCCAACACCTTCGTATCCCATTCATCATAATCTAATGAGAAATAATCCCGCAGCAGCATCGCCAGCATATAAGGTTCTTCCCCTGTGGACGCTGCCCCGCACCAAATTGCCAAATCTCTGCGGTCTGCTTCCTTTTTCCGAAGCCACGGCAGTACTGTACTTTTCATGTAATCAAAATGTTCAAATTCTCTCATGAAAAATGTGTGGTTTGTTGTCAGGATATTAACCAGCTGTTTTTCGAGATTCCCGGTAATATCACTCTCCACCGCATTCATATATTCTGTGTAACTGTTCCAGCCGCCACTGCGAATATAATTTTCAAGTCTTCCCTGCACGATATCCTTCTTACGAATCATATCAATGCCATAGCGGCTCTTCATAAAGTTATAAATTCGTAGAAATTCTTCTTGCGTCATTATCAGTTTCCTTTTCCGTTGTCTGCTTAATGAAGCTGTCGGGATATTTTTTTCAGGATTTTAAATATCTGTGGATTATACTTCTCCCCGGCGTACTGCTCCATATATGCAAGTGCCGCTTCTCTCTCCAACGGGTCTTTCGTTTTCTTTGCATCTGTCAACGCACAGTATGCATGCACCATTTTTATAATCTGTGCAGCAAGCGGAATCTCCTCTCCCTTCTTACCGCTCGGATACCCTGTTCCATCCCATCGCTCATGATGATAATTCGCCATATCTGCCGCGATTTGAATATAATCATTATAGTCACCGGTATCCTTGATATCATTCAGTATCTGTCCACCGATAACCGTATGTCTGCGTCTTATCTCCCTCTCCTCCGGAGTAAGCTCATCACGTTTGCTCAAAATATCTGTTGGAACTGCCACCTTACCTATCTCACAAAGCGGCGCTGCCATGGCAATCGTATCTATGAAATTATCAGATATCTGCGCACCGTATTCTGCGGAAAGCTGCAATGCTTCTGCCAATGTACGACAGTTAAAGCAGACCCGCTCTATGTACGCTGCATCATATCCAACATTTGCCTGTGTCACGCGTACCAATGCTCTCAATACATTTTTCTTTTCGATATCCATCTGCCGGAGCTGTTCATTTACAGACGCCTGCAGCTGCCGGTTAATCTCCTGCAAGTCCCGCTTGGCATCCACAAGCTTTAGCAGTCCGCCAACTCTTGCTTTTACAACTTCCGGGATAAATGGTTTGGTAATGTAGTCCTCGACTCCCAGATTAAAGCCCTGAATAATGTCTGCCGGATCATCAAATGCAGATATAAATACGATTGGAATATCCCGTGTCTCCGCATTATCCTTAATGCGCCGGCAAAATTCATAGCCATCCATCTCCGGCATTGCCACATCTGAGATAATCAGCTGCGGCTGGTACTTCGCCACCATCTTGAGTGCCTGTACGCCATTCTCTGTCAGAATTGGCTGATGTTCCATATCTGCAATGATGTCACGCAATACAAAACGATTCTCCTCCACATCATCCACAATCAAAATACGCACTTTATCTTTACTGGCATTTTCCCACATCATAAACGCCTCCTACAACAACGCCTGCAATTTCTCGTATGCAGCTGTCACTTTCTCATAGTCCCCTTTTTGCACCGCCATTTTTAATCGAAGGGCCGCTGTCCGCACCTCTCCCGGAGCCTCCTTCGTCAGCTGCTTTATCGTCTCCGCAAACATCTCTGCCTTTTCCCAGTTTTCCATTTCCACTGAAAGAATCAGCTTCGACAGTTTCTTGCGAATCTCTTCCATATTCTCTGCCTCACCATATTTCCAGATATTATGGTTTTCCTCCATCTCAGAAAGGCTCTTTACAATTCCCGGCATTGTATAATCTGCTACCGGCGGTGCCTGATTCGCCATCTCCTCCTGCGGAATCTCTACCCAGATATGGAAACAAAACATGCTTCCTTTTCCCGGCTCACTCTCCACCCGGATATTTCCGTCCATCAATTCCACTAACTGCTTACAGATGTTAAGTCCCAGACCCGTACCGCCAAATTTTCTTGAAATCGATGCATCCACCTGTGAAAAACTTCTAAACAGCTTATCCTGATCCGCCTTATCAATTCCGATTCCGGTATCAATAACCAGAAAGAATAACTCAATTCGATTATCTATCTGTGCAGTTTTTACAACCTCCACAACAATCTTGCCAACCATTGTAAACTTTGTGGCGTTCGAAATAAGGTTATTTAATATCTGAACGATTCGAAGTTCATCTCCAATAATGTACTCCGGCACTTCCGGAGAAATCGTCACAAAAAACTCCAGTCCCTTTTCGTTAATCTTATTGCTGTGATTCGCCTTGACGTAATCCATCATGGTACGCACTTCAAACCTGCGCGGTTCCAATACAAACTTCCCAGCCTCCAGTTTTGAAAAATCAAGGATATTATTGATAATAGCATGCATATCATTACATCCTCGTTCCACCAGCCGAAGCAGTTTTAGTTTTTTCTCTTCCGTCTCCAGTTCCATCAATTCTCTGGCATTTCCCAGAATTCCATTGACCGGTGTACGAAGCTCATGTGTCACATTCGCCACAAATTCTGTTTTAACCTTCTCGGCAGCTTCTGCCTCTGTACCGGCGTTTACCGCCTTCTTCTCATAAAACTTTAATCTCGATACGTCAAATGCCATGCACACATATGTGTCCGGATACGCTTCGCTGCGCAACAGACGCGCCTTAACCGGGAAACAGGTCTTGTTACGCCGATATGCCATCATCTCTATCACATCCTCGCCAAAC
The DNA here is from genome assembly GCA_964484605.1 of uncultured Roseburia sp. GTDB lineage: Bacteria > Bacillota > Clostridia > Lachnospirales > Lachnospiraceae > Roseburia. The sequence continues at coordinate 277 of CAZAGJ010000012.1, read as the reverse complement.
GGCAGACTTGATGCCGCATCGATGTTCACATTACGAAACTCTACCGGAAATATCTCTTCCATGGTACAGCTGCAAAGTTCCTCCCCATACTCCAGCTGCTGTTTCGCCGCTGTATTCGCATCTGTAATTCTCCCGCTACCATCAAACATTAATATCATTTCCAATGTCTGATTCATGGCAAACTGATAGATGTTTTCCTGATTCATACCTTACTCCCCAATACAGAACAAAAGTGTGCTTCGCACACTCTCGCGTTTCAGTTTTGTACATAGCACAG
>CAZAGJ010000011.1:0-59377 GCA_964484605.1 uncultured Roseburia sp. | reverse complement strand
TATTTCCAATCCATTATACACTATTTCTGACGATTTGAGAAATTTCCTATAAAGTAAAAAAAAACAGACCAACTACCCTCTCGGATAACCGGTCTGTTTTAGGTTACTCACACAATAAGCAAAGCTTACTCGCTGTGATAGACGCAGTCTACTCACATACGTATGGCATCAATGCTACGTGACGAGCTCTCTTGATAGCTACTGTAAGAGCTCTCTGATGCTTAGCACAGTTTCCTGTGATACGACGAGGAAGAATTTTTCCTCTCTCAGAGATGTATCTCTTTAATTTGTTTGTGTCTTTGTAATCGATAACGTTATCTTTTCCACAGAATACACAAACTTTTTTTCTTCTATGCATTGGGCGTCTCTTCATTGGAGCGCCATCTTTGTCTGCTGCTTTATTGAAAGCCATGATAATTACCTCCTGTTAGTTATAGAAAATCATACTGCGATTTCCATTAGTTAAATGGTAACTCTTCATCAATTCCATCCGGAATATTCATGAAGCCATCGCCTGCTGCGCTGCTCGGTGATGGTCTGTCTGCCGGTGTGAATCCGGAATTATCTCCACCGCCGGAGTTCTTGCTCTCGGCAAATTCACACTCTTCCACAACAACATCTGTGGTATATACTTTCTGACCGTCTTTATTGGTATAGCTGCCGGTCTGAATACGTCCGGTTACGACTACCTTAGTTCCTTTGCGGAGATACTTCTCTGCAAACTCTCCAAGACGTCCGAATGCTACACATCCGATAAAATCAGCTGTCTGCTGATCTCCATCTCTTCTAAATCTTCTGTCAACTGCCAATGTATAACGCGCGATTGCTGTTGCCTGTTCACCCTGGGAATAACGTACCTCAGGGTCTCTGGTCAATCGTCCCATAAGAATAACTTTATTCATACGATTTGATTTCCTCTCTATTATGCCTCGTCTTTTCTAACGCATAAGAAACGAAGAACATTGTCCATGATACGAACATCCTGCTCAACTGCTGCTGGAACAGTTGCTGCTGCCTCAAACTGAATGAAGTAGTAGTAGCCTTCGTTCATCTTCTGAACTTCATAAGCTAATCTCTTCTTGCCCCAGTCTTCAACTTCTGTTACAGTACCACCGGCACGAGTGATATACTCTTTTGCCTTCTCTACTGTAGCTGTTCTCGCATCGTCTTCGATCTTTGCACTAACGATGAGTGCTAATTCATACTTATTCATGCGAATTTCCTCCTTTTGGTCTCTGGCCCACGATATCAGTTCGTGAGCAAGGAATTATTAATATATCACGAGCATCAACTATACCATGTTTTCCGCATGATTTCAAGCTTTTTTCTTAATTTCTTTTGTATTTTTTTCTACAAGCTTTCTGGCTATCATAATCTGGTGCCCGCATCCCATGCACTTGAGCCTGAAGTCCGCGCCAACACGCAGAACTTCCCATTCACTGCTGCCACACGGATGCTGTTTTTTCAAGCGCACGATGTCGCCAATGTCATATTTGTCCATTGAATCTTACCCTCAGCTTCTTCTATAATTTTCCAATTCTTGTTTCCATCTTTCTGATAACGCACATACGTGCAGCTATCTGCCAAACTGTTTACAGTTCTGCAATAAACTCTTCTACCAATTTTGCACAATGCTCTGCCGCTTTGCGTTCAAATGTTGGATAATCCATATCTGCTGAATTATCCGCTTTATCCGAGATGGCTCTTAAAATTACAAACGGCACACCATTTAAATATGCAGCCTGTCCAATCGCTGCACCCTCCATCTCTGTACAAAGTCCGTGGAAGTTAGATGAAATCTTTTCTTTTACCGCATTATCACAGATAAACTGGTCACCACTGACGATTCTTCCTGAAAAAACTTTAATCTCAGTATTTACCTTTTCACACACGGTCTTTGCAAGCTCTGCCATCTTCTCATCTGCCGGAAAACTTAAAGTGCCAAGCTGCGGAATCTCGCCTAATGCATAACCAAAGTTGGTTGCATCCACGTCATGGTACAATACATCTGTGGAAACAACAATATCTCCTATATCAATCGCTGCATCTAAAGAACCTGCCACACCGGTATTGATAATATGAGTCACATGGAATAAATCTACCAAAATCTGTGTGCATATTCCTGCATTTACTTTTCCAATACCACTTCTTACAATAACCGCTTCTACACCGTTTAAGGTTCCCTCAAAAAATTCCATTCTCGCTTTTGTGGTAGTGGATGTTACATTCATTTTGGACTTTAATGTCTCCACTTCCAATTCCATTGCTCCGATAATTCCTATTTTTTCCATTTTATAATCCGCCTTTCTAAATAATGGTAATCGCATCATTCGTTTCTTCTTTAAAATATTTCAAGGACTGTGTTTCCATAATTATTCTATCGCTCTGAAAAAATTTGACATGAGACACTACTTTTCTCATACAGCGCATTCTATCATAAAAGGTTAAATATCACATTCAATCTGCGAAAACACTTCCCCCAGTCCGTCCTGTATCAGCAAATCCACCCTGCTGTCCATCGGTGTTGTGGACTTGTTGATGAGCACCAGCTTATTGCCTCGATAATAATCTATCAAACCTGCTGCAGGATAAACAGCAAGAGATGTTCCACCTACAATCAGCACATCCGCATGGCTGATATAGAAAACTGCATCCTCTAATGTCTGCTGGTCTAAGCCCTCCTCATAAAGCACCACATCCGGCTTAATTCCTCCGCCGCAGCTATCGCAGAGCGGCACTTTATTCACAGAACTTAAGATATACTCTGCCGGGAAGCCTTTTCCACATTTCCGACAATAGTTGCGGTGTACACTTCCATGCAGCTCCATCACACGCTTACTGCCCGCTTTCTGGTGTAAGCCGTCAATGTTCTGCGTAATAACCGCCTTTACTTTTCCTGCCGCCTCCAGTTCTGCCAGCTTTAGATGTGTCATATTCGGCTGTGCATCCAGACACAGCATTTTGTCGCGGTAAAAGCGATAAAACTCCTCGGTATATTTCATATAGAAGGAATGGCTTAATATCGTCTCCGGCGGATAGTCATATTTCTGGTTATATAAGCCGTCCACACTGCGAAAATCCGGTATCCCGCTCTCGGTTGACACTCCTGCGCCGCCGAAAAATACGATATTGTCCGATTCCTTTACCCATTCTAAAAACTGCTCTGTATTTGTCATAGGCTGCCTCCTTTTTGCGTATTCTATCTACATTCCGAGCATTATCCCTACATTATCTATTCTATGATTTTACAGAATAAAAAAAGAAAAGTCCAGATGTCCTGAACTTTTCTTCATAGTTGCGGGAATAGGATTTGAACCTATGACCTTCGGGTTATGAGCCCGACGAGCTTCCAGACTGCTCCATCCCGCGCTGTTTGATTTGTTATAATATATTATACTCCTTTTTTCTAAAAATAGAACCTCTTTTTTATTTCTTCTATTCTGTATCATTTTTCTCTGAGTAATTACATATATTGTGCCAGCACAACACTTGCCGCAGTACCCGCAATAGTTGCAATCAATGCCCCTGCCAGTGTGTAACGGCTCTTTTTTATTTTTGCAGTCATGAAGTAGACAGACATCGTATAAAAAATGGTTTCGGTACTGCTCATCATGATAGATGCCATCCTGCCGAGCAGGGAATCCGTGCCATATTCCTTGAAAATATCTATCAACAGCCCGGTTGCCGCTGAGGAAGAGAACATCTTAACCACCGTAACCGGAAGAAGTTCTGACGGAAAGCCTATGAATCGTGTCACATTTCCGCAGACATCTGCAACCGCCTCCAAGAAACCGGATGCACGAAGGATTCCCACCGCTACCATTAGCCCAATCAGCGTAGGCATGATACCGATGACTGTGTGAAATCCATCCTGTGCCCCCTCTATAAATTCTTCATAAATATTCTGCTTTCCCAAAATCCCATAGCCTACAATACAAAAGATGAGTAACGGTATCATCACGTCAGATAAAAACATCATTATTTTCATAGCGCACCGGAAACCTGTCATCTCTATATTATATGAAATGTTCTAAGGAGTTATTCCCTATAATGTATGTGTTTTTTCCTGCTTATCGTTCATCAGCTTCTGATATTCTTCCTGCGGCATCGGCTTTGCAAAGTAGTAACCCTGAATATAGTCGCAGCCCAGTTTTGTCAGGAAATCCACCTGTTCCTGCTCCTCTACTCCCTCTGCGATAACCGTCATATTCAAAGACTCCGCCATCTTTACTACAGCCTCAATAATCTTGGCACCCTTTTCTGCGGTACCACCTTTAGAAAAGAACTTCATATCAATCTTTAAAACATCCAGATCTACGTCCTTTAAGACATTCAGTGAAGAATACCCGCTTCCGAAATCGTCCATCAAAATCGTAAATCCTGCCTTATGCAGATAAAAAACTGCATCCTGAATAATCGTTGCATTATCGGAAAATACGCTCTCCGTCAATTCCAGATGCAGGTACTTCGGCGGTATCTTATACCGCTCCACCAAGTCTATCAGGCTTTCCAGAAACTTCGGGTCATATAAATTCACGCGAGATACATTTACGGAAATCGGTGCCGGCTTACGACCTGAGTCCAGTTCTCCGCGGATGAACTGACATACTTTTTCCCAGACATAGTAATCCAGCTTTGTGATAAAACCGTTTTTTTCAAAAATTGGAATAAAGATTCCCGGCGACACCATCGTTCCATCCGGCTTCTGCCAGCGTACCAGCGCTTCCGCGCCTCCCGGACTTCTGCCCTCGACTTCATACTTCGGCTGAAAATAGACAACAAACTCATTTTTTGCCAACGCTTCATCCATCTCATCAATTATCTGCTGCTCGCGCTTTAGGCTGTCACTCAGCTCTTTTGTATACATGGACTCATGCACCATATACTTTTCCTTACACTGTGTTGCAGCCATGGATGCCTTGTCAAATATCTCTGCAACATCCATGTTTTTGTCCTCTATCAAATAAATGCCCGCACATGTCTCCAGATAGTAGTGCACACTATGTCTGCGTATCCGCTCCTTGATGCGCTCCAGCACATTATAGATGTCTGCCAGTTCCCTGTACGGCATACAGATAGCAAATACATCTCCACTGATTCTTCCGAAGGTACTTCGCGAATCAAACTCCGTCATTACCGTGCGTATTGCATTCGCCACATAACAAATCAGCCGGTCACCTTCCCTTGCGCCATAGAAAGCGTTGATTATCTTAAATCGGTCAATATCAAAGTGGATAACGGCAATACTCTCATCTCCACTATTGTCCAGAAACTCCCGCGTCACCTGATAGAACTTCTGCTCACTGTAAATCTCTGTGAGGGAGTCATACTCTAGCAGTCGTACCTTGCTCTTCTCTATCGCATTCCGCACACGAAACCGGATGATTTCCGGATGAAATGTCTTCGGTATAAAATCCCATGCTCCAAGCTCCAGACACTTGCGCTCATTCTCCGCATCATCATTTGCCGTTGATACAATAACCGGAATATAGCGATACTCCACATTGTTCCGATACACCTCAAGAAATTCATAACCGTCCATGACCGGCATCACCAGATCTAAAATGATGAGTGCAATAGAGTCTTCGGATTTAGAAAGTATCTCTAGTGCCTGCTTTCCGTCCTCCGCTTCCAAAATGCCATACTCACCCTTTAAGATTGTTGCAAAGGATGCTCTGTTTAATTTTCCATCGTCTACTATCAGAATCTGGTTTCGTCTCATCCTATCACCTGCTTTCACGCCCGGTTAGTACTTTTGTCTTACATATATTATAAATATTTTTCAGTCATACATCAATTCTTTTTCATCCTCAACTTACAAAAAATAATTGCCGCCAGCGTACTACAGGTTGTCGCCACAAGTGCAGGTCCTACAATCGCGGTTGGATTTACACTTCCATACTGTCCGCGATAGGCAATAATATTTACCGGAATCAACTGCAGAGATGAGATATTGACAATCAAAAACGTACACATCTCATCCGTTGCAATATCCGGTGCCCGGTGTCTGTCTGTACCTTTCTGTCTGCACTCTGCAAGATTCAGCTCCTGCAAGGATTCCATTGCCTTAAGTCCCGCCGGTGTTGCCGCCCAGCCCAAGCCAAATATATTGGCAATCATGTTCGTTGCGATATATTCATTTGCGATATGCCCCTCCGGTATTCCCGGAAACAGAAAACGAAGCACCGGTTTCATCCGCCTTGACAAAGCGGCTATAATCCCAGAGTTTTCTGCTATTTTCATCAATCCGACCCAGAATGACATCACGCCCATCATGGTAACGCACAGCGTTACCGCCTCCTTGGAAGATTCCAAAGCAGCATTCGTGATTTCCGGCATTGTTCCGTTGAATGCCGCATACACAATTCCTATCAGAATCATACCTGCCCATAAATAGTTCATTTGCCCTCCATGACAATCTGCTCATTTGCCCAATTTTATGCGGATGCACTGGAAAAAAGTCCGAATATATCACAGGATTTTTTCATACGATATGCTGATTTCTATTTTATTCAAACGAGGTCTGGCATTTTGAAATATCTCATGAAACATTTGCGCGCCCTTTCCCTTTTACTCGCCCTGTCTCTATTTACCGGATGTGCCTCCGACACCGGAAGTACAGGATTTCTTAAATCTACGGAAAAATCCGTTGCAACTTTCGATGGATTTCTGGAAAACTATTTTGAACAGGAAGTGTGCTCCAACACCATCAACCTGCATTTCACTTTGTCGAATCCGGAAAACTACGGCATTACAGAAACACCCATCACCTTAGGAGACCTCTCCGCACAGGCAATTGACAATGCCCGCATCGGACAGGAAAATTCTCTTGCCATTCTGCGCTCCTTTGATTACGAATCTCTCACCACCGAACAGCAGCTAACCTATGATATTTTGTCCGACTCTCTCGAAAAATCTCTGTCTGCGGCAGACTTGACACTCTATGATGAGATTTTGCGTCCATCCACCGGTATTCAGGCACAGCTCCCCGTCTTATTTGAGGAGTACCGTTTCTATGATAGGGAGGACATCGAGGATTATCTCGCCTTGATTGCACTGACGGACGACTATTTTTCGCAGATTATTGATTTCGAGAAGCAAAAAGCTGACGCCGGACTTTTCATGTCTGATTACGCCTGTGATGATATCATTTCTCAATGTGAGGCATTTGTGAAAAATCCGGATGCGCACTATCTGATTCTGACTTTTAATAAGAAGCTTGCCCAGATGCCGGAACTGACAGACGCGGAGCGTGAGACATACGCCGTGCAAAATGAAAAACTGGTAAAAGAAGAGGTATTATCTGCCTACAAGCAGCTTGTCGCCTCACTTACCTCTCTGCTCGGCAGTGGAAAAAACGACTTAGGTCTGTGCTATCTGCCAAAGGGAAATGAGTACTACGAATATCTCGTCAGTTACAATACCGGCAGTTCTAAATCTGTTACTGAAATACAGGATATGATTCAAAAAAAACGCACGCTGGATTTAACCGCAGCCGCTTCCCTCACCTTGGAATTTCCTGACCTTGCCCAAAGGTGCAGTGCTGTCAATTTGGAAAGTGTCGACCCAGTCGCAACCTTAAATCTTCTGCAGGAGATGATGCTTACCGATTTTCCGGCTTCTCCCGACACAGAATTTACTGTCAGCTATATAGACGAATGCATGGAAGACTACATGGCTCCCGCCTTTTACATCACTTCGCCAATTGACAATTACGCGCAAAACTCTATTTTTATCAATGCATCCACAGATACGACGAGTATGCGCTATTTTACAACCCTTGCCCACGAAGGATTTCCGGGACATCTCTATCAGACAGTCATGTCCTACGAAGCAGGTCTTTCCCCTGTCCGCTCCGTTTTAAATTATCCGGGCTACGTGGAGGGATGGGCGACTTATGTGGAAATGCTCTCGTACCACTACGCGGGACTGGAAGAAAATGTGGCAGAATTATTATCCCTAAATCAATCTGCTTTGCTGAGTCTCTATGCTTCCACTGACATCGGGATTCACTATGATGGCTGGACTTTTTCGGATATGGTCGACTTCTGGGATGACTATGGCATTAACGACCAGACTGCTCTACGAAGTGTGTATGACTTGATTGTGGAGGAACCCACACACTACTTAAAATATTATGTTGGATATCTGGAATTTTTAGAATTAAAAGAAAAGGCACAGGAAACCTACGGCAATGCGTACAGCAATACTGCATTTCACAAAGCCGTCTTAGACATCGGTCCTGCACCTTTTGCGATTGTTGAAAAGTATTTAGAAAATTACTATATTCCTGCAAATTAATCTCGCGTTACGATATGCACCGTGGTATCGCCCCAGACTTCCTCACACAGTTCCTCGCAATATTCCTTAGAAAAAGCAGCATCCTGCAAGACAATCGCATTTTCTGCAGCAAGTTCCTCCGTGTAATCAGATAAAAAGTAAGTTGTGACACCGTTTGTACCCTCTGTCAGATGCGCAACAAGCGGTTCCACACCATACTCCAAGAGGAACGCTTCTCCGTTTTCATCCATTCCGATGGTTATTTCTGCCATCCCGCCAACCATGCGATTCGCAATCCCTTCACCGGAGCTTGCTGTCCAGTTTACAAAATTACCGAGGGAATAATACACCAGCATACCATCCCCATGCGCCTCTTCTAACGTACTTTCTGCATTTCCGTCCCGTGTCATCCACACAACCGGTTCGATGACATGCGGATGTGTTCCGATGACAAGGTCTACACCATTTTCCAGAAATATCTGCGTCCAGCGTTCCTGCTCGCGTGACGCAGTAAGCTGATACTCCGTACCCCAGTGTGGACAAACCACAACAAAGTCTGCCAGTTCCTTCGCCTTTGCAATATCTGACACAACCTTTTCTTCTTCTAAAAGATTGACCGCGTAAGGCATATCCGACGGCAGTGCAATGCCGTTTGTACCATAAGTATAATTTAAAATTGCGATACGAATGCCATCCTGCTCATAGACATAGATATTATCATCCTGCGCTTCCTGACTTTCGTTTATTCCAAGCACAGCCACCTGCGGATAATTGTTTTTCCAGTATGAAAGACAGTTTTTCACGCCCTTTTTCCCTTGGTCTAATGTGTGGTTTGTCGCATGAAGCACCACATCAAAACCGGCATTTACGAGTGCATCCCCCAGTTCATACGGCGCGTTAAAACTCGGATAGCCGCTGATGCCTAGTTCCTTACCGCCAATAATGACCTCTTGATTGACAATCGCTAAGTCCGCCGCTTCTATCTCGTCTTTTACATTTTCAAAAACGGCATCATAATTATAGCTTCCATCCTCCTGCACGCCGCTCTCCGCCACCGGTGTATGAAACAGGATATCTCCCACCATCACAAGCGTTACTTCCGGTCCATCATATGGCGCTTCTTCTGTTTCTTCCTCCTGCATGGATACCTCGTTCACATCATTCTCGGTGTTATCCACACCTACCTCTGTATCGAACGCATTATCCACATTTTCACGCATATCTTCGTTAAAATATGCAATTGTCTGCTCTCTGTCACATCCCTGCAGAAAACTGCTGCACAAAAGAGACAACAGCATTATAAAAATAATTTTTTTTCGTCTCATTCCTGACCTCATAATCTATGTTCTCAAACTTTTTCTAATGTGTATTGTATCAACAGGCTCCCACAAGCACAAGTATTTCAAAATTCTTTTTGGTAATATCACTATTAAAATGTTTGTCATCTTGACAGACTTATCATTTACCGATACAATTAAGAAAAATAACAAAAGGATGGTAAGGTGTTTGTTAATTGCATAATTGCGGAAGATAGAAAATCTATGAGAAAATAATCGGTATCTGTATCGGATGCCTTTTGTTTGTGTACTCATCCTCCTCGATTAATGCAGAATATAAGCACAACACGTGTATTATTTTATGTAGGTAAACCTGTATGGTCTTGGATGATGAGACCGTGCAGGTTTTTTTATTCTTCCGCTTTCAAACTACATAACCTATACATATGCAATTTGAAAGGAATTACCATCATGAATCAAACATTTGAAATCATTGGATTTACAGAGATAAAAAGACAGCTTGCAGAATACGCTAACACTAGGCAGGGAAAAGAACTTGCTGCTGCGCTTACCCCTTGCTTATCGGAAATCACACTCCAAAAACTTTTACGGGAAACAACAGAAGCGCGCAAATGTCTGGAGGAGGTCGGCACACCACCGATTCCTCATATGGAAGATATCGATGAAAAAGTAGATGCCTCGCTGCGCGGAGAAATGCTCACTGCGGAGGAATTAGAGTCCATCGGTATGTTTTTACGCACTGTAAGCCGCATGAAAGCTTACCTGAAAGAAGGCATGGAAAAACAGATTGGTCTGGCATTTTACAATGAAAACCTGATTGAAAATCCAGAACTTGCGGAAGAACTCGCCCGCTCCATCCGCGGTGGACGCGTGGATGATTACGCTTCCGCTTACTTAAAAGATATTCGACGCAATCTGGAATTAAAGCAACAGGAAATTAAGCAACGCGCAGAACGTCTGCTGAAAACACACAAAACCTTTCTCGCAGATTCCTTTGTCGTAACAAGAAATGGGCGCACATGCCTTCCGATAAAGAAAGACTGCCGTGGTAAAATCGCCGGAAGCGTCATCGACACCTCTGCAAGTGGCGCAACACTTTTCATTGAGCCTGCTGCCCTAGCCGGACTGCGGGAAGAACTGGAACTTCTACAGATTGAGGAAGATTGTGAAGTTCGCAAAATTCTGTATACATTGTGTGATGCCATCGCCACCGAAGCAGACAGTTTGAAAGAAAATATCCGAACGCTCGTCACCTTAGACTTCGTTTTCGCCAAAGGCAAGATGAGCTTTGACATGGATGCCATAGAGCCGGAGATGAACACGGAACGCCTCATCTCTCTGAAAAACGCAAGACACCCACTCCTGCCAAAGGAAACCTGTGTGCCGCTCAACTTTTCTATCGGAGAGGGCAAACGCGGAGTCATCATCACCGGGCCAAATACCGGAGGAAAAACCGTTGCCATCAAAACTGTTGCCCTGCTTTCCGTCATGTCGTGCAGCGGTCTTCATGTACCATGTGAAACGGCACGGATTGCCATGAACAGTCAGGTGCTCTGTGATATTGGAGATGGACAGAATCTGTCCGATAATCTGTCCACATTTTCTGCGCATATTACAAACGTTATGAACATTCTGCGCAAGGTCAATCGGGAAAGTCTCGTTATCCTCGATGAGCTCGGCTCCGGCACCGACCCGGCAGAAGGCATGGGTATCGCTATTTCCATCTTAGAGGAACTTCGGAAAAGTGAATGCTTATTCCTCGTAACGACCCACTACCCAGAGGTCAAGGAATATGCTGCACATCATGAAGAAATCGAAAACGCCCGCATGGCATTTGACCGAGAGAGTTTAAAACCACTTTATCGTCTGGAAATCGGCAAATCCGGCGAAAGCTGTGCCCTCTACATCGCAAAAAGGCTCGGCGTACCAGGTGAAATGTTAAAGACTGCTGCTCTTGCCGCATATGGAACAGTCTCCAAGCAACTTGCAGCTGAACTGGATTTGAATGCGTCCGCACAAAAACTCCGAAAGGAATCCGCCCCACGAATCGAAAAGCGGCAGATATTAAAAAATCTGCCTTGGGAAACCACACAGTTTACACGCGGCGACAGTGTAACAGTATATCCGGAAGAAAAAATCGGAATCGTTGTAAAACCTGCTGATGATATGGGAAATGTACTGGTACAAATCCAAAAAGAAAAGCTTTTGATAAATCAGAAACGCTTGAAACTAAAAGTAAAAGCCTCCGAACTATACCCGGAGGACTATGATTTTTCTATTATATTTGATACGGTAGAAAACCGAAAAGCCAGACATCAGATGGGTAAACACCACATGCCCGGCTTGACGATTGAGGTGGAAGAATAAGGCTGGTTTTACCAGCCATGTTCCTCCAGCCAATTACTGACGGTTATCTCTCTGTCATGTTTTTGTGAAACATCGTATTTCCCTAATATGCATTCACCGGAAATTTTCCCGTCTGCCATATAGAGTACCCGATCACAACAACTGGCAACCTTACTGTCATGGGTTACAATGAGGACACTCATGCCATCCCGGTTTAATCGGACAAACTCCTCTATGATTTCTTCTGAAACAGCCTTATTCAATGCTCCTGTCGGTTCATCCGCCAGCAGGAGCTTAGGCTGATTCATCATTGCCCTGCAGATACACGCTCTTTGAAGCTGTCCGCCGGACACTTCTGTTATTTTTCTATTCTCAAGTCCTGCTATTCCAAGTTTTTTCATCAGGGTTGCTGCCTCATCTTTTAACACGGCTTCACTTTTTCTGCCGTTTTTCTTTTTCTTCTGACTCTGGTGTGCCGGAAGAATGATATTATCTATAATCGTTAAAGCCGGCAGCATATGCATCTGTTGAAATACAAATCCCATTTTATTTAAACGCATCTCAGCGCTCTTGTCTTCAGAATAGGTACAGATGTTATCCCCATCAAAAAGTACCTCTCCCGCATCCGGTTTATCCATTCCTGACAACTGATACAGCAGTGTGGATTTTCCGGAGCCTGAAGGCCCCATAACGGCGGCTATCTCACCTTTTTTCATTGAAAAATTCACATCAAATAATATATTTTCCTTACATAGCCCAATTGTTCTAATCAAATCTTCCATACCTACTCCTTCCCTCTGCAGCATTCTACTGCCTTTATCATATCTATTCCGTTACTTCCCAAATATACAGCCAGTACTACCGCCAATCCTCCAATCAGCACATCCAATGTCACTGACCGGAAACTATATACAAAACGGAAGCCTCCCGCTCCAAAAGATGCCAATGCTACTCCGCAGATACCTTCACCCAGGATACATCCACCTGCCACGCCAAGTAACAGTCCTGCTATAGTATACGGCACACAGGATTTCCAAAAGCCTTTTTTAATATCCAGACTACAAAATCCGATTGCCTTTTTTATCGAAATCTCATTTCTCTGATTTGCTACCATCATTCGCACAAACAGCATAATAACTAATAAAATAATCCCGGATGCAACGATTTTAACCAATATAGATACCTGCCATACCTGACTGAGTGTCGGGCCATAGGTTCCCTCGACATAGGCTGCAATATCTGTTACTTCTGCTCCCCACTCTACGTATCGTGCAGTAAATGCCTCCCTGTCGGCATCCTCTTCTAATGTTACATAGGCAATTCTCCACATAACGGTTTCTTCACTATCCAGATGCTCTGTATACAATTTTGCCGTCTTTCCACCGTTTGTGATATCCGAGTAAATACCTGTTATGATACATTTTTCATATTCGTCTGCGGTCTTAACAAATATTTCATCTCCCGGATAAAGTCCCAGTTCCTCAGAAAGCAGATTGGACAATGCCATTTCGCCCTCATGCTCCGGCACGCATCCCTGACTATAAATCACCGGAAATTTCGTATGATTTCCCTGCTCTACAAGCATATTCATAGACGTTCCATCTTCTAACCGAACCGGTGTCAGACTGGTCTGGTAAAGCGCATATTCCTGAATATCTTTATCCTCAGATAATGTTTCACCTATTGCAGCAAAGTCCTCGCCGGCTCCTTCTCCCTGACGCATATCCATTCGGATTTCTGCATTTCCTATCCCCATATAGGTCACAAACTCCGGCGCGGAAAGTGTGCTGTACAGATTTGATGGCATCAGCATCAGAAAAACAGCAATAGCGGTTACTATCATAATACAGGACATGCGGCTGTTCTTTTTTGTCTGCTCTGTTCTTCCGGTAAGTGCATGTAAAGCCGTCATTTCGTTTAGCTTCCGCAGTATCTTAAGCACATACACCACAATTACGCTTCCAACCAAAACAGCACTCAGTACCGCGTAGAAATACCTGCTGAAGCTATTTGCTGACACACCATATAATTTCTGCATCTGTAAAGAAAGTGGTTGAAACAAAAATACGGATATTACTACACCTGATGCTGCACCGGCTAAAATCAGACCACTATATCTTCTAAAAAACATATTTCTGATGTCTTTCCCGGATATTCCAATCGCCTTGAGCACGCCTACCTCTCCTGCCTCAGAAACAACCCTTGTCAGCAGCATAAACCGGATACAAACCAGTGAAATAAGCAAAATCAGCACACTTATCAAAAGGATAATCACAATCATGATTCCATCGGAAAGTGTGTTCATCATTTTTATCAGGGGTCTGGTAATCGTAGGCCCATTCATTGGGAGATTAGCAGCTTCATATGCTGTTTGGAAGGCAGTCGTGTCTGCATTTTCTGTTAATAAAAATTCAATCAGATACTCCTCGCTTCCCAAACTCTTCAAGTTCGCATAGTCTTCTTCGCAAACCAGAAACCTCTTAGAAGATGCCATCATGGAATTCATCTGTGAATCCCTGATAAAGCCCGCCACAGTCAAAGTTTGGTCACCAATCCTCATAATATCGCCAACCTCTACCTGATACATGGATTCATAGCACACAGGCACATAAACCTCCCCTGTCTGAACGTTAGGAAGTTCATTATCCAGCCCAACCATATAGTCAAAACTGTCTCCCTGTATGCTGATTCCATTATCCTGTGTACTATCCTGCAGAGATTCTTCCCCCAGCATAAGAATACTATTTTCCAGATTCAGGAAACGACTTATCTGATAATCGGCGGTCTCCGGTCTGCTTAACGCAAATTCTTCTACCTTCTCCATATCGATATTTCCTGCATGCATCTGCAAAAAGTCCGGTGTTTTAGCCACTTCCATAAGATGATTTATAGCACCCGTCAAATTCGTAAATAGCATTGCGGTGAGCGATATCATGGCGATTGAAACCGCAACAAACGCTGTAAAACTTACTGTGGAAAAAATATCTCTTTTCCATGATTCTTTTGTCATACGCCCATAAATATTAGTTTTCATACTTATCCTTTTACCTTTTCCAAATCCTGAATACTCTTAACCCTTTCCATCGTCACTGCTGCCACAGACAAACATACACCGGATACGCTGATTACGATTCCTGCACCTCTTCCTGTGCTTGTGTTAAGCAGTTTTGCAATTAAATCTGCCAGCACTCCGCCCGCTGCATATGCGACTACATAACCTGTCTGAGAAAGAAATCCGATAAATCCCCACGCTCTGCCCTGTAATTCATCCGGTATATTAGTCCTTACCAGATAGTCCAGGCAGTTGTTCGCGAATGGCAGCATGGCAAAAAACAGGAAGCCAAATACGCAAATCGTGTAAATATTCTCCCATATTCCAAATCCTATCATAAAAATTCCGGCAAGCATCAATGCAATTTCCAGTACCTTGACATAACGCTTTTTTATTCCCCGCATTCCTAATACAAGACTTGAAACCAGCATTCCGCTTGCGCATATGGTTTCTCCGATTCCCAATGTCTTGGAATCTGCAAAAGACAAAATCAGCGGTTCCGCCAGAATCTGAAATACACCGAGAAACAGTGTCATCGCTGCTGAAACCAGAATGAGTAAGAAAAGTCCTTTTCTGGAATGTACTACGTTCCATCCTTCTTTCAAGCTCTCCATAAATGAACTATTCATTTCACCCGGCTTCGTCTCAATGCCTCTTTTTACGACTGCAGTGGATACTACCGTCAGGATAAATGTACTGATGTCAATGATGAGCAAAAGCTTCACATCACCAATACTCAGCAAAAATCCTGCCACCAACGGAGAAATCAAATACCTCGCACTTCCTGCCAGACTCACCAACCCATTTGCTTTTGAAAACTCTTCCTTTGTCAATAAGTCTGAAACGGTAGCTCTGTAGGAAGGTTCCAGCAGTGACGAAAAAACAGAACTCACAAACACTCCGATACAAATCTGTATAAGATTTGCTCCGCCATTGTTCATACATATTAATATGTAGACAATTCCCAAAGCGGAGCAGCCGTCTCCTAACATCATCAAAAGTCTTCTGTCATAGCGGTCTGCCAATACACCTGCCGGAACACTCAGAATCAATGTCGGCAAAAATGCCAGCAGCGTTACCAGTGCCATTTCCGCGGCACTTCCTGTCTGTTCAAACACATACACACCTAAGCCAAAACTGGTAAGTCCTCCTCCGATAGAAGAAACCAGTTCTCCTGTCCAGAGAAGTAGAAATTTTCCAAAGTTGCTCTTTTCTACATTATCTTTCATGTCGTTTCCTTTCTTTTATTGACCGATTGTCTGTCGGTCAATGTTTGTACAGCATCCTTGTACACAATGTTTGCATTTACTTTTCAAATATAGGCTTTACGGTATCCATCAATGAGCCCTCTTCCATTCCAAGCACTCTCTCAGCATGATAAATAAAACCCATTATCTTTCTTTGTTCTTCTTCTTCACTATACTGCATCATACTGTCAAAGGCGATATAAGAGTATGTCATAATCATTTCCACTGCTTCTGTCGGATAATCTGTATGTATAATGCCCTGTTTAATTCCGTCTTCTGCAATCTTGGTTATCAGTTTATTTACTCTTCCAAGTAGCATATGTTCAAGCTTTTGATGCATAAGTGCATTCTGCGGTCTGTGAATCTGATCCATGACCATGTCGCCCAAGTCACTATCAAGATTAAGCGATATCATGGTACGTGTCAGGCGTTCCAAAACTGGTATGGTTTCATCTAATGCAATAATTGTCGCTTTTCCTACTAATTGGTTTGTCAGACGCTCTATCATTGCATCCAATATGTCTTCCTTGGATTTGTAATGATAATAAAGTGTTCCCCTGGCAATCCCAACCTCTTTGAGAATATCATTGGTGCTGGTATTGTCATAGCCGTTCGCACAAAACAACCTCTCGGCAACATCTAATATTTCATTTTTTCTCTCTTCTGCATCTTTAACAATTCTCATTCTCTATACCTCTACCGACAACCTGTCGGTAACAATATAACAGATTCTTTCTTTTCGTGCAATACCTAATTTTGCAGAAAAGTAAATCAACCGGAATGGATGTAATTGCGTGAGAAATGTGATATTATTTGAGTAATAAATCGGAGGTTTATATGAATTATTCAATAAGAGAATTAAGACAAGACGAAAATAAGATATTGGATACTTTCTTGTATGAAGCAATTTTTATTCCGGAAGGAGTTCCTGCACCATCCAAAGAGATTATTAATCAACCAGAGTTGCAGGTGTATGTTAAAGACTTTGGAGAGAATAAGGGGGACTTGTGTTTGGTTGCCGAAGTCAACAACAAAATTGTAGGTGCAGTATGGGTTCGTATTATGAATGATTATGGACATATTGATGACGAAACGCCATCGTTTGCAATTTCACTTCTGAAAGAGTATAGGAACTATGGAATTGGAACAGAGTTAATGAAACAGATGCTAAAGGAACTCAAAATACAAGGATATAGACAAGCCTCATTAGCTGTTCAAAAAATGAATTATGCAGTCCGTATGTATCGAAAGGTAGGATTTGAAATTGTTGATGAAAATGACGAAGAGTATATTATGATTTGTAGGTTATAGGCACTGGCAAATCGGGATTTGTGGAGGAGAGTATGAAAAAGAAACTTGTGATTGTCGCTATTGCTGCCGTGACCGTTCATCAGCAAGAAGGTGGAAAGCGAGTTGATTTTGAGAGTACCCCCGAAATTAGGTGCTTACAAAAGTTGAAAGCTTAACCTCTATTTTTTGCAAGAAATATTAATACCCCCAAATCTCATATGCCGTATATTCGTGGCTAAAGTGATACCCCAGCTTTTCTGCCAAAGCAACCGACCACTTATTCTGTGCATCCCAGCTTGGATACAAGCCATTCTTTAAACATTCACAAATCAGCTTTGCTCCGCACGCATATGCCAAGCCTTTTCTTCTGTGGTCTTCTCTTGTGTCAATCTCTATCTCAATACCTTCTTCATATCTGCTATACGATGACGCACCAGCGACCAGCTCTCCATCCTTGAATGCAACTATGCCCAAACCTAATCTCTTATATGTCTCATAATCCTTAAATTGGGATACTAAATCATTTGCCCAACCGTTATTCCGGCATGCATCATATTCCTGCTCTTCCAACAGTTTCAATTCATATCCCTCCGGCAATTTTTCAAATGCCTGCTCCAGTCTCGATACATCAAAAATATCTTTCTCTTTTTTTATCGCGTAGCGTGTCACTTTCTTCGCTTTATCACCGTAACAGGTTTCTATCACATCCGCCCATTCCTCATTCTGAGGAACCATGATAATAAAATCCTGTTTGCAGTTTTCAGGCTTAAAGCTAACCAATTCTTCACTTGGATTTCCTGCAAAAATGCAAAATCTCCCAGCCATGCCATCGCCGCATCTTGTGTGGAGTTCATATATATTTCTCCCATCACCCCTTGCAAACATGACCATATAAGTGTTTCATCCCAGTTTTTGAATATTTCTCGTGGTATATACTCTGTTTCATCTGGTGTTTCCAATAGTTTCTTTTCTGCACTCATAGTCCGATTCTTTCCGTTACTCTTTACAACAACGCCTGATACACATCTCGTTTGCTGATACCTCTGTCCTTTGCCACACGCTTCATCGCTTCCTTACGGTCAATTCCCTGACTCTCATAAACCGCCATATGCTCTTCATAAGACATACTTTCCCACGACTGCTGCTCCTCTTTTCTCAATTCCTCAAATGTCTTTCCATCGAGTACCAAGACATACTCTCCGCGTGGTTCATTGTCTTTATAATAATCAAGACATTCAGAAAGTGTCGTTAATGTCTTTTCTTCATATCGCTTGGTAAGTTCCCGGCAAATTGCAATTTTTCGGTCTCCGAGATTTACATAAAGTTCTTCCAGTGTCTTTACCAGATGATGCGGTGCCTCATAGATGATGATGGTTCTCGTCTCATTCTTAAGCTGCGTTAAGACATCCGCACGCTCTTTTTTATCACGCGGCAGAAATGCCTCAAATGCAAATCTTCTGGTCGGTAGTCCTGACATGGTAAGGGCTGTGATGCAGGCTGCCGGTCCCGGCAGCGAAGTAACTTCAATACCTTCCTCGTAGCAGATGCGCACCAAATCCTCTCCCGGATCTGAAATGCCCGGCGTACCGGCATCTGTGATAAGGGCGATATTCATACCCTCACGCATCTTATCTACCAGTTGATATGCTTTATCTATCTTATTGTATTCATGATAACTCGTCATCGGCGTTTTGATATCGAAATGGTTTAACAGCTTAATGGAATTTCTGGTATCCTCCGCTGCGATTAAATCCACTTCCTTTAACGTGCGAAGTACACGATAGGTAATGTCCTCCAGATTTCCTATCGGAGTCGCACACAGATATAACTTTCCTGCCATGAGATTCTCCCTTCTCTAGCCTACGTTTCCTAATCAGCTCTATTTTACAGCAAGTTTGTCATGATTCATTCTCCGGCTTTGCTGCAGACTTTATCAGCATTCCTCATTCTCCGGCTTTACGGCAGATTTTATCATGATTCCTCATTCTCCGGCTTTGTTGCAGATTTTATCATGATTCCTCACTCTCCGGCTTTACGGCAAGCTTTGGTACTAACAGATACAGTACGACTCCCGCAGCCACGATTCCTACCGAGATAAACTGGGATGTGGAAAGTCCCAGGACACTTCCTCTGAAATCGTTGCGCAGGAACTCTATTGCAAATCTGCCTACTCCGTAAAGCAGCAGCCACATCGCTGCCACGCGTCCGCTCTTTGGCTTTCTGCTTGCATACCACAACAGAATTCCGCAAATAAGAAAGTCTCCGGCAGAAGATATCAACTGTGTCGGAATCAGCTTCACACCATTTGGTGCAAAGCTGGAATTGTGAAATGTGATTCCATACCACGCATCTGTCTCCCTGCCATAACAGCATCCTGCACAGAAGCATCCGATTCGTCCAAATCCCTGTGCAAAAGAGACTGCCGGCATCACAAGGTCAAAATATTCTAAAAAGGATACTTGCTTTTTTCTGCAATATAGATAACTTGCTAAGATTCCACCAATAATACCGCCGTATACGACATAACCGTTTTTAAAATTCCAGAGAATAGACGGGTCATTTATAATCTGCGGTATCTCCACAATATAGAAAAGCAGACGCGTTCCCACAAGCCCGCCAACTACGGCACACAGGAAGATTCCCCAGATAATGTCATCATCCATACCACGCTTTTTTCCACGGTGCGAACACATGGCAAGTGCCGCAAGAAAACCGATTGCTATCATCAGACCATACATGTGAATTGTAACAGGTCCTATACTAATATCATTAAACATACTTCTACCTATTCCTTTCGTCTCCTGCAAATGTTATATTCACAAACAAGTAAACCTACACTTACAAGTATCCGGCAAACTTGCCTTAATACCCATAAATATCATAAATTTCATCCGTATACACGCCCTGTTCCTTGTATACAATCAGCGGTTTTTCTACGGTAAGTCTCGATTTTCCTCCCCGCAATCCTTCAATTAATACCATATTCGGTTCTTTATCGATATATGGATAAACAAGTTTCATGCGTTTGGGCTCAATTTTGTAAGCTACCATCTTTAACATGATTTCCGCTAATCGGAATGGTCTGTGCACCATATAAAAACGTCCTCCCGGACGAAGTAGCTTCGCACTCTCTCTTAAGATATCATCCAAATCACACAGCACTTCATGACGCGCAATAGCTTTTGCATCAGAAGCACAACTGATACCATGCTCTCCTATCATATATGGCGGATTTGTCGTGATAACATCAAAAGAAGATGCTCCAAATATCTTTGAAGCATCCTTGATATCTCCCGTAACGATGTTTATTCTGTTCTCAAGAT
This sequence comes from uncultured Roseburia sp., assembly GCA_964484605.1. GTDB lineage: Bacteria > Bacillota > Clostridia > Lachnospirales > Lachnospiraceae > Roseburia. Next base: position 38,541 of record CAZAGJ010000011.1, on the reverse strand, counting down.
GATTATATAGTACGCTGCGACGCGCCATGTCCGCGCTCTCTTCCTGAATCTCCAAGGCTGTGAAATCCTCCGACTCCGTCTTCGCCTCCATCAAAATCGGGATAATGCCTGTCCCCGTTCCAAGGTCAAGAACACGCTCTCCCTTCTTCGCTTTTGCAAATCCGGAGAGAAGCACTGCATCCATTCCAAAACAGAAACGCTCCGGATTCTGAATGATATAGTATCCATTGCGGTGCAGTTCGTCTAAGCGCTCATTCTCATAGACAAGATTATTTGACATCATCGATTCTGGATTTTCCTCCCTTATCCTCCAAGGCTGAAAGCTCTTTTAACTCTTCTGCCGAAAGCTTCATGTTTTCTCTTCTGCGCTTCGGCTTAAACTTCAGCTGTTCCACGCTGTAATCTCGAATTTCCTTCTCATCATCAATCTCAACAACTACTTTTACCTGCTGGCGTAGTACATTGACGGATGATACCTCGCCGCGGAATCCATCGTCAGTTGTGACATAGTCCCCGACATTCGGCAAACGGCTGTTCAAGTATTCATATGTCTCTTCTTCGTTCTTGAGACAGCACATTAGTCTTCCGCAGACACCGGAAATCTTCGTTGGGTTAAGGGACAGGTTCTGCTCCTTCGCCATCTTGATGGATACCGGTGCAAACTCTGACAGATAGGAATGACAGCAAAGCGGTCTGCCGCAGATGCCGATACCACCCATAATCTTTGTCTCATCACGCACACCTATCTGGCGCAGTTCGATTCTCGTGCGAAAAACTGCTGCCAAATCTTTTACCAGTTCACGGAAATCAATTCTTCCGTCTGCTGTAAAGTAAAACAGCAGCTTGTTATTATCAAATGTATACTCCGCTTCTATCAGCTTCATATCAAGCTTATGCTTCTCGATTTTCTCCAAGCATATCTTGAACGCCTCTTTTTCCTTTTCACGATTCTTTATGGCAGTCTTCTCATCTGCCTCTGTCGCAATACGGATGACAGGTTTTAATGGCTGGATAACTTCATCCTCAAATACTTCCTTCGGTCCTGCCATCACAGTACCCATCTCTACACCGCGGGCAGTCTCCACAATCACGTGCATACCCGTCTGCAAATCTAATTCTCCCGGTCCGAAAAAGTATATCTTACCCGCATTTCGGAAACGGACTCCTACTACTTTTATCATGCTAGTTCTCCTTAATTGTCAACAGTAAAAGTTCAATGACCAAATCAAAATTCACATTTGCATTTAAACGCACTTGCGCTTTCTGCAATGCCCCAAGAATCTCTTCTATGCCATTATACGAACTCTTCTCTGCCTGTCTTTTTATGTCATAAACCTCATCCTTGAAGATAAGGCCATTCACATCACCTGTTGCTTTAAACAGCAGCACATCCCGATACCAAATCATCATCAAATCAAAGTAATCATTGATTGCCAGCTTGTATTCACTAATCTGCTTCACGGCTTCGCCCATCTCATAGAGTTCGATATCCTTCAAACGCTTAATCAGTTGAAGCACAGATGCCTTCAGTTCATTAAAATCCTCAGAAGCGGCGAGCAGTATCGCCTTGCCGACATTGCCCTGTGCAAAAGCTGCGCAGATATCTGCCTGATAATCCGGCACCTGATAGCTGTTCATCAAAAACTTTTTAATCTTATCATCTGCCACCGCTTTGATGCTGAGTGTCACGCAGCGCGATAGAATTGTCGGTAAAAATGTATCTGCATTGGTAGTCAGCAGAAGGATGACAGCGTAGGCCGGCGGCTCCTCAATCGTCTTAAGAAGCGCATTCTGCGCCTGTACATTCATCTTCTCCGCCTCATCAATAATATATATTTTATATCTGCTGCTGTATGGCTTAATCACAATATCATTGTTCAGCTGTGTACGCACATCATCTACTGAAATCGTATTCGGCTTCTCATGTCTGACATAAATGATGTCCGGCTGGTTCTTTCCGGCTACCTGCTTACAGGAATGACACTCCCCACAAGGCTCCACAGCTTTGCTCTCTCCCGCAGCTGCCGTAATCGTCTCTGACAGCTTCTCACACTGGAGGGTCTGCGCAAATGCTTCCGCCAGCATCATTTTACCGGATTTGTCCGGCCCGTTTATAATGTATGCGTGTGATACTTTATCCATGGTAATGGCATTCTGCAGATGTGTAATAATCTGCTCATGTCCTAAGATGTCTTTAAATCCTGCCATATGATACCTCTTTTTCTAGGTGAGAATATCTAAAAGAAGTCCACGAATCTCACCAATTCTGCTTAAAATCGCGATATGGTCCTTCTCATCCTTTAATAATTCCCGCGCAAGTTCATCCAGATTCTCGTCAATTAGCTTAATCAAACCATATACTCTGTGGCGGCCCTTGCGGTCTAGGAAATTCTCTCTTGAAAACTTATGAGAGCGGTACACCACTTCATTCATAAATTCCCGAATCAGCTCTCTGTATCTCTTCATATCGCGGATGTCTTTGTGCTCCGCAATACGCTCCCCCTGAAAGGTAATATTCGAGAGCAGAGAATCGACCTTTGCCTGAAGGTCTGCATCGGTGATTGCACTTGCCAAGGTAAACTTAAATGAACCATCGCCCGTTTCCGTTGTAATGGTATCCGGTACCTGTGTTACCGGTACAGCATTGTTTACTTTTATACCCAAAGTGCCACCTTCTTTCTGATTCTATTTTAACATGAAATTTTTAATATTCTGTTTTGTTTCTTTTAAATCCTGATTAACAAAACGCTGTGTAATCCCTGCTTCGCTAAGCTTTTGCTCTGAAAAGTCTGCGGCATCCGCTAAAAACCTGCGGCACATCTCCTCATACTTCGGCTCACTCTGACTCCGCTCGCGGTCAAGTGCACGCTGCAGCCGAAGCCCATCCTCGACTTCTATATATATCGGTATCACGCGGTCTTTTCCAAAGTAATCACGAATCTTCAGATAAGATTCCAGTGTCCCTATCAACAGATAATCCTTATCTTCATCAGCAATCTGATGATCATCTACCGTAAAATAGTTCCAGATTCCATGAACCGTATTGTATGCACGCAGTTCAATAACCTTACCCGCCGCCTGCAATTCACGCAACCGCTCTTCCTTACAAAAATAGTATTCCACACCATCCTTCTCGCCTTCGCGCATCGGGCGTGTCGTATATGGAATAACGGTGCCAATCTTAATGTCTGTATCCTCCAGCAGCATCTTATAAAGTGTATCTTTGCCGGAAGAACTTTTTCCCATGATACAATAGATTTTTCCCATTTGCTGCACCCTTCTAGTATAATATAGTCTTTTAAAATATACAATCTTTATCCTCGATAAGAGCATTCCTTAGTCCAGAAATCTACCCAAATCCGGCATCCAGTCTCCGAAGACTACCTCGTCCTTACAGAGTGAATTCCAGATACGTGGCAGAAATCCTGCGAGCACATCCATCATCTCATCCCATGTAGGCTCCTGCTTTTTGCTGTGACGAAGATACTTTTCCCAGCGCTTACGCATATATGTATAGCTGCGGTAAGACAGAATTGTATCGGCTCTGCCCACATCCGGTGTAAGCTCCTCACGCATACAGTGCGCGCACAGCATTTCCCGGATATGTCTTCCGCTCACCGCATCTGACTTTAAAATCTGATATACCATAGCATAGGAACGCATCTCCGGCAGCAGTTCCATGTCCCTGACAATCACAAATAACTGTTCCGCCAGAACACTTTCCACCGGATACTCAAGGTATGGAATCCTGCGATTATCCTGCATGAAGAGAGGGAAATCCCGTCTTACCGGTGACAGCCCCTCCTCCGTAAGCCTGGTAATACGGATATGAATCGGCACCACCATCTCCTCTAACTCACCTGTAATCTCAAGTTCCACTGCATTTCCCTTCATAGCGGCTCTGCCCTTCCATGAAATCTCAGGAACCTTATCCACTTTTAAGATATATGCAAGCATGACATAGCCCATCTTAAGAGAAAGCTCCTGTCCGGGTACAATGCCCTCTTTTTTCATGGCAAGCCTGTCCGTCACATAGCCGAACTCTAAGGTCAATATATTTTTCCTGCGGTACTGTTCTATTCCAAGCACATTACTGTTTTTCAGCCAGAGAAACAGTGAAAAAGGTGAGTCTTCGATAAGATACATCAGCTCTTCCAACACATAGCCAGCCAACAGATTGGAAAATGGAATGCCCTGTTCTTCGCTTTTCGCTTTTAACGCGGACTTATCTATTATCGTATGTTTCATTACAGCCATACTCCTATCATTGTCTGTACTTTTTTCACTACTTTTCGCTCACGCGCGTACTTCATTAACTTGGCAACATCCTTCTTTGAATCTCTGATATATGCCATAAGCCCCTCTTTGAAAAGTTCACGATCCATCTTGTCCTCGTATTTTAAGCACTCACAGACAAGACGTTCCTTTTCAAAAATCTTCATCTTTGCTCCGCCATAATCGATTTCTGTTACGCCAAGTTCTAATGTCTCCGGTTCTGCATAGAGCGGTGTCACCTGCGGAAAGTCAAGCTTAAATCTGGACTTTGAAGTATTTTTATCTACGGACAGCTTATAGCCATATGGTCTGCGGCTCAAATACCCATACGCATACAGCGCTGTCTCCAGATTCAGGACACAGTCCGGAAACAAACGTGCAATCAGCTCTTCCTCTGAAAAGTCGCTGATGCGAACCGCATAGTATCCGTTTTTGATACGCACCAAATCTCCTTTTTCCACAAAATCAAGAATTCTACGATAGTCAATTCCAAGTTCATTCAGCTGACTTTTCTTTACCACGCCTCCATGCTGGTAAATAAACTCCTTCACGCGATCCAAAATCAGCTCTCTCTTCTCATTTACTGCATAAGATTCTGACATGTCCCTTCTCCATTCCCCACGAAAAGTACCTCTGCGCAACTTGCTTTTAACTGTATAACTTCTCCGCGCATATCGTGCTTTTGTGGTACTTATTTCTTAATTTCTACTATAAAATATCCGTAAGTGTTTGTCAATTTGGATATCATAGGAAAGAACGCATTTTTTCTCAACTATACGACAACCTTACCCTTGTATTGAATACATTTTTGTCGTACAATTTTACTAAAGACATTTTTACGTGTCGTCTGCGACATGTTATGCAACAGAATGTAATTTCCCGGTTCATAACAAAATGATGAAAGGAGTTTCTCATGGACCAGCAAAGACCAACGCTTCGCAAGAATCCATCCCGTGAAACATGTGAAGGAATCATCAAACGAATCCTCATGACAGAGATTCTGGAAAAAGGAAAGAATGAGCACTTCCGCACCGCCTCTGATTTCATGAACTACTTTGAATCACTTTACCCTGCATCTGATGCCTTGACGAAACAGGTACAGCGTGCCGTGAAGTCACTGAATATGCCAAAGGATGAATACGGCTATTTTATTCCAAATAAAACTGCTGACCAGCTCCAGCAGGAAAAAGAACTTCAATATCTGTTTCAGAAAGCGAATGCAACTGTCCATTCCATGGATGATTACAAACCTCTCCTGTTACAGACAAACCCGGTAGCAGCTTCATATCTGCTCAGTGTCATTGAAGCATCCCCACTTTTTTCCGGGAAATACCTGACTGCGCACGTGGCTTCCAACGGTATCTTATTCTATACGAAAAACCCTTCGCAGCTGGAGATTTTAATAAAAAGCTTAATTGTCAGATAATTTAGGACAATTCAATGTATGTCTATATCGCAAAAGGCGACAATATATCTCGTATATATATTGTCGCCTTTTGTCGTATTTTTGTGTTTCAATGTCGTCTACGTCTGCGGCGGCGTCTTTTACGCGTCTTTCCGTGACGATACTGCTCTCTGCGGTACTTTCTCACAGCTATATTATGACGAATGATATAATAATTGTCTATAAATCGCTTCGCGAAGAATATAATCAAAACCAAAATCAGAATTCCAAGTATTACCAGAATAATAGTTGCCGGATTGATACGAACCGTTGCTTCCTCAGAAGTATCATCCTCGTTGTCAAATACAAATCCCTGTACTTCAACACCCGTTCTTACAATATCTGCACTTCCAACAACTTTACCGGCATAGGTATAAGTAATTGTTCCAACCACATCCGTATCATTGGCATCATAAGTAATCTGTGATGTCGCATCAGCAAACTCGGTTGTCTTCGGAAGCACCACACATGCCTCATCATCAATATCAACAAACGCTTTATTATTATTCAGCGTTCCCACTTCGATTGCCTCTGATGTATCATAGGAAGTCTCATTGTTGGCAATATTAAATAACTGGAAATTATCAAATGCATAGTTAAACAGGTTTGTACTGTCTATCCACTGGCTCGGGCTTTCCGTATGCATAACCACACACACAAGCTTCATTCCATCCTTCTCTGCAAAGGTAACAAGTGTCGTTCTTGCCACATCCGTATATCCGGTTTTTCCACCTGTACAATATTCGTAGCGGTATTTCAAGTGCTGCCACGGATATAACATCTCATTATGATTCAAAAGAGCGGTCTCTTCCTCATGCTTGTTCGTCGGCGGTATGGTATAACGCGCAGTTCCTGTAATAATACGGAACGTTTCGTTCTCATATGCCGCCTTTGCAATCAGTGCCATATCGTAACAGCTTGTATAATGATTCTCGTCGAACAAACCGTGTGGATTAACAAAATGCGTATTCTTACATCCCAGTTCCTGAACCTTCGCATTCATCATATCCACAAAATTCACCACGGTGCCGCCCACGTGCTCTGCCACTGCATATGCACACTCATTTGCTGAACTGAGCATTACAGCATAAAGGCACTGCTCCATCGTCATCTGTTCTCCATAATCGCGGGCTATACCGGAACCCTCTGTATTGTCAATCGCTTCCGTAGAGAATGTCACTATCTCATTTAAATCTGAGTTTTCAAGCGCAATCAGTGTCGTTAAAATCTTAGTGATACTCGCCGGATAATTTTGCTCTGTACTGTTTTTTTCGTATAAAACCGTACCTGTCGACATTTCCATCAAAATCACACACGGCGACTCCACCGTGGGGCCTTCCGGCCAATATTCTGTCGCTTTCACCTGTGTCGGAAATGCTGTTAAAAAGCAAACTGTACTAAGCAGCATACAGACTGCCTTTTTCCATTTTATTCTATTTATAAACATTGCAAACTGTCTCCGTTCTATCTCATACACTTATTTTTCATAAATTTTTCCATAGATAGTATCAGTATAATCGTTGAAAAAAATACATGCAACAACTTTTCCTTTAAAAACACTTTTTTTATCCACAGTTTTATTGTAAAATCTTGATATATCCGAACCGGATTCCTTATGTTTTGTGGAAAACCGGGTCAGAAAGAAGAGGTTTTGAGATGAGATTAAGAAATATTCCCGGTGCAGATGATGCCATTGAAGAAAGTATGTATTGCATCAAAGAACCGGAAACACATAAAGGAAACTGGCAGGAGGTTTTCTCTACTTCCCAACCGCTGCACATCGAGATAGGCATGGGAAAAGGCAGATTTATCATGGATTTGGCTACTGCCAATCCAACGATCAATTACATTGGCATTGAGCGCTATTCCAGCGTTTTGCTTCGTGCACTGCAGAAGATGGAACTCACTCCTCTGCCAAACCTTAGGTTTATCTGTATGGATGCTGCAGATATTGCAGAAGTGTTTGATACAGAAGAAGTTGCACGTATATACTTAAATTTCTCTGACCCATGGCCCAAAGACCGCCATGCCAAAAGACGTTTGACATCCCGTCAATTTTTTGCTCGCTATGATTTAGTGCTGGCGAAGGACGGACGCGTCGAATTTAAAACGGATAATCAGGACTTATTTACATTTTCTCTTGAGGAAATTCCTAATGCCGGATGGCATCTGGATGCTTCCACAAGAGACCTGCACCATGACCCGGTATTAAATGAAGGAAATATTATGACAGAGTACGAAGAAAAGTTTTCCTCCATGGGCAATCCTATCTGTAAGTTAATTGCATCCCGTTAAACGCGGGATGCTTTTTTTGCAAAAAAATTCATGACTTTTATCCATTATTGCATCATGCTTTTTAACAATAAAAAAAAGCACCAACCCCGCAGTCCATGCTGCAAAACTGATACTTTTATAACTAATTTGTATGAAGTGCGCGATCAGGGGTTCGAACCCTGGACACCCTGATTAAGAGTCAGGTGCTCTGCCAGCTGAGCTAATCGCGCATGTCCGTCACTCGAGGACGAAATTTATTATATAACATAATTTTTAATAATGCAACTACTTTTTTTAAAATATTCAAATTTTTTTGGAAATGTGTTATTTTATATATATAAGTCACATATAAGGAGGTTTTTTATGAACGTACAAGAACGATTTTTAAAATATGTTTCTTACTGGACCACTTCCGATGAAGATAACATGGAGAACGGCAAAGCCCGCATTCCATCTTCACAGCGTCAGTTCGATTTAGGAAAGGTCCTGGAGCAGGAGCTTAGAGAACTTGGCTTGGAAAAAGTGACACTGACAGATCACTGTTATGTCTATGGTCTTCTTCCTGCCACACCCGGCTATGAGCGTAAAAAAGCGGTTGGCTTTATCGCACACATGGACACTGCTCCGGATTTTTCCGGAAAAGATGTAAAACCACAAATTATTGAAAACTATGATGGCGGAGACATTCTCTTAAAAGGAAGTGGCTCTTACTTAAAAGTATCTGACTTTCCGTCTTTAAGTTCCTTAAAAAGCCGCACACTGATTACAACCGATGGAACCACACTTCTCGGCGCTGATGACAAGGCAGGCCTTGCAGAGATTATCACTGCTGTCGAAGAAATCATTAACTCAAAACAGCCACACGGTGATATCTGGATTGGTTTCACTCCTGATGAAGAAGTAGGCTGTGGTGCTAACCTTTTTGACCTGAACTATTTTAACGCTGATTTTGCTTATACGCTGGATGGCGATTATGAAGGAGAAGTTGCATATGAGAACTTCAACGCTGCAAGCGCTGACTTTTCCATCAAAGGCGTGAATGTACATCCGGGCGAAGCAAAGGATATTATGGTTAACGCGGCTCTCGTTGCCTGCGAAATTCAATCTTTATTACCGGCAGATGAGACCCCTGCCCACACAGAGGGTCGCGAAGGATTCTACCATCTGACAGATATGAAAGGTGATGTCGCTTCGGCAGAACTTTCCTACATCATAAGAGACCATGACAAAGATTCTTTTGAAAATCGTCTTAATATGCTTCGCACATTAGAAATAGAAATGAATCAAAAATATGGCGCAGGAACGGTTACTCTTACCATCACAGATTCTTATTCTAATATGCTGGAGATTATTAAAAAGTCTCCTTATGTCATAGAGATTGCAAAAAAAGCAATTTCTCAGACAGGTTTAGATCCTCTGTCCCGTCCGGTTCGCGGTGGCACAGATGGTGCAAGATTAAGTTTCATGGGGCTTCCGTGTCCAAATCTCGGTACCGGCGGATATGGATTTCATGGCCCTTACGAGCACATTAGTGTGGAAGGCATGAATACAGCGATTCAGGTTGTACGCAATATTGTTTCCATTATTGCAGAAACAGAATAAGGGAATTCCCCTATTACAGCAAAAGCGGCTGTCACTCGAAGAATTTTTCTTCGAATGACAGCCGCTTACCATTTATACTACCATTACATCTTTGCAATCAATGCTGCAATTTCGTCCGGTGTCATTAATTTATGCGGGTCGGAAAGATCCGGCATTGCCGTCTCCTCTTCTTCTGCAAACTCCGGTTCTGCAAATTCCGGTTCTACAAATTCTGCTTCTTCTGCAACCGATTCCTCTGCAATCGGCTCCTCTGCAATCGGCTCCTCCATGAGTGGTTCCTCTATAAGTGGCTCCTCTTGCGACATCAAATCAATACCCAAATCCATATCTGCTGATAACGACGGTTCACCAAAGTCAAATTCCTCGCTAACCCCTAAATCCTCACCAAGTCCTAAATCCATCTCCGGCTCTCCTATGGCTATATCCTCCATCGCCATCTCCGGCTCTCCTATGGCTATATCCTCCATCGCCTGCTCCGGCTCTCCTATGGCTATATCCTCCATCGCCTGCTCCGGCTCTCCTATGACTATATCCTCCATCGCCTGCTCCGGCTCTCCTATGGCTATATCTTCCATCGCCATCTCCGGTTCTCCTATGGCTATATCTTCCATCGCCTGCTGTGGCTGTGCCATCTGCATATTACTCATCGCCTGCAGAAGTTCACTCTTAATGGATTCCTCCATGGCTTTCATTGTAGATGTCATTTCCTGCTGCTTAAGCATCAGTTCCTTCATGGAATCGTCCATCAGCTGACGCTGCTTATCAAGAAGGTTACTCTGGTTATTTCCAAAACTCTCCTCAAAATCAAAAATTTTCTCAAGAACCTTGTCATTGGAATTCATCAACGCATCTGTATTTTCTTTGTTACGGCTAATCGTAACTTTTGCAATCGCTTTCTGCGCAGTAATAATATCATCTGCCGGCGTCTTCGTATTCCCCTGCATCTCCTCTAACTGCTCCATGGTCTTTTTCAGCAGGATATATGATGCTTTGCCTGATTTCTCAAGCGCTTCATACTGCTCTTCCACGCGTGTATTGCTGCTGTGAATTTCCTTTAAGATTGCTTTGCCAAAGAAATATGCACTTCCCACAAACAATATGGTAACAACAGCCAATGCCACAATGCTGCCTGCCATATTAATCATCACATACAATTCTGCAATCAATAAAACTGCCATAACCATCAGCAAAATTATTACCATCTGACGATTATTGTTCTTTTTCTCCTGTGGTGTGAATGAATCGTTCTTATCCATTACTCATACCCCCTGTGTACAATTTGCATTCGTATCTCCATAGAAACTTCTATGAAATAGAAAGGCATATATATACTCTATATTATCACATAATCTTAAATATTTAAATAAAAAAAGCATGTGAATAATATGAATTGAGGCTGTCGCATTAAGAAATTTTTGCGCGTATAATTTTTATTATCGGAAATGTGTTAGGGCACAACTTTCCATAATAAAAATTACATGCACAAAAAAGCTTAATTCGACAGCCTCATCTCTATTCCTCAATATCTACAAGCCGCAGACCTGCTGTATCTGTCACAGGAAGTGAAAATACAACTGTCTTCGCAGCGGTCTCCATACCTGCCTGCTCCATAATAGCTTTCATGATACTGTTTTTCTGTTCCTTTTTCGTCACTATAAAAATCATCTCTTTTTCTGCGGCAATCGTTACACCTAAATATTTTTCTGCATATTCCATACCGGTACCCTTTGCATGAATGACTGTTCCACCATATGCACCGGCTCCTCTTGCCGCATCCATTACGAGATCCAGATTTCCCTGATCTGCAATTGCTACAATTAATTCGTATGTTGTATCCTTCAACGTAGATTCCTCTCTTTCCGGCAACTCCTGTTTTTCAAGCAAAAACTGCAAAGTTCGTTTTCCACCGATACTGCTTAATGGTACAAGGTATGCTATTCCCTCTCCGGGAGCATCAATCTGAATCTTTTTCTGTAAATCCTTCTTGACCGTTTTCCATTTATCCATTTCCAGAAAACTGTATATCACAACTTTTTCAGATGACTCTAATCCCAAATAATCGAGAATATCACCTCTTGCAGTTCCCTGTCCCATTGTAATATACATTACATTTATTTGTTCCTGCTTATAAAGGTCAAGATATTTCTTACCATTATTTCTATCCGCAATCGTAGTCATTAAATAAATTTCGCCCATAGCCTTATCCTTCCAAAATTATAATTCCAGAATATCCATGTCGTCTGATGGCGTAAGTACATCTGCTGCACCAATTGCTGCTTTCTTGTGTGCCTGGTACTCCTTGACACGGAATACAACACCCAGAATCTGAATTGTGATGAGAGGTGTCATGGCAACCATAGCAACAACGCCAAATGCGTCCGTTAAAATATTTCCTCCTGTAACCTCACAAGCACCCATAGCAAACGGCAGCAAAAAGGTTGCCGTCATCGGACCGGATGCCACACCACCGGAGTCAAATGCAATTGCCGTGAAAATCTTAGGTACAAAAAATGTTAAAATAAGTGCAATTGCATAACCCGGAATGATAAACCACATAATGGATATTCCGGTCAGAACACGAAGCATGGCAATTCCGATAGATAGAGATACACCTATGGAAAGACTTGTTCCCATCGCTTTTGAACTGATTGCTCCTGATGTAATTTCTTCTACCTGCTTCGTAAGAACGAATACTGCCGGCTCTGCCTTAACAATAAAGTAACCGATTATCATACCAATTGGAATAATGATATATCGATAAGGAAGTGCTGCTATTGTCTGTCCCAGATAATTACCCGCCGGCATAAAACCAACATTTACACCTGTCAGGAATAAAACAAGACCAACATATGTATATACAAGACCTACCAAAATCTTAATCAACAGTTTCTTTTGAATATCTCGCGACACCAGCTGAAACAGAAGGAAAAACACAATAATCGGAAGCAGGGATATTGCAATTTCCTTCATATAAGAAGGTATCTCTGTCATAAATGCTTTCCACATCTGAACCGTATCATCCATAATCTGAATGGTTGTGGAAGACGAGTCCACGGAAGAACTATCCGGATGATAAATCATACTGAGAATCAATACTGCAAGAATCGGGCCAATGGAACAGAGTGCAACCAGACCAAAGCTATCATCTGCTGCCCTTTTATCACTTCTTATCGCAGATATACCAACTCCGAGTGCCATGATAAACGGTACGGTCATCGGTCCGGTTGTCACACCACCGGAATCAAAGGCAACCGCCAGAAAATCCTGTGGCACAAAATAAGACAATATAAATACTACTCCATAAAAGAAGAGAAGCATATAAGATAACGGTATTCCAAACAGCATACGAAGCAATGCAAATACTAAAAAGCATCCGACTCCTGCAGCTACTGCAAGAATCAATACCATATTGGGAATAGAAGATACCTGACCTGCCAATACCTGAAGATCCGGTTCTGATATCGTAATCATCGCTCCGAGAATGAAACTCAGAAACACCATGATAAAAATATTTTTGGACTTCGTCATGGTCGTTCCGACTCTTTCCCCCATTGGTGTCATGGAAACATCCACACCAACGTTAAAAAGCAGCATTCCAATTATCAACAACACACCACCAATCAGAAACATTAATATAATGCTTGGTGAAATAGGTGCAATCGTAAAACATAGCAAAAGAACAATTGCTATGATTGGAAATACTGCTTTAATGGTTTCTTTAAATTTTTCATGTATGTTTGATGGTATAAATTTAAACAATAATCTCGCCTTTCTGTATCATATTTGTCAGGTTCCTGTTGATTTCTACACTTAATATATTATAACGTTTTTGCAGCCGACTGTCGATAAAAAATTTTCGACTTAAAGTACAAAATTTTAATTATTTATATTTATTCAATTTTTGACCTTTACTTGTTTTTAACTCGATTCTAACTCGCAAAATTGTGTTGCGTTAAATTAGATTTTGTCTTTATTTTCTTTCTGCTGAAGATAAAACATCATTTTTTGAGTTTCAATTTCCGCTCGCAGCTCCTCTTCTGTTGGCAGATACAATTTATATTTAGAAGCGAATAACTGTTCATTTCCATGCATAACAGAATATCTTGCAATATCCTCGTCTGTATCTGAACAAAGTACAATACCGATGGTAGGATTATCACCCTCACTACGTTTCAACTCATCATACATGCGAATATACATATCCATTTGTCCTACATCCTGATGAGTAATCTTCTCTGTTTTTAAATCAATCAAAACAAAACATTTGAGTATGTAGTTGTAAAATACGAGATCCATATAATAATCCTGTTACTGACGATAATGATTAATCAATATTTCTATTAGATTACATATATTATAGCGTGTGTCAGATCGGTTATCGATGCTTTTTTGACCATTATTTACTTATGGCTACTCAAGTTTTCTTGTTAATCCTTTAATTCTCTTTCTATGCAGACTATGTTTACTCTATCTATACAATGAAAAGAAACGATAATGAGAATACAGAAATTTGCTCTATTTATGGTTCTGTTCAAAATAATGCCTTATTTATATCTGATTCTGATCTTAATGATGGACCTGTATTTGCTATCATTCCTTTAAGTGTGTTAGATAGCAAGCAACCGAGATTCTATATTTCCAGCGATGAGGATGGAACTAATATTCCGGAATTTCAAGGTCAATCAGATTTTTGGAAGAAAAAACCATACTCTGAACACTTTTCTTTCGTACCATATGGGAAAAATAAAATCATAGAAATGCTCAAAAAAATAATCAATTATATGTCAATCATAGAATTCAAACCGACACCTCAAATCAATTCAGTTATTTAGTTTTTCTTAACATCTGTATTTCAACTATTCGGATTTTCCGAATAGTTCTCAGTCTTTTCTTCTTGTTGAGTCTGGAACATTGCACGATATTCAGCAACTACTTCCATAATTATTTCTTAAACTTGTATTTTCCTTTTCCAAACCCTGATACAGGTTCGATAATTCCTGCATCAAGCAGATTTGAAAGAAATTTCGATGCACCAGAACCTTTTAGTTCAAGAAGTTCCATAACAGCACTTCTGCCAAATACTTCATCAAAACCAAATTTTTCAAAAAGTCTGTGAATGTGAATTAGTGTTTTTGCAGAAAAATCCTTGCCTTTTCCGGAAAGCAAACTCTCAATATCCACTTTTGGATTTTCAATATCCACTTTTCCACCCTCAATGTCCACTTTTGAAACATTCAAAAGTCTACTTATGTGAAGATTGCGATTATGCAGTTCATTTTTTTCTCCCAAAAGGAGATTCCTCAAAAACACTTCAAGATATTCCGTTGTTTCGTGGATGCCTTTCTGTAAATTTGTATAATTTGCTCGGACAAGTGCATTACGGAAATACCAGGCATTTTCTGCAAAAATATCATTGGTAGCAGAAAATCCAAGCGTTCTCAAATATTTAATAAAAAATACCGCCGTCGTTCTTGTATTGCCTTCTCCGAAAATATGGATTTGCCACAGTCTTGATATAAAAATTGCAAGGTGGTGGATGATTTCATCCATCGTCAAGCCTTTATAACTAAAATCTTTTTCCTGTGAAAAATCGTATTCAAGTGTTGCCCTGAGTTCCGAAGCACTTCCATACATAACCGTTGCTCCGTCAAGCACCCATTCTTTTTTTGTGATATTATAATCTCTTATTTTGCCTGCGTGATTATAAATTCCCTGAAATAGTTTTCTGTGAATAGAGATATATTCATTCGGTAAAAATGAAAATGCTGTTTCAGATAAAACCCCTGCAATACGTGCGGAAACTTTATCAGCTTCTTCCGTACGCTCATCATCTGATTGATGCACAGGTCTTTCATTATAGTAAGTATCAATCAGATTTTGAGCTTCCTTGATTGTAATTTCGCCTTCAATATTTTTTATCGCAGTATCCATCAAATATCTTGACGGTTTTAATCCATCAACCGCTTGCAAGCCTATGGCGGTACTCCATACATAGCCCTTATTGGCTTTATCCGGTTCTAATTCTCTCAAATACTCCTTGAACGGGTCTTTATTCATTTTCACTACCTCGATTCATAGTTTTATAGTTTGTATTCAAACTTCATTTTTCTCACTTCGTGTCAGGCTTTCATTCGCAGTTATAATCATCTGCTTATACTGTTCTTTCACGCTTTCCGATCCGAGTATCTGAACCTTTCCACCAAAGCCGAACACCCAGCCAAAGAAAGTAGGACCTGCAGATACTTCTGTAATCAGTCTGAACGATGTCATATCATAGGCAAGAGTAGTTACCGCCTCGCCAAATCGGTCAACCATCGTTTTCATTAGACTGTTATCGCAGCGAAGGTCAACTTCAACGTTTTTCCCAGAGAACATAAAGAACACTTGCCTTCGTTAATTTCATCATTGATTGTATCGACTATGTAATAAATCTGCTCGTTCCCCAATAGTTGTTTAGTGAACCTAAAGAAGTAAATCCATAGTTAAGATATTTTTGCTGTTGATTTTGTTTCTCCTCATACTGCTTTAGTTGATTGTGAACATTGTTGATACTTTCCAAATATAAGCTAAAGGACTTTTTATTGTTGTCCTTATTTCGATTTTTTAGTTTGAGATATTCCTCTCTAACCGTATTCCAACCATCTTCGTATTCTTCAATCTCATCAAGTTTAGCATCAATATTTACAGATAATTTTCTCAACCAAAATTCATACTGTCCATTCTTTAATTTTCTCAAATACATGTAGCCTTCATCCGGCTCGTCTGTATAGTAGATAATAGCCAAATCAAAGCTGCGTATAATCATTGAATTCTTTTTGTCGATTGCCTTAATCGTGATTGACGAAGTCGAATCCTCCGACGGACTATATGGTGTTCCAATAACCGCCTCATTAAAAGCATTCATAAACTGCTGCTTTAACTTTTTAGGATTTTTCCATAAGTCGGACTTTTGAAGAATAAGGTTATAATCAAAGTCATAACCTTTATTACCATTCTTTATCTTGGTTACAAGATGTCTGCCCGCACTGCCAATCAGTTTATACTGAAAGGTCGTGTTGTATTTATGTTTCATTATACGCTGGGCGTGTATGATAATATCCTCAACTTCTTTTTTGTACGGTGCATATTCTTTTTTGTTTACATACACATACATAATACATACCTTCTTTCGAATTACCCTGTCCGACCATTTAGCAAAACTAAATCGTATTATAGTACTCTTAACGATTCTGTTTGTCAAATCTTTTTTCTTATTTTATCACAAAAAATTTGTAGACTTAAAGTACAAAATTTTTCCTTACAGGTTACCATAATGTATTACCTCTTGTATCATAATAATATTCCATCAAATCACAGAATTCTAAAAAACTATACTATCTCCCACAATAAATCGGATAAACAGAAAACCATCCGGCAAAATTAAAGCCCATACATTTGAGAACAAGCGGCATAATGAGCAGAAGCATTCCAAAAAATAACGCCTGTATATTATTTTTTCGCCAGGCAGAAATTGCAAGCATCGCAAAACCAACACACATTAGAGTAAATACCTGAACCACTATCATACCGCAAATAAAGCAGATTATCGGCATATGGATAGGAAAATCAGCGTATGCCGGTATATTTGTTACGGATGTCAGAAGTTCTGACATTGGAAATTCCTTTTTTATTCCAATACTGCGAAAAATCCACGGAAGCACTGCCATCACTGTAACACACATACTGACAAGCTGTATTTTCTTGCGTATAATCGTTTCTTTTCCACACAAGGTAGACCCAAGCAGATACCATGACTTACGGCTGTATTCCATAGAAATGCTATTATGAAATGCCAGCACAACACAGATTGACAGCAGAAGCAGACATATCAAGAAACTGTTATCCGCTTTTCCAAACAGATAAAGGTATCCTGTATCATATACAAAAAATCCGCCCGTCTGAACATTTTCGTATTGTTGCAGCACACGCTCAAAGGCCGGGTAATAAGAGAGAACAGATTCCCATTCCTGCTTCATTAAATCAGCGGTATGACTGTCTATTTGTCCTTCATCCACCAGTGCATCAACTCGTAGAATCTGTTCCGCTGCTTCATCAAATCGCCTCTGCTCTGACTGAATGATTTCTATTTTTTCTTCTGAGATTCCACCTTCCAATTGGAGCATAAGCCGCTGATAATACTGTTCCTGCCCAGAAACATGATATTTCTGCGTGACTCCCTGATAACCAAGTTGCAGTAACTTCGAAATCTTTGCTGCTTACCTGCAAAGCACTTCATCAAATGCATTCAAAACTCTGTTCATTTCCGGATCTATTCTATTCCGGCATTCAGCTTTCAGAGCAGCCGATATTCCGAAGAACGCCTCGGCAATACTTCCTGTAATTGCTGCAAGAGTATCAGTATCCCCACCCAGTGAAACGGCATTTCTTACAGCATCCTCAAAGCTTTCTGCCTCCATGAAAGCCGTGATTGCTTCCGGCACTGTCTGCTGACAGCTCTCGACATGATGATAATACGGACGGATTTCATCCAATGTCCTACTCATGTCATAATGGAATTCCTGCTCCACATAACTCTTAATTTCTTCCTTAGAAGCTCCGTTTCTGGCAAGAAATATACAGCTTGCCGTTGCTTCTGCTCCTTTGATTCCTTCCGGATGATTGTGTGTGACTGCTGCCGTCCACTTTGCAACCTCTCTCGTTCTTTCAATCGTAGGGTATAACCAACCTGCTGCAGATACTCTCATTGCAGATCCGTTACCATAACTTCCGTATGGCTGCGGATGCCTGTCTTTTAGCCAGTGTCTGAATCTGCCTCCATATCCTGCATGGGGATAATGCTTTCCCCAATCCTGCATATTGGCTATTACCGCTTCTTCCGTTTCTTTTTCATCTGCATCAAGACCTACCGCAATCAGTGCCTCTGCCACAGCTACTGTCATAACAGAATCATCCGTAAAACCACATCCTCTTGTAAATAGTTCAAAATTCTTTGTTTTATCTCCCCTGTCAAATTCAAACGGACTTCCTATGATATCTCCTAAAATCGCTCCGTACATATCTGCCTCCAGTCTCCGGAAAACATCCGGTATTGTCTCTTTCCTTGTTACAATATGAGTATATCCCAATGGAAATTTAAGGTGGTCGCTGAATGGGCGACACTTTTTAATATAATAAGAGTGCCGATATACACATACCGACACTCTTTCATATGTTTCCTATTCAATCTTACACACCCAGTATCTCATTCGTATATTTGAACAAAGTCACATTCAACTGCATGATATCATACTGCTTATCAATAATAGCTTTCTGTACAATCAGGTCAAATTTGTTGCTCGGACTAAACGCCCAGTCTGCTCTTGCCATAAGATCCTTTGACTGTTCCAAATCAAGATGAAGTGCTATGCACAAAGCCATTACCGTCTTTTTCTTTGGATGATAATGCTCATCACACTGAATCTTGGAAAAATGTTTCCTATCCAGGTTTGCATTTTTCCAGACATCCTTATTGTCAATCCCTGCTACTGCTATCAGTTCAAACAGCTTTTCATGAAAAGACACTCCCATATTTGCAAGCTGATTTTCCAAGGATATGTCCGATGACTGCATACATGGTTCCGTTAACCTGATATCAGCATCAGATTCTTCATCAAATGTGTAACTTTTCTCATTTTTTTCACTGCGGAGCATTTGCTCATATAGCGCTTCTTCCGGTATATGTCTGCTTCTGGCATGCTCCCTGCTTCTTACCGGATATTCTTTCTTATGACTTTCCCTGACATAATTGGCATCTATATAAGAGTCTATCTCCCCAACTATCTGTTCGGATAACTGAAATGATTTCTTGTCAAACACCACAAGAATAATCTGCATTTCATTTTCTGTAAGAAACTCACTGAATACGGATACTGCTATCTGTAATGCTTTATTCTTCGGAAAACCATACACTCCGGTTGAAATCAATGGAAATGCAATGCTCTCACATTTTAATTCAACAGCTTTTTGCAGAGACTTCCTGTAACAACTTTCCAGAATATCAAATTCATGATGTGTCCCGTCTTTCCACTTAGGACCAACTGTATGAATAATGTATTTTGCTTTCAGATTATACGCCCCGGTAACAGCAACCTCACCTCTCGCAATCTTCCCAATCGCCATACGTTCTGCAAGAACCTGTTTCTTTCCGGCTGCCTCATAGATTGCCAGATCCGTGCCACTTGCACATATAGGTTTAGGATTAGCAGTATTGACAATAGCATCTGCTGTCACTTTGGTTATATCATTTCTGACAATCTTAAATGGCATATGGCACCTCCTTTTCCATGCTTCACATAATCTCTGTATTCATCACGTATCAATGCATATAAAATATGATCATCTCTCAATGTTCCTACTTAATCTACTCTTCTAATTCTTATTCAACTGTGATAATACTCTCTTTTCCATATCTAATATATCTCCAACTGCTGCCCTTACCGCTTTGTCAACAACGTCTTCGATATCTTCATCATCAGATACCTCATACCATTTTGTTGTATAAATTCTCTTGTATGTAAAATTTGACTTTCTCTTATCATTCGGCTTCAATATATCCGTGATAGCCTGCATCTTCTTCATAGATTCTTCCGAAACATTGTTTCCCGCTAATTCAAATATTCCATAAAATCTGTCATCACGTACATTGAACCAATAGGAATAAATATTTGTAGAACCCCATGAACTGATTGGCTCATCCAGAAGCGGAAGGAATTTATCCATTGCCTCTGTCCTAAAATTATATCCCCAGCTTTCATCATAGATAATCAGACCTTCTTTTTCCAATCTGCATAATGTATATTTGATAGCATCTGATAACTGTGTTTTTCCGTCTTTTCTGTTTTCAAAAATAAGATCCAATGCTTTCTTGTGCTTATTATATATTTTATTGCAAATATCAATTAACTGCTGATCTTCCACAATATCTCTCCTAACAACATCAATATAATTTTTAATCATCAAATCTACATCCGGCAATACTTTTATTTGCGAAGTAGCAGACTCCAGTACATCTATGACATCACTATATGTAAGTACATCCCAATTCTCCACATCACTGGGCTTTTCTCCATCTGGGGTCAAAAACACCAGCATCCTGTTATATTCCGGATACTCTTTTTCCAAGATGTTTCTATATCTGTTAAGTTGATTACTATGCTCATGCGAACCAACCTTATTTTCTATTGCAATCACTGTTTTTTCTTCTGTTGAGGTTAGCAGAATATCTATATTCTTCCATTCTCTCATAACTGAAAATGTATAGAAGTCCATCAATAGCACATTAAATACATCATATCGGCCATCTGAATCATTTTCGACTAAACGTTGAAGAATTCCTTTCAAAAATACATCTCCCATACCATGATTCTCGTTTGGATTTAGAAGCCACCCAAGCATATTGCTATGACGAATTTCAGTTCTTGATATTTTCAGCACATCAAACATATTAAATTTTCCGGTCCAGGAAAGCAATTCATCTAAGCATCCAATATCCAGTAGAAAATTTTGTAATGCTTCCTCATTCGTTAATTCTTTTCCATCCATAAATACACCTATTTCTTATTTTTATAATTCAATATCTTTATCACCCAGTTGTATATCAAATACGGTTTCATCAATTACCTTTATACATTCGTCTGTATTATTTTTAATATCATTTTCCCTAAAAATGATATATATATTTTAGCACAATACACTATGCACAGGTAGTATCCTTCTATTTTCATTTAGACACATTTAAAAAAATACTGTATAGCATTTCCTATACAGTATTTTCAATCACATATTTCTATAAAAACATTTATTTCATTGTTGCAATAATCAATGTTCCCAGCGGGAATCGAACCCACAACTAGCGCTTAGGAGGCGCTTGTTATATCCATTTAACTATGAGAACAAATGCTGTTCTTCCTCTTGGAAAGCAAATGCTTCTCCTACAAAGTTACACAGCAACACAATAGAGTTACATTATAACATAATCCTATTTAAATAACTATATTTAATCATAACTTTTTAACAATTATTCTGCGGCTTTAATCTCTATATCGTATGCTTCCCTGCATCCAGATATTTCCTTTAAATCGTCTTCCGACCTCCGGCTCACCGAGCAGGTCTTTTTCATTGATACACACACTGAAATTCATATCGTTACACAATATATCCAGACAGTATACATTTTCCTGCGTTGCATGATTCTGCAGCAACGAAAAATCTGTGATTTTACCAAGAATCGCATACTGGTCACACTCGATGCCATGAGGCATAAAATATGAATCCACAATACTCAGGACATCTTCGTGCGTAATTCTTCTGGAAAGCAAAGAGTAAGTGTCGATGTCCTCCAGCGTGAGGTTTTCAATTGCATCTTCATCTCCCTCTCTTGCCGCCGCAATCAAATTATTACGCTCATTTCCTCTTTCCTTCTGGGAATGAACTTTATTCTCTGCCTTATTTACAGGCAAAAGTATCTTGCCCTCGGTAGAAAGTGCTCCAAGTATGACACCATCTGCCAAATTCATATATCCTTTGTTATTTCGCACAGCCAGATAGTCTACTACATTTTGCAGATAAAAAATCAGTGTAACTCCGATTCGTACCTCATCGCAAATACCCGCATAAGATTCTTTTTCTGCATGTTTCTCAACTTCTGCCGGTTCTCTGGTGGAAATACTTTTTCCGCATAAGTATGGATAATAATATTCTATCTCAAAGGTATCATCTTCGTTATAAATTCCTCGAAGGGAAATACCAAAAAATTCTCCAAACTCTTTGGAAATCTCCGCAAACTCATTTCCTTCTGAATCCGTAGCTACTTTGCGGACAGTTGGTGACTTCAGAATCTGATCAAATAATACTTCCAACTGCTCTTTATTTAATTTGGAAAATCCGATAGCTCTTAAGAATTTGTGCAATGCACTATCCTCCTCATATTGTTACTGTTATTCTTTACTCTTCCACCTGAAGAATTGATATTTTTTTGCTTTTTGATAAATTATGGCGAACTTCGGTTAACTGCTCATCCTCATCTAATACACCGATGATTGGTCGGATGGAATTATCTGTTTGCGAAACAACAATTCCAAGTTCCCCTGATGTGAGACGTACCTTTGTACCAACCGGATAACGTCCCACTAGTTTTACAAGCGTCTTCACTATTTTCTTATCAAATAGTACATCCGCAGTTTCCATCATATTTTCCAAAGCCTGCTGTACTCCCACACGCTTACATTCTACTCCGGAAATTGCACATTCAAATGCATCACATGCCTGTAATATATTACACTCTAATTCTCTGCTTTTTTGCCTGAGTGGAAAACCGGAACCATCCCTGCGCTCATGATGAGATAAAATCATCTTTTTTGCACACGGGCTTATCCAACTCTCGCCTTCTAAAACCGAATACGCTTGTATCGTATGCTTCTTATATTCAAACGATTCAGAAGAAGATACTTTTTCCATATCCTGATTAATGTATGAAACCGTAATATATCGCAATCCTAAATCATGCAACAGACATCCCAAAGCCATCTCATACAAAGATTCTTTGGGTACTTTTAATTTTCTTGCCACCATAACCGTAAGCATTGTTACCTTGATGGTGTGCTCATAAAGATTTCCATTGCTCTCTTCTACATCAATGACGATATCTTCATCTACCTGTATAAGTTCCTCAACAATTTCCTGCGATAATGATATCAGTTTTTCCAGAGAACTTTTTTCTGTGGAATTCATATCCTTGTAGATATGGTTTTCCAGAATCTTTTGCACTCTCTGTATGTAGTCCAATACTTTTTCTTTACTGATAATCCGATGGGGCATCTCCTCCGATTCAAAAGGATCTTCGATACAAACTGTCTCAATTCCAAGAAACAATAATAAATCCAGATACTCTGGCTTTAATATCGTCCCCCTCGATATCAAAGTCTCTTTTTCGTCGGTAATAACTGATTCAGCCAGTCTCTCTCCACCCTTTAATGTTGTTACCAGACGTATCCTCATATTTTACTCCGCTTTTCCCATAGCTCTGTCTAATGCTTTCTGCTCTTCCTCTGATAATACAATGATGGAATTTCCATCTACAATTTCCTTGATATAAGTGTAACAGCCTTCCCTGGTATGCATGGCATTAATGATATAGCCGTTATTTCTCTTATCTAACATAGCAAGAGAAAAACTCAGCTTTCCCCCCATCTCATTGAATGCATCATACTTTATCAATCCCATTTTCTGATATGTCAGCTGCATATTTGCAAAAAGTGCCTTAATGTTCTTCTTATTCTCATCATTAGATTCGAGCAGCGCATCCACCTGATTTAATCTCTTAATCAAAGTGTCCTCCAGATTCTTAGCGTTCTTACCGCTCATGAAAACTTTATAACCTTTTTTCAGCTTTCTCATCTGAACGATATTAGTAATCGTAAGAATCATAAGAATGAATACCACGACTGTCAATCCTATGATGATATAATCGGAATCAATTCCCAAATATTGTGATATCATAATTACCCTTTCTTTGTAGAACATATGTTCTATTTTGTAATTGTGCGTAATAAGTCAATGATTCTATCCAATTCTTCCATGGAATAATACTCAATCTCAATTTTGCCTTTTTTGTCATCCTTCTGATTAATAGCAACCTTTGTTCCAAGAATGGCTTTCATTTTTTCTTCTAAATCATGGAAAATTGCTTCCATCTTCGGATCAATCTTTGTTGCATCTTTAGGAGCCGGATTGTCCTTTTCCTGTTGAATCTTCTTCACAAGCTTCTCTGTTTCACGTACACTCAGCTTCTCATCAAAAATCTTCTGTGCTGTCAGGTACTGCTTTTCAGAATCATTAATTCCAAGAAGTGCTCTGGCGTGTCCGGTACTAATCATATCATCAATAACCATCTGCTGCACTTTCTCATCCAGTTTTAAAAGACGCATAGAATTCGTAACTGCAGTTCTGCTCTTAGACACTCTTTCTGCTACTTCATCCTGTTTCAAGTTGAACTCGGTCAAAAGTCTCTTATATGCAAAAGCTTCTTCAATCGGGTTTAAGTTTTCACGCTGGATATTCTCAATCAACGCAATCTCAACAATTTCCTGATCCGACAAATCCTTAATGATAACCGGAACCTCTTTCATTCCTGCAAGCTTTGCTGCACGCCATCTTCTCTCTCCGGCAATAATTTCGTAATACTCTTTCTTGTCCTGAACCAACAATGGTTGTAATACACCAAACTGTTTGATGGACTCAGATAATTCCTGTAAAGCATCCTCATCAAAATTCTTTCTAGGCTGTTCACGATTTGGTTCTACTTTATTAATGTTTACAAGAACGCCTTCTATCACTTTATCGTTCTTTGCACCAGACTGAGTTTTTGAAACTTCCGCCGGTTTGCTTACTTTGTTTGGAATTAAAGAATCAATTCCTTTTCCTAAACCACCCTTTTTCGCAGCTGCCATATTAGACACCCTTCCTTTCCATTACTTCTTTTGCTAACAATCGGTAACTTTCTGTTCCTGCAGATTTTGAATCATACATGTTGATTGGTAATCCGTGGGAAGGTGCTTCAGCCAAACGAATATTTCTCGGAATTAATGTTTCATAAATCTTTGCATCCAGATTTTCTTTGACATTCTCCACGACCTGATTGGACAAGTTTGTTCTTACATCATACATCGTAAATACAACTCCATCGATTACCAGATTTGGATTCAATCTCTGTTGAACAAGGTCGATTGTATGTATTAACTGGCTCAAACCTTCCAGTGCATAATACTCACACTGAATAGGAACCAGTACGGAATCAGCTGTTGTCATTGCATTAATCGTAAGCATATTCAAAGATGGTGGACAATCGATAATAATATAATCGTAATCATCCCTAATATAATCTACGGCATTTTTTAAAATATATTCTTTTTCATTAATACCAAGTAACTCAATCTCTGCTCCGGCAAGATTTACGTTAGAAGGAATAATCTTCATTCCATCTACAACAGTATCTGCCATACTCTCTTTGATAGAACACTCATCCAGCATTAACTCATATACCGTGTTTTCTAATTCATTTTTATCTACACCCAGACCACTTGTCATATTTCCCTGTGGATCTAAGTCGATTGTTAATACTTTCTTTCCTGCTTCTGCAAGACAAGCGGACAAATTAATTGAAGTGGTCGTTTTTCCAACTCCACCTTTCTGGTTTGCAATTGCAATAATTCTACTCATTACTTTACCTCATTCTCGTAATTTCTTTTATAACAAATATTATTGTTATCGATTTATGCTAGTAACTTAGCATATTTGTATAGACTCACATGCACTCATTATATCACTTATAGGACTCTATTTCTAGTGTAAGAAAGTATCAGTTTTTACAAATTAATCGACAATTCTTGTGTTTATATATTATTTTATAATCATGCCGTTTGCATCTAAGTGCTATCTTTTTAACTGTTTTTCCGGTAATCTGCCTTATAAATAATGTATGTTATTGTGAGATGTTTCACGTGAAACATTTTTCTATGATTTCAAATTCTTGTACTTTCATTTTTTTATCGACACAAAATCTTGTATATTCTATGCGTGAAACAAAATTCCCGGATGAATGTTTCACGTGAAACATTACCGGGAATTTTCTTTAAAAATCAGGCTTTTTAGATACTAATTAAGTTATTACGAATTGCAAAAACCGCTGCCTGTGTACGATCTTTAACATCAATTTTTTTAAAAATATTAGATACATGATTCTTTACTGTACGCTCACTGATTTCCAGTTCTTCAGCTATATGTCTGTTGAGTTTTCCTATTGATAATAATTTTAAAACCTGCAATTCACGCTTCGTAAGTTTTTCAATTTTCTCATTATCTTTATTACGGTCAATCATTTTTGCATTCAGTATAGGAATCAGACTTGGCTGAATATAATCTTCTCCATTTACTACAGAGAGAATTGCTTTCTTTAATTCTGCAGATTCAGAATCTTTTAATAAGTAACCATTCACACCTATATCAACTGCCCTGAGCAAATATTCAACTTCATTATGAACAGTCAGTACCAATACCTTTACTTTGATTTTTAATTCTTTTATTTTTTCTAGTACTTCCAAGCCATTCATATTTGGCATGTTAATATCCAACAATAATACATCCGGTGTAACTTTCTTCAACTTTTTAATACATTCTATACCATCACATGCTTCCTCAATTACTTCAAATTCTCCATCCAGTTCCAATAATTGTTTTAATCCTTCACGTATCATAGAATGGTCATCTGTAATCATTACTCTAATCGCCATATCTAATGTTCCTCCTTATTTTTTATTGGTACATTTACTATTATTCTTGTTCCACTACCAATCTTAGATTCTATCTCAATATTGCCTGATAAGAGATAAACTCTCTCTTTCATCATAGACAAGCCGAAACCTGAATTATCATCCCTGTTTTCTATGCTCATCTGGTTTGTATCAAATCCTTTTCCGTCATCCTCTATCTTAACGGTAATCATATCCGGATGGTATGTCAGTACAACCTGTATATAAGATGCTTCAGCATGACGAATTGCGTTACTACATCCTTCCTGAATAATTCGCAGAAGAGTAAGTCCGATTACAGGCTTTATCTGATAAGTCTCTCCCTCTACTGAAAAATTGACTTTCTTTGACTCGCTGCTTTCTATTTTTTCAAGAGCACGCTCAACGGTTACATCTAATCCAATATCATCAAAGGACATTGGTCGAAGATCGTATATCATCTGTCTGGTATCATTAATAATATCGCGCAGCGTCTTAGACATCATACTGAGTTCTAACTTGCAACGAACCGGATCGATTTCCACGAGCTTACTACATAATTCTGTCTTATGTACAAGACTTGTGAGATTTTGTACTGTATAATCATGAAGTTCCCTTGAAATACGTTGTCTTTCGTTTTCTTGTGTTTCCAAAAGAGTGATACGATAAGATTCATCCATCATGATATTTTCCTGATTATTTCCAATCATCTCCTTTTTTGCCATACCCAATACAGCCATCAATTCTTCTAACCTTTGCTCACATTCTGATTTGTAAGCTTTCTGATTTTCGATAGCTTTCTGTATTTCTTTTTGTTCTTCTTTCAATTCGAGAATCTTTGATTTATTCTTGGAGTTTACTTCCCGTGGTGTCAGTGCCTCATAGTTGGGATCATTTGATTCCTCTAACAATTTTATAAATTCAACGTTCTCCCTCAAATGAATCTGCAGGTCACCCAGTTCCTTTTCTGCATTTAATTTGTCCTGCATATATTCACTCTTAAGTTTTTCTAAATAAGATATGACCATTCTTTTCCTCGAACATATGTTTGTAATAAAATAATAATATACCACTGTTATTTTATACTAATTAAATTACAATGAAAAGAAAAAATTTCTTTTTCATGAAATTTTTTTCCTAATCATAATATTTAATTTGTATAACCATAAAAAAGCGGCTATAATATAATTATAAATTACATGTATGTCATACAATTAGCGGAGGGCCTATGAAGAAAAATGTCAAACACTTTCTAATTTTGACCGGACTGGCAGCTGGAGCGATTCATTGTGTAAATCGTTTTATTGACATAACGGCTCAAATGAAAAATATTCTAAAATCACAAAATGGAGAATACTTTGATTGGAAGAATGGAAAAATATTTTACACGAAACGTGGAGCAGGTTCACCAATTCTGTTAATCCATGAATTGAATCCAATATCCTCTTCCTATGAATGGTGCAGATTAGTCAAAAAGTTAGAAAATACACATACTGTGTATACATTAGATTTGTTAGGATGTGGCCGCTCTGACAAACCTTATCTGACTTATACCAATTATCTGTATGTGCAGCTTATCACAGATTTTATTCAAAATGTCATAGGAGAGAAGCCGGATGTCATTACGACAAATAATTCTGTATCCTTTGCGGTACTTGCACAGAATATGAATAAAAATCTGATTAACAGAGTGATTGCCATCAATCCTCCTTCACTTAAGGAATTTGAGCGCACACCGGATAAGTTTTCTACAGTGAAAAAGACTTTGTTAGAGTTACCAATTATCGGTACATTCATTTACAATATCAGAACTCATGAGAAAAATATTTCCAAAGAGCTTCGCAATAATTATTTTTATAAACCGCAGCTTGTTTCCAGCAAGATGCTGGATGCCTATTATGAAGCAGCACACATGCAAAGCAGTCACGGAAAATATCTGATGGCAAGCATGGAAGGTCGTTACACGGATAATACAATTACGCATGCGCTGAAAAAACTGGAAAATCCTCTCTATATTATTGAGAGTCGTTCCATTCCGGATGCTGTAACCATTGCAGATTCCTATGCAAAGAAGAATCCGCTGATTGAAACTGCTTATATTTCCAATTCAGGTCTGGTACCTCAGCTTGAGGTTCCGGATAAGCTTCTTGGAATTATTCATATGTTTTTAAATGATAACTAAGATTCATGTTTCTAATTTTTAATTTTCTGATAAAATATCTTTACCAGAAAATATTAAATGAGGTTGTTTCACTAAGTTATTTATGTACATAATTTTTATTATGTGCACAAAAAAATTATTAGTGCTGCAACCTCATTATTATTCTCTGATTCACGATTGTCCCAATGGTGTCTTTGTCGGTGTTCCTGCTTTTCTTGGATATGCTTTCGGGGTTTTCTTCACCTTATCAATAATCACAAAGGAGCGTTTCTGCTCATATAAATCAAATTTGTATACATCCTCGATTCTGCCTCCCAGAATCGAAACTGCTTTTTTTGCCTGATTTGTCTCATCCTCAATTTCACCTGATTTGTACGAGATGAACTTTCCACCCTCTTTTACAAACGGTATACAATATTCACTTAAAGAGGATAAATTTGCCACGGCACGAGATACACATAGGTCAAATTGTTCACGATATAACTTATTTCTGCCCATCTCCTCCGCTCTGGCATGAAGTGCTTCAATTTTCTTAAGACCTAACTGATTTATCACATCCTGCAAAAACTTAATTCTCTTATTCAATGAATCTGCGAGAACCAAATCAATTTCCGGAAATGCAATCTTAAGAGGAATTCCCGGAAAACCTGCGCCGGTTCCCATATCCAGAATTTTTACCTCATGATGAAGGTCATATACCTGACATAGAGAGAGACTGTCCAAAAAATGCTTTTCAATCACTTCATCAAAGTCTGTAATTGCTGTCAGATTCATTACCTTATTTGTCTCAACAAGCAGTTCATAATAATCAAGAAATTGCTGTATCTGTTTATCATTGAGAGATATATTTAAATTATCCAATCCCTGCTTGAATCTATCAAGATTATAATTCATAATTATCCTTTCATCATATCCAAAAGCTTATTTGCATTCATCCGCTCTTTCGATAGACTTTTCCATATCAAATCCCGTCGGATAACGTTTTTTCAACTTTTCAATATTTAAAGTCAGAACTTCCTCCAAAGACACACCAAGAACCGTTGCTGTCTCCGCCAGATACCAGGCAATATCTCCAAGTTCCCTGATAAGTGCATCTTTATCTAACTCATGTCCCTGTGCGAGATGCTTTTTTACAATATCAATTGCTTCGCCGGATTCTCCACAAAGTCCCATCACACCATTAATCAAAACATCTTTTTCGTTAAGAGAAGGATTCAATGTTGTCATTGCAAGCTTCTGATATTCATTGATTGTCATGTAAAAACTCCTATTCTTTGTTATGATATTTCATCTGTTCCATATACACTAAAAGTACGGATACATCCGCCGGAGACACACCGGAGATTCGAGATGCCTGTCCGATAGAAGTTGGATTATAAGTTTTCAGTTTCTGGCGTGCCTCAATACGCAGACTTGGAACTTCATCATAATCGAAGCCTTCCGGAATCTTCTTTTTCTCTAACTTCTTAAAAGTCTCCACCTGTTTTATCTGTCTGGAAATGTATCCATCATACTTGATATTTATATTTACCTGCTCAATTACATCATAAGGAAGTTCCGGTCTGTTTTTATCAATCGGAGCCAGTTTTTCATAATCAAGCTCCGGTCTACGAATCAACTCTGTCAAAGTCACTCCTGTATTCAACGGAATACTTCTGTAGCTTTCCAAAAGTGCCTGCACTTCCTTGTTTGCTCCAATATGCACATTTGCTACTCGCGCTATTTCTTCTTTTATCAGTTCTTCCTTTTTGCATACCCAATCGTAGCGTTCCTTAGAAATCAGTCCAATCTCATATCCCTTCTTTGAGAGTCTGAGGTCAGCATTATCCTGTCTGAGTAAAAGTCGATACTCTGCGCGGGAAGTCATCATTCGATACGGCTCATGATTTTCCTTTGTCACAAGGTCATCAATCAATACTCCAATATAAGCTTCCGAACGGTCAAGCACCAACGGCTCTTTTCCAAGTATCTCCATGGCAGCATTGATTCCGGCAATCAATCCCTGACACGCCGCTTCCTCATAACCGCTGCTTCCGTTAAACTGTCCGCCGGAAAAAAGTCCCTTGATTTTCTTAAATTCCAAAGAAGCATAAAGCTGGTTTGGATTGATACAGTCATATTCAATCGCGTAAGCATTGCGGACAATCTTTACATTCTCAAGTCCCGGCAATGTGCGGTACATCGCGTGTTGTACATCCTCCGGAAGTGAAGATGACATACCGCCGACATACATTTCATTGGTATTGATTCCTTCCGGCTCAATAAAAATCTGATGTCTGTCTTTATCTGCAAACTTTACAACTTTATCCTCGATGGATGGACAATATCTCGGTCCTGTACCCTCTATAATACCGGCATAAATCGGTGAACGATCCAGATTATTTCTTATAATCTCGTGTGTTGTTGGATTCGTATAGGTCAGCCAACAGGAAATCTGTTCTTTCTGAACATCCTCCGGATTCGTAGTAAATGAAAACGGTACAATTCGTTCATCCCCCTTCTGCTCCTCCATCTTAGAAAAGTCAAGAGAACGTTTGTCTATTCTTGCCGGAGTACCAGTTTTAAAGCGGAACATTTCTACACCATTTTCTTTTAATGAATCGGTAAGATGTGTTGCAGCCATAAGACCATTTGGCCCGGTATGGGTAATCATCTCTCCGGTCAGACACCGCGCATTTAAGTATGTGCCTGTACACAAAACTACTGCTTTACAGTAATATGTCGCCCCGGACGAAGTGCGTACTCCTGTAATACGCGACATATTATCTGCCGTTTCCGTCGTCATAATCTCTGCCACTTCTGCCTGACGGATTGTCAGATGCTCTGTCTCCTGAAGAGTTTTTCGCATCTCCATGCTGTAATTCGCTTTATCCGCCTGCGCACGCAGAGAATGTACGGCAGGACCTTTTGATTTATTCAGCATTTTTGACTGGATAAATGTCTTATCAATATTAATACCCATCTGTCCGCCAAGTGCATCAATTTCACGAACCAGATGTCCCTTAGAACTTCCTCCGATATTCGGATTACACGGCATCAGAGCAATACTGTCTACACTCACAGTAAAAATAATTGTCTCAAGTCCCAGTCTTGCACACGCAAGTGCTGCCTCACATCCTGCATGACCTGCACCTACTACAACTACATCATATGTTTCTTCTAATAAATTGCGATTCATATATTTACCTCATAATATCAATATACCGGAAGAATGCATTTTTTTGCATTTTTCTAATAATCGTCGTCCAATAGCGACGATTATTTTCCCATACAAAACTTACTAAATATCTCATTTACCAGATCATCTTCCACCGCTTCTCCGACGATACTTCCAAGTTCTTCATAAGCATTCATCAAATCAATGGAATAGAAATCTTCCGGCATTCCGCCTTCAATACTCTGTACTACTAAATGTAAACTAGACAGTGCCTCCTGTAAAGCAGTTTTATGTCTGATATTTGTGATATAAACTTCATCGTTAAATGTAACTTCACCGGAGAAAAACATTCTGCTCACAGTTTCTGCCAATTCATCTATGCCGGTCTGTTCTTTTGCAGAAATAGAAATAATGTTACAGTCTTTATCCACATGAGTGCGCACATCATCAATGGTTGTCAACGCATTCAAATCAGACTTGTTCATAAGTACAATTGCCTGTCTGCCTTTCAACAACTCCATGATTTCATAATCATTATCATCGAGTTTTGTTGACGTATCAACCACATATATCACTAAATCTGCATCTGCCAGATATTTTTTGGCTTTATCTACACCTATTTTTTCTACAATATCATCCGTCTCACGAATTCCGGCTGTATCGATAATATTGAGCACAATTCCATTTAAGTTAATCTGCTCTTCTAGTACATCCCTTGTAGTTCCGGCAATATTTGTAACAATTGCCCGCTCCTCGCCGACTAACGTGTTAAGTAATGACGATTTTCCGGCATTTGGTTTTCCCACAATTACAGTGGAAATACCCTCTTTTAAGATTCTACCGTTATCGCTCGTCGCCAAAAGCTTTTCTACATTTGCACTTGATACCTCTATGATAGACTTCAATTCTTCAGGATAGCCTTCCAAACTGATATGTTCCGGATCATCCAATGCTGACTCGATAAAAGCAATCTCATGCAAGATTTCTCCACGTATTTCCTTTACAGCATTAGACAAAGAACCTGAAAGCTGCTTCATGGAACTTTTGAGCGCAAAATCATTCTTGGCATTAATAACATCAATGACAGATTCCGCCTGTGATAAATCAATTCTTCCATTTAAAAAAGCTCGTTTTGTAAACTCTCCCGGCTCTGCAGGTCTTGCACCATACTTAATGACAGTCTCTAAAATGCGTTTCATGACATAAACACCGCCATGGCAATCAATCTCGACTGTATCCTCTCTGGTATAAGTATGAGGTCCACGCATCAAAAGAACCATGACTTCATCTATCACTTCTTCTCCATCATGAATATGACCATAGTGAATCGTATGCGTATTACATTCCGATAAAGTCTTACCGCTTTTTTTCTTAAAAATTTTATCAGTAATAGAGACAGCTTCCTCTCCGCTGATTCTCACTATACCAATGCCTGCACTTGTCATGGCTGTTGCAATCGCTGCAATCGTATCTGTTCTCATAGCCTTAATCTTTCCTCTCCACGAGCTTCTCATCACTATTCTTGAATTATAGTAAACTATTTCTTCGCATTTGTAAAACAAATAACTTACTATAATTCAAAAAATGAGGCTGTCATCTGACAACCCCATTTATTAATCTTATCTCTTTAATGTGACAACAACATGTCTGTACGGTTCTTCACCTTCGCTGTGTGTTGTAACAAATTTGTCATTCTGTAAAGCAGAATGAATAATTCTTCTTTCAAAAGGATTCATCGGCTCTAAAGAAACCGGACGTTTTGTTCTCTTTACCTTGTAAGCAATATTCTTTGCAAGATTCTCTAAAGTCTCTTTTCTTCTCTTGCGATAATCCTCTGTATCAATTTTAACCTTAACATACTCTTCTGCATTTTTATTTACAGCAAGATTAGTTAAATACTGGAGAGAATCAAGTGTCTGTCCTCTTTTACCTATTAAAACACCCATATCAGAACCTTTCAACTCTACGTTGATAACATTGCTGTTTTCTTCTCTCTCAACTAAAATCTCAACTTCAAGCTCCATAGCCGCGAATACTTTATTTAAAAAATCACGAATATCGTCTTCTACATCATTTTTCTTGCGAACCTTGATAACAGCATCTTTTCTGGCAATTCCAAGGAAACCTGCGCTTCCTTTTTCAATTACCTCATACTCAATCTTGTCGTGGGTTGTTCCCAATTTAATGACAGCCTCTGTAATAGCGTCATCTACGGTTTTTGCTGAAATCTCAATATATTCCATGTCCTACACCCCTCTATTATTTTTTATTATTGCGCTCGTTATAATCACGAACCATATTTGCTTTTGCTGTTAAACTTCCTTCTTTTGCTTTGGAAGCAATCTCTCTTGCTTTCTCAATCTCAGCTTCCTTTTCCGGAGTTGCTAGACTGTTTTTACTCTTGTCCACCATCGTTCTGGTATTCATTTTTGCTGCATTGGAAATCTGATTTTCTGCGATTCCCATTTTTTCACGTTTCTTCTTGGCTTTTTCTTCATTCTTTTTGATGATATCTTCCAAATCCATCTTCTCAAAATGCTTATTCAAGAAATACTGCTGAACGATTCGTACTACCGCACTCATAATCCAGTAAATACCAAGACCAACCGGAACAGTGAAACAAATAAACAATGACATCAAAGGCATCGTCTTATTCATTATCTCCATCTGCTGTGCCATAGCATCTGTCTGTGCATTACCATTTTTCTTATTGCCTGTATTCTGCTGTGCTAACTTCATACTTCCTACCTGTGTGAGATAAGAAGTTACAGGAATCATAAAAGCAGCAAATGCAAGCAAAAGACTTCCACCGGTAAATCCGGCTGTAATAATCTGCCATGGTGAATCGGCGATATTCATTCCCAAAAAGTTATTTACGTGTGATACAGTCTCATATGTAGATGAGATGGTATCTGTAAGGGACGGAAACACATCTTTTAAAGTATCCCATCCGGCTGTATTCATCTTGTTAAGCACATCTACGATTGAATTAGAAAGTGCTGTTGTATCTGTTACAGTAAAATCTGCTACCGGCTGTGTTGTAATCTTTAAATCAGTGACAATCTGTGCCATCTTATCCTGATAGCCCTCTGTTGCCATGATTCCATTTACCAGGGCACTGAAGTTATCCTTCACAGAAGTAACATAAGCAGGTACATTTAAGAATACACGATAAAGTGCAAATAACAACGGCATCTGAATCAATAACTGCACACAGCTTCCTGTCATGGAAACGCCGTACTTATCGTAAACAGCCTGTGTTTCTTCCTGCATCGCCATCATGGATGCCTGATCCTTTTTCCCCTGATACTTCTTGTTGATAGCCTGAATCTCCGGCTGCATTTTCTGAGAAAGTTTTGAAAACTTCTGCTGCTTATAAGTAAGCGGGAACATCAACATATAGATAATAATTGTAAAAATAATGATGGACAAACCTACATTATTGATGCCCAGCATCAACATTATTTTGTATACACCATCCATCAACCAACCAAGTAATTTTGCAATCGGTCCGAGTATCGCACCGTCATATGCAGTCAATAACATTTCTGACACTCTAAAATACCTCCACTATGGAACCGGATCATATCCACCTTTTGAAAAAGGATTACATCGTATGATTCTCCATAAAGCAAGAGTTCCACCTTTTAACGCTCCATACTTCTCGACAGCTTCCAGCCCATATAATGAACAGGTTGGACAATATGGACACTTTGTGTTTTTCATCGGAGAAAGATACTTTCTATAAAATTTAATTAAAGCAATTAAAATTTTTTTCAAAATAATTCCATCTTCTTTTTAATCATTATTTGGTAATCTTGTGAAGACCTCCAAGATGCAGCAATGCACTCTCCACTTCATGATAAGAAATATCCTTTGCTGACTGTCTTGCGATGACTACGATGTCTAAACCACTATTAAACATGTCCTCATGTAGTCTGTAGCTTTCCCGTACTAACCGGGTCAAATGATGTCTTATAACACTATTTCCAACTTTTTTGCTAACTGATATTCCTAATCGGTTACCTTCTGTCTGATTAGGAAGAACGTACATCACGAGGTACTTGTTCGCATACGACTTTCCCCTGCGATATACGTTCTTAAAATCTTGGTTTTTCTTCAATGATTCTGAATATTTCATGTAATATCCTTTTCGTTTTCATCATAAAAGAAGAAAAGACCACATATGATGTGGCCTAAGCTGATAATTTCTTTCTACCTTTTAATCTTCTTGCAGCCAATACTTTTCTTCCGCCTGCTGTGCTCATTCTACTTCTGAATCCATGAACTTTAGATCGCTGTCTCTTTTTTGGTTGGAATGTCATCTTCATATCGCATTCACCTCCTCTACGTTAAAAAACATCATTCTCAATTATATCAGAAAAAGTCGTGAAGTCAAGAAAAAATTAGGCATTGCGCTGTTTCACACTTATCTACTTTTCCACTTTTTGTCGCATGTGGGTAAAATAACCACTATATATATAAGGAAGAAACTCGTTCACACAAGATATTGTTAAATACTTTTCCACACCCATCCACAAAAAATGTTTATAAATATATGTTTACATAAGTTATCCCCAAAATGTTGATAAATTGTTGATAACGTATGGATAATATACGGATAACTTGTGAATAAGCCCGTGAAAGCCTTGTTTTACTAAGTCTATAACTTTACGCCTCCTTATAAACAAAGCTTCATACGCCTTATTTTGCCCAAATAAGCGTTTATTTTCATTACACGTATAACATCCCGTTTGCCCTTTCACAACTCAAATTATCCATTGATAAAAGCTTTGAAATGATGTAATATAGGAAGTGTAGGATTTTTTAAGAACTATTAGAAATTGGAGCGTAGAAATGGATCTAATTTTACAGAAATGGGACGAGATATTAAAAACTGTAAAGACAGAACACGATATCAGCGATATTTCCTTTGATACCTGGATTCGTCCACTTGAAGTATATGGAATTGAAAATAATACCTTATATATACTTGTTCCATCGGAGCAGATGACATTAAGTTATATATCCAAGAAGTATTATCTTCCTTTAAAAGTAGCCATTGCTGAGATTATAGGCATTGAGTATGAAATCAAATTTGTTTTGCCGGAACAGACAAGCAGTATAAGAACCGGCACACCAAAAGCCAAAAAAGCTGCTTTATCAGAAAAAACAGATAAATCGAATCTTAATCCAAATTATACATTTGGAACCTTTGTCGTTGGCAGCAATAACCGTTTTGCACATTCTGCATCTCTTGCAGTTGCGGAATCACCGGGTGAAGCATACAATCCACTTTACATCTATGGCGGACCTGGACTTGGAAAAACGCATCTCATGCATTCCATTGGACATTTCATCTTAGAGAACAACCCGGATGCGAAGATTATCTGTGTTACTTCTGAGGAATTTACCAACGAAGTTATCGAATCTATCCGTAGTGGTAATGCGTCTGCCATGAACAAATTCCGTGAGAAGTATCGTACCATTGACGTTCTCATGGTAGATGATGTTCAGTTTATTATAGGGAAGGAAAGTACTCAGGAAGAATTTTTCCATACCTTTAATGCACTTCATTCAGCCGGAAAACAGATTATCCTTACATCCGATAAGCCTCCAAAAGAAATGGAGACTTTAGAAGAACGTATTCGTTCCAGATTTGAATGGGGACTTATGGCAGATATCGGTACACCTGACTACGAAACCAGAATGGCTATCCTTCGCAAGAAGGTCGAAGCCGATGAGATGAACTTAAGCGACGATATTCTTAATTATATAGCTACCAACATTAAGTCCAACATTCGTGAACTTGAAGGAGCACTCAATAAGCTTCTTGCTTATTCTAATCTTGAGAAGACCGAGATTACTATGGATATCGCCATTAAGGAACTTCAGAATATTATCACTCCTGATAAGCCAAAGGAGGTTACCCCACAGCTTATCATTGAGGTTGTATCCGAACATTTCCAGATTTCACTGGATCAGATGATTTCAAAAAATCGCAGCAAGGATATTGCCAGACCAAGACAGATTGCGATGTATCTCTGCAAAAATATGACAGATACACCGCTAGATTCTATCGGTGCTCTCCTCGGAGGCAGAGATCATTCCACTATCATTCATGGAGTTCAGAAGATTTCTGAAGAATATGAATCGGATGATACAACACATAATTTGATTGATACTATCAAGAAAAAGATTAATCCTAACTAGAAGATAAATGCTTGTATCAGCTCTTCCACAACGAAATGTTGATATCATGTTAATTGGATGTTTAAACTTGAGGATATAATAATTTATGTAAATT
>CAZAGJ010000010.1:0-60539 GCA_964484605.1 uncultured Roseburia sp. | reverse complement strand
TTCGGGTTTGGCATTAAGCCCTTTGGTCCGAGTACACGTCCCAAACGACCAACAACACCCATCATATCAGGTGTAGCAACGACAACATCGAAATCTAACCAACCTTCGTTCTGAATCTTCGGAATCAACTCCTCGCCTCCAACGTAGTCAGCTCCTGCTGCCTGTGCCTCATCTAACTTTGTACCCTTAGCAAATACTAAAACTTTTACAGTCTTACCTGTTCCGTGTGGCAATACAACTGCACCACGAATCTGCTGCTCAGCGTGACGACCATCACAACCTGTTCTGATGTGAAGTTCGATTGTCTCATCAAATTTCGCTGTAGCGTTCTTTTTTACTAAACTGATTGCCTCAGCAACCTCGTACTGAGCGCTCTTGTCAAAAGATTTTACAGCGTCCTGATATTTCTTTCCTCTTTTCATGAATATAAACCTCCTGGTGGTATTATCGGGAGAGGACCCTCCCACATAAACTAATTGCTTATTTTCCAAAACGTGGGAAGAATGCCGCTTTTGCATTCTTCTAATGACTCATCATGCAAACGATGAGGCTGTCTATTCTTCCACTGTGATACCCATACTTCTTGCAGTACCAGCAATCATGCTCATAGCTGCTTCTAATGATGCTGCATTTAAGTCAGGCATTTTCAACTCTGCAATCTCCTGAAGCTTTGCCTTAGAGATTGTTGCAACCTTTTCTTTGTTTGGCTTTGCAGAACCAGACTTGATGTTGCACGCTTTCTTAATAAGAACCGGAGCCGGCGGAGTCTTTGTTACGAAGCTGAAGCTTCTATCCGCATATACTGTGATTACTACAGGGATGATTAAATCGCCCTGATCTGCTGTTCTAGCATTAAACTGCTTTGTAAACTCTACGATGTTTACACCATGCTGTCCAAGAGCAGGTCCAACTGGAGGAGCCGGTGTAGCCTTGCCAGCAGGAATCTGCAATTTGATATATCCTTCTACTTTCTTTGCCATTGGAATTGCCTCCTTAATTCATTTTCAAGCATGTAGCCATGCTCTGATACCTCTTATGCTTTTGCTTAATTCATAAGCTTTACATCTGCGAAACTTATCTCAACCGGCGTTTCGCGGCCGAAAAGCTCAACATTGATAGTCACGCTCTGCTTACCATGGTTCATCACCTGGATCACGCCGATGGTATCCTTCCAAACACCACCTGTAACCACAACGGTATCTCCCTCAGTAAAGTCGACCTCAATGTTCTCTGTCTTGATTCCTAATGGTCTCATTTCCATATCGGTAAGCGGTACCGGCTTGGATCCCGGACCAACAAATCCGGTAACACCACGGGTATTTCTGACAACATACCATGTGTCATCATTCATTACCATATTGATAAGCACGTATCCCGGAAACATTTTCTTTGATACGGATTTCTTTGCGCCATTTTTCATCTCGACAACTTCCTGCATCGGAACTCTGACCTCTAAAATCTGGTCTTCCAGATGCCGGTTTTCAATCGTTTTGTCAATGTTCGCTTTTACCTTATTCTCATATCCTGAGTAGGTATGAACTACATACCAGTGTGCCTCTGCCATAAATCACCTATGCCTCCATTACAAACTTAAACCAACAAGGATATCAACGCCATACTGAACCAACTGATCCAGAAGCGCGATTACAAGACCCATTACTACGGAAACAGCAACAACTGCCGTCGTCTGTCTTGCAAGTGATTTCTTGTCCGGCCAAATGATTTTCTTAAATTCAGCCGAAAGGCCGGTAAAAAAGCTCTCCTTTGGAGCTTTGTTCTCGGTTTCTCCCATCTTCTCACTCCTTTTCCGTCAGACTACTTAGTCTCCTTGTGTAATGTATGAGTTTTGCAGAATCTACAATACTTCTTGGTTTCCATTCTGTCTGGATGAGCTTTCTTGTCTTTTGTCATGTTGTAGTTACGATTCTTACACTCTGTACATGCCAATGTTATTTTCGTGCGCACAACTTCCACCTCCATTAAATTTCTTTGTGCTTTTCTCTATACCTAAAAAAGGGCATAAAAAAAAGACCTACTTCCATCGCTAGTCTAATATATCACAATCAATATGGAGCGTCAACCATTTTTTTCATCTCGTGCAACAGAAATATTTTAGCACTACATATTGTACGCCGCAAGTATTTTTTCATATTTTTTTAATCTAAGGGTAAATTTTTTCGCTCTTTGTACCGATAAATATCTAAAAGATGTATATAAGTATACCTTCACGGATGAAGAATCTGATATACATATAATAGTAGAAACAGTTTTAATTATCCCTGTCTGCACCGGTTGGTGTAGTATTTCACGGAAGAAAGGAGGGGATTATATGGCAGCCATTCACAGCGCCTATCAATACTATCTAAGCACATACCGTCCATCCGGCGTGTCTCGCTATGACACCCACAAAAAGAGCCAGTTGCGCGCGGTCTATAATAATATTGTAAAAATCAACAAAGAATCTCCTCTATATAAAATCAAATATTCCGGGGATGTGGGACGTTTTGCGATTGATATCAAAGAAAAGACGCGTTCTATTCAAAATGTTGTCGCCTCACTTTCCGATTCAGATGATGGCATAGAGAGCGTTTTTTCCAAGAAAATCGCCCAGTCTTCTGATGAGGATATTATCAGTGCCGAATATATCGGTGATGATAAAGCCACAGGCGATGCGCTTCCGTTTGATGTGGAAGTACGGCATCTCGCCACACCACAGACGAACTTGGGAAATTATCTGAATCCTGCCAAATCCGATATCAAAACAGGCACATATAGCTTCGACTTAACAACAGAACTCAATTCTTTTGAATTTCAGTATTCCGTCAATGCCAAAGACACGAATAGAGATGTTCAGGAAAAGTTAGTACGTTTAATCAACAATTCCAACACCGGTCTTCGCGCCGCCTATGTGCAGAATGACTCCGGCAATGGTGCTATCCAGATTACTTCATTGCAGACAGGTCTTGACGAGGATGAACAATATCTCTTTGAGATACTTCCTGCACCGGAAAGTGCCTCCATGAAGGCAATGAACGTGCTCGGCATCGACCATGTAGAAGAGATAGCTTCCAACTCTTCCTTCTTATTAAATGGAGTGGAACATTCCTCTCTCTCTAACAGTTTTACTGTCAATAACGCATTCGCCCTGACGCTAAAGGGCACTAACAACGATGGTACGACAACCTCCATCGGTTTCAAGGAAAATGCTGATGCGATTGCAGACAACGTGCAATCGCTCGTTAATGCGTATAACAACATGATTCGTCTGAGCGACACATACAGCGACGCACAGGAGTCTGCCAGACTGCGCAGAGATGTCTCTAGCGTTGCCCGGCTTTACCACAACGAATTGGAATCTTATGGACTCAAAATGGCGGATAACGGTTCTATCAATGTAGACCGTAACCTTCTTTTGGATGCAGTTACTGCAACTGATTCCGCAGAATGTTTTTCTGTGCTGAATCAGTTTAAGGACGACCTAAATGTCAAAGCTTCCGAAGTTTCCATCAATCCGATGAATTATGTAGACAAACTGCTTGTTTCCTACAAAAATCCGACTGGTCACAACTTCGCAGCTCCATACATCACTTCCATCTATTCCGGAATGATGTTAGACCAATATTGTTAATAAAACCGACATCCCTTGACGGAGTGTCGGTTTTTTATATTACAGAAAGTTACATCCTGTCATGCAGAAGTTCTTAAGCAGTACAGTTATCGCATATGCAAAGCATTTCACGGATTCTTTCTATATAAGTATGCTGTTCCTTTACCTTTCGATATCCACGTGCAGCAATCGCCTGCCGTTCTTCCTCATGTGTCAAATAGTATACCGCCTTTTCCTTTAAATCTTCAATACCATCAAAGCATACCAAATCCTTCCCTTCTTCAAAAAAGTATGGTATCTCCGCCTGATAATTAGTCAGCAAAAAGCCACCTGCCCCAAGTACATCCCACACGCGCAACGGAATGCCGCTCTTGATGTTCGGTATCGTAAAGTTCAGATTGATTTTGGAGGCGCGAAATACCTTCGGCATTTCACTCCAGTAATCAACAGAACCGCAATACTGAATACGCAGCAAATCGCTCACATCACTGTTGCTGTATACATTGACCCGGCAATGCTTTGAAAGTTCAATCAATGCCCTGCGCCGTTCCAGTTCGGCAATCTTAAAGCCAAGTACTGTCGTCTGGAAAATCAGCCCCAAATCAGAAAAAGAGCCCTCGGATTTCTCCAGCTCAAAATATTCCTGAAGCTGCTCCAAAATATCTGCCGTGAGCATCGGTTCCACAATATTCGCGCCGCTGACATTTAACTGCGCTTCCATCACTGCATCAAAATATCCACGCAGATATTCCGGCAGCTTATGCTTTAACTTATCATAGGAATTTCTCTCATAAAGACTTCCCACAAATGCCACATCCCCACGGTACTTCGTAAGGTCATCCGCTCTGTCAATTACCACATCCAGCCGCTCTGTATCCACTGCCAACGGCAGATACCAGATGTGCTTCACACCCATTCCGCGAAACTCCAGATAATTTGTCTTATCAAACGTAAAGATATAGTTGCAATCGTTAAATACCGATTCATGGTACATACTGATGAGCGGATTATCGCACGTCCATGACACATAGCGAGCTCCTGCGCGCATACACGCATTGGAAATCAGTGGGAAATAATTCACAGTAAAAACCATGTCATACTGATTCTCGCGAATCTTCGCTTCAATCACACACTCAAATTCCGGACTGATATCATAGCTTCCCAATTCCTGCTCAATATTATCCACCGTATGTCCCAACAGTTTGAATGTCTGTTCAATATCTCTATAATTGTACGCCTTCCAACGATACATTAGTATGTGCATAACTTTCTCCTTCATCCCTGCTGCAGCAGCCTGTTTCTCCGGCATACGGCACCCTTACCACAATAGTATATATTCCCGGATATACTCTGCCCTGTTTTTCCACGTATGATTTTCTTTTGCCGCGTGATATCCACGATTCGCCATCTGCTGTGTCTCATCCATGTGTCCAAACAAAGAAAATATACGTTCCGGCAGTGTACCAAGTTCCTTCAGCGAAAGCATCACCAGTTCTTCCCCATCGCGGAACGCGCTTTTCATGTATGTCGAATCATCTGTCACAACTGCTGCCCCTGCAAGCATACCGTTAAAAACGCGGTCATGTGCTCCCGCCTTAAACCATGTCATCGTGTTTAGTACCACCTTGGAATCATTCATCAAAGGCAGTATCTCAGGTGCCAGCACTTTCCCCCGGTAATCCAGATATGTGTTATCGCTCCATTCGCACTGATTCCAGCCGGTTCCATATGCCGTCACGCGGATACCACTCTCAACCAGAATCCGCACAGCCTGTTCCCTGAAAAAAGATGTTGCATAGGAATCAATAAAACGCATCTGAACAATAATTTCATGTATTCGTTGCTCCGAAATATCGTTCCGCTTGTCTCTTAAATATTCCGCTATCACTTCCTCCGTCGTCCGGTTCGGATTCTGCACCAACTCCGCAAGTATGTCCTGCGCCATCATCTGTCCATCCACTTCTCGAATAGAACTCAAATCCGGTATCATCTTAGCAACCGTATAAATCGGAAGTGCCCCTGCATACAGCACATCAATGCCCCTCTCTGCCAGCGGCTTATGCCTACTGCCAAGTT
Source organism: uncultured Roseburia sp. (assembly GCA_964484605.1). GTDB lineage: Bacteria > Bacillota > Clostridia > Lachnospirales > Lachnospiraceae > Roseburia. The sequence goes on along the minus strand of CAZAGJ010000010.1, from coordinate 54,856 downwards.
CCACACCTGCGTGCGGCAGAAAATCTGTCTGTCTGATATTTTTAAAATATTTTCGTATATACTTTGTATGATTGCGGTCAACACACAAAACCATAGCAGTCGCCGGTGCATTGCGAAGCGGCTTTTCATAATGGAACGGATGATCCATCAGGATATTGATGTATGGCACATCATATGCCTCCCAGATATTTCTTCCATCCGGCAGAGCCAGATTATATCCCAGATTGTTGAATGTCACACAGGCAAACGCGTTTGCACTGTTTTGCTCCGTACAACCAGCCTTCTCCATTTCCAACAGGTCTATTAGTGTATGCTTGCTGTCGTTCTCCGTCGCGGCATCATAGACAAAGGACTCATAGCCCATCTCCTCAAATGCCTCGCGCAATTTTTCTGTAAACAAATCCAACGTATCATACACACCTGCAAAATAGATAACGGTTCTTTTCATGTCGTTCGCCACGCTCCAAACTATATTAAAAAGATTTTATTTCTTGTATAAAAAAAGAGAATACACTTTTAATATATCGCATTTTGCAAAATATCAAAAGCATATTCTCGTCTTTTTATAAGTATTCCTGCGCTTCTTCCCAGCCAAGCGGACAATAGTAAAGGCGTAACCCTTTTCTCTTTGCATCCAAATAATCACCATTTACCAATGCCCGGACAAATTTCTGTATGTCTTTGCGTTCCCACTGTGTACCATATTTGTCATTTACCGCTTCTGTCAGTTCCGCAACCGTCATCTGTACATTTCTATCCCATAAAACATTCAAAATGTAGTTCGCAGTCTGTGGCAGATTGTCTAAAAACACATCATCATTCACTATCGCTTCATCCTTTGCATTTTCTATATTATTACAACTTACGTTTGTATCGTTCATAATATAGGCTGTCTGGCACATTTTAGCAACGTTTTCTCTGGTCGTCAGTGCTTTTTTCATGCATTTTCTTAATAAATAAGATTTTTGTAATACCCAGCATATCTTTTGCCTTGACTTCTAATCGCTCATCCCATATTCCCGATAAAATCTTTTCCTTGCCTCCTCATCCTCTGCCACAAGCCTCAACTCCTCCGTCCTGTTATCTGCAAGTAAACGACTAATAAGTGCAGCGAGCAAAGCCTCCCCCTCTTTTATTCCTTCTTTTATTCCTTCTTTTATCCCAGCCTCAAGACCTTCCTGTCTGCTATCTTCCATCATCTCGCGAATCGCTGTACACATGTCTACCCGACCATCCTCTCTTCTATAATCCTTAACGCCAACCAGTTCCGTCACATTGGCATACTGTACCACCACATCAAATGCATCTTCTTCCATATTCTGATAATACGCATCATTCTCCACCAACTGCTTCAAACGCACCTTATCCTCCGCACAACGAATAAAGTCAAACACCTGACGCACATCTGTCTGAAACACTTCTGTATACTCCAGCTTGCGTATCTCTATCACATTTATTCTGTAATCGGATGTCATATCCTTGAGTTGCTCCGGTATATCAGTAAAATCCAGCATCTCATGCAGTGATGTCGGTCCATTCCACGGTTCTTCTCCGCTATATAACACAAATGTTATTGCTGGTTTTAATCTATCGCTCTTCCGAAAACCATACAGGTACTCTCCGTCAGTCAGCTTCTCTCCGTCATTCCTCCGCTGTCGTACTTTCTTACGAATCTTTGATGCCTGCTTTTCATATACTGCTGCATCATAATTCATTGTCCGAAGTGGCAGTTCATAATCCATTTTCTCCTGATTCTCAATTCCAATCAGTGCAAAATTCACTCCGAACGCAGTCCTCCGCAACAAATCTCTTGCTTTTCCATTCCTCGTCTGTCCGTCCTCTTCCGTCAAATCTGTACTTTTCACAATCTGCGCTCCCGCACATCCTATTCCATTGATGATGTCTGCGTAACGCTGCTTGTCTGAAAAATACGTTTTCCATCCGGTATCCTTCTCCATATTCAATTTCTCCTGTTTGCAGGAGTTATTTTAAAAACCCCTGCTTTTCTTGTGAATTTAAAAGCAAGAATTTTCTAATGTACGTCTGCAAACGCTGAGATATGTCATGATAAGGAAATCCCCCAAGAAATGTATGCGAAGTTTTTCGCATCGTAAAAGAAAATTTGCTTTGCATTGACTATAACACAATTTCATTTATAGTTCAATATCCAGTCGACCTAAATTTTGTTACAGCCTGGCACTGAAGTGCAGCTGTTTCCACACTATCACATTCTGCGAATGCCTCACTCAAACGCAATCTCGAAGCAGCTCCTATAGCTCCTTCTCAACAATATACATTTTTACTTCTTTATTAAGCTGTGGAATATATACCATTCTATATTCATCTGTAATCTTTACTCCGCATGCAGAATAAGCTTTCATAGAAGCAATATTGTCTTCCCGGATAGAACCTACCATTTTCTTATAGCCAAGCTTCTTCCCTTCCACAAGTCCTAACGCAATTGCTTTTTTCGCATAGCCCTTCCCCTGATACCGTGAACAGATTGCTGAAGCTAAGTCAAACACCTCACCATCCGGTATAATATACAAATGTCCCACTTTTTCCGTTGCATCTTCAATGATATAGATTTTCCTTGCGCTTTTATCCTGTGCATTTTCTACTGTTTTTTTAAAAAACGAATACAAATTATCCCTGTCCGGTTTCTCTGCATGACCCGTCCAAAAAATATTCACATCTTCACACTTCATTTCATAGAAAAACTCAAAATCTTCTAATGTTGCCTCTCTAATCGAAACCATAATTATTCCCCCTTCGTTTTCTCTATATTTATGGTATTTTGAATGATTGTCTCCAATAAAAGCAAATCTATTTTCTCGTCTATATCAATAGACCTTTCTCTCGGCATGATGTACGCATAACAATCATCCTGATATAAGTTATAATCCGGCTCTATAATTCTGTCTGCCTTCACAAAATATATCGCGCCGTTCTCCTGATAATGCTTCTCTAAGTCCTGTCTGCGCATCTGACTATATGCCGAGGAAGCATACTCCGCAAGCGAATGGTCTTTTGAAAGCGGAAAACACCACTGAACGGGATGTGCAGTTTCTGTTACAGTTACCACATTTCCAACCTTGTCATCCAAAAGCATCTCATATGCCCCGCGGATATCCTCCACCGAGCGAAGCGGGGATGTCGGCTGCAAAACCGCCACGTAATCAAAGCTTTGCCCCAGCATCTTATAATTTTGCAGAACTTCTCTCACGGCATCCCATGTTCCTGCAGTATCACCCGAAGTAAATTCCGAACGCAAAAATGGCACCTCTGCGCCACACGCTCTGGAAATATCGGCATACCGTTTTGAATCAGTTGAAACCATAACCGTATCAAAACACTCCGATTCTAAAGCCGCCTTTATCGTATAGTCTATCAGCGGTTTCCCACATACATGAATGATATTTTTATCTTTTATCCCTTTAGAACCGCTTCTGGCCGGAATAATTGCAATACTTTTCATACTCTGTTCTCACTCTCCCTCAGGAAAATCCCAATCTGTTCCAAAACTTCTCCGATATCTTCGATATCATATCTCTGGTCACATGGTATGGCTATGATGTTCTCATATATCCACTTCACATCAGCATCGACTTTATCTGCAAGGCATTGTGGCATCGGCCAGATAACCGGCAATAAAATATTCTTTTCCCTCATCCATTGCCTGAGTTCATCTCTCCATCCGTTCCTTATGTAAACCGGAAAATACAAGGGTACCTCTCCGCCTTCAATCTCCAGTGCAGACCATCCCATCGCACTCATTTCCATGATGGATTCTCTTAGAAATGCATAATTTTGCTTTCTTCTGTTTGCGGCGCTATCCCAGTCAACCGCTCCCAGTCTTTTTCTTGTATACTCTGACATGGCATAGCACTTCACCTGTTTATCCAGTATTGCCTCACTATCGTCAAATAATTTGATGAATCGCTTTTTGTCCTCAAAGTTATCTTCTTCTTCGCTTACAAAATAGCTGCACTTCTCCTGCTGCGCCTTAACTCTCATCTCAACAAACTGCGTATTCTGTCCCAGCTTCTCTCGTGTTAATAGCCTATCTGCTCTTGCAGATACAGACGCAAGAACTCCGCCATCAGGAATCGCGCACCATTTTCTCAGACTTCCAACCATAAAGTCTGCCCCCTGCCCCTTCCATCCGGCAAAAAATGCATGTGTAATATCTTCCACTATCCAGACGCCCTGCATCTGCAGCTCTTTGAAATCGCTTCTCATATTTTTTAATGTATTGGCTCCAAAATAGCTCTGAATGAGTATCAGCTGCGGATGAGACTCCTTGACCATACGCATAAAACTGCTGCGCTCTATTTCAAAGTTCTTATTTATCGGATAATATGATATATGACACCCACATTCCCCAAATGGTTCAATTACACTTTCACATGTATACTGTGGCAGCATAACACGAAAGCCCGAACCACCCAACTGTCTGAGCAGATAGCGCAGCGCACTTCGTCCCGAATCCAGAAAAATCACTTTTTCCGAATCCTCTAATCTTGTATTGGATTCCTGTATTTCTTCACAAAAATTACTTCCAAACTCTTTTCTAGACATTGCCCATCTCTATTCGCGATACTGCAGGAGTATCCCAGCCTTTCTGTTGTTCCTTGCTTCCCAATCATCAATCAGGATTCTGTATGTCTGCTCATCATGCACACGTTTACCAATATAAAAGTCAGCGTGTTCCGATGAGAATTTTTGCTTAAACCGGAACAAATTATCTTCCATCGAATCCGTTAAGCCGCCTCCAAAATGCATCTTTTTGTATCCTTTTTCCTTGGCATATTTAATGGCTTCCCATAGCAGAATATTGTTTGGAGACAATTTCAAAAACTCTTTACGGCTTCCAGACAAATGATAATGAAAATATTCACCATATCCCATAAAAATCGCCGCAGCAAGCACTCGTTCCTCTTGTTTTACATACAAAAGTACTGTATTTTTATCTGCGCCAAGCTGTCTATAATATTCCCGGTCAAAGAAGTAAAAGTCCTCGGCTCCTACTTTATTCATAGTCTCATTATAGATATCTACAAATTCACTATAGTCTGTACCAACCTCTACATATAATCCATTTTTCTGACATTTCCGAATGACATTGCGATTCTGTGTTGATATCTCCTTCATCCAAATGTCATCTATGGAATGTTCGAGATTCAGCCAGACGGTATTTCTATTATGCAGCACCTCTATATTCTGCCGGAAAATACTCTCGTTGTGAAGAAGCGGATGAAAACGCACAAATTCAGCCACAATATGTTCCTGCCGACAGTATTCTAAAAATGCATCTTCAAACTTTTTCCCAAACTCAATGCTGTCTTTCTGTATTATCGGCCCGCCATACCCATATACCGTTTCTATATCATAATATTGCCCTTCTAATTTATCACTAACAATATCTCTTTTTATAAACGGATACAAACCAATGTTGTTATCAGCCTCATAAACAAACATCTGCCCTTTGCCTTGCTGGCTCAATTCGCCCATCCGGTAGTACTGACTCGTATAATAGACATCCTGTTTATCAAGCGGCATCCTGTTGAGGCATTCATTCCACATTAAATCAGTGCACCCTAAAACCATGCATCCATCTCCTATACATCTTCCCATGTGATTACTTCTTCTTTCGCGATACTGCGTTTTAATGTTCTTCCAACTAATATGTCAGCATACTCCGGCGCAATTCCCGTTCCCGGACGTTTGTAACAGAACATCTCCTTCTTTAGAACAGTTCCCGCCTCTAACGCCTCCACTGCGAGAATACTCCTTCGAGCCTGTTTCATAATCTTCTTTTCATTCGCCGTCGGACGCTTTTTCCCATCTCCAAGCAATATTTCTGTATTTCTGATATGCTGTACATATTCGCAGAATTCATCCGGCGGCATAGATGCCCGATGATCCGGTCCCGGCATCGTGCGGTCTAATGTAATATGCTTTTCAATACATACCGCTCCCAGCGTAACCGCTGCTACTGCCGCTTCAAATCCAAGCGTATGATCCGAGTATCCTACCGGAACATGAAACGCTTCCCGCAAAGCAACCATCGCCCGCAAATTCACATCCGGCACTTCCGTTGGATAGTCTGTCGTACAATGCATAAGCTGAATCGAGCCACTGCCGGCTTCTTCCATAACCTCAAGCGCTTTTTCTATCTCTCCTAAAGTACTCATTCCTGTTGATAAAATAATTGGCTTCCTCGATAAAGCAATCTCTTTTAAAAACGGATAATTTGTAACCTCCGTCGAGCCGATTTTAATCATCGGAACATCTAAATCCAGCAAGCACTGCAAGCTTTCACTGCCATCCGGTGTAGAAATAAAATCGATTCCTTTTTCTTTACTATATGCCTGCAATTCTGCAAAATCAGAAAACGGCAATTCCAATTTCCGAATCATTTCCAATTGTGACTCAGCCGTCGGATCGTTCCGTTTCTGATATTCTGCCTTATCTGCCGTAACGCCTGTACTTTCTTCTGCTTTAAATGTTTGAAATTTAATCGCATCTGCACCACACCGAGCCGCCATATCAATCAGCTTCTTCGCGAGTTCAATATCCCCATTATGGTTTACTCCTGCTTCTGCAATAATATATACACCCATTAATTCCACTCCAATTTTTTCTTTAACAGCTTGTCATTAAGTTCAATCGTTTCTAAAACATTGACAATTTCATCACTTGTATTTCCCTCTCCATACAGACTCTTGGAATTCGCCACTGTTTTTCTATACTCTTCACTCAAAGCTTTCTTAATCGCCCCAGAAATAGAATCCTGCTCATTTTCACAGCATATAATGCTTTCTGCCATCAATCGTCCCTTCTGACGATTTCCAATATTGACCGCCGGTACACGTAAAAATGGTGCTTCGACAATCGCACTTGACGAATTTCCCACCACTGCACCACAGCATTTCATCACACTCAAATATCTTACAATTCCAAGGCTCTGCACAAGGCATACCTCTGAGTCCTGCTTCGCATAATCTTTTAACTTTCTTATAATAAGTTCACTGCCATCATCTGAATTCGGATAGGTGATAATTTTAGTTCCCTTATGCATCCTAAGCGCCGCAATCAAGTTATCCATCTGCCACTCCAATGCATCTCTCTCTAACGTAACCGGATGATATGTTACAAGCAGCGTTTTATCTGTTATCTCAATATCCAGATTTTCTTCCAAGCTTTCTTTATCCCACAATTCCAGATTCTTAATATTCTCTATTCCAGGGTCTCCGACATCAAAAACTCTCCAGTCTTCCTCACCCATACGCTTAATATTTTCTGCATATACAGAAGCTCCCGGGAAATGAATATGTGCCATTTTCGTAATGGCATGTCTAATCTGCTCATCCATCGCTCCCTCGGTAACTTCTCCACCGGAAATATGCGCTATCGGTATATGCATACCCACAGCAGTAACCGCCGCCGCCAGCATTTCATATCGGTCACCGAACACCAGTAACACATCCGGCTTTACCTCATCAAACACTTCCGTCAGCCGCATAATCAGACTTCCCATCTCCATCGGAATTCTCCGATTCTCATTTGATTCTGCCGGAGTCTCTATCCTTGCCGTTACTTTAAATCCGTCTTCTTCTATCTCCCTGATTGTATAGCCGTATTTCTCCAACAGATGCGAACCTGTGACAACCATACACAGTTCCAGCTTATCTGAGGCATCAATCTTACGAAGTGTATTTTTCAATATTCCATATTCAGCTCTGGTGTCTGTAACCAATAAAATTTTTCGCATATCTCAAATAGTTCCTCTGTTCTTCTATCTTCCGATGTTCCCCATAACCTTTATATAATCATCACTCTTGTCACGCATGATATGCAGCCCCGTTTCAAGCTCTTCCAGTGAAAAACGATGGGATATCAGTTCCGCCGGAGCAATTTTTCGTTCTGCAAGGCGTTCCAATACATAGTGCCAGTCATCCGTCTGCTCGCCTGTAAAGGACGAATTCCATGTTCCGCGGACTGTGAGCTGGTTTCTAAGTACCTTCCAGTACACATCTTTTTGCAGTGTCATGTCAGAATACGGATTTCCCACCATTGTAATCTTACCGGAAGGAGCCGCCACATCAACCGCCATAGAAACCGTCTCATTCTTTCCGATACACTCAAAAAATACATCTGCTCCAATTCCGTCCGTGTGTTCTAACACCCATTCTGCCGCATTCTGCGCTCTGCTGTCGCAATAATTCTCCTGCGATATACCAAGCTTACATACTGCCTGTCTTTGCGCCTCTTTATTCCCAATCGCAAGCAAGTTCTTAACGCCCGCCTCCTGTAAGAACATAAGCAAGAGCATCCCGATAGTACCGAGTCCGCACACAACCACCGTATCTGACGCATCCGGCAGCGTCTGACGCATTGCATGTACTGCCACCGCCATCGGCTCTAACATCGCCGCCTCCTCAAAGCGTACCGTCTCCGGCAGCAACAGCAGATTGCGTTCCGGCACTGCCACATACTCCGCAAACGCTCCGTCTCTGCGCGACCCGACATAATCATAGCTTCTGCACATCTCGTATTGCTTTCTCTGACACGGCAGACACTTTCCGCACGGAATCAACGGAAAAATCCCGACTTTCTGACCTATCCACTTCTCATCTGCCCCTGCTCCCGTCTCTGCGACCACACCGGAAAATTCATGTCCCGGAATCAGCGGGTGCCTGTGTGCCCCCGTCTGATAAATTCTCGGAATATCCGAACCGCAGATTCCCACTGCTTTCACATTTATCAACACTTCTTTGTCTGCTAGTGCCGGTTTATCCACCGTCTCAAACCGGATATCATCTATCCCATGCAAAACCCATGCTTTCATCAGTTCTTCCTCTTTATCTGCTTTCCTCAATGATTTCGCGGAAACGCTCCAAATCTGCCTGTGTCGTTACTTTAAAATTATTTTCATCTCCCGGAATCATCGCAATGTCCATTCCTGCCATAATTGCCGGCTCTGTAGAGCCGTTAATCTGCCTGATGGCATCCGGCAGCAATCGAAGATTTGCCTCATAGTATTTCTCAAAGCAAAATAGTTCCGGTGCCTGTCCTGCGTAGATTTCGCTGCGTTTTAACAGCGAAGTGATAGATTTACCATCGCTGCTCGCATATACAGTATCCTTCATCGGCAAAACCGGAAGCACTCCTTCGTGTCCTTCCACCGCATGAAGACAGTCCGTCACCAGCTTCTCTGAAAGTAGCGGTCTTGCCGCGTCATGAATCAGAACCAGTGATGCTTCCTTTATCTCATTTTTGATATCCACCAAACCATTCCAAATCGATAATTGCCTGTTTTCTCCCGGATTTGAAAAGCCTTGAAACTTTTTATTTATGTCCGAATCCTTCAAGCTCTCTGCAATCAGTTCCTGCCATTCCGGTGCCGCCACAATCCGGATAGCGTCTATCCCGTCATGAAGTGACAAGCGCTCTATGCAGTACGCAATCATCCGTTTTCCACCGACTTCAAGGTACTGTTTGGGAATATCCGTCCCCAGCCGTGTACCCGTACCGCCGGACAAAAGTAATGCTACCTTCATCTGTTATCCTCTAAAATTTCAATTCCCGAATACTCTGCAGTGTCTCTCCATATGTCCTGTCATGTCCAAACAAAAGCGTTGTTCCAAGAACAAACCCTTTTACACCCTTCGGTGCAAACTCCAAGATTTTATCTGCGCCGCAAGCTCCGTCCCAGTAAACCTCAAATCCCATTTCGTCTTTTAATGCAAGAAGTCTGGTAATCTTTTTACCTACATACGGAAGATACATCTGTCCCGCATTTCCCGGATTAACTGACATTACCAGCACTTTATCCACAATACGGAGCATCTCATAGACCGTCTCCACACTTGTACCCGGATTAATCGCGATTCCCGGAATCATGCCCGCATTAATAATTTTCTGTAATGTCGTGGACGGATGATACTCTGCCTCAGGATGAATGTACACAGTATCTCCTTTTCTTAGATTACGCAGGAAAAGTTCAATCATATTATTGGGATGTTCTATCATCAGATGGACATCCAACGGCTTTTCCGTTGCACTCGCTATGTATGCCATATCATTTAAAGACATGGCAAAATTCGGAACATATCGTCCATCCATAATATCTATATGGAAGGAATCAATACCTCCTGCCTCTAAATCTCTTACTTCCTTTTCCAAATTTCCATAATTTGCGCACATCATTGATGCTGTTAATTCAAAGTTCATTTGTACCTCCCTGTGTTCGCGTCCAAAAGAATCTGTCGTTCTTAAAAATATCAGACCAGAAGTCTGCAACAGGCATGTGCTATTTTCAGTCCATCTTTATTTGTCATAAAGTAAAGCGTAGACAGCGTCTCTCCCATGTAACCAATATATCGGTCATGCCGCTCGCTTCCTCTCGGCACACTAAGCTGCTCCGTCCGTTCCAGAATCGGGAACAGCCACTCACAATATTTTCTGAATACAGGTGCGCGAAGAATCATAATATTATAATTATAAAGGTATCTCTGTTGCAAAATATCCGGCAGTGCCTTGGCATACTCCGGCGAAAGTTCCTGCAGCGCCGCAAGAAGCGCTTCCCAGTCTGCCCGCGCCAGATATCTCTCATGGTGGACATCTATGCTTGGCTCATACGGCATCGGATATGGCAGCACCGCATCTATGCCATTTCCACTCATTCGCAGTATGTCCTCCTCTGACAATTCCAGAATCCTTCTGTAATGGCACAGACCATAATAGTCATTCTCCTGCTCTGCTATCTGTGTGTTCATTCCGTTTTTCCACGCCCAGTACAGCGCCGTCAGTTCTGAATAATTACCATTCTTTGCAGAAATGTTATCGCCCGTACAGTCCAGTATTTCTGCCACACGTTCCTCGCAAAGTGCAGCCCCCACCTGAACCGGATGAATCCACTCCTGCATCTGATAGTCTTCCCGCAGGCTCTTATCCTTATAAAATTTTGCCATATATACACATACTTTGGACTTTGTACATCCAATCGGCAATGCACCAAGCGGCATAAATTCTCCACTCTTTGCATAATGATAACTCATCAGCTGTGCCCATCTGACCGATGTTAGTCTCTCATGGCAGTGCAAGCCTGCATTATCCAGAGATTCTTCTATCTGTGGCATGACATTCTCCGGTGTCGCAATCAGTATTTCCAAATCTGCTTTTTCCTTATCCTGCATGTCACGCACCAAATCATTCAATTCAACTACCGGAAGACCGCCCAGCATTTTGGCATTTATCCCTCTCTCCGTAACGATAAAGCATCTCACGTTTCTCTCCGGGCATAAACTGCGAATTGCCTCATATGCTCCAAGCGCCATTCCCTGTGCTCCATAAATCGCTAAGTCCATATACTTTCCTCTATTTTAACTATTTATGATTTTCAATCATAGACCAAATCCAAAATCCCCGTATTTACTATAAATGTTTCATTCAGCCATCTCTTTTAAAACATTCTGAATCTGTTCTGCAGCGTATTCTATTTCATCATCTGTAATCTGGGTACTTGATGGGAAATTCAAAATTCTTTCCGCATAATATGGCGCTTTTTCAAGCTTATATGTCTTATCCCGCTTATATGGAACCTGCTCATTGATAAGTCCCCATATCGCTCTGGTCTGTACTCCTCGTTCTTCTAACGCAGTTATGATTTCCCGCATTGTCGCCTTAACTCTGTCTCTGTTAATTTCTAAAGAATAAAACCACTTGTTAGAAGAAGTCCCCTCTCTGAAATCAACAATCGTTCCTAAGTCAAAACCTTCAAACAACTTTTTGTACTTATTGAAATTGTTCTGCTTCCTCTTTATAAATTCCGGCAGTTCTTCCATCTGCGCAACTCCAAGTGCTGCCTGCAAATTTGTCATTCTATAATTATACCCTACTTCATGATGAATATAGTAGTGGACATCGTCCTTAGCCTGTGTCGAAAGGTATCTCATATGATTCACGCTTTCGGCATTATTCGCTGTCACGGCACCGCCTCCGCCGGTTGTGATAATTTTGTTCCCATTAAATGAAAAAGCCCCAAAATCGCCGATTGTACCGGCATATTTGCCTCGAAACGTTCCTTCAGTATAGTGGCTTCCGAGTGCTTCGGTTGCATCTTCAATTACCTTTAGATTATACTTCCCGGCAATATCCATAATAGAAACCATATCAGCCAAGTTTCCAAATACATGAACAACCACAACCGCTTTTACCGTTTTATGATTATATGTCAGGCTCTGTCCGTCAAAGCTGCACTCCGTTTCACAGAATTCCCTCAGTTTAAGCGGATCCATGCAAAAGCTGTCATCACAGTCAATAAACACCGGTTCTGCAAATTGATATTTTACCGGATTAACAGCAGCAATAAATGTAAGCGGAGGGACAAGAACAACATCTCCCGGTTCAACCCCTGCTTCAATCAGCGAGAGATGCAGTGCAGATGTTCCGCTTTGACAAGCCGCCACATTCTCTGTATGCAAAAACTCTGCCATCTGCTCTTCCAGTTTCGTTATATATGCGCCACCGGTGGATACCCAGCCCTGTTCGAGCGCATCCTCAACATATTTTTTCTCATTTCCTTCAAAATTAGGAATTGATAATGGTATAAATCGTTTCATCATTTATCCTCTGTTTTATTGCGAATTTACATTTTATTATCCAGCTGTTTCCCCGTCTCAATATGTTCAAAATTAGGAAGATAGTCTTTCATTATTTGAACAATCTCTTCTTTGGTCGTCTGTTCCTTGTCAAAAGCAGCATTAAGATTATTAAATAATTCTTCAATCTTTGCTTTATCCGGAACTGTTTTCCCTGTTACAACACCAAGCGCCTTTAACCGGGTCAGATCGACCATTTCATTGTCCGTATAGAACTCTTCATATGCCTTTTCTCCCGAGGTATTGGAATATGAATAATGCACCGGATATTTGCCGCTGCCGCTCTTCAAGTCCTCCATCGCATCTATAGCCGCTTCATCCGAATCGCATTCCAAAACTTCATACCCTTGTTCCTTTAACAATGCCGTCGCTATCTTGTCAAAGGTCATCATCTGTTCTTCTTCAAGCCTTGGGAAAAAAATTTCTCTATTATTACCCAGCATACAGGAGAGCATGCAAATCTGACCGCTTTCTTCCGGAGACACAAAGTACCTCTTTACATCCAAAGGCGCACTAAGCGGCTGAAGTTTTTGTATTCTTTCCAGAAATCCTGCCGGCAATGAGCCGTTAGAAAATGCTACATTTGCAAAACGCGCCGTCTTTACCGGGAACTTGTCCGAATACGCAAAAATGACATCTTCCATTATCCGCTTGCTTGCGCCCATAATATTTACAGGATTAGCTGCTTTATCTGTCGAAACGCAGAAATATTCCTCCGGCGGGAACTCTGCCAAAAGCTCCAACAGCAGCTTTGCATGAAGAACATTATTCTGCAGTAAAGCTTCTATCGAATAAATGTCTTTTTCCGACCTGACATGCTTATGTGCAGAAAAATTGGCAACTATATCGAAGCCATTACGTTTTCTGAACATTTTTTCAAACACCTTTGAAGAAAAATCCATCGGATATGGAATATAGTCTTCCGGAACGTACATCCCCTTCGTAGAACGCAAATCCCTTGTAAGTTCAGCAAGCCCATTTTCATTGATATCTACTACAATCAGCGATAATGGTTCAAATGGCAAAATCGCTTTGATAAAAGACGAACCAATTGTCCCCGCTCCTCCAATGACGAGCACAGACTTATTATGTATTTTTTCCCACAAAACACTCTTATTGTTTTCAATATCCTGCGCGAACATACTTGTACTCCGTCTGGTGACATTCTGCGCAATAAACTGATTAATATTAAACATATGCATCCCCTTATTCTGTCTTCAGACTTAACATTTGCTCCATCCTATGCATTTCTTCAAACTCACCCATATCTAAAAATGACTCTTCACTGACCGGGTACATTCCGACCTGCTTTCCGGAAGCAATCAATTTGTCTATTAAATCTGTCATATGAAAGAATGTATTATCCGGTATATATTCAATCACAGACGGATTTAGCACATACATACCTGTATTAACCAGATACGACAGCTTTGGTTTCTCCTCCATACGCACTACGGCACCATTCTCAGCCGTTTTAATCACACCATATGGAACCACGATATTCTTCAAGGCAGATATAACTGTAATTTCATTTCCGGATTCTTTATGATAGTTGTAAATATCTTCATAATCTGCGTTTATTAGAATATCACAATTGGTAACAAAGAATGTTTCCCGAAGCTGCTCTTTCATAAGCTTTAAGCTTCCTGCGGTTCCAAGCGGTTGCTCTTCCTCTACATAATTTAACTCATATCCATTCGCCTGTTCGCAGAAGTATGCCCGTATCATATTTTTACGATATCCAACAGTCACATAATAATCCTCAACTCCATACCGTCGGAATTTATCTATGATTCTTTCCATAATCGGAATGTCACCAACCGGTATAAGCGGCTTAGGAAGGATTTTAGTGTATGGATACAGCCTTGTTCCCTTCCCCCCTGCCATTATAACAAGCGGAACACTGCTCAATTCTGAACTTATTGAGAATAGAGATGCCTCATCAGCATCCTTAAATACAATGTCAACAAGGATGCCTTTCTCATCAACAACCGGAATTGCATTCACTTTCTTCTCTTTCATGATTTTAATTGCCGTTTCCGCATTATTCCGATGCACCAGAAGAGGCGTGCAATTCATAAACTCTTCTACTTTAGCATGCAGATTTCCTGTTTTTATCAGCCATCTGCGCACATCTCCGTCAGTGATAACTCCTTCGAGCTGATTTTGTTTATCCGTGATAAACAGCAGACCTTTTGCGTTTGAATCGATTTTCTGCAACGCTTCTATCACTGTTGCTGTTTTTTCTATTTGAAATGGAGCCAGTTCATGCGTCTGCATAGTTTCCCTCCTCTACTCGTACATCATTATCATATATATCAACTTTATACTTTCCCTTAAAGAGATTTTCACAGCTCGAATCTTTCATCATAACAAACCGGGAAACTTCTATCCCCAGCCAGTCCATCAGCTGAATAGGGAAACTTTTGTTTATAATAAAGCAGTCTTTAAACACACCTTCATAGTCTATATAATCTGCAGGGTGTGGCTTTATCATAACCTTTGTCTCGTCATAATTAGAAAGAATCCTCCGATACAGTTCTATCTGCTCGTCCACAGTCAGCCGTATTTCTCCCGCAGCCACATTAGGTTCTGTCAAAAAAACAATACTCCGTCCGTTCATCACTTCTCTATGTATGCTTTCATAATCAAATCCCATGATATCGGACAACTGTGCTTTTTCCTGCTCCGTTTTCCCACTCCATAACAACCTCGGAATTACAATGTCCGCTTTATCCCTCAGTTCCTGTGGGACATCAAACTGTCCTGTCAGGACAACTTTTTTTACCAGTTCATCATATCCGAGTGATGCATAGAACCTGCCGCTATCAGTAATAACAAGATGAGTTTTCGTATACTTATAGTTATAATTTCCAAGGCCATCTTCCAATACATTTATTCCGTTTAACAAAAATGCCCTTGACAGTAGCAAGTGGTCATGTCCCCAGATCGGGATTTCCCTACGTTTAGCATAATCAGCTATGACATAGCAAATGGCATGATAGTCAAACGAATTCTTCTCATACAGGCAGTACAGCCCACTTGCCTTCATGCGCCGCACGATAACCTCCGGCACTTCCTTTGCCAGTATAAAAAGTGATGTACTCCAGTCCTTTAAATACAGCATCGCAAGTAATTCTGTATAGGATGTACCAGCTAAAATTATATTACTAATCTCCGTGTTTTCGTCTGCCAGTATTTTATTTAAGAGTCCCAGCGTCTCTGCATTCTGCTCTTCAATAAAATCCGGATTATTTTTTACCTTGTGCCACGCTAAAATCTGATACAAAGAAACATACTTCACATTTTTTATTTTTGCATACATATCCTTGACAATCTTGTCTGCATCTGAAAGAATCGCATTTATAAATTTTATCTCGTCATACTTTTCTGTCAGCAGAAGAAGTTCCTCATTATCCAGCGAGTAAACGGGAATGTCATCATATGTTTCTTTGTCGTGCGAACGGTCAATAAAGCACAGAACCTTTACTTTATGCTTAATCTCATGGTAAAGTTCTTTGCCAAGCAAGTCATATCCGTAGATGATCATAGGTTCATCATCTCTAAAGTATGATGCAAATTCAATCCCTCGTCTATTTAATTCCAGCAGTCCATATGCTATATTCCTCTGATGTTCCACACTGTATCTCATATTCACGTTCCTTGTCTTGCCACTATCACAGCACTATTTTTCCACTTAGGTCTGCTTTGCTGCACAGCCAGTCAACAATCCCCTGCTGAATCAACGGTGATTCCACTGCCACTACGATATAATCAAACCGGCATTGAAATATGCTATCCGGAGATGTAACTTTATCAGAATCATATGCTTCGTAATTCTTATCAGCCCATGCAACAACATCACAGTAATCAATTCTCTGTATCTGACTATAATAAGTCGTACCTACCCTGCCCGCACCATATAGCACAATGCGCGATTTGGCAGGCACTTTATCAAACGGGAACAGATAGTTGTCATTTTGAACAACATCTCCCCATTTCTCACGTCTCACCTTCATCAAGTCCGTATAGATATATTCCAGTTGCTCTTCTATCGCCGGAATTTCCGTTATATTCCTGCGCAGATAGCTGTACCAGTTATACAGGTTATCAAAATAATTCTTATCCGCAATATATCGTGGGATTTTCCGTAGGATTTTTCTGTAATGATAAAAGCACCTGTTTGAAACAAATGCCGTTCTTACCCATTGCATCAATGGGAACAAAATCATTGCATCTTCACCAAGATTAAGATTCTGCTTCTCCTCAATCAAATTGAAACTGCGCAAAAGCAGGTCTTTTTTAATTATCTTGTCACACAGAGAATGCGGTAAAGCAGATTTCTTATTCTCTTTATCCCAAAGCATATTGGTCCATATGGTGTTCTTTATACGCTCACAATCATAATAGCCTTCTCCATAAGCAAATAATGGCAGTGTCACTCCCGATTTATCTGTTTCTACCTGCTTTCCGTATATGATAATGTCTATGTCTTCTCTCATTTGCTTTTCAAAAAACCGGTATAAATCTTCATCTATCCAATCATCCGAATCAACAAATGAGATATACCTGCCCTTTGCCGCTTCAATTCCCGAAAACCTTGCCGCCATCGGTCCTTCATTTTCCCTATGTAGCACTGTTATGCGCTTATCCTTCGCGGCATATTCATCACATATTATCCCACTGGAGTCTGTGGAGCCATCGTCAACCAGTATGATTTCCATATCGGGAAATGACTGACTGCAAATACTATCCAGACACTTTTTCAAATACTTTTCTTCATTATAAATCGGAACAACCACTGATAACAAGTCCATCTTTCCCCCACATCACATTCTGCAAATCGTATCAATAAATGTTTCCAGCGAAGCATATGAATACACAGCCTCATTTACTCCACCGTTTTCAATCATCTGCTTCATCAAATAGCAGTTTTCCTCCCTATCAAGTTCAATCTCCGTATCATATAAAGTAAACTTCTGCTCTATCGGGTCATATTCAAAAATCTGCTTTGATTTAACGTAAAATCCATAGAGTTTTCCTTTATATTCCCTTACCAAAGAAAACTTGATAGAATGTGCACCCAATATGTCGTCAAATACTAATTCCCTATCCGGCGTAAAGTCTATCACATTGAGCTTGTCTATATCCGGCATATATTCCAGGACTTTATTCGCATGCGCCGGGAAGAAAATAAGTCTCTCATCTATCCACTTGCAATCCGCATATGATTTCACAATATGCCCGTCTCTCTTTAATGCATATCCTTCTATCACGTATTCCTTTTTGTTCCACTGTGACAAGTCCATCTCTACATGGTAGAGTGTGCCCATCTGGTCAATGAGCACCAGATATTCCCCTTTTACACATTCTATCGCAGTAAAAATCGTATCAGACTCGCCAACAGATAATGTAGTTACTTTCTGTTCATCAAGATTAAATGCCAAAACCTTATTCTCCTGCGCCGACAAAAAGAATACTCTATTATCATACACACAATAATTATACTGGAACGCAGTCGGCTTGGGTGATAAATCTGCCACTTCTTCTAAATCGCAGACTTTTTCAAGAACACCTTTTTCAGTATCCACCCTCATAATATACCTGAAATTGTAAGGAATAAGGTAAACATAGTTCTGCCATTCTACACCTCCGCAAAATATGCTGTATGCCTCTTCATCAACTCCCAATGGTATCTGCTGAAATGTCCTGTCCGCCATATTGTATATACATACATCAAACGCACTTGAAGGAATCAACAACAATCTGTCATCCTTCAATGCAACAATGTTTGAATATAAAAGAGCCGACCTTTTTCCTTCATAAGGAATAAGTTCAATTCTCTTTATCTTTTTTTCTGTCAGCGAAAAGCAACACAACTGTGTTCCCCAATAATTGGTGTACCACAGGTTTTCTCCACAAATTACACTTCCATACGCATTCCATGCCATCTTGTCTTTATTCATAGCAACTCCCTATTCCACGCTATCCAGCAAAATTTTAATCTTGTCTTCGCTTTTTTTATAGAAAACCCCCGGCTGCCACCCATCCATATCATCCAGCACTTTTTTTACCATTTTCCATATCTTTTCCTCATTGCCCGGATTCCTGTTATCCAGATATGCTCTATAGATGGTATTTTCTCTGTCTCTCTTATAAAAGTTTATATAGTCAAAGACTGACCTTATCCCCTCCGAGAAGTCATTGCGTTGATAATACATATAGTATAGACAATAGTATTTGTATATATCTTCTTTGTTATCTAACGCCGAATAATCACTTATGTTCATCAAAATCTCTCTATACTCTTCTTTTGAAGAGGGCGTGATATTAAAATCAAATGACATGTGCGGGTTATTTCCGGCATTTATAACATTGATTCCGAGCAAAGGATATTCATGTCCTATGGAACCATTAATTGTAAGTGCATAATCAAATTCCGCTTCTTTCAAATCCAGCGGTGAAATTCGTGCCGGCAGCAGCGTTAGCTTCGGATGTTCCTTCAGAAATTTCTCAATCAGTCTGTTTCCCCTGTCTGTTTCATCGGGATGAAGCTTTATGTACCACTCATATTCTGTTGCATCTATTATCTCTCCCAGAAACAGCAGCCATGATAAATAGTTATTGGCGCAAAGCTGTTCTCCGGCGCACCATTGATCTTCATTAAATATGTGCGGGCATATCAGAACGCGGACATTCTGCTTTTGCGGCAGTTCTAATTCGCCCGTCTTGTAATGAAAAACATTGTTATCATTACGATAGGTTAGATACGCTCCATTTTGTCCCAGCAAAATCTTCTGAAGAGCCTGCTTCGCCCATTCAACGCCCTGCTCTTTTTCTCTATCCGACAAACTATCATAAAACAATTTTAAGTTCGGAAAGTTTTCCCCGAAATTATGATTGAAATATGCTTTGTGTATACCGCGCGGATGTATGATATATGTCTTTGCGCTATTCTCAATTGCAATATCCCGCAAAAACGACTCATTATGAACACCATCCCACAGAATAACTGAAGCGACCCGGTTCTCTTTAAAGTAGTCCTTCCAGAACAACACTGTTTTTATCGTGTCCACAAGGCATTCACATATGGCAGCATTCGTTGGCTGAAAGTCCAAATCATATTTGCGCAGATAGTTTCTCAGAAATGAGACTCCGCAATCCAGTCCATCGATTGAAATCTCATTCCAGTCATCCATGCTGTGAATTCCGCTTATTATCTCATTATAAATCGCTTCGATTCTCTCATTGGTATATCCTGTTTCCGGCTGTTTTGCCACTGTCTCCATGCCAATTGATTTGTATATATCCATAACTGATGGGAAAATTGTTGACTCGAATCGATTGCCCCCCTGTCTAATGTAGCCTACAACCCGAGCATTCAGCTTTTGAGCCAAGTATGGCACAAAATACCGATAAATAATCGTCGTGCCGTCATGGCAGCCTTCTATTGGTATCAGGATTACATTTTCAGCTTTCGCCACATCTACGGTACGTCTGT
The DNA here is from genome assembly GCA_964484605.1 of uncultured Roseburia sp. Lineage (GTDB taxonomy): Bacteria > Bacillota > Clostridia > Lachnospirales > Lachnospiraceae > Roseburia. The sequence continues at coordinate 34,687 of CAZAGJ010000010.1, read as the reverse complement.
TATATTCTATAAATGCTCTCACATTTTCTGTATAATCAGAGTCCCATACCCAGAAATCTGCACCTCCCACAAGCCCATGCTCCTCAAGATTTTTCTTCATCTCATAAGCATACGCTCTGCTGCAGACTATTATTTTCCTGTCATTTATATTGGCAAGCACTTCCTCCACAGGATGCACTTCTAACTCTCCCATATTCTGCAGTGCATTTTGCGCCATGCAGCAGTCAATATGAAAAACAGAACTATACTTTTCACAAAAGAACTGTGCGTCCTGTCCTGCACCATATAGAATCAGTGTTTCATTTTCCAGTTTCTCTTTTATCTCATAATCTTTCAGTACAATCGCTTCATCTATAATCATTTGCACTTACCTCTGTTCCCACCTGATGTCATAATCAACATCTCAAATGTACTTTTTAATAAAATCCGTTATCGGAAGATAGAAGTCATCATACCGTTCCCTAATCTCGTCATCTGTCCAGTTCCACCATTGAATCTTGTTTAATGCGTCTATCTGCTCCGGCGTATACCGATAGCGGATGATTCTTGCAGGAACTCCGACAACTACAGCATAATCAGGGATATCTTTTGTGATAATGGCTCCTGCGCCTGCAATAACTCCATTTCCAATCCTGGCACCATTCGTAATGATTACGTTTCGTCCAAGCCATACATCATGTCCTATAATACTTCTTTTTATCTTTGATACGCTATCATGCGGTTCAACACCTTCAAAGTAATATGGGCTGTCCCGAAATTCGCTATATTCCAGATTCTGTTCAGGGCTGTTTTTTCCGGCATACAACATCGGATGTGTTGTCAGATAATTCATTTCATGGTTAGCCTCTACATCAACACCCTTTGCAAAGCTGCAAAAGTTGCCTATACTTTCTATCAGTTCATGATTATGGCATATAGGACCATAACTATATTTGCCTATACTTGTAGTGTGCCCCCTAAATTTTTTTCGCATACAGTCTAATTCTGCTATATTATCACATGCCACATATTTCTGTAAATCCGCATGCATATGTGCATATATTTTATCTGTTATGGTAGCAAGAAAGACCACATATTCACTGCAGTCTATTTCTTCCAAAAACGACAATGGTTTGATACGCGGATTATACTTGCACAGGTGATTATCTATAATATAGTCGGCAGCTATGCCATACACATTTTTTAATATATCATCAAACTTTCTTCCAATATCGCCAAACGGGAAAATGATAAAATTGGTTTTTTTGCGATCTAACTGCTCTTCAATGCACTTTTTTATGTAATTATCTATTGTCATAAGCCACCTTCCTCCTTCAATTCCGTAAAGTCTTTTCTATGAAACAAAAAGCTGACACTTTTCCATATGTTGTCAGCTTCATATCCACGCACTCGTCCGGTGACTGCGTGCTTTATTCCATTGTATCGTTCTGCAATCCTCCATGATTCTCTACCCCGACCATCCATGGTCATCCCTTTCATACATCATTATAAACTTTATAATATATATCGGCAACATGCAGAAAATATTTAGTAAAAGTGCCAGACAAACTGTCCGGCACTTCTGATAATGTATGACTCTAATCAATCATCCCATATTCTCTATAAAACCTTTTCCTTGCTTCCTCATTCTCTGCCGCCAATTTCAAATCCTCCGCCCTATTGTCTGCAAGTAAGCGACTGATAAGGTATATTTTAAGTTTCCCCTTCTTTTATTCCCGCCTCAAGTCCTTCCTGTCTGCTGTCCTCCATCATCTCTCGAATTGCTGTACATATATCTCCCCTGCCATCCTCTCTTCTATAATCCTTAACATCTACCAGTTCCGTTACATTGGCATACTGTACCACCACATCAAATGCGTCTTCTTCCATATTCTGATAATACGCATCATTTCCCACAAGTTTCTTCAAACGCACTTTATCCTCTGCGTATCGGATAAAGTCGAATACCTGACGTACATCCGATTCCATTGATGATGTCTGCATAACGCTTTTTGTCCGAAAAGTATGTCTTCCATCCGGTATCCTTCTCCATATTCAGTTCCTCCTGTGCCGCAGGAGTTACCTCGAAAACTCCTGCTTCTCCCGTGAATTTAAAAGCAAGAATTTTCCAATATGCATCCATGCCCAAAGGCGGCACGAATGCTAAGATATGTCATATACAGGGCTTTCCCCTAAGAAATGTATGCGAAGCTTTTCGCAAAATGTAAGAAAATTTGCTTTGTATTGACTATATCATAATTGCATTTATAGTTCAATACATTTCTGCAGCATTACGGGTTTCCCTGCGCTTCGGAACCTCTGCGCCAATGGTGATGCATCCCCATAATATGCATCACAGGATGATACCAGTAATCCATCCGGTTCTTCTGATAAAATGCCAAGTTTCTGCTCAAAGAATTCCCGATTCAGCAGACAAAACTGCCGGTACAGCTCCTGTTCCGCCCCCTCCAGCATTGTCTTAACTTCTGAATCCAATTTCCAAATTACAGCTATCTCTTCCCTGTTTTCTACAAAAATACCAAACGTTTTCCGCATCTTTGCAAGCATTTGCTCCCGATACTGAACAAAACTGCTGATGCCGACATAATACAGTACTACCTTCCTGTGGCTGCCATCTGTTCTCTCCACATATGGACGCCATTTCTCCGGAATCGCTTTTTCGCCTGTCTGCCAGCCGCTCTGAAAATCTGCTTTCAATGAGCTGCTTCCCAGAACCTTCTCCTCCCAGAGTGCCCTTGTATCCGCCCCTGCAAATTCTGTCAGTTTTTCCACATACAGATGTTTCATATTTTCTGACTGTACAATTACAACATCCGCATTCACCACACCCGGTGTAGTGCAGTAATACTTCATATTAAAATATTCCCGATAACTATCTTTTTCAAATTCCTCCAACACAAACGGCGCCAGATATACCAGCTTTTCCGTGTAGTGCTTCAGATTTTCACTATAGAAAAATGTATGTACACTAAGAACCGGATTATACGCATCATATGGATTCTGCGTAAAAATCACTTCCGGATAATGCAGTGCAAAATCAAATGCATCATATGCGGCAATCTGCACATCCTCTGGGAACTGCTCTGCCTCATACTGCATATCACGCAGTTCTCCGTCATATTCCTTATAAAAATACGGAATCGGAATCACATACACATCACAGCTTTCATCCGCAACTGCTGCCTGCCACATACTTTTCATATTTCCCCATTCGGATGCCTTATACGGCAAAAAAACAACCGTTTTTCGTTCTAGGATATCCTTGCGAATATGTTCCTCAAGTTCCCCGAGGAGTTCCCGCAACTTGTCTATCCGCTCCTTCGCAGCATTTTGAGACAGCTCATAGATTATCTCACAGTACGCTTCCAGCATACCGACAACCGGATGTCCCTCTCCCTTGCAATTCTCAATCAGGGTTCCCATCTCAATTGCCAACTGCTGGCTTGCACCGAGTAATTCCATATCCGGTGCTTCACATTCTCCATCCATACTGCTTTCAATTGCTTCTGCATACGCACAAAGCTTCTCATATGCCTGTGTGATGATTACTTTTAATGAATTCCTTCTGTCATTCTCTGCATCCCGCGCTGCTATGCCTGTATATTTATAGCCCGGCATGTCAAAGTCCAGCACTGCCTGCAGTTGTTTTTTCTGTGTTTCAAAAAACGGATAATCATGCCCCCCACAGTTGCGTACCAACTTCATATAATCACCATAGCGCTTCCGAAGCATCTCATCATATCCGCTCGGAACCGGAAGCAAAGTATTTTCAAAGGGAAGCCAGATTTGCTTATCATAGTACTCTTTTTTCAGGCGCAGACGCCCATTCCCGTACAAGCCATCCGGCATCATGCGGGTAAGTTCCTGTGACTCTGCCGCCGGACACATGGCGAACAGCTTCTCTACTATACGGTACATCTGCACACGAAGTGAGTGCAGATCCGTTTTATCATGAAATGTCACGCCCAGCATCCGCTCAATTTTATGCAATGCCTGCGCTGCCATGTTACCTGCAAGTCTTCCCCCGGCAATCTCATCTGCCACTTCTTTTACATATTTCGCCATCGTAACTCTGTCTTTTTCCTTCGTCTCGTCCGTCGACACATAATCCAAAACGAAGAGATCAATCCCCACAATATATGGAAATCCACAGAATTCCTGTAAATGTTCCTTCTCAAAGCATATCCTGTTTTTCGCCACAACACGCGCCAGGAAATTCCAGAAATCCGGATGCTTCTCATAAGTAAAAACTGCATATCCCTCAGGCAGTTCACTCTCTGCCACCTGCAAAAAGCGCTCATAATCCGCACGTTTCATCGTAATGTCTAGGTCATCATCCCACGGAATAAATCCACCATGTCTGACTGCCCCAAGTAATGTTCCCCAGTCGGCAAAATATGGTATATCATATTTCCTGCATATCCGGTCTATCTCGCTCAAAACCTTAAGTTCTGCCGCCCATGCCTGCTTCACTTCTGACGGAATATAAAAGCCATCCCGCACCTCAGGTTCCAAAAACGAATCCTGTATTCTCAACATCTCTCCAATGCATCCCTTTCGCGCAGCTTATAAGCGCTGCATAAAATCTTCCAACTGCTCTTTTGACATACCACTCTTCGCCAACCGATATAATTCCATCTGCCTTGGAATCACGGCTTCATAAGATGATCGTGCATAGTCATCCACTTCTACCTTCACGGTATTCTCCAGTTCTGCATATAACTCCATCGATACCCGGAATCCTCTCTTCTTCGCAAAATACAGTGTCTCATAAAAATATGTATGCAAAAAATACAGCTTTATCTCTTCATAAAAGAGTTTGAAAAACTCCGTCTGTTTCATAAAATTCCACACCGCCAGCTGTACCTGCATATGCATATGCAGTGTCTGCATATTCTCCATATCACTGTACATCGTTCCGCTTGCATTTTGACGATAAACATACAATTCATCCGACATGATGACATATTTCTTCCCATAAAACAGCAACGGATAAACAAACAGCGGCTCTTCATATATTACATGTTCTGCATATCCGACACCTGCACGCAGAACCAGTTCTCTGCGGTAAAGCTTATTCCAGCAGCCGTATGTCAGCTTCTCTTCCATGAGCAGTCTTCTGCGGCTTTCCACGGAATCTACAACAATTATCTCATCCCGCACACCTTTTCCTGCCGACATCACTCCCACTCTATCCTTATAATAGTAATATTCAAACTGCACGATATCTGCATCTGTCTCTTTAGCCCTGCCATATGCCTTTTCCAAAAAGTCGTCCGTCACAAAATCGTCTGCATCCACAAATGCCACGTATTCTCCTGTTGCATATTCGAGCGCCGCATTCCTTGCACCACCCTGACGCATATTCGTGTCCAGATGAATCACCATTACATTTTGCGGATATGCCTTTTCAAACTCCTGCATGAGTTCCCATGTAGCACCATTATCGGTAGATGCATCATCCACAAAAATCAATTCCATTTCAGCAATCCCGATTGTCTGCGACACCAATGACAGAAAGCACTTCGGAAGCCATTTCGCAACATTATAGCATGGTATAATAACACTGACTTTTTTCATTATAGTTTTCCTCTTACTTTACAATTCTGCAACATCATCGATTTCCCGGCACGCCGGCACATCTGTGCAAGTGCAGACGCATCTCCATAATACGCATCGCAAAAAGCTGCCAGTTCCCCATCCGGCTCGTCATCTGCACAGATGCCAAGCGCACGTTCGCAGAATTCCTGTTCTAACTGACAGTATTGCTGATACAGTTCCGGTTCTGACTGCTCCAGTGTTATCTTAATCAGTGGGTGCAGCTTCCACAATACAATAACATCTTCCCGATTCTCTGAGATAATACGGAATACATCTCGCATCTTCGCAATCATCTGCTCCTTATACTGCAAAAACTCACTCAAGCCGATATAGTACAGCAGCACTTTCCTGCGGCTTCCGTCTTCTTTCTTTGCCTTAAGAAGCCATTCCTCCGGCACGTGCTCATATTCCCTTGCAAATGTACTCTGTCTGTCCTCTTTCGTCAGATCAAGCCCAAGAATTTTCTCCTCCCAGATATGTCTGGTATCCTCTCCCGCCGCCTCAGTCAATTTCTCCACATACATCTGCTTCATCTGTTCCGACTGCACAATTACCCGGTCAGCATGCACGACTCCCGGCATGACTGCATAATAGTTCAGATTAAAAACCGCTTTCTCCTCCTCCGGCTTTATCTCATCCGTAGTAAAATACGGAATATACACCAGTTTCTCCGTATAATTCTTGATGCTCTCAGAATAAAAAAACGGATGTACACTGGTCGTGCAATTGTATTCATCATACGGATTCTGAATAATTATCACATCCGGAAGTCTCTCCTCAATGTGATACTCCTCGCAGCTTGTGATTGGCACATAATCCGGATAGTTTTCTATCTCATAATGCATCTCGCTGAGAGAGCGGTCTGCCCGTCGCTCAAAATACGGAATCGGCACAACATACACATCACACAGCGGGTCAATCTCTGCTTCTCTCCATACGCTATCCAACGTATCCCATGCTGAAGCTTTGAACGTGAGGAACACCACTTCCCTCCGTTCCTTTATATCGGTTCTCACACTTTCTTCCACACACTTCAGAACGCCGCCCAAAAGCCGATATACCTTTTCCGCATCCACCTGATCGATTTGTACCGCTTCTGCATGAACCTGATATACCTTTTCACAATATTCCTCTAATATTCCAACCGTTCGAAAACCTTCTCCTTTTAAAGCCTCTATCACATTCCCTAACCCGATAGCGCACTTTTGGCAGGCTTCCAATAACTCCTGTGCCTCTGCCATATTCTGTTTCTGTATCGCAGTTCTTACGTTTTCATGCGCTATCCTCAGCATGGCAATACATTCTGACATTTCTTTTATCTTGTCCTTGCGTGGATGAGCCTCTCGGCACAAAAGGTCTTCTTCTGAGAAATGATACTTCAGCGGTTTAATTCCATAAGTATGCTCCAAATGCACTTCCTGTTTCTTATAAAACGGATAATCATGAACGCCACCATTCTTCGAGATTTTCATGTAATTCCCATACTCGATTCGTAGAACCTTATCATACAACACCGGAACCGGTATCTCTATCGTTTCAAATGGAATCCGAATCTGACTCTCAAAGCAGGCTTTCGGATACGTGTGATTGTCATCCGTTACCCAATACATCATAAGCGCTACCTCTTCAGCTTCCTCCTTCCCATACAGCGAAAACAAATTGTCTATCAGTATACGAAGCTGCTGTTTTATGGAATGATTCCGCTCAAGTTTAACTCCACACAGTTCTTCGACCTGACTTATCTGCAATAAGTTTTCTTCCGTCAGATGCTTCTCGTCCATTATCGCAGAATATGCTCCCGTAACAATCTTCACAATCTGTTTACGAAACTCTTCTTGCTCCGAATTCGGTGCCAGATAGTCCAATGGGAAAATATCCACTCCCGCCGAAAATGGAAACTCATGAAACTTCTGCAGGTGCTCTTTGTCAAAATTTATCCTTCTCGTGTTGACTAAACGCGTCAGAAACTCGTTGAAATCTTCATCCTTGTAGAAATTCACAAGGGAGTAATCCCCCGTTATCTCCTTTTCCGCCACTGCCAGAAACTTCTGGTAATTATCGCGGGTCATACAGATATCCACATCATCATCCCACGGAACAAATCCGCCGTGGCGTACCGCTCCAAGCAGCGTACCGCAGTCTGCAAACCACTGTATATCATGTTTACGACATATCCGGTCAATCTCCTGCAATACCTCCAGCTGTGCCGCCCACGCTCTTTTCACCTCTCCCGGCACATAAAAGCCGTCTCTTACTTCATCCTCAAAATACGAATGCGGAAATTCCATTTTATCCTCCATCTGAAAAAAGACTGTCGCGCCAAGAAATTAGTGCGACAGCCTCTCTTTACTGTACTACTTCTGCTGCAGCTGCTCCGAGCTCTTCAAAGCAAGGCAATACATTCTCAAATGCTTCTGCCAGCTTTGCATCCTCTTCTGATGCAACCGCTTCTCCAACTGCTGCAATCCTCTGGTTAAATACATCTTTGTCTACCCGCATTCTGTCTGCATTCAACAAATCCATCGTGCCATTCATAACTCCGATTTCCCAATTCATTGCATCAATAATCCCCTTTATGAACTTGTCTGTGTCCTCTAACCGCGCTCCTGATAATTCCTTAATCACAATCTTAAGATTCTTCACCAGTCGCTCATTAAACTCTACAAGCACCTCCAATGCTTCTAACTGTTCTTTTCTGTTATCTTCCATGATCTCATCCCATGACCCTCTTGGTCCCTTTCCTATAGTTTAATAACTCTGATAAATATATCGGCAAATACTCCCACATTCTTTAGCACGCAGGAATTTATTCCAGAAATACAATTGGCAATTCCTTTATCCGAAGTGGCTGATTCATAAGCCAGACGCGAAACAGCCTCTCTGACAGGAAACCAAATACTCTCTTCTGATAAGTGTCGTAACTGCTGACATCAATTTTCTTTTCCACCTCAAAAAGAATATCAAACAGCCATTTACAATACTCATCCAGCAATTCCTTTCTCGCAATTACCATATTGCCGAGAGAAATCAGATTGCTGTTTTGGTGCCAGACAAACGCTTTATAATACTGTGGATATTTTTCTAAAATAACTTTTGCACATTCTAACCAGTCCGCAATATTATGATGGTCTGTATAGTGATTCCACACACTGCCCTCCGGAACACTGATACTATCCGGCACAATCACATCATATTCCTGCAAGCATTTTTCTATATAGTCCGTATCCAAAAGTTTCTGCTCCAACGGTACATTCGCCGATTCCTCCCCTTCCTGTACAAAATATCTGCGATAGTGGCACAACCCTGCAACATCACAGCTGACATTCTTCCACATCCAGTACAGCCCTGTCAATTCGCAGAAGAACTCATTCTTATCAGAAATGTTGTCTCCGGTATCATCTCCGATATAGCCAATTTCCTGCTTCCCCGCTTTTCCTACATGCAACGGTATATATCCATTCATCTGCGGCACATCAAATTCCTTGTGTGCCATAATATACATCCTTGTATCCATCTAGCACACCTCCCCCGGCACCGGAAGCGGAATCCACGCAAACTGCTTTCCATCCACTGCAACCGGCTGATATGCAGACGCTGTTCCCTGTCTGACAAGGCACTCCGCCGTCTGCGCATCTGCAAGCACTCCCTTTACATGTCGCGGCAAATAGGCTCCCAGTCTCTGCCATTCCTGTTCGGAAAGGCAGCCTGCAACATCCAGCATCAGTGCCACATCAAAATATCCGGTTTTCTCGCAAAATATCTCTCTATCCCATATCTCATCATATACTTTTTCATAAACCGGCAGGCTGTATTGTGAAAAGAAATCCACACCACACAGATAAATGTCCGGCGAAATTCCATGCGACATCGCCTGTCTGGACACGGCACCAATTCTCTTCAAAAACATCCCAATATCCAAAACCCGCTTCGGCGAAAGATTTTTCAGCATTTCAAAGCAGAAAAACACCTCATCCATATCGGTAATAATTCCCTCCATCATATATCTACCTCTCACTCAAGAATATTTGCTTAAATTGTGCAAATATGTTATAGATAGAGTATAACTTTTTTTATATTGATACGCAACTTACTTCGTACAATTTTCTAAACTCAAAACAAGCGATTGGAGACATCTCTCGTCATGAAAGTACTTTTTTATCGTTACGAAAGTATCTGTGAACCATTCATATTAAAAGCTTTTGAAAAGCTGGGAATTGCCGTCACAGAGCTCGACAATGAAATCTCAGACAAATCCATGCTGCCCAGTGACTGTGTAAAACTTGTAAGCAGCGCACTGATGAATGGAAATTACGATTTTGTCTTTTCGGTTAATTTTTTCCCAACCGTTTCTGATGTGTGTAATATTTTCCACATTCCATATATTGGATGGAGTGTGGATTCACCGGTCATGGAACTTTACAGTAAATCAATTGCCAACAACTGCAATTACATTTTTTTATTTGACCAATGTCAGTATCAGGATATCTCACCGTTAAATCCGGGACATATCTTCTATCTGCCGTTAGCGACAGACCCGGACTATATGCAATCTGTTATCAAAAGGGATAATTCCGGCGATACATATGCATCAAAGCTCGCTTTCGTCGGTTCACTCTACACCGAAAAGTGCCCCTTCGACAAACTGACAAATCCACCGGCACATCTGTCCGGATTTCTGGATGGTCTGATGGAGGCGCAATTAAAAGTATACGGTTATTACTTTGTTGAAGAAGTGCTTTCCGATGCTATCACTGCCGAGTTCAAAGCGCATATGCCAGACTTTTATGCTCCACAGGATGCCCCTTATCTCACAGATAAGACCATTGCTGCGCAGTATTACATCGGCAACAAGATTACTTCCTTAGAACGCATAAGACTGCTGTCGCAGTTGGCAGAACAGTTTCCGACAGATATCTATACCGGAAGTGACACGTCTGGCATCCCACAGCTTAGAAACCGCGGTTTGGTCAATACCCTGACCGAGATGCCACTGGTGTTTAACAACAGTACAATTAACCTGAACTTTACTTCTAAGCCAATCCGCTCCGGCATTCCTCTGCGCATCTGGGATATCGCAGGCTGCGGCGGATTTATGATTACCAATTTTCAGGCAGAACTGCCGGAATATTTTACACCGGGCGAGGATATTGAAGTCTATGAAAGCGCAGACGATTTGTTAGATAAATGCGGATATTATCTGGAGAATCCTAAACGTGCAAAAGAAATCGCACAAAATGGCTTGGAAAACATTATGGCACATCACACCTATACACATCGTGTTGAGGAGATGCTGCGGATTGTTTTTGGCAATAAATAGACGAGGAGATACTTATGAGAATTGTTTTTTTAGACTGGCCCTGCTTCTGCCGCGAAGACACGATTTCTACACTGCAAGAACTCGGTCATGAAATCAGTTTCTTTTTCCATAAAGATTTTGGCCTTCGCAAATCTGACAAATTTGTTGCCGCATTTGACAAATTTGTTACAGGCCAGAACTTCGACTGCATTTTTTCCTATAACTTTTACCCTCTTGTTTCCGAGGGATGCAAGCGGAATGGCTTAAAATATATATCGATTGTGTATGATGTACCACATGTCTCGCTCTATTCCTACACCATCGTCTATCCGTGCAACTATGTTTTCCTTTTTGACAAGACACAGTTTGAGGAATTAACAAAGCTCGGCATTCCAACCGTATATTACCTGCCGCTGGCGGGTAATCCGGAGCGCATTGACGAAATGCTCGCCAAACCACATGACGCTTCACGCTTCACTTCGGATATCTCCTTCGTCGGTTCGCTCTACAATGAAGATCACAATCTCTTTGACCGCCTTACCGGTTTAAGTGACTATACAAAGGGGTATCTGGATGCCATTATGGAAGCACAGCTTAAAGTATATGGTTATTACTTCATCGAAGAGCTTCTCACCAAGGATGTGCTCAACGAGATGAAAGCTTCCATTCCTTATCAAGCCGGTTACACCGGCATCCAGACCGATGAATACATCTACGGAAGTTATTTCCTGGGACGCAAGCTGACAGAAATGGATCGTATCCGTACCTTAACCTCTGTCGCTGCCGCGCATCCGGTACGCCTGTATACGTTAAACCGCAATTTTACTGCCCCGGGTATCGAGAACTGTGGCACGGTAGACTATGACCGTGAGATGCCCTATGTATTTCATTACAGCAAAATTAATTTAAACATCACTTTAAAAAGTATCAAGTCCGGCATACCGCTTCGCGCCATCGACATTATGAGTGCCGGTGGATTCCTGCTGACAAATTATCAGGCAGATTTTCTGGACTATTTCACTCCGGGAGAGGATTTCGTCTACTACAACGATTTAAACGATTTGAACGAGAAGATTTCCTACTACTTAGAACACGAGGAGGAACGTTGCCGCATCGCAGAAAACGGGCGGAACAAAGTCCGGCAGTTCCATACCTTCACAAAACATTTCACTGAAATCTTTGAATTTGTATTCGGCTAGAAATCTTCTTCAATGATACTGAGCATTTCTGCTGCGCGGCAGTTCCATGTATGGGAAGCTGCCGCTTTTTCATAGCCTGCCTGCGCTATCCGGCTGCGTTTATCTTCATCTGCGAGAAGTTCCTTCACCCGAACCGGCAATTCTGACAGATTATCCAGAGTAAACAGCACGCATTCTTCTCCGTCCGTAAAATTATCTGCCAGATAGGTTGTCTTGTCCGTAGCTACAACCGCTTTCTGAAGCATCGCATTTGCTATCCGCTCGGTAAAGCCATCTTTGTGCCATGTCATGACATTCAGCGCGATTTTGCTTCTCGCATATACTTTCAGCGCCTCTTCCCGCAGTGCCGCTTCATGGCAGACCAGCTGTGGGTTTTCCTTCAACGGGCAACCGTGCCAGCTGGAACCAAACACATGCAGCCGTATTCCGGACTTTAGCAGTATTTCTATCACTTTGCCGCGATAATGGTTTGCCAGTCTGAAGATTACCCAGCGTTCTCTTTCAAACAGTTCCATAAATTCTCTCTGTGTGTAACTAATTCCACAGTCTGCAAGAGCCTGTTCAAATGCGCGTTCCGGCACTCCACCAAGATTCCTGCGCATATATAAAATATATCGGTTCAGGAGATGGCTTCTGTCTCTATCCTCTCTATGAATCGCCCACAGTTCACGGGCAGGTCCCTCTGCGTAGCTTCCAAGGAACGATACCTCATAATCCCTTGGCACATCCTCACAAATCACATCCTGCCCCGCAGGCGGAAAAAATCTCGCCGGATGTCCGTAGTAATTCCTGATAAACTTTGCATAATTGCCATCCGGTGTCATCACGCACAATCCCTTAGGAACTTTCTCCAAATGATTTCTCATCCAAATTGGATGGTCAAACACAAACAGGTATTTCGGCGCATCAATACTGTCATGTACAAAACCACCCTGACTTAACCTTGCGGAAAACATATAGGTCTGCATGCCTATGACTGCCTTGAATCTGCGGTTTACATAAAGTGCCAATTCTTCAATCTGCTGTCTTGATGTGTCAAAATATTCCACACTCTGTCCTAATTTTGCCAGTGCCTGCCCCATGCAGTGAGCAAATGTATCCAACACATTGTAGCACTCACCATTCCCCACATAGATAAGTATCGGCTGTGTACAGTCATATAGCTTATAATATTCCTTCGTACCGGTAATCATCTGCTCTAAATACCGCTCTGCACCTTCCCCTCCGGCATTTATGATTCCCAGAACAGCTTCATCAAAAATTCCATACGACAAAAGTTCTTTCTTATATCTGCCAATAACATAAGCGTCCGTTTTCCATCCTTCCGCCTCACATTCCGTCGTTGGAGACAAATGCTGCCATTCTTTCACTCCGTCTGACTTTGCACCACAGAGATATTGCGGCAGCATAGCTTCAGTAATCTGCCGTACCTCATATTTTTTCGCAAGTCTTAACAGGAGTTCATAGTTTCTCTTTGCCGGAAGCCGGTAGTTCACTCCACCCGCCTCCTGCAGTACATTTTTGTCAATCCAGATGTCTCCCTCCACAAGAGTCTCATCCAGTAAAATATCCTCAAACGAAAGCTGCCGCTCCTCAGCTTCCTTCGCAATGCATAATGCTCCCAGCATATACTTCTCCCTTTATAACCACACTCATATTTTATTCTAACTTTTTCAAGCAATCATTGAATATAATATAGCATATCAGCGAATATCTATAAAAGTATTTTTTCGCCAAAAAAAGAGCTGCCGTAAGGCAGCTCTTTTTATTGTAATTATGATAATTACTGAAGTAAGGATAATACACCCTGAGTAGACTGGTTAGCCTGAGCAAGCATAGACTGTCCTGCCTGAGCAAGGATGTTGTTCTTGCTGTACTCAACCATCTCTTCAGCCATATCTGTATCACGGATACGAGACTCTGCTGCCTGAGTATTCTCAGCGATGTTATCAAGGTTAGCGATGGTGTGCTCTAAACGGTTCTGTAAAGCACCTAAGTAAGAACGCTGTGCAGATACTACAGAGATAGCTCCCTGAATTGCGCTCATTGCACCACCTGCAGATTTGAAGCTTGTTACTGCCAATCCGCTAACACCGATCTTACCAGCGCTCATAGCGTCGATAGAGATTGTGATAGCCTGTCCGCAGATAGAACCTACCTGAAGGCTCTTAGCTGTAAACTTACCATCGATCAGGTTCTGAGTATTGAACTGAGTTGTAGAAGCGATTCTGTTGATCTCAGATGTTAACTGGTCGATCTCAGCCTGGATAGCTCCTCTATCAGCTGTGGTGTTTGTGTCGTTAGCTGCCTGAGTAGCTAACTCGTTCATACGCTGTAAGATAGAGTGTGTCTCGTTTAATGCACCCTCAGCAACCTGGATAAGAGATACACCGTCCTGAGCGTTAGCAGATGCCTTGTTAAGACCTCTGATCTGGCTTCTCATCTTCTCAGAAATTGTTAAACCTGCTGCATCATCGCCTGCACGGTTGATTCTGTAACCAGAAGATAACTTCTCTGAAGACTTAGCCTGTGCTCCTGTTGTGATACCTAACTGTCTGTTAGCGTTCATAGCTGTAAGATTGTGCTGTACTACCATAATTATTTCCTCCTTGAATATACTGCAGCTTCCTTGCTGCAAAACTTTGTTGTTTGCGACTTCCACTCGCCTGGCCGTACGCTCCGCTTGAATATCCATCGCCAAGTAACAATACATAGTAATGCAGAACATTACTTTGTTTACTTGTATTATATATCGGACGAATGTCTCGATACTTTATAGTAAAAAGAAAATTTTTTTATTTTCTTTTCCTATCAAAAAACTATTTCTTTTTGTCTGTAAACTGCGGGTCAATATAATTCGTCCGCATCATATTCTTGTAATACTGATTTACCACTTTCTGGCTCTTGCGAACTTCCTTCACCTGCTTTTTCACAGTCGCAAACTTCTGCTGCATCAGTTCCTTGTTGCGCAGCTCCTGTGCCTGAATATCTGCGCTCTTCTCTGTCAGGCTGCGAATATACTCCTGCATCTGTGCAATCTCTTCGCGGTGCTCATCCTTGTGCTCCGTCAATTCGTCTCGGACGCGCTCGTATATCTCCTGAAAGCCATTATCAAGTACCTCAAGCTTCTCAATTAGTTCTGCCTTTTCCTCAAATGTCGCATCAAAATCATCCGGGTCAAGTGCAGGATTGTCCAGTTCCTCTTTCTGGCGCTGATTTATCTGTATAATATTGAGAAGAATCTGCTCTTTTTTCTTCAGGCTCTGTATCATTATCGGAATATAGCTTTTCTCTTCCATCCTGCCTCCCAAATCGCGCCACTACTGCATCTTTGCTAAGCGCATAACTTCTTTCCATGCGTCACGCATCGTACGCAGATGTCCTAATACTTCCTCGAGGATTTCCTTATCCTTCCTGATATTTGCCTCACGCAGACGGCGCATCAGATATGCATAAACCGCTTCAAAGTCATCCGCTACCGGATATTTGTGATTCAGCGTTCCCTGAAACTCTTCGATAATATGCTCTACCTTAACGATATTGATATGAGCTTTTTCAATCTCATCCGCATTTATCGCTTCCAACGCAAGATTACAGAACTTAATCGCTCCATCATAGAGCATCAGTGTAAGCTCTCCCGGTGACGCAGTCATTACTTTATTATTGGCATATGCTGCATATCCCTGATTTGCTAACATAATGAAACCTCCCTGTTATAATGGGGCTTATCGCTTACTGCGATAAGCCCGCTTTCTGTCTCTCTATTCTGTCTTAGTTGCATCAACCTCCGAGCAGACTGCTCAGGGAGGATGTCTGGCTGTTTAACTTGGAAAGTGCTGTCTCCATAGAAGAGAATTTATTGTACCAGTAATCTTCCTTCTCCTCTAACTTCTCTTCCCATTTCTTAATCAAATCTGTGTAATCGCTGTACTCAGATGCCATCTCTTTATCGTTATATACCTTGTAAACACTGCTCAAGGTTGTCGACTTCATCTTGTTTCCAACCGCATCATAGACGGATGTACACAAGTTCTTCATAAACGTTATGACAGTATCCGGGTCATTGGTAATTGCAGCCATAAGCTTATCCGCATTACCGGAGGTTGCAGAGTCATCCTCGTCACCATTGATATGGTACGCATACTGCTCATTCTCCGCAGCATTCAGAAAGCCGAGCGTATTAATTCCAAAGTTGGACAGATAATATGTCTTGCTTCCAACTTTGATACCCTTGCTCATCGCCGATGTCATGGAGTTCATGACACTCTCAAGGCTGTCATCTCGGCGGAGCAGTGCGCTCTTAATCTTTTCTTCCCACTTCTCAATCTCTGTGTCAGACAGTGAGTCCTTCTCATCATCCGTAAGCGGTTCATAACCCTTTGCAGAATCTGCATTATACAGGGATGTAAGCTCATTGATTAACGAGTTGTACTGTGTAAGGAAGTCCTTAATCTTATCATAAATTCCCTGCACATCTGTCTGTGTCGTAATGGTAATCGCATCTTCATCTGCATCACCCGTCTCTGCCTGCGCTACAATGTTCAGTCCGTTGATGGAAAATGCATTGGTTGTATTGGTGTACTCCACGCCGTTTAACTTGATGATTGCATCCTGTCCGTCAATCTTCTTGGCATCTGTATTAGATTTCACAGACTTTGTAATATTATGAGCTTCCTGCACCTGTTCTACAAATGCTTTGATAGCATCGCTCTTCGCTGTCACACTGCCTGTATCATCTTCCATTGCAGCGATTTTCGCAAGAGCGCTGTGCTCATCCATCGTTGTCTGGCTGTCTTCCATGGTTTCCTTATTTGCCGCAATCTTATCTGCATAGGTATTGACAAGTTTATTGACAGCCGCCGCACCGGTAATCGGATTTCCTTCGTTATCCTTAAAATCAACCGTTACATCCTTTTTATTATCAGCATCGTAGTATGTATAAGAGCCTGTCTCATATACAGACTTTATCGCCGCTGCAATACCCGCTCTGGAGTACGGGTCTGCGTCGTCTAATGCATCTGCGGTATTCTCGAACGTGTTGACTGTTGAGATATTGCTCGTCAGTGTCTTTACTTCGTCATCCGTCAGGTTATAATTCTTTCTCACATCCGTGAGCACATCTGCGGAGCGCTTCATACCGGACACCGCTGTATCGTTTTCATATACAGTCTTGAGTGTCTCTTTCATCTCTGCATCTGCAAGGCCGACCACAATACTGTTATCATCCTTGCAAACTAAGGATGTACCGTTCTCATCAAATTCGTATGTCTTACCGTCAGAGCCGGTATATGTACCATCTGCATTGGATGTATAAGTTACATCACCCACTGTATATGTGGTGGTTCTCTCTGTGTTTGGAGTTACCGAATAATAGGATGTCTCGCTCTTGCTTGAAATCGTAATCTTCTCTACAGTTCCGTTTTCTTCATGTGTGTAGATTGTGTTACCATTTTCATCCTTCTCATCGGAAGCTTTCCATATCTTGTTGGCCTCATCCGTGTAGGTCTTATCCTCATTCAACGTGTAGGTCTTATTATCGCTTCCTGTATATGTAACAGTCACAACACTCTTGATATACTTCTTGTCAGTGCCTTCGCCGTAAGAATAGATAGTGTTGCCGTCCTCATCTGTTCCTGTCTTGGTATAAACCTTACCTTCTGCATCCATCACGCTGTTCACGCGCTGTGAAGCTGTCATCTCAAGCAGAGTGCGAAGCTTCTGTCTGTCGGTAGCATCCGTAACCTTATTCAGGACATCCATCATCGCAGAATATGCAGAAGCATATCCATAGGATGCTGCCATATTCGCATTCTGTGCAGAAGCAGTCTTATATGCATCTAATGCTGCCGCATATTTAGCTACCCCATCTTCAACCTTTGACTTAATCTTGTCTGGGTCTGCATCATAGTAGTACGTATAAGATGCATATGCAGCATCGGTTGCAGAAGACTCCACTTTCAATCCCAATACACGGAGAGCATTTGCCCCGTCTACATTCGCACCTGTCAGAGTGAAATCATTTGCTGCTCCGGTATTCTTGGAGCTGACATATATACGATTATTGGTCGTGTCATAGCTTGCTGTCAAGCCGGCATTCTTCAGAGAAGTGATGAAGCTGCTGACCGTCGTACCCTGACTAATAGCAATCTCTTTTGTCGTACCATCACCCTTCGTCACGGTAATCTTACCGTCACCGCCGGTATAGCCTAACTCTGCCAAGGTCGTTCCTGTAGTTGTTCCTGAGGCAAGCTTGCCGCCCGTCAAATAACCTGCCTGCGCAATCTGCGTAATATTCAGTCTCTGTGTACCGTTTGGCGCGTTACTTGCCGCCGTTACCGTTGCCTTGGTGCTGTCTGAAACTGTAGTAGACTTCAGATTGTATGCTGAAGAGTAACGCAGTTTACCCACATTGTTATAAAAGCTGTAAATCTTAGTATTCAGCGTCTGCCACGCTTCCTGTTTCCAGGAAAGCTTCGTCTGTGCCTTTTTGTACTTCTCCGTCTTATAATTATAAGAAGATACAAGTGCAGATATAATCGCCTCAGTATCTAATCCTGAATTCAATCCTGTAATACGAATCGGCATATACTCACCTTACCTTTCTGTGTATGCAATCTATCGCTTTTCATCCACAAGGATTCCCGCTATCTCCCAAACCTTTGCAATCATGTCAAGCGTCTGCTCCGGCGGATACTCCTTGATAACTTCCTTCGTCGTCTTATCCACGATTTTAATCGTCACACGATTCGTCTTTTCGTGAATTCCAAAAATTGCCTCTGAATTCGTAAGCTGCTTATTCAGGTCATTTACTGCCTTCTTAAGCTGCTTGTCAGAAGCAACGCGCTCGTCTGTACCATTCGCTTCCTTACCAGAATCTGCATTAAGAGAAAAATCCTGTACTGCTGCAGCCTGTACGGTCACACCCGCCGTCTCTGCTACTTCTACACCCTGCGGTACTGTTGCCGCCGCTGACGCTGCCGCACTTCCTTGATACGATGCCGCGCCACTAGCTGAAATTTTTTCAATTCCCATTTCTACCACCTCCATGTGATATTTATCAACGTACATCCCCTGTACAACTCAATTTTCTATGTCATATATCGGAAAAAACTCCGATTTTATTAACATTTTTTAAAAAAGATTCTTCAAAGCTTCCATCGCGTCTATATTACTTAATGATTCCTTGTTCTCATTCTGAATCTGCAGATAAACTTCCTTCCGGTAAATCGGCACTTCCTTCGGTGCTGAAATTCCTATTTTCACCTGATCTCCACGAATTTCCAACACAGTTATCTCCACATTATTGTTAATAACCAGTGATTCCCCTTTTTTCCTTGTCAATGCCAGCATATCTTATTCCTCCGCTTTCTTTCTCGCCTGTATGGCATCATAAACCTTAAATTTTACGGGATAGTCATCCTCAACGATAATCTGGCAGCCCTTTTTGGTATCCGTATTAATAACAATCGGGGCTTTTAAGTTGACAGACGTTTCCTTTACATCTGCACATGCCGTCAAAGTAACCAAGACATATGTATTGTCCTCGTTCATCGCGCCCAGCGGAGAAAGTATTTCGTCGCTTACCATCGGGTTGTAATCCGGCTTCACTGCATTCGGCTGCATAACCGGAAATGCCGTCTGCGGGTCATCCATAGACTGAAGCCACATAACAGAAGAAGCTTTTCTGTCCTTTCCCTCATCAAAAATCAAAGCAAATTTCCGGTATTCCGGCAATCCAATCATCCCATTTTCCAAGATGATAATTTTTTCTTCTTCAATATCAATCTCTCCAAAAAGTCTGGTATTCGCTTTCATCTGGTTTCCTCCACCTTCTCCTAGTTAATGATACGGCTGCACAAAGTATGCAGCCGTATATAAGTCTTAAATATAGTTCAATAAGGTATTCTGATTTATCTTGGACGCTGCCTGCAAAGCTGCCTGATATGCATTGTGTGCAGACGTATAATCAATGATAATCTCAGAGAGATCCCTATCCTCATTTGTAGACATCAATGTCTCCACTGTTGTCTGTTGATTCTCCATGCGGTTCTTGATAAGTTCAAGGCTCTGCCCCTTACTTCCGACCTCTGTCTTCGCGAGGTTCAACTCTTCCAGATAATCGTCGCAGAAACCAATGTAATTATTATAGAGTTTCTGCATATTGTTATTGGCATAGTCAAGTTCCTTCTGGGCTGCTGAAAGCCATGACTCCAGTGCCGCCTGATCGTCATCCGATGAATATTCTGACATCTTCTGCATCTCTTCAAGCTTTGCAACCTTATCATATGCTTCCTGTGCAAATCTCACTGCTTCAATCAGTTCGTCCACATCTCTTCCGAGGTTTGCATCAAACACATCAGACGCCTGTGTATTTACTTTCAAGGTCTGATTTGTTGCCACGATATATTCAATATCCTGGTATACTTCTTTGCCATTTTCATATTTGATATATTCAATCGGGTCTGTCGGATTTGTAGTGTTTGTACAGTTAAAATAGTACTCCGGGCGAAGCTCGCCTTTATCAAATCCTGTCTTTGTATAGTCCAAATCAAGGTTTGCCTTATTGTTGCGTATTTCGGAGGATGCCTTCTCTCCTAATATCAACTCTCCCGTCTCCTTGATAAATACAGCCTGATTGCCTGCAGTTTCATCAATCTTGTAAGAATTGCCATTGGCTGCTGCCCAATCCTCAAGCGTGTCATACACCGTCACGCCTATCGTTCCGAGCGTCGTGCCGTCCGCATCTTTATATGCAATCGTTGTCGATGTCGTAGTCGTACCATCCGCCACTTCCGGATCACCTGTCACACTATTAAAACCTGTGATACTGTCAATCTCGGAGTAGCTCATACGGATTCTGTCAAAGGTCGCCTGCTGTGGATTGGTAATTGTATTATTGAGCACTTCTGTCTCTGTTGTCGGAACTGTGACCTTGTCGCTATAATAGCGGTACTCCTGAATATCCTTATAGCTCAATGGCTGTGTGATATCATAAGAAGTTGTCTGGTCGTCATCCATAAACGTCAGTTTCTGATTCGTGCGGTATCCGGTAAATACCGTGCGGCCTGCATAGTCTGTATTTCCTTCTGAATAAACCTGATCACGCAATTTCTCAAGTGTCGTCAGGATTGTATTTCTGTCATCCTCTGTCAGTGGGTCATTCGCTCCGGCAATACACTGTGTACGGATATCTCCGACAACCTTTACCATATTCTTAAGCGCTGTCTCGGTAACTTCCAGCCATGACTCTGCATCCGGGATATTATTCTCATAATACTGGTCAATTTCACTCAGTGTACTGCGAAGGCGCAATGCACGGATTGCAATAACCGGGTTCTCGGAAGGTCTTTGAATCTTCTTCTGGGAAGACATCTGATTATTGAGATTGTTTACATTAATCTTATTCCCATTGATGTTGCTAGATGTACTGCGAAGCATCATGTTATTAGTAATACGCATTTGCTATTCCTCCTATACACCCGTTTCTAATATCAGTCTGTCGTATATCTCTGCCATTACGGAAATCATTTTTGAAGACAAATTGTACGCGTTCTGGAACTTAACCAAGTCTAACGCCTCCTCATCCTCATCTACTCCCGATACAGACAGCCGCTGGTTTTCAATCGTATTTGCAATATTGGCATAATTCTTGCTGAAAATCTCAGATTCCTGTGTATCTATGGAAATATCTGATATCATACATTTTAGGAATCCATCTGCTGTACCGCCACGGTAAAGAACAACATCGCTCTTTAAGGTTGCAAGCTTCTCTATCAAATCATATGCATCCACGCCGCCGGTTCCTGTAATGCTTGTCGTTGTCGCAAGCAAGGATGGGTCTTTCTGGCAAATATTTGACACGCAGATGTTTCCTGCTGTCAGCTTGTAATAACTGTCTACCGCTGAACCTTTTCCAGCCACACCGTTCGCATCCAAGCCGTCAAATATGAATTCTTCTCCCGTCACTTTATCTGTTCCGGTAAAGAAAGCGTAATAGTCTGTCTTGGCTCCGTTCAAGTCCTCGCCCTGCCAAAGAATATCATTAAATGCAGTTGCAAAGCTACGCAAAAACTGATTCATCTGCGCCATATAATACGGAATACCCATTGAATTTACAGCCGTTCCGACTGCTGCACTTCTATTGTCAACCTTCGCCTGTCCCTGCAGTGTCAGCGGTTCACTCAAGTCAAACGTGTAAGATGTAATATTACCATCTGCATCTGTCTCATATGTAAATCCATCGTACTCATAATCCTTGCCGTTAATAGTGAGCACGCCCTTCTCCGGAAGGGTAAGTTCCTCAATAGTCGTCATGGAAGGTCTTGTTACCTGAAGCTGGCTTGAATTCAGCACATGCGTCAGACCCGTAAAATTCGCTCCATTATTACCGTCACGAATGTCAAACAACGCCTTTAACGAACCGGACATACTGCTTCCGCCCGCGCGAAAACTATTTCCTGTCGTCGACCACTTAATGTCATACAAACCATCTATGTCTGACTGATTTACCTTGTTCTCTCTTGCCACACAGTCCAGCGTATAATACTCATAAGTATTAACCAAAACCTGTCCGCCAATTTTCACTGTATAATAATTGGCTCCCGTATAGTGATCCGGATTGTTGCTGTCCTTAACCGGAAGTTCCTCCACTTCTGTCGGAACGATTGCAGACAATTCATCAACCAGAACAGCTCTCTGGTCGCGAAGTTCATTTGCATATCCGCCCTGAACCTCGATAACATTAATCTGGTCGTTTAAGGTTGCAATCTTCTCAGCAATCGCATTGATATTCATAACCGTAGATTTAATCTCATCATTGGTACTGCTCTGAATCTCGCCAAGCCCGGATGCCACGCTGTTAAAGTAAGTAGCAAGGTTCTGTGCACTTCCGATAAACTGCTGTCTAACGTTTACATCAGATGCGTTGTTTTTCAAAGTATCCATATCATTGAACATCGTGTTCAAAATGGTGGAAAATCCCTTTGCAGTACTATCATCAATAAAATAGTTCTCAATCTGCTGCAAATAGTTGAGTCTCGTCTCATACAGACCTACTGAAGACTGATTGTACCAATACTTCGTATCATAATACTGATTGCGCACCTGTGTGATAGATGTCGTGGTAACACCGGTGCCGACACTTCCGTATTTCTGGTATACACGAAGCGCTCCGGAAGCCACCCTGTTCGCCTGCTGTCTCGTATATCCATCCGTCTGTACATTCGCTATATTATTTGCTGTCGTATTCAGCGCCACCTGATACGCATTCATTCCTGATGTTGCAATTGTCAATCCAAAAAATGTAGATGGCATATAAATCCCTCCGCTTATCCAAGCTGTGTAATCAAATGCTCAATCATCTCATCAACCACATTGATGTAACGACTCGCTGCATTATATGCATTCTGATACTTAATCATATATGTAAGTTCCTCATCCGAGGAAACACCAATAATCTGCTGTCTCTGGTTCTCAACAGCTTCCACTGTTCCGCTTAAGCTTGATGCCGTCGAACTATATACATTTCCAAGTGTAGCAAGTTCTCCAATCATCGCATCATAATAGTCCTTGAAGCTGCACGCCTTTGTATCATTCGGGTTTAAAACTAATAATGCCTGATCCCAAACAGCTGCCAAATCAGCTGCCAATGCATAATCCACATCCCCATTCTGTTTAAGGTGTGGCAACGCACTCTCCTGCGCAATCATAGCTTCATTTACCTGAAGGCTCGTCAATGTATACTGCTTAGAAGTATCATTTACATCTTCCTCATTGTAAATGTAAATCTCATGTGTTCCTGCGGCATCAGTATAGGTTGCTTTCGTATATCGCTCTGTACCAACACGTGTGAACAATTCCTGCGGCGGCAGCTCGCCATCCGCTCCCGTTGCACAATTCTTTGCATCCAGAATCCTCATGTCACCGGTCAGTGTAACTACCGTACCATCCTCCAGCGTAACATCAATGCTTGTCGTCGCGCCGCCGGTCAGTTCGCTAATCGTATCCGCCGCCTCAACATTCGGGCAGAGTAAATCATTGATTGCTGTCACAATTCCATGAATCAGCTGGTCAAGCTCTGCCTCGGCTTTCAGCATAACAGACATCCCCGTCGTGTCGTTGTAGGTATCCTGATCCAGTCCAAGGACATCCTGATAGTTCGCCACATAGTCGCCTCTGGCAAGAATTAACGCCTTGAGCTCTCCCATATCATTTTTATTGGCAGTAGAAATATCTTTCGTAAATTCAAATACATTTATATATTTGCCTTTTTCCTCATTGGAAAGATATCCCCAATATGGTGTGATGTATCCTGTCAACGCATCAATATTTTTCTCAATCGGGTGATATGTGACTTCATCTACAAATTCTACACCCTCAATATTGACTTTTACCGAACCGCCCTCCGTCTCATGGTATGAAATCTCAACCAGGGAAGCAAGCTCGTCTAACGCCTGATCTCTTGCATCGCGAAGCGTCATCGCCGTCTCAATATCTCCTGCCTCAACTTTTTGAACCTGGATATTTAATGAATGAATGGTCTTTCCCAATTCATTTATTCTATCTATATCATCTGAAATCTGGGTATTGATATTCTGCTGATAACTCTGAAGTCCGGAATACACTGCTGATGCGCGACTGCCAAAAAGCTGCGCTTTCTGAATTACCAGATTCTGGTAAATGCTGTCATCCGGAGCCTTAGACAATTCCTGAAATGCCTGCCAGAAATCCTCGAGTGCGTCCTGAAACTCCTGTCCTTCCATCTCCTGAAAATAAGTCTCTACTTCCTCAGTCGCCGCATAAGTTGCTTCATAAAAAGCCTGACGTCCCGATTCGGTACGATAAGATCTGTCCAGGAAAATATCTCTTGTATGTAAAACATCAGCAATCTTGACACCAAGTCCTGACTGCTGTTTGCTAATAGCCGCTGATGTATTAAATGTCAGATAATTACGATCCGCAAACAGTACCTGCTGACGGACATATCCGGTTGTATCAACATTCGCCAGATTGTTTGCGGTTGTATTTAATGCGGTCTGGGCGTTCTGTAAGCCCGTTACGCCGATAGATAAACTTCCAAAACCATTTGCCATGGTAGCTTCCTCCTTTATTGCTTGGCGTCAAAGCCACTGCTGCCAAGCAAATCCCCCGTGTTGTACGCATTCTTGTCGTAGTTTGCCGTCTCCGGTGCCTGCTTCATGCTTTTCAGCAGCGTGATGTCAAATTCTAGCATTTCCAATGCCTGCTTCAAGAGGGTTTCGTTCTGCTGATTAAAAGTCTTGACCTGTGTGCCGACTTCATAAAGTCTGTCCCTGCGCCTGATAAGCTGCTCCTGCTCATTAGGCTGGCTCTCCAGATATCCTATCATCTTCTGAATCGTCATATTCTGCGGGTCCTTGCCGAGAACCGTTGCCATATCTGTCAGCACCTCGCCGCGCTTATTGGAAAGATTGAGCAGTACACTCGCAATCTCCTGCTCTCTGGCAGTTACCTTCTTCAGTTCTTCCACATTCGCCTTGATAATCGACTGTCTCTTTGTCTCATTCAGTTCAATCAATTCCAAATACTGTTTTTCTTCTTTTTCTAAGACTTCCAAAAGTTCTTGCATCAAACTAGCCACGGTCTGCCCTCACTTCTCATATCAGCTTTCATTCTTTATTACATCGTAAATGCATAATATCTCTCAAGCAGTTTGCCTGCAAAATCATCTGCACTCACATCATAACTGCCGGAATTAACCTTTGCAGCAAGTTCTGCAACTTTCTCTTCTCTAATATCCGAAGCATCTGCCACGGCCTGCTTTGCAACCTGATAATCGCGTCCGATTGATGAAATCTGTACCTCATCACGGCACACGCCTGTCTTGGAGGTCTTTGCTGTTCCAACAGCCGCATTTGCCTTATACACCTGAGCCACCTGATTATAAGCTTCTATACGCATAATGGCATCTCCTTTCTTCCATGAAAATAAACTTTCTAGTTGTTATATCGGACGGTTTCTCAATTTCCTTAGCAAAAATAAAAAAAAGAATGCACATAAAATCTATGATTTTCGTACATTCTTTTATTTATTCTATCCAGAACTATTATCCTTTAACCGCTCCTGCAGCAAGGCTTTCCTTCGTCTATTTCGCACAGGCACGCAGTTCTTCTATCTGGCGCTCACTTAACTTTACAGTCGGTGAATTAGTTTCACACGTATCGCGGTTTTCCACAATCAGCACACTGCTGTCCGGTGCAAGCGTATGCGTATGCCATACACCAGCTTTTACATTGTAGCATTTGTACGGTTCTAATACTACGCTGTGAATCCGTCCGACAGAGTCTCCGCTACCTCCCGCAAAAAGTGTGCAGCTGCCTTTCAGCAACACAAATACTTCATCACTCAGCAGATGCCTCTGCATGGTTTTCAGATTCGGCACTTCCAGTTCATCGATGTCGTTTAGAACTGCCACTCGCCAACTCTCAAAATCAATAACCGGTGCATAGCCCGGCTGCGTGTACTCTTTTACTTCAATATCCATTGTTCCCGTCCTTCTTTCTTGGATTTCCTACACGTGTCGTCCATGTGTCTGACACGACCTTTGTTATCCTGTATGTGCCATATTCCAAGTGCTTCGGATTATGGTATATGACACAAATCTTTTTCACCATTTTCATTATAAAATAACACTATAGATTCTTAAACCGATTTTTTTTAGAATGAGTACAATTTTTTTACTTTTTGTTCCTACTATGTTTTTTCTTTCGTACTATCCCTAAAAAGGATAGCACCACAGCACTTGTTATGATAAAATGACGGCGAGCAAAATATACATTCAATTTGGGAGGATTATATATGGCATTACACGTTATGGACGAGGCAAATCGCTGTCTGAATTGCAAAATTCCACAGTGTCAGAAAGGCTGCCCTATCAGCACGCCTATTCCGGAAGTCATCCGCTTGTTAAAAGAGAACCAACTGGATGATGCCGGGAAAATACTTTTCGAGAACAACCCGCTCACTACTGTATGCAGTCTTGTCTGTAACCACGAGAACCAGTGCGAAGGTCACTGCGTGTTAGGTCGAAAGGGCGCACCTGTTCATTTTTCAACGATTGAGAACTATATTTCTACCACCTATGCAAACAAGATGACCGCCGGACCTGCACCGTCCAATGGTATACGTGTCGCTATCGTAGGTTCCGGTCCTGCCGGACTTACCATCGCTGTCATTCTTGCACGCTACGGATATGACGTAACCATCTTCGAGGGCAAAGACCGGATTGGCGGTGTACTCCGCTACGGCATCCCTGAGTTCCGCCTTCCGAAGTCTGTACTGGATGATTTTAAATACCGGCATCTGGATTTGAAAGGGATTAAATTCCGTCCGAATACGCACATCGGCGGCGCCATCGGCATTGACGATTTGTTCCGCGATGGTTATAAAGCGATTTTCATCGGAACCGGTGTGTGGAAACCAAACGCTCTCCACATCAAGGGCGAGACGCTGGGTCATGTGCATTTCGGCATCAACTATCTGAACAATCCTGACAGTTATTCTCTCGGCGAGCGTGTTATCGTTATCGGTGCCGGAAATGCCGCTATGGACGTAGCCAGAACTGCAATCCGCAAGGGAACTCGCAATTTAACCTGTTTCTCTCTCACGCAGAAGGTTGCTGCCAGCCAGCACGAGTTCAGCTACGCACAGTTAGAAGGCGTACAGTTTGAATACAACAAAGCTCCTGTCGAGATTACAGATAAGGGCGTCATCTTCAAGGATATTATTGAAAATGAGGACGGTTCATTTACTGACATACCGAATTCCGAGCAGCTCTACCCGGCAGACAGTGTGATTATCTCTATCAGCCAGGGACCGCAGAACCGCATTGTCAATACCACTACCGGACTTACCGCAAATGAGCGCGGACTGCTCATCGCCGACGAGACAGGTCACACCAGCCGCCCGGGTATCTTTGCGTCCGGTGATGTCGTAAACGGTGCCCGAACCGTTGTGGAAGCAGTTGCACACAGCAAAGTGGTCGCAGAATCAATGCATGCATATATGCAGAGCTTGAAAGATGAATAAATTTCAAAAACCTCTACCACAACCTTTCAATAATAGTGTATAATTGTAGCGTTTGAGCGTATTCGCATATACACTATAAGAAAGGCAGGGTTTTGATGACATGACTACCCAGACAACAAAACAGAACAAATTAATCCAGCTTTGGAACTATTTCACAACCTATGAAAAAGTATGGTTCTTCAGTATTACCATCTTAGCGTTTATCTTTGCATTTCTCTTCCCGGAAGAAGATGTAAACGGTGTCAACGGAAAAATCATCATGGTACTTTACCTGCTTGACATTTTTCTGAATATCACCTGTGAACTTTTAATCTCAAAGCAGAGCAAATGGAATTTTATCGTATCCGTATTCGTAGAATTAACAGAAATCGCCATGTGTATTGTACTGGCATATCGTTTTGCAACTATGGCAACCACATTGTTCTTCTGGCTTCCGATTGACATCATCAGCTTCATCAACTGGCATCGCCATCCGGACAACAAGGATGATGAATTGACGGAAGTCCGCACATTGACCGGCAAGCAGGAGGTTATGGTTATTGCAGGCATTATCCTCTGGACTGTAATCGTCGGTTACTTCCTGACAACACTTGACATCGGCGGCGATTTCATAAAGAACCGCAACATCGAAGTGTTAATCTGTTACATGGATGCCTGTGTCAGTGCAGTTGGTATTGCAAATGGTGTATTTATCCTGCTCCGTTACCGCGAGCAGTGGATTGCATGGTACATATCTGCACTTTTGGAAGCAGCGATTAATATTCTTTCCGGACAGTGGGTACTGCTTGTGCTGAAGGTAGGATATCTCACCAATACCACTTACGGCTATATCAAGTGGACGAAATATATTAAGGACAAAAAAGCAGAAAACGCTAATTCGTCTGCTTCATAAGGAAAACAAACGTTTTCAAAAACAAAACACCGGCATGGTTTACATAACCATACCGGTGTTTTATTTTGTTTTATCACATTATTTTAGCAACTGTTCTTCTATTAGATATTCAGCAAATCACTGTATACCTTAAGTGCGCCGTCTGTATCGTGTGCTAAAACGCGCTTTGCCAATACTTTTCCGAGCTGTACGCCTTCCTGGTCGAAGCTGTTGATATTCCATACGAAGCCCTGGAACATAACCTTATTCTCAAAGTGTGCCAAAAGTGCACCGAGTGTCTTAGGATTTAACCGGTCACCAATAATGATGCTGGATGGACGACCTCCCTCGAAGTTCTTATTGCGATTCTCATCTGCTTTACCACATGCAAAAGCAACAATCTGAGCAGCCACGTTTGCACAAAGCTTCTGCTGGCTGGTGCTGTCCTGAATTACGACATCTCTTCCCATCTGATTGTTCTTAAAGCCAACAAACTGAAGCGGTACGATATCCGTTCCCTGATGAAGCAGCTGATAGAAGGAGTGCTGTCCATTGGTTCCCGGCTCACCGAAGATAACCGGACCTGTCACATAGTTTACAGGCTCGCCAAAACGGTTGACAGATTTTCCGTTAGACTCCATATCCAACTGCTGCAGATGTGCAGGGAAACGGCTCAAGCCCTGAGAATACGGAAGAACTGCCGTGTTCTGATAACCGAGCACATTGCGCTCATATACACCAATCAATGCATCTAACATTGCCGGATTTTGAAGCAAATCTTTATTCTTTGCTGTCTTATCCTCTTCTGCCGCTCCGTCTAAGAACTGCGCAAATACCTCCGGTCCGAATGCCAGTGATAATACTGCACCGCCAACTGCGGAAGTGGAAGAGAAACGTCCTCCGATATAATCATCCATAAAGAATGCCGCCAGATAATCCTCACTCTTCGCCAATGGGGATGTCTCACTTGTAACAGCAATCATATGCTTAGAAGCGTCCAGTCCGGCGTTCTTTAACGCATCCTTCACGAAGGACTCGTTTGTCAGTGTCTCAAGTGTCGTACCGGATTTAGAAACAAGTACAAAAAGGGAATGCTCTACATCAATGCCATTCAATACTGCTGCTGCATCATCCGGGTCAACATTGCTGATGAATTTAGCTTCCATCTTAAATGTAGCGTTCATCTTTGCCCAGTTCTCAAGCGCAAGATACATCGCACGAGGACCAAGGTCACTGCCGCCAATACCAATCTGAACTACAGTCGTAAACTTCTCGCCTGCTGCATTTGTAATCTCTCCGTTATGTACCTTATTAGCAAGCTCAGCGATTCTCTTCTGCTGCTCCATATAGAAGGTGCGCTTATCTACACCATCTGCCACAACAGCTTCACCGAGCTGTCCTCGTGTCATGTGATGAAGTACCAGACGATTCTCTCCTGTATTGATAACTTCTCCATTGTAGAGGGCTTCAAATTTCTCAACAAGCTGTGTCTCTTCTGCCAATTTTGCAAGAGCGGCAAGCACGGTATCATCCACTTGCTTTGCAGCGTAATTATAAACAAGTCCCTCT
Organism: uncultured Roseburia sp.; assembly: GCA_964484605.1. Classification (GTDB taxonomy): domain Bacteria; phylum Bacillota; class Clostridia; order Lachnospirales; family Lachnospiraceae; genus Roseburia. The sequence continues at coordinate 4,086 of CAZAGJ010000010.1, read as the reverse complement.
GCCATCGGAACGCTGTATTTTCTCACTCGGTCTGCACCGTTTTCTCCTGACATAACCTCCGCAAGGTTCACACGTGCAACCTTTGAAAGTTCCTGATATGAATCAATCGCATCCAAATTCTTCCAGTTAATCATTGTTGACTCCTCCTTATATAATCCTCTTATAAGCTCATTGTTAAAAATTATACTATTAAATGTGGAGGAATTCAAGGGGATTGGTCGCCTATATTTGTCACGCTTCACCGCAACGAAGCTTATTTGCATTATACTTGATACTAGCTTTACAGCCTTTATGCTCCATCGGCACCGCGTCTCCAAGTTCTTTTTTCGCAACAGTTTTGCTTATCAACTTCATCTTGATTTTCTCTCTGATATCGGCTTGATCAGAAATTTCCCTCATGAACGGCGGTCTGTATGGAGTATCTTTTTCCGTCTTTCCATTCAATACCTCATCACAAAGAGCCGGAATTTCAGCAATCATATCCTTCGATAATGCATCCACATTATGACCGGAGTATAGTTTGCAGTTTTCTCCAACCTTTGCAATAAATTTTATCAGATTTTCCTTATAATCTTCTAGCGGTAGACATTTCTTAAAAAAAAGTACCGGCGCATTAACATTCGCTACTGCGTCTCCGACCAGACAGTAATCTTCTTCCTTATTCCAAAAGCACATGCTTCCCTCCGTATGTCCCGGAAAAGAAATGGCAGTCAATGTGCAGTCACCCAAATCAAACACTTCACCATTTTCAATATTTTTATAAGTAAACTTCTTCGCTCTAAGCATATGTTTCTTAAAATATTTTACCCGCTCCTCATCAGCCATTGCCTGTGCAGAGCCCAAACGTCCCGTCGGGTTAATAGAACCACCATCCATAAGTGCCTGTTCTCTGTCACTCATATGAATATCATCAAATAAGGCAGCACCACCGGCGTGGTCTGGATCGCAATGCGTCACAAGACAAACCACCGGCTTATCAGTAATTGTTCTGATAACTTTATCCAAATCTCCACTTAAACCATAACCGGTGTCGATAAGAGCTGCTTTTTCAGTCCCTGTAACAAGATACATCTGCACAGCAGCCTCAGAAGAAATATTTTCACTGAGTTGATAGAGATTGTCATTCAGTTTCCTTGTTGTAATTATTTCCATTGTTACCATCCTTTCAAATCTGATTATATTTCTGGCTTACATTCCCAGAAGCCTCCTACCATTTTCATTCATAATCTTTGTTTTTCCCTCTCCTGAAATTGGAAGTCCTTCAATATAGTTTCTAATCTGTGGAATCGGCGCCTCTATACGATATGGATAGTCATTGCTCCATAGAATATGATCCTCTCCATAGAAATCAAGACATATGCGGAAGTCGGGATCAATCTCAGGCACTGCATTCTCATCTGCCGGAATCATGCCGCTCGGCATAACATACATTTTTTTGAAGTAATCCGATACATTATGTGAGAGTTTCTCTTTTGCCAAGTTGCCTATAACCATGTCCAATCGGTCAAAATAATACGGAATCATCTCGCCCCAGTGTCCCATAATAAGTTTTATATCCGGATGGCGATCTATGAGTCCAGATACAATCAGCCGCAAGTACGCAATTCCAGTCTCATAATGCCAACCGATAGCACAACCTCTCATCATAATAGATAAAATCGGATCAATATTCGTTCCTTCATAATACGCTTTTTGTACCTCTGTTTTTACATCAGTCGGATGCAGAATTACTGGAACAGCCAGTTTTTCTGCCATTTCCCATATTGGTTCAAATCTCGGCTCATCCATGAATTCCTTTCCGTCATATGTTGCTTTCATTCCAACACCACGAAATCCAAGCTCATTTACACAGCGTTTCAGCTCTTCTGCCGCCGCTTCTGGATCATCGACTGGGAGTGTGGCAAAACCTATAAAGCGGTCAGGATATTTTCCAATTTCTCCTGCCAGCCAATCATTTGCCTTTCTACACGCTTCAACGGCGAGTGATGCCGGAAGATCTTGCGGGGAATTATCCCCATAAATGAGCACCTGAATATCCACGCCCTTCTCATCCATCCACGCAAGCCTTCTGTCTCCTAAATCCGTAAGCGGTCCTGTCTTTGCAATCTGTCTGCTTCCTTCGAGACGCTTCTTTTCAATCGGTGATGTGGCATGTGCTTCTGCATAGTCATAGCACATATCCACAATATCAGGGCATACATAATGTTCTTCAAATGTTATTATCTTTTCTGCTTTATTCTCTATCATAGCCATTCTCTTTTATCTTTCAAAATACTCGTCAAGGTTTGCATTCATCTTTTTCAGCATTTCCAAAAGAATTTTCTTTTCATTTTCCGAGAAACCATCCATCAATATTCCTTCAATATGGTCGATACGCTCTTCATTCTCATCTGCAAGGATTCTTCCCCTATCAGTCAACACAATTTTCTTTCCACGGCTTCTGCGGATTGGTTCGCGGTAAACATATCCTTTATCTTCCAGGGAATTTACCACATGAATCATACTTGTATGCGTCACATCAAAAAATTCACTGATATCAGCAATCTGTGATTCTTCCGGATGATTTTTCAAATATTTCATCACACGTAGCTGTACTACTGTAATACCGATATCCTTCAAAAGATTGTTTCCATCTTGTACGAGTTTCCGTTCCAAAACCTGTATCCATGCGCCAATACGATTATCGTCCTGTTTCATTGCTCCTCCTATTCTAACTGGTTTTATTCATGTAGCTAGTTACATTATAGACGCGTATTATATTTTGTCAAGCGTTAAATTCAAAAACTTTGCCTCTTTTCAAAGTAATCACAAAGAAAAGGTAAAGAAAGCTTAAAGATTTTTACAACAACAATTACGATGGCAATCCTATGCATGCGACAAAATCGGAAACATCATCTGATTTTCACTCACACAGCTTAAATCCTGCCCTATAATAAATAAGGTGCAATCCTCCTCTTTATGTTTTCTGACATTAAGCCCTTCCTTATGCACCGGAGTGTATCCCAGTACCACCTCTGAGAAGCCATCACCAAATGCCCGGGCAGCTCTTTTAAGGTCCACTTTTTCTTTGCCTATTATCTGATAAAAATACAGTCTGTCGAACTCTATTGCACCCACAATATAGGCACCGCATTCCGGCAGATAATAAATACTATTTCGGTACACTGAATCCATCCAGAAATGATATAAGCCCAGATTCTCGCTCATATACATTCCATCATTCTCATTCGGTACATCGGGATTCGCAAAGTAATTCTCCATAACGACATAAACCTGCTTCGCCTGCGTTTCATCCGACATATCCACTTTTTTCATAGAATATGGGATTACATCATTTCCGGTTTCATATGTAAAGTAATACTCATATTCCTCACACGGAACGAATCCAAACTTCGGGTAGTAGTCAAGTACACTGTCATTGCCAAACAGATAGATTCCGTCTACCTTATCCGCATATTCTTGTATGACAGACTCCATAATCTTTTTGTTCGTTCCCTGACCTCTATACACTTTGTCCGTCATAACCGTGCCAAGCTGTATAAAATTCTTTATGCTTCCGCCTATATCAAACTGCATCCGGTTCACAGACACATTAGAAATTACTTTTTCCTCATCCATTATCACGTGAGGTACATACATATCTCCAAAATGTCCTGCCGCATGCCATTTTACAAAGTCAAAGCCAAATGTATTGCGGGTTAATTTATTGAATGAGTTTAATACGGAAATATCGTCTTTGTGTATCTTTTTTATCATTGTCGTCCTCCTTCATTGCTTATTGTTGCTCCATAAGATAGCAGGCTTACAACTCCAAGCATTTCAAAATGCGATAAGTTCATCAGCCACCTCCAATAGTAATAAGCCGAATAGAAACTACCCGGCTTAACAAATTAACTAAATTCAGCTTTATTCCTCTTCAAAAAATCCATGTCATTTCCATATTTCAAAGCAAAATCATAATCATTTTCCATAAAAAGTTCATAATCATTCTGGCTGATTTTTGAAGGTCGTATTCTTTCATAAATTGTCAAATTCCAAGAATGTTTGCACTTTTTACATCTGTATATAAGCCATACATCAACACGA
>CAZAGJ010000009.1:0-63044 GCA_964484605.1 uncultured Roseburia sp. | reverse complement strand
GATTGATAGTTTGGAAGTCTGGTAATATATTACGAGCAGATTGTTTAGTGCAGTCTGCTCGTATTTTTTTCTTGACATTATAAGAATCCATGCTATACTATAAACTTGTTTACAGTAAATTGTTTTATATTATTTGAGGTGATGATATGCCAAGTAGTCCGAAAATTCCAAAAGAAACTATATTGCAACATGCTTTAGAGATGTTGATTCAGAACGGATATGCATCGATTAACATTAAGGCATTAGCAAAGAGAATAGGTTGTTCTACACAACCTATTTCCTGGCATTTTGGAAATATGGAAAATTTTCGTAATGCATTGACAGAGTATGCATTGGATTATGCGAATGAAAAAATGCTTTCTGCTTCGGAAGGGATGTCGGCTTTTTCAAATGTGGGGATAGGATATATTGATATTGCCTTTGATGAACCGAATCTGTTTCGCTATCTGTATATGAGTGGCGAAAGTGGGTATCATGCCGGTGGTTTTGATATTTTTACAACTGCCGATGCGAACTCCGCTATGATAGAACAGATAGCAAAACAATTAGGCATATCTGCTGATAAAGTGAATGATTTCTTTAGGAATACTATAATTTACACACATGGACTTGCGTGCTTTGTTGTATCTGGGTTAATAAAAGCAACTAAAGAAGAACTTTATGCAATGGTTAATCAAGGTGCATATGGATTTATGATGCAAGCTGGTTTTGAGTTAGACAAGGAGGAAGACATTGAAAACTAGAACAAAAGACATTACAAAGAATCGAATGATTATATTTCTTTCAATCGTATTTGGAATATTATATATTCCTTGGATTATAGGGATTATTGTACCGAGTCTCGGAGAAACAATATATTCAATTATTAGTTTTCCGGTTGTATTTATGGGAACACCTGCTCTAGCTGTTTTTGTCACACGAAAGCTAACGAAGGATACAGCATCCCTGAATTTCAGTACAAAAATTTTCAAGAATAAGAAAGCATTATTATTCTCTACGTTGATTCCCGGTGCAGCTATCTTTTTGGGTACGGTATTGTTCTTTTTGATATTTCCTGAAGATTTAGATTTTCAAGGTAGATACATTTCAGAAACATATGGTGCATTTGGTGTACCACAAGATATTGAACTGACAATTGGCTCCATGTTTCTTATGGGATTGATTGTTTATGTGATATCAGCTGTTGCCCTCCCAATATGGTATGTAGCTCTTGGTGAAGATATTGGCTGGCAGGGATATATGCTTCCTTTACTGTGCAAGAAAATGTCTGTGAAATGTGCCGTTATAATTAATGGTATATTATGGGGGTTGGCTCATGCTCCATTAATCTATTATGGAATGAATTATGGTACAGATTATTTTGGTGCACCATATACAGGAATACTAATGATGATTTTAGTGACTATTGTATTGGGAATATGGATGTCTTATATAACTTTAAAAACAAAGAATTGTATGTATGCAGCAATCATTCATGGGGCTGCTGATATTATCGGAGAAGTAGGTAATTGGATATCATTATCAACAAAAAGCAGTTTGTTGGGTCCTATACCAACAGGAATTATAGGTTTGAGTGTTTTACTAATAGGAGCAGTAATATTGTTCTTTAGAATGCCAAGCAATGTAGAAAAATAGATTGTATTTATAATAGCCTTATCCATAATGTGTATGGATAGGGCTATTTTCGTGGCAGGGGGCAAAGTTGAGAAAATACACGAGATATTTTGAATTTTGCGGAGGACAAAAACATGAAAATTCATATCATCGGAGCACCCGGAAGCGGAAAATCTTTTCTTGCTGATAATCTTTCAAAACAATTTGATATACCCCATTATGATTTGGACGATTTACAATGGGATAATGCTGCAAATGATTATGGAACAAAAAGAAATCCGCAGGAAAGGGATGCTCTCCTAAATCAAATTTTGCAAAAAGATGATTGGATTATTGAAGGAGTTTATTTTACATGGTGTAAACAATGCTTTGAAGATGCTGATAAAATTTATGTACTTGATGTTCCTCAATATAAATGTATATACCGAATTGTTCGTAGATTCATCCGAAGAAAGCTAGGCATTGAAAAAGGTAAAAAAGAAAGTTTGAAGTCTTTAATTGATTTACTCAAATTTATGTAAACTTTCCAACTCAGTTCGCAATTTTGTGGGTATCAGTTTATGAAAACATACTTTCATACCCCATTTTGTTCTCAAAAAGGCTATTTTCAACACATTTTTTGCCCTAAAAGGGTATGAAGTTCAATAAATCACTCTCTCATACCCCGTTTTGCTCAATTTTCGGGGTATGGTTTGCCAGAACCTTCTCCTCATACCCCAAACGCACTAAAAAAAGCTATTTATTCCTCTAAAACATCTCATTTAGGGTATCAGTTCATGAAAAACATACTTTCATACCCCATTTCCCCCCAATTTCCGGGGTATGGTTTGCCAGAAGCTACCCGCGCTTTCCCTCTTTGATTTCATCTAAAATCTCGGCAACTGCCTCACGCTCGTCAAAGTGGTATTTTACGCCTTTAATTTCTTGATAATCTTCATGTCCTTTTCCGAGAAGTACAATCATATCGCCCGGCTGCGCATTCGTCATGCAATACGCAATAGCTTCTTTTCTGTCATCAATCTCGATAAACTTGCCATTACTTCTTGCAAGTCCTACCTGAATATCCTTGTTGATGTCACGAATGTCCTCATCTCTAGGATTGTCACAGGTGAGCACACACAAATCCGCCATCTCTCCAGTCACCTCACCCATATCATAGCGACGAAGCTTGGAGCGGTTACCTCCTCCTCCATAGACACAAATCAAACGCTTCGGATGATACTCCAGCAGCGTCGTAAGCACGCTTCTGGTGCTGACTTCATTGTGCGCATAATCAATAATCAAATAGTAATCCTTAGACACAGGAAGCATCTCCACGCGTCCTTTTACCTGTACTTTCGCCAAGCCTTCTAAAATTGCCTCCTGCGAAATGCCTGCCAAATGGCATGTAAGCATCGTCACGAGCGAATTATATACAGAAAATCTACCCGGAATATGCACCTTGGCATCACAATTCATCATTCCTGACACCTTAAAATGCATACCAAGCTTTCCATCCTCATTGATAAAGCCCATATCCGATGCGCGCAAATCAATCGGCGGCATATTCTCCGGCGCAAGTCCTGAGATTTCTGACATTTCTTCTTCGCTGCGTGTGGAAAATCTGCGGACTTCACAAGTGTGACGCTCTAAGATTTCCTCGCAATACTCATCATCTGCATTCACGATACCAACCTTGCACTGTCTGAAAAGCAGACTCTTACATCCTAAATATTCTCCAAATGACTCATGCTCTGCCGGTCCGATATGGTCCGGGGAAAGATTGGTAAATACGCCATAATCAAATACGATTCCCGCAGTGCGGTCAAGCTTTAACCCCTGCGAAGAAACCTCCATCACCACATACTCACATCCCGCTTCCACCATCGCTGCAAACATACGATGAAGCTCATAAGACTCCGGCGTGGTATTCTTTGACGGAAGCTGTTCATCGCCAATCAGCGCACCGATAGTTCCGATAAGACCAACCTTTTTGCCTGCCATCTCAAGCACATTCTTAATCATATAAGTTGTGGTCGTCTTGCCTTTTGTTCCCGTCAGACCAATGGTAATGAGCTTGCGGTCAGGATAGTCAAATAACGCCGCCGACATATAAGCAAGTGCTCTGCGGGCTGACGCAACCTTAAGAACGGTAATATGCTCCGGAATCTGTGCTGCCTCCTCTTCCTTTTCCAATACGATAACAGACGCACCTTTTTCAATCGCATCCGGAATGTACTTGTGGCCATCCGTCACCGCACCTACCATGCATACGAACATCGTCTCCTTTACAAGCTTTCTCGAATCATAGACGATATCGCGCACTTCCGCGTCCATACTTCCCTGAAGGCACTCATATTCCAATTCTTTACATATCTGACTTAATTTCATATCTTCCCTCGTTTCTGTATACATCACATATCCGCTACTTTTAGCCGATGATATGCGATGCATCTATCTCTGACTCAAACACTGTGTGCGATGGTCCTGTCATAAACAGATGGTTCGTCTTTTCATCCCACTCAATCAAAAGCGGACCGCCAATCTGCTCCACGGTTACTTTACGGTCTAAACGCCCGGTCAGCACACCTGCCACAACCGAGGTTGCACATCCGGTTCCGCATCCGATTGTCTCTCCGGTTCCGCGCTCCCATTCACGCATCTTAATATAGTCTCTGCGTACAAACTCCGCAAAGCTGACATTCGTCTTATTCGGGAATAAAGATGTCATGTACTCAATCGCCTTACCATAGCGCTCCACATCCAACTCTGCTACCGAATCAACATACATTGCGCAATGTGGATTGCCCCATGAGACTGCTGTAATGTGAAATGTCTTGTCCAACACCTCTACCGGCTGCTCGACGAACTCCGGTAACTCCGTATTTACCGGAATCACCTTTGCAGATAATCTAGGCTCCCCGATATCCGCGCGAATATTTGATACATAACCGTCCGTCACGGTAAGCCACAGATGCTGCATACCGCCGAGTGTCTCGATGATTAGCTCAGTCTTGTCCGTCAGGCGATGGTCATACACATACTTGCCCACACTGCGCAATGCATTTCCACACATCTCGCCCTCTGTACCATCCGGATTAAACATTCGCATCCGAAAATCACCCTTATCCGATGGACAGATTAACACCATGCCGTCTGAACCGATGGCAAAATGTCTGTCACTGACAAATCGCGCAAGCTCCGGCAAATTTTTCAATTCCTGATGAATGGCATCGATATATACATAATCGTTGCCATATGCCTGCATTTTGGTAAATCGCATATCTTTCTCTCTCTTTCATACATAGCGAAATTATTCGCCGTTCATCGCTCTGTCTAAATCTGCAATAATATCATCCGCATTCTCAATACCTACGGACATACGGAGGAAACACTCGTCAATGCCAAGCTTCTCCTTGATATCCTTCGGTGTGTCCTCATGTGTCTGTGTGGTCGGATATGTGATAAGTGTCTCCGTACCGCCTAAGCTCTCCGCAAACATAACCATATCCACACCCTTTAATATCTTCTTTACTGTCTCGAAACTGTCAACAGAAAAAGAAACCATACCGCCAAATCCGGTTGTCTGTCTCTTTGTAATCTCGTATCCCTTGTGGTCTTCAAATCCCACATAATATACCTGTTTTACCTTCGGCTGCGTGCGAAGCCAGTTTGCCACCTTCATCGCATTCTCATTATGTCTGTCCATACGAACCGCAAGTGTCTTGATACCACGAAGAATCAGCCAACTGTCAAGTGGCGCAAGCTGACTTCCATGCGATTTCACATGCACATGAATCTTGTGCGCTATCTCTTCATCATCCTTTACAACCACAATACCGGAAATGGTATCGTTGTGTCCGCCCAGATACTTAGTAGAACTGTGTGTTACAATATCTGCTCCAAGTTCCAGCGGCTTCTGGAAATATGGTGTTAAGAATGTGTTATCTACAACTGTAAGCGCTCCAATCCCCTTTGCTATATCAGAAATGGCACGAATATCCGCAACCTTCATCATCGGATTCGTTGGTGTCTCTACAAAAAGCATCTTGGTGTTCGGTGTAATCGCTGCCTTCACCTCATCCAATTCTGCCATATCCACATATGTGTGTGTAATACCGTATTTACCGAAAATATCACCGATAATACGGAATGTGCCACCATAAATATCATCGGAAAGAATCACATGGTCACCCGGCTCAAGCAGAGAAAACACTGCCATATTTGCAGCCTGTCCACTGGAAAAAGCAAATCCCTCGATACCGCCTTCTAAGATTGCCATAGTACGCTCTAACTCCTGTCTGGTCGGATTTAAAAGTCTGCTGTAATCAAATCCTGTAGAATTGCCAAGCTCCGGATGCCGGAATGTTGCCGTCTGGAAAATCGGCATACTAACTGCTCCGGTCAGCGGCTCTGTTCCAAGTGCCCCGTGCACTGCCTTTGACTCAAAATGTAAGTTTTCCTTTGTATCAAAATCTCTGTAATTGCTAAAATTCTTCATTTTTCCTCCGTTCCGTGCCGCAAATCTGCCGCACTTTTACTTCGTTATGTCTCACTTCCTGCCATGTTCTTCACACGCGCAGTCCTCTTCATATAATACTATTATACAAAACACTATTTAAAATATATAGTAGCTAAGTGTTTTTTTTATTGCAAATAGTGTTTTTTTGTATTAGATTGAATATAAGCATAGTTGCACGCAGTGCTTTTACGCCATAGGATGCAATTTCCTATTGCATAAAAAAACAGACTTCATCTACAATCACAAAAATATAAGGATTTTTATTATGCCGGAATACAAGAAAATCGGTTACTTAACCACCAGTTTTAAAATGTTTCATATCAAGGACACCGCACACAAAGAGTACAACTATCATTATCATGATTTTCACAAAATCCTGATTCTTTTAAGCGGTGATGTGACCTACTGTATTGAAGGACGTACCTATGACCTTCGCCCAAATGATATTGTGCTCGTCAATTCCGGAGAAGTACATAAACCTGTCATTCGCTCGGATGCACCGTATGAGCGGATTATTATCTATGTTTCCCCTGATTATCTGAACGAATACCACGATAAAGAAAATGATTTATCGCTCTGTCTCCGTCAGGCAATGGCTGAGCAGTCTCACGTTCTTCGCCTTCACTCTTCCATGAATGGAAAACTCGGTTCTGCCATTCGCGAATTAGACCGTTCCCTCGAGGATAAAGACTTTGCAAATGAATTGTATCACCGCATTCTGTTCTTAGAATTCATGATACAGCTAAATCGCGCGGCACTGCACAACCATATAGAGTTTATTGGCGATTCCACTTCCAACGAAAAGATTTTAGCTGTTCTTGACTACCTGAATGAACACCTTACGGAGGATATCAGCATCGATGAGCTTTCCTCACATTTTTTCTTAAGCAGATATTATCTGATGCACACCTTCAAGGAGCAGACCGGCTACACCATCGGCAGTTATCTGTCCACCAAACGTCTGTTTCTTGCGAGAGATCTGATTGCCAAGGGAACTCCTATTACTGATGTCTGCTATGCCTGCGGTTTTCGCAATTACTCGACATTTTCCCGTGCATACAAAAAAAGCTTTGGCGAGTCCCCAAGAGACTATCGCCAAAACTTTCTGTAATCTGTATTTGCAATCTGCATCTGCGTTTTGCATCAGCATACTCACCTGTCAGATGCGCTCCGCTAACGTATTCATCAACTCCGGTATCATCTGCTTCTTTCTTGAGACAATACCCGGAAGCAGAATTCCGCTCTCATCTTCTGCCTTTTTAAAAGCACGCGCCAAGGTTTTGCCCGCTTCATTTCCTGCAAAAATAACCTTCGATGATTCTTCTAAAATGTCTGTCAGCATGACATACACCATGTCTAACTTTTTCTCACCAAGCACCTGAATCATAAACGGACGCAACTGCTCGCCTACCTTAGCAAGTTCTTCCTCACTCATCGCACTAATCTGTGCCACACCAAAATCACAGTCATCTGTGTGGAACACCTTGAAGTCCTGATAGAAAATTTCCTCTGTTGTTTTATTTTTAAAATCGCTTCCCGCACGGAACATATTTCTGGCAAATTCTTCAATATCTACCTCTGCAATTCGGGCAAGGTTCTCTGCCACCATTTTATCTAATGCAGTACATGTCGGGGAACGGAACATCAAAGTATCTGAAATGATTGCTGCAAGGAGTAATCCTGCAATCTGTTTCGGAATCTCTATGTTCTTCTCCTGATACATCTGATAGATAATTGTAGACGTACAGCCTAATGGCTGGTTACGGAAAAATACCGGAGAAATCGTCTCTAAGCTTCCCAATCTGTGATGGTCGATAATCTCCAAAATCTCTGCCTCATCTATTCCCTCTACCGCCTGTGAACGCTCGTTGTGGTCGACCAGAATCACCTGCTTCTTCTGCATACTCATGAGGTTACGTCTGGAAACCATTCCCACATACTGTCCGTTCTCATTGAGCACCGGGAAGTCTCTGTGGCGGACTTTTGCCATCTCCTCACGCACATCATCTACATAGTCATCAATATCAAATGTAATCAGATTCGTCTTTGTCATGTAATGCTTGATTGGCATACTCTGATTGATTAATCGGGCTATGGAAAACGTGTCAAACGGAGTTGTGATAATCACACAATCACGCTTATCTGCCAATGCTTTTACTTCCTCTGACACCTCTAATCCGCCGCCAATTATGATACAGCTGGCATTACAGCGGATTGCCTGTAGCTGTGCTTCCTCACGGTCTCCTAAGATAACCAAATCATCATCCTCAATCATCTCCTCCATATACTCCGGATTTGATGTCGCCATCACAACTTTTCCGCGCACAAAATATGCATATTCGTTTCCTGTATAGACTTCTCCATCAATTGTCTCTGCAATGGTACGATACTGGGTACGTGCCTGTGATAAAGCACAGTTATCAAGCACATCCATATAAGAAGTCGCAATATCCTTGGTAACGATAACGCCTTCCAGTTTGCCAAGCTGATTGGTTACCGGAAGTGTCACAACATCCATTTTTTTCATCAATTCCCATGCGCGTTTCAAAGAAATCTGCGCTCCAACTCCCGCTGACTTGCGAATACTGATATCCTTTAACTGCGTTCCTGCAAATGTCACAAGTTCCGGTTCCTCTGCCCCAAAATACTCCAGCACATAACGCGTCTCCTCATTGATGTTTCCCGCACGTTTTGCGACATGCTCTTTTTCCTCTGTCTGATTTTTCAGATATGCATATGAGATAGCTGCACAAATGGAATCCGTATCCGGATTTTTATGACCAACAACCCACACTTTTTTTGTCTCTGTACTCATATATCTCCTCTTTTCCAAGAACTTATATTCCAAGTCTATCTATAACCAGTATGTGTTTTGCACACTCTTTCGTCCTGTTTCACGGAAACAAACAGACGCAGGCTTTTGCCGGCGTCTGTTCGATATTCCGTATTATGTTAAAAATTGAACACTCCGAGTGAATACAAGATGTAACCAATCAACAACACAAAGTTCAACACAGAGAACCATGATAAGCACTTTAAGTAACCCCGGATAGAGCTTACTCCCTGCTCCATGGCATCCATCTTCTCAATCTTAGAATCAAACTCATTAAACAAATCCTGAATATTGCGGTAACACTTCACATTCTCAGAATGCACCTTCTCAGACAATTCTGTCTTAATTGCCTCTAACTGTGTGGTCGCCGTCTCTAAGAGAACCTTAACCTCGGCAATCTGTCCCTCGGACAGCTTCTTATTCGCAATTGCCTGTTCCTCAAGGAACTGCTTATTGGTAGCAAGCTGCTCCTCTGTAAGCTTCTTGTTCGCTGCAATCTGGTCATCGTTTAACTTGCGGTTCGCCTCTAACTGTTCTGCACTCGCACGCTTTACCTCCGAAACCTGCTCAGATATACTCGTCTCGATATCATCCATCTTAGATGTTACCTGATTCGCAAGTTCGTCTACCTTTTTGGTAAATTCTGTAACAATCTTATCCGCTTCTTCCTGACGCTCTGTAAGGATATTCTGTAACTCCTGTGCTTTATCTTCTCTCTCATTCACGATTGACTGCAGTTCCTGCACCTTGTTCTCTTTTGATGCTAAAAGTTCCTGCAACTGCTTTGCTTTCTCTCTGAACTCATCAATCTGATTTAATAAGAAATCCTCTTTTTCCACTTCTTTCTGTATCCTTTCACGCTTCTGTGATGATGCTTCGCCCTGTACGCCCTCTGGCTTATGACTTCTCGCGCCATGCGATGCATGATAATTCTGATTCGTACGCACCGCTCTGGTTCTGCCGGGGTATAACTGCTCCAGTAGTAGTTGAAATATATTCGCCATCTACATTTTCCCCCGCTTTCTCCAAAATTGCAAAACATCTAAGGGTATTCTAACATTATCACTTTTTTTTGTAAAGCAAGAAAATCATTGCACTTTTTCATTCTGATACAGTTCTTCTACTTCTGCACAAATGTCCTTCAAGTGGCATGCATTACAGTCCATATCGACCTTTTTCAATAAATGGTCCAGCGTCTTGGTAATGTTTTCTGCTTTCTGCATCAGCGTAGACAGCCCGTCATACGAAAACCGTGGTTCCGTAATAAAAATCAGTTTTACCGCCTCCACCTCAGGATACTTGTGATAAGCATCTAAAAAGAGTTTTCCCACCGAAGTAAAGTCCAACCCCTCCTGTATGGCTCTCTTATCAATTCTGACTGCCTCTCTCTGATTCAATGCCGATATCCGCATCATAAATCCTCTGGGATTTATATGATAACGTGTATACTCTATTTTCCGAATCATCTGATACTGTGCATCTGCATCACCTAGCGGCTCCCCTTTCACGCGCACCAACGCAATGCGGGCGTACGGCGTATCTTCCGTAATGTGCGGCAGGTCATTTCCACATAGCCAGATTTCATCCGCCGCCACACATTCACTGCTGTCACTCAGAAGCATTCCGCTGACTGCGGGCAATGTATCTCCGCCAAGTTCATATGCCATATCCTGCCGGAAAATCAGCTGATTTCTGCCCGCATCCTCCCATGGAACAGTTCGCGTCTCTGCATCAATTCTTCGGATTTCACAACCGCCCAGCATTTTTTCTAACTCGGCGATACATTCATTATATAATTTCATAACTATAACTTACGCTCTCTTTTTCTTTTGTCATAAAGCTTCAATAACAGCGGCTGCACTGCTGCCATCATTTTCATATCCAGATTGAAGAAATAAATAACAAAAGTCAGTATAAAAAAGATAACCAGAACAAGTGCTGCAATCAATATAACCTTTAACAACCTAATCTCTCCTCTCTCGGCCTTATGATGTACTCATACCCTTCTGACGTGCAAATTCTGCTGCCCCTAAAGCCCCCATCAGCTGCGGGTCAATCGGCAAACCGATTACCTTTAAATGAAGTACTTTCTCAATCGCCGCCTTCAGTCCATCGTTCTTCGCACAGCCTCCGGTCAGCGTAATCTTATCAACCGCTCCCGCCTTTTTCGCCATAACAAAGCAGCGCTTTGCAACCGACAACTCGATTCCCGCTGCAATCTCGTCCATCGGTTTTCCTTCTCCTACTAGGGAAATAACCTCACTCTCTGCAAATACCGTACACTGCGCTGTTATCGGTATTACGTTTTTTGCTTTTAATGACAATCTTGAAAACTCCGTCAAATCCATTTCAAACGCACGTGACATCGCCTCAAAGAAGCGTCCCGTTCCGGCTGCGCACTTATCATTCATGGCAAAATTCAACACCGTTCCATCGGTATCTACCGCTATCCCTTTTACATCCTGTCCACCAATGTCAATAATTGCTTTCACAGAAGGGTCTGCCACATGGACTCCCATCGCATGACAGCTAATCTCAGAAATATTCTCATCTGCAAACGGTACTTTATTTCTTCCATAGCCGGTACCAACCAGATAGGTCAAATCCTCTGCGGTATTCAATTCCGCCACTTTAGACACAGCTTCTTTTAACGCATCCTCTGCACTGAGCACAGAATTTATTCTGCTTCGAATTGTTACATCTGAAACAATTTTTCCGTTTTCATCAATAATCACACACTTTGTAAATGTACTGCCGGAATCACATCCTCCAAAATATTTCATAACACCTTCTCCTTTTACCAAGATAATGCATCATCCAGTACTTCGAGCGTAGGGTCAAGAGGCTCTTCCCGAAGAACAGATCTCATATAACGATTCACATCGTCCCTGATACTTTGTCTGGAAATCACTCTAGGATCCATCAAATCATGATTTACCCATACAAGCTTTATTCCGTGCTCCCTTGCACGCTCCTCGAACAATCCGTGCATACCATCTAACGCCTTACAGCTGATGTGTTCCCACAAAATAACCATATCGGCATTATAATATTCACAGAATCTCCATAAATCATCCAAAAGAACCTCATATCCGCCATGCGTACGGTTTCTCATAATCATTTCTTCATACAGACGGGCAATATCATAAATTGCCTGTTCCGGGTCATCCTCGGAAATCTGATCAAAATAAACCAGACTAAGCATATCTACCAATGGCAGAATTCCCCAACAATTCTGCAACCATGGCAGGAAATCTGTATAATACTGTGCCTGTACACCCCAGATTACTGCACGGTGGCGGTACTCCGGCACCAGTTTTTCTTTTTTGGCAAATGATTCCTGTGCCAGCCTGGTAATTCTTCTATCTGCTTCCACAAACGCCGGAACACGTCCCGCAACTGCCATATAAGTAGTCTCAGAATACAATGCCAGATTAGCGCCAATAACCTGCGGATAATCAGTGCGTGACATCTCCATCCAGCCCACGCGGTGCCGCGTCTCTTCGTTAAATCGCTTTGCGTTCTCAAAGTAGGCATTCCAATCCCACTTTTCTCCGGTATTATCCTCGATAAACTTAATGGCATTGCGGATTTCCTGTGCCGCGTACTCCTGCACTCCTTCCTCAGTATGACGAAGCGGTGCTGCTATCTGAAAGCATGGAATACCTTCTGCCTCATATCTGCGCGCCATAATGCCATTTCCCATAAGTGAACCATCACAGGTAGTATTACACTGTACCGCACATGCACCGAAAATCGGTATATCATCATCGATGCACACACCTGCCTCTGCTGCCGGCATCGGGCACACGTCTCCCGGCAATCCCATCTCCTGCACTACATCAAGATAATGTGTCGCCGCATCTCCTCGCAGCAATACGGATACATAGACAGCTGCCGTCTCCCAGCTGACTGCCTTAAGATTCGGGAATCCACACATAATCGCAAACATCTCATTCTCATCAAGAACGACAATTTTCTTTGAAAACTTCTCATCATTCCCACAATTGCGGTCTGCCCGAAATACATTTTTCAACAACAGCGCGACATCTTCTGCCACAAGGTCATACTCTTCATGCGCAATTCTCAGGTGATTGCCGCGAAGTCCTGCCGTGTGCTTGTCAATCATCATAGGTACCGCCAGATAATTTACCATCCAGCGATAGCGGAAAAATCCTTTAATATTCGCAGGTCTCATCATAAATTTCAACAGCATCCACATGATTTTCAGCCAACGGGTATAATCATAAAAAGTATCACGGACGCCTCTCCATTCACGGCGTTTTCTGACCTTTCCACTGGTGTATAAATTACCCAGTTTTTCACTACCGACTGCCTTTCCCATTATCTGCCACCTCCCTGGATTTTCTTGATTTCTATACTCTCCACAAAGGCCTGCACACGGGTACGAATCTGTCCGGAGGTTCCGACTGCATAAGGACGGTCAATCGACAATACCGGATATTGGTACTCCTCCCGCATCACATAGGTGCCTACCACCCGCTCGTACGCCCATGGGTCACAGAATTTCATCTGTTCATAAATAATACCATCTGCCCTGTATTCTCTTGCAATTTCATTCACATACGCTCTGCGCCGATTCATTTTTTCCATATTCATATGGCGAGGACACATACACGCCTGCATATAATGACGGCAAATCTGTGTCAAGACATCCTCAGTATCATTTAACAAAATCTCTTCTCTTCCCGGCAAAGAACCATAGCAGAAACGGTCTGCCACTACCAATGCACCTGATTCCTCAATCAGCTTTACCATATCCACATCATCAATCTCAGAACCAACCAGTGCCACTCTTGCTCGGTATTTGCATTTTTCATCCGGCTCTCTTGTATTTAACTCTTCAAGTGTCTCTTCCAGCTTCTCTATGAGCATGTCCTTCGGACATACATAGGTTGCCATACAAATAATATGGAACTCGTATCCTGTAATTCTCGGATTATCCTCTTTGCGGAAATTGCCAATCTCTGTAACCAAGCGGCAGACTTTGTTATGATTTTCTACCGCTTTCCGCAGCGCCGCATCAGAAGTATCAATTCCAAATTTCTGTCTCAACTCATCCAGTATCTTTTTTCGGCACTCGGCAACATAGAGCGCCAGTCCATTTTCATCCGCTTTCATCGGAACTTCCAGATACCGATAGAAGAATCCCTTTTTATCCATCGTCTCTAAGAGTTCCATATTCTCAACACAGCGATTAATCATCGTGCAAGCATCCGGTGCAATCATACAGTCCAGAAAACGATATCCACCCTCGATAGACCTCTCTAATAAAGCTCTGGAATATTCACACAGAAAACTTGTCAAATAGTATGTACCCATCTCTATCGATCCTGTTCTCGGTGCACGGAGACGTACGGTAAATGTCCCCGGTAAATCCAGCAATACCTCAGGTATCTGATAACAGACACTGCCAATACATTTTCGCCCCTCTGCCTGCGCCTGCCGAACCAAATCATTGTCGGCATCTTCAAGCAAACGTTCAAAATAATATAGATGTGTTAAATCTTTCATATGCCTACCCCAATATTTTATAGTATTTTCATTTCCTCTAATGCTTTTGTCAAACCATTCACTACCATTCCGTCCTCCGGCAAATCAAAGACACTATCCCCTTTGATGTCGCAGAGTGTCATTTCCTTGTCATCCGGAATACATGCCAATAATGACAGTTCTCCGGTTTTTAAGTATTCCTGCAAGGATACATCCGGAATCCGGTTTACAATAAGTCCGGCTGTTTCAAACATTACCAGTCCTTTTGCCACCTGATGAATGGTCTGTGCCACCTGCAGCCCTTTCTGACTTGCATCTGACACTAAAATCAAATGCGTTACCGTTTCCATCACACGACGGTTTACCTGTTCAATCCCCGCTTCACCATCAATCACTACATAATCAAAATGGTCTGCAATCTGACTGATAATCTGCTTTAGATATGTGTTTACCTTGCAATAGCATCCTGCATTTTCAGGTCTTCCGATTGCCAAAAAGGAAATATTATCCTTCTCGACAAGTGCATCAAACAGACGATAACGTGCCTCTCCCAACAATTCTATTGCTGTTTCAACCGCACCTTCCTCCGCTGTCTCCACAAACTCCTTTCGGATATCATCCACGGTAACTCCGACTTCAACGCCAAGCGCCGTAGCAAGTCCCACCGCCGGATCTGCGTCGATTGCCAGTATCTTTTTGTCCGGATACGCTTTTGCCAAAAGTCTTACTGACAAGGCGGAGAGGGAGGTTTTCCCCACTCCTCCCTTGCCAACAAACGTGATAATTGTATTCTTTTTTCTATCCATTTGCTATTCCACCATAATCTCTTTAATATTCACTTCATTTCCTGTCACAAGATATGTATGCTCACTGCTGCAATACGGACATATTCTTCCCTGTGGAACAGTGTCATATATCTTTTCACAGTCCTCACAAAGTGTCGTTGCATGAATTCGCTCCCACTTCAGTTCACACCCATCCAGCATCGGTGTTTTACTGCAATTCCACTTCCAGACATCCACCAGATACTCCGGTATTACCGTAGAAACTTCTCCAATCTCCAGAATTACCGTGCGAACCTTCTCTGCGTCATTTTCTCTTGCAACCTTCTCCACTTTCTTTGCAATGTGAAATACCACTCCCAATTCATGCATCGCTTAATCCTTTTTGCCGATTTTCGTCACTTTTGTCGTCACGGTCTGACCTAAGCGTTTTCCTACCATCGGCAAAATACCTTTCACTTTGTCTTCTGCTTTCATCATCTTTGAGCACTCCGGATGATCTCGTTTTAAGCGAATCGCGTCAAACTCACACTTCGTTGTACATACACCACAGCCGATACACTTATTCGGGTCTACCCAGCTTGCTCCGCAACCGAGGCATCGTGCAGTCTCAATCTTTACCTGCTCCTCTGTCAACGTCTTATGTGCATCACGGAAAGAATGGTGGATATCAACTGTCTCATCCATACCTGCTTCCTGGCGTCCTGCTGTATCATAACTGTCCACTACGATATCGTCTGTATCAAGCATGATAAAGTCACGGCGATTACGTCCGATTGTCATATCCGCACCCTCATGCACATATCTGTGTAATGACTCCGCAGCACACTTACCATCTTCGATTGCATCAATTGCAAATTTCGGGCCGTGATAAACATCACCACCCACAAAAATATCCGGTTCCGCTGTCTGATATGTCAGCTGATCAGCCACAGGATAATTTCCTCTCCAGAATTCTACTCTTGTTCCCTCTAACAGGCTGCCCCACTCTATGCTCTGTCCGATTGCAAATACTACATGATTTGCCTGCAGAGTCATAGTCTCTTCTTCATCATAAACCGGTGAAAATTTCTTCGTCTCAGGGTCGATAGTTCTAAGACATTTCTTGAATACAACACCCGTCACATGACCATTCTCGTCCTTTAATACTTCCTTCGGTCCCCATGCATTACAGATTTCAATATTCTCTTCCTCAGCCTCAAAAATCTCCTGTTTTGATGCAGGCATTGTATCTTTCGTCTCGAGACAGACCATGGAGACCTTTGCAGCGCCAAAGCGTGATGCAGTTCTTGCACAGTCTATCGCCACATTACCTCCACCGATTACGAGAACATCGCCGTCCAGTTTCTGTTCCTGATTATCTGTTGCACGACGCAGGAAATCAACTGCAAGTTCTGTACCTAATGCATCCTCTCCCGGCACTCCCGGAAGTCTTCCGCCCTGACAGCCGATTGCTATGTAGAATGCCTGATATCCCTGTTCACGCAGCTGCTGAATGGTAATATCTTTACCAACTTCCACACCACACTTAATCTCAACGCCCAATGCACGGATTACTTCCATTTCCGCCTCAATAACATCCTTTTCCAGCTTATAGGAAGGAATACCGTAAGTAAGCATACCACCTGCGCGTTCACTCTTTTCAAATACGGTTGGCAGATAGCCTTTGGTCGCAAGATAATAGGCAGCGGAAAGCCCCGCAGGACCCGCACCGACAACCGCTATCTTCTGTTCCCAATGCTCTTTCTGATTCGATGCAATCACTACCGGTGGGATATAACGTGTCGCGGCGTTGATATCTTGCTCTGCAATAAACTTCTTTACTGCATCAATTGCAACCGCTTCATCAATTGTTCCTCTCGTGCATGCATCCTCACAGCGCTTATTACAAATGCGTCCGCAGATTGCCGGGAATGGATTATCTTTCTTTATCAGTGCCAATGCATCCTGATAGCGTCCCTGCGCCGCCATCTTTAAGTACCCCTGTACCGCTATATGTGCCGGACAGGCTGTCTTACATGGTGCCGTTCCCTTGTCATAGCAATTTTTACGATTGTTGTCACGGTAATCCGGATCCCAGTGTTCCTTTCCCCATGCTATGCTGTTTGGAAGTTCATGCTTCGGGTACTCAACTTCACCGGACTTTGTGCAAATCTTCTGTCCAAGCTTTACTGCTCCTGCCGGACAATACTCCACACACTTACCGCAAGCAACACAATTTTCTTTTACCACCTCTGCCGTATAGGCACTTCTCGATAAATTCGGTGTGTTGAACAACTGAGAGGTACGCAGAGCATTACAGATATTTACATTACAATTACAGATACCAAAAATCTTATTCTCGCCATCAATATTGGTAATCTGATGAACAAATCCGTTGTCTTCTGCCTTTTTTAATATGCGAATTGCCTCTTCATATGTAATGTCATGTCCTTTTCCGGTCTCACGACAATAATCTGCAAAATCACCAACGCCGATACACCAGCACTGTTCATCATCTGCACATCCTTCTCCCAATGCAGCGCGGCTGGCACGACAGGAACACTGGCCTACTCCAATATGTCCCTCGTACTTTTTCAACCAGTAAGACAAATGCTCAATGTCCATTGTCTGATTTTCCATCTGAATTGCCTGTTCCACCGGAATTACATGCATTCCGACTCCACCACCTCCGGGTGGGAGCAAATGTGTCACACCCTCCAGCGGATTATAGGTCATTCGTTCAAAGAACTTTGCCACTTCCGGATGTTCATGCAATCTCTTATTTCCTTCCGGTCCTTCTTCCATGTTAAACAATTCTGCACTTCCCGGTACAAACATCGGTAGACAATAACGTCTGTCTTTCGGACCCGGAATCGAACCATTATGGTCATAATTATTGCCATAATCGTACTCAAGAAGACCGATATAACTCATCTCATCTAACAGTTCCTGAAAATGTGCTTTTTCCTCTTCTTTTACCTTGCACATCTTCCATAGTTCCTCCACCGTGTAGTGATGGCGCAATTTCATCGCCAAAGCAATATCTGCCATCTCATCTGTGACAATACTTGCCAATCCCCAGTACTCCGGATCTTCACTGGTAACACCGGTAATTTTGTGTGCCACTACATCTGTGATTTTCTTTCCGAGTTTTAAAATCTTTTCTCTCGGTGCTTTTTCCCCCTTATGTGGCGGATTTAATGCGCGTTTCCGCATTTCTTCGTTAATCATTGCATTTCCTCCTTAGATTACACGTTTCCTTCTCCTTGTTATAATTTTAACATATCATATTCCCCCATATCCTGCTGAGACATTTTTTTGCTTTCGTCTCTTTTTGAAACGAATTCTCAATATTGTATCACTGTACATAAAAAAGATGCTGTCGCATTAAGTATTTTAATGCGACAGCATCTTTTAAATCATACAATCCATGTCCCTTTTATCTTCTCCGGCATAACATAATAAAAGATATCAGCCATCTCTTCGGCACTCAGTCTGGAAGAATCCTGCAGCCAGTCCGCCAGTGTTTCCACACACCCATGACAATACTGGGAAATCATATAGTGTTCTTCCTTCGTCACTTTTTCTCGCTTATTTGTCGTGAGGTAGCATTTTTTTACCACACCATACGAATACTCAAACAAAAAACGTGAATGTGAATTCTGCCCTAATATCTTAAACGCCCGCCGATAATAATCCCTCTCACGTTCTATTTCTTTAAACATACACAACAGAAAATCCCTCCAGTCCTTGCAGGGTTGCCAGCCAATCAAGCGTTCCGCAACTGCAAGTGAATTGTAATTAAGGACATCATACTTATCTCGAAAACACCTGTAAAAAGTTGCCTTAGATACACCGCTGTGACTGACAATCTTCTCCACCGTAAGTTTTTCAAATGGTATCGTCGCACTCAGTTCATAAAACGATTCCCAAATAAGTTGCTTTGTTAGCTTCTTCCGCATAAGATACCCCCTTTATCTTATGTTTTCTTATATTTATACCCTATTTCTATTTTGCAGTGAAATTATGTTTTTGTCAAATATAAGAGAAACTTAGTTAAAAGAATATGCAGGGCAGCCGGCACGCGGACCTCTCGAAGGATACTTCTTCTTTCGGCAGATTGCGCCGTGCTACGCGAATAGCGTCTTGCCGCTCCGCGACAATCCAGCACGCATTGCACTCTCATAACACATAAAAGAAGCGCATCCCATGTAAACATGAGTTGCGCTTCTTATTATGTGTTACTCAATCTGCAAAATTGCGATTAACTTCGCTGTTCTTACTTATACAGTTCAACTAATCTCAGCAAGTGCTCGTAGCGATTCTTAGCTGCTTCCTCAGATGCTGCAAAGAGTTTCTCTGCTCTCTCTGGGAAGGATCTTGTCAGACGGCTGTAACGTGTCTCGTTGTTCAAGAACTCCTGATATGTTCCATCGCCCGGTTTAGAGGTCAATGTGAACGGATTCTTGCCCTCTGCCTTAAGCTCCGGATTGAAGGAGAAGAGGTTCCAGTAGCCAGCAGCTACTGCTTTCTTCATCTCATCCTGGCAGTGGTTCATTCCACCCTTAACACCGTGCAGCTCACATGGAGCGTAACCGATGATTAAGGAAGGTCCGTTGTAAGCCTCAGCCTCAGCTAATACTTTAACAGCGTGAGCCATGTTTGCACCAAGAGCAATCTGTGCTACATATACATAACCATAGCTCATAGCAATCTCAGCAAGGCTCTTCTTGCCAACTTCCTTACCAGCAGCGGCGAACTGACAAACCTCACCGATGTTGGAAGCCTTAGATGCCTGACCACCTGTGTTGGAGTACATCTCTGTATCGAATACCATAACGTTTACGTTTCTTCCGGAAGCAAGAACGTGATCCAATCCGCCGAATCCGATATCATATGCCCAACCGTCACCACCGAAGATCCATACGGACTTCTTAGCAAGGTAGTCTTTCTTCTCAAGTGCTGCCTGAGCGTCCGGACATCCGGCTGCTGCAGCCTTCTCTAACTCTGCTACTAACGCATCTGTTGCAGGTGTGTTAGCCTTTGTATCATTTACAGTCTCCTCGAACTTAGCAAATGCATCCTTAAGCTCTGCCGGAGCCTTATCAGACTCTGCGCACTTCTTAGCGCTTGCAATTGCCTGCTCACGAAGAACATCCTGTCCAATCTGCATACCAAGACCGTGCTGTGCGTTATCCTCGAATAAGGAGTTAGCCCAAGCTGGTCCCTTCTTAGAATCTTTATTTACTGTATATGGTGATGTAGCAGCCGGACCACCCCAGATAGAAGAACATCCGGTAGCGTTACTGATGTACATATGCTCACCAAATAACTGTGTAATCAAACGAGCGTAAGATGTCTCAGCACATCCTGCACAAGAGCCTGAGAACTCAAGTAATGGCTGGTTGAACTGTGAGCCCTTAACTGTGTTATCTGCCGGCATACCTGGCTTCTTGCCAACATTTGCTACTAAGTAGTCGAATACTGGCTGCTCTGCTGCCTGAGACTCCTGTGGAACCATCTCGATAGCACCAACCGGACAT
The DNA here is from genome assembly GCA_964484605.1 of uncultured Roseburia sp. Taxonomy (GTDB): domain Bacteria; phylum Bacillota; class Clostridia; order Lachnospirales; family Lachnospiraceae; genus Roseburia. The sequence continues at coordinate 42,275 of CAZAGJ010000009.1, read as the reverse complement.
ACAGTGATACACTCGCCACATCCCATACAGTCTAATGGAGATACGCTCATTGTGTACTTGTACTCGCTTGCCTTTGGCTTAGTATCAGCAACCTTGATATTAGAAGGAGCTGCCTTTACCTCATCCTCACTTAACATGAATGGACGAATTGTCGCATGAGAACATACAAATGCACACTGGTTACACTGGATACACTTCTCTGCATTCCATGTAGGAACAGTAACGGCTGTACCACGCTTCTCATATGCAGATGCACCATGCTCGAACTGTCCGTCCGGGTTACCCATGAATGCAGATACCGGTAAAGAATCACCATCCATCAAAGAGATAGGATTCATTAATTCCTTAACCATCTTAACAGTCTCAGGACGTCCTGCTAACTCAGCCGGAGCCGGATCTGCAGCAGGGTTAGACCATGAAGCCGGAATCTCAACCTTATGTACAGCGTCTACACCAGCATCGATAGCCTTGTAGTTCATCTCTACAACTGCGTCACCCTTCTTACCATAAGACTTCTTAGCAGCCTGCTTCATGAAGTCTACTGCCTCATCGATTGGCATAACATTTGCTAACTTGAAGAATGCTGACTGAAGGATTGTGTTGGTACGTTTACCCATACCAATCTCGATAGCCTTGTCAATCGCGTTGATTGTATATAACTGAATGTTGTTATCAGCAATATATTTCTTAGCCTCTGCATTTAAGTGGTGCTCTAACTCTTCGTCAGTCCACTGGCAGTTAATCATAAATACTCCGCCCGGCTTAACATCCTGAACCATCTTGAATCCCTTGGTTACATAAGATGGGTTATGACATGCTACGAAATCAGCCTGGTTGATGTAGTATGGGCTCTTGATTGGCTTGTCACCAAATCTCAAGTGAGAAATTGTAACACCACCGGTCTTCTTAGAGTCATACTGGAAGTATGCCTGAATGTACTTATCTGTGTGGTCACCGATAATCTTAGTAGAGTTCTTGTTAGCACCTACTGTACCATCTCCACCAAGTCCCCAGAACTTACACTCTACTGTACCTGCAGCAGATGTGATAGGAGCCGGCTTAACCTCTGGTAAGCTTAAGTTAGTAACGTCATCGACGATACCCATTGTAAATCTCTTCTTAGGCGCATCCTTCTCTAACTCTTTGTATACTGCGAATACAGATGAAGGTGGTGTATCCTTGGAACCTAATCCGTAACGTCCGCCTGTAAGAACGATTGTGTCAAGACCTGCCTCACGAAGAGTTGCAGCAACGTCTAAGTATAATGGATCACCAAGTGCTCCCGGCTCTTTTGTTCTGTCAAGAACAGCTACTTTCTTAACTGTCTTAGGAAGAACCTTAAGGAATGCCTCAGATACCCATGGACGATATAAACGAACTTTTACTAAACCAACTTTCTCTCCCTTAGCGGTTAAGTAGTCGATTACTTCCTCTGCTACGTCATTGATAGAACCCATAGCTACGATAACGCGCTCTGCGTCTTCTGCTCCGTAGTAGTTGAATAAGTCGTAGTTTGTACCAAGCTTCTCATTAACCTTAGCCATGTACTTCTCTACGATAGCCGGCAGCTCATTGTAAGCTGTGTTACAAGCCTCACGATGCTGGAAGAATACATCTCCATTCTCATGAGAACCGCGCATTGCCGGATGCTCCGGATTTAATGCATGCTCACGGAATGCCTTAACAGCGTCCATGTTGCACATCTCTTTCAAATCAGCGTAATCCCATTTCTCGATTTTCTGAATCTCATGGGATGTACGGAATCCATCGAAGAAGTTAAGGAATGGAACCTTACCCTCGATTGTTGCCAAGTGAGCAACCGGGCTTAAGTCCATAACCTCCTGCGGATTTGTCTCACATAACATAGCGAAACCGGTCTGACGACAGGCATATACGTCACTGTGATCACCGAAAATATTTAAAGACTGTGTTGCAACAGTACGTGCAGATACATCGAATACACATGGAAGCATCTCACCTGCGATTTTGTACATGTTAGGGATCATAAGTAAAAGACCCTGAGATGCTGTAAATGTAGTTGTTAAAGCTCCTGATGCAAGGGAACCGTGAACGGCGCCTGCTGCACCTGCTTCAGACTCCATCTCTACAACCTTAACCTGATTTCCAAAAATATTCTCCTGACCTGCTGCGGACCACTGATCAACAGAGTCTGCCATAGGGCTGGATGGTGTAATTGGGTAAATAGCTGCAACGTCTGTAAACGCATACGCTACATGAGCGGCAGCTGTATTACCGTCCATTGACTGTTTTGCTCTGGACATTATTTTTCCTCCTTACTCATAATTAAAAATAGAGTGTCATATTACGACTTAATTCCAATTCTAGCATTTAATTTGTCGATTGTAAAGGTTTCATACTGTACGAAAACAAGTGCAATCGCAAATTTAAATCTTCTATTTTCCTTGAAAATCTGCTAGTTTCATGTATAATGAAAACTGTATGTCAATTTTGAAAATCTAGAAAAATCGAGGTGTTACAATGATACAAGCAAGCAACGTTACGTTACGAATCGGCAAAAAAGCTTTATTTGAAGACGTAAACATCAAGTTTACAGAGGGGTGCTGCTATGGTTTAATCGGTGCCAATGGTGCCGGAAAGTCTACATTTCTTAAGATTTTATCCGGTCAGTTAGAGCCAACCAATGGTGAGGTTATCATCACACCGGGACAGCGTCTCTCCTTCTTACAGCAGGATCACTTCAAGTATGACGAATTTACCGTATTAGATACAGTCATCATGGGTAACAAACGCCTGTATGACATTATGAAAGAAAAAGATGCTATCTATATGAAGGAAGATTTCACAGATGAAGATGGTATCCGTGCAAGTGAGTTAGAAGCAGAATTTGCAGATATGGACGGCTGGAATGCAGAGGCAGATGCCGCAACACTATTAAACGGTCTTGGTATCCCATCTGAGGAGCATTACAACATGATGGCAGATATGCCAAGTGCTTCTAAGGTTAAGGTTCTCCTTGCTCAGGCACTCTTCGGCAATCCTGACATTCTTCTTTTGGATGAGCCTACCAACCACTTAGACTTAGATGCTATCAACTGGTTAGAGGAGTTCTTAATCAACTTCGAGAATACCGTTATCGTGGTTTCCCACGACCGTTATTTTTTAAATAAAGTCTGCACAAATATCGCGGACATTGACTATGGCAAGATTCAGCTTTATGCCGGAAACTACGATTTCTGGTACGAGTCCAGCCAGCTTCTTGTAAAACAGATGAAGGAAGCCAACAAGAAAAAGGAAGAGAAAATCAAAGAGTTACAGGAATTTATCTCCCGTTTCTCTGCAAATGCTTCCAAGTCTAAGCAGGCAACTTCCAGAAAGCGTGCTTTGGAGAAAATCCAGTTGGATGAGATTCGTCCATCCAGCCGTAAATATCCTTACATCGATTTCCGTCCAAACCGTGATATCGGAAATGAAGTCCTTACCGTAGAGGGCTTGACAAAAACCATCGACGGCGTGAAGATTCTTGACAATGTTTCCTTTATCGTAGGACATGACGACAAGATTGCTTTCGTAGGAAGCAACGAACTTGCAAAGACAACACTTTTCAAAATCCTTGCAGGCGAGATGGAGCCGGATTCCGGTTCTTACAAGTGGGGCGTTACCACAAGCCAGTCCTACTTCCCGAAGGATAACACAGAAATTTTCGATACAGACCTCTTAATCGTTGACTGGCTGACACAGTTTTCTGAGATTAAGGATGCAACTTATGTGCGCGGATTCCTCGGACGTATGCTTTTTGCCGGTGAGGACGGTGTGAAGAAAATGCGTGTACTCTCCGGTGGTGAAAAAGTACGTGTACTGCTCTCCCGTATGATGATTATGGCAAGCAATGTCTTAATCCTTGACGAGCCTACCGACCACCTTGATATGGAGTCCATCACAGCGCTCAACAATGGACTTATCAAATTCCCGGGCGTTATACTTTTCGCATCCCGTGACCATCAGGTTGTACAGACAACCGCTAATCGTATCATCGAATTCTTACCGGACGGAACCTTCATTGATAAGGTATCTACTTACGATGAATATCTTGAAAATGATGAGATGGCTAGAAAGCGTCAGGTGTACTCAATGTCTGCTGACGACGAAAATGATAACTGAACTTGTAAATAGACCGCCCAAAAAGGCTGCATAATAACAAAAAGGACTGCGTAATGCAGTCCTTTTTGTTTTATTGTTAATTCATATACTTCTTCTTTTTCTCAGAAACACCAATAACAAGCACTGCTGCTCCCGCAAGGAAGATTACAACTGCTGTTGCACCAGCCACTGCAGATGAATATGTATCTGATGTCTTTGGCGATTTCAGCTGTGCCGTCTGGCCTGCTTCTGCCGCGCTACTATTGCCTGTCTGACTATTATCAATAACACCCGTAATTGAAGTTGCTCCAATATTGCTGCTGCGAAGCATCTGATCCTCTGCAATGAAGTAGGTACTAAAGGAATTCGTCTCACAAGTGATACTTCCGCCAAAGCTTCCGCTTCCACTATATACAAACACCTTCTCAATTTCACCATTGTCCTTTATATGGTATACTGCAGGTTTAGAGAAACCGGAAATGTTCTCGAAATAAAGGTTCGTCGTTGTCTGCGGTTCCACCTTTCTCGCATTATCCTGAATCAGGCTGATGTCCATTACCAGAAGCTTTGAGCCTGTTTTAGTCAAAAGATTTTTTATTGTTGAAACAACATTGTTCTGTGCTCCCTTGACACAAGGATAAGTTGTATTACCAACCGCATCCCTCGTCACTCCTACCTGAATGGAATCATCTTCTATTGCAGCCGTTGTTCCATGGACAGTCTCACCGTTTATGCTTCTCTGTGTCATGGCATAAAAATCCTCGGTATTATATACACAATATCCGATATAACCTTCCAGCGGAGCACTGACATTTACAAAATCGCCTCCAACTACTACTGCTCCCGCATTTGCCTTAGAGCCGTAGAAGGTTTCCGGCACATTCACTCTGTTTGAGACAACACTTGGATCCATGTCTTCATAGAAAGCAAGCAGGTCGGCATTACCATTGACCGTCACATTTCCGATATAGCTGTCGTATAAGCTTACCAGACCAACATTACCATTGACAGTCACGCTGCTGTCTGCAGTACTCTCAACCCACCATACACGCTGTCCGTTATTCCACACATAATTGATACCCGTGTCATCTAACGCACCCACATTAAAGCAGGCAAGATCCTGAATAATATCACCGTTTACCGTAACGTTTCCTTTTGTAAACCAAAGTGCATACAAATCTTTATTAAAGATATGGCTCTTGCCATCTCCTACTGAAGCGATATCCTTATCCCGAAACAGTGTCTCAGGATTATCCTCATATACTAAGAATTTCACAGGATTCACGATATCCTCTGTCAACATCGCACCTCTCTCATCCACATACCAGTATTGATACCACACATTACTGCCTATCGGATTACCATCTTCATCATACTTTCCAATGACTGTCCACGCCGATGTATCATTGCCGTTATCACACATATTATTCGGATAGCTTATTTCCGAATCGAAATAGTATGCCTTAGCAACATAAGCATGATCTGTCGGTACCGGATAGTCGGAACTGCTGTTATAGGAAACCGGCTTTGTGAATTTGCTGAATCTTCCCTCATTCGTACCAATCCACTGACCGTCTCCAACTGCAAGTTCGCCGGTATTTGCAATGTCTTTTAAATCGCTTTCTATCGATACGGTGCAATCCACATTGTTCGAATTACAGGTTACTGTCGACCTGTTGATAAAGCCACCAGTTACTAAAAGTGCAATCGGAACAAATGTCTCATTATTCTCAGTTATCGCACCGGATGTCGATGTCAGTGACAGAGTACCCGAACCGGTAATCGTCAGGTGTCCATCCACGCCCAACGCATTTCCTTTGGTGCCGGTAATACTGTTCGTGCCCTCAAGCACCAGAGTCAGTGATGAATCAGACCATATTGCATCTCCATTTCCTATGTCCGGCGTACCGGTAAACACAAAATTGCGCAGTGTCATTACCGCGCCTGCTGCTGTTTTCTCAAACTTCATACTGTAATCAGCCGCCGTCGCTTCCACCAGTTTTCCTGCGCCATTGACCTTCCAATACATCGGTGCCGATGGATTTCCGTCAAAGCTTCCTGCATTATCAATATAAATCGTGCTGTATTCGCTTGCCACGGGATTTGAACTTCCCGGTGTCGGAACAGATGCAAGATTTGTATTTTCACCAGAAGCATTTGTATACTCCGTATCAAGACTTGTCTTCTTGTCAGCTACATCCTGAATTGCCCGTTCTGTCGCATCCAATACTCCATATGCCGTCATCGCCTCATTATAAGAAGACTGTACTGCTGCATAAGCTGTCACACAAGCTTCCCGTGCCTGCACTGCCGCTTCATAGCGCGTCTGCACATCCGCTGCGCCATTCGCCTTTGCATTCTCATAAGCCGGGAGTGCTCCCGTTATCCCCTGCTGTGTATCACCATAAAATGCAGTAACCGCATTCCAGAAATTGGTAGCCACTGTATCATAGGCATCTGCCTTCGCATAAAATGTATACACTTCCGGTCTGTACAATACCTGCAGGTCGTTTATATTCTGCTCGGCATTTGAATAATCCGTAGACAGGTTATTGTAACCGGATGCATCGTTCGTCTTTTCATCATCTGTCAATGCGTTATACGCTGTAGTCAATAAATTATACTTATCCTGCAGTTCAGTATAAGCATCTGTACAATCTGTACGTGCTGTCTGTGCCTCTGTATAGAGTGTCTGCACATTCGCTGCGCCGCTCTTCGCTGCATCCACATAGTTGTCATAAGCCCCCTTCTGTGTCTGTAAGCCTGTGGCATCATACACGCCATTATACGCTTCTATTTTTGTCCAGAACGCACCAGATGTTGTACCATATGCGCTTTCAGCTGTCTGGTATACCGTCACTTCATGCGTTCCGGCAAAAACCGCATTATCCGGGAACAAGCCAAAAACCATAGCCGCGATTAGCACAAAACTAAGCACTATTCTCTTCACTTTTCTTATAAGTATCTCCCTCCAAAATTGCATATATATTGATTATAAGATATATTCAATAGGTATGCAAGCCGCACACATTTTAAAATTGTAAAAACACACATTTTAAAATTGTAAAAAGGGAAAGTTTACCACATCTCTCTTTCGTTAGAAAACCCTTCGCACCGCAAGTATCTTGCGGTATGTAATCGGCGAAGTCAGTGTAATTCCTGTCCTCTCATTACTGGCATGAAGCAGGGTATTGTTTCCGGCATAGATACCCACATGCCCGCTGTAACATACGATATCTCCCGGCTGAATCTGTTCAACACTCACACCGTATCCCGCACTTCTCTGCGCGGCAGAATTTCGCGGCAGACTTACGCCAAATGCTGCATAGACCTGCTGTACAAATGCAGAGCAGTCAATACCATTTGTGAGGCTCGTTCCGCCAAATACATATGGGTTTCCAAGGAACTGCATGCCATAGTCTACTACCGCCTGACCATTTGAAACACTGCTATTGCCTGATGTGTTGCTGCTTGTGCCTGTATTTCCACTTCCGGCACTTCCAGTGTCTGTACCCGCATTTCCACTTCCGGCACTTCCACTGCCTGTACCTGCATTCCCGGTGTTGCCGGATGGGCGGCTCTGCGATGCGCTCTGCTGCCTTCTCTCCTCCTCTTCTCTGGCACGGCGCGTTTCCTCTTCTCTTGCCCGTCGTGCTTCCTCCGCAGCTTTCGCCGCCGCCTGACGCTCCGCTTCCTCCCTTGCAAGCCGCGTCTCTTCCTCTTCTCTTGATTCCGCATGAATATACTCCGTCGACAGGCTCACATAATCTGCAGACACGTAGCCATCTCCTTCAACCGTAGCAACCTGCACCCAGCCGTTTCCCGGTTCATTTAGCACGAGTAAATCATCATCTTCCGGCACCATAGTGAGCACACTTGCCTCTGTGGTCGCCTCACTTCTAACAAAAAGTGTTGTTGTCGTCACTGTCGCCAGTCTTGTTCCAACTGCACGCGCCAATGCTTCGTCTCCAACTACCACATATTCAGACTTCACGTACCCCTCCACATTGCCGGAACTGATACGATACCATCCATCCTCCGTTGTCTCTAAAACCGTAGCCGCAGAATTATCATAAAGCTTTCCGAGAACCTCACTCTCCGTATTCGGCAGTGCCCGCACATTCACATAGTTATTCACCTGTGCAATCGCAATATCAGCATACTCCGAAGTCACTACCGGTGTCTCATGTTCAACTGCCTCTGCAGGTACTTCTGCCTCTTCTGCCTCTTCTCTATCGCCCCGTATCTCCGAACTTTCCGTACTCTCCCATATTCCCTCCGGCAACGCTCTCATTCTGTCATTCTGCCCTGCCATAAGCTCTGACACTTCTGCTGTAACACCAGCAGACACTCCATCCTGCTGTTTCATGGCATCTGCTCTGTCATATCCCAGCATCCCGGCTGTTATTCCTCCCACCAGCAAAATTCCCAATATCAGCATTCTCTTTTTCATTCTGATTTCCTCCAAACCATTCATTTCAAAATCTGTCAAACTCATTACTTATTTGTTACAGATTTGTTTCACTTGTGTTATGTCTGGATTCTATCAGAGAATATATGTGGAATCTACAAGTAGATATTTCCAATTATGGATATTAGCGTATTTAAAAGAGGCTGCCCCATTAAATATTTTCAATCTGCCAGTCAATGGGTGCCACTCCATTCGCTGTCAAGAACTCATTCGCTCTGCTAAAATGCTTACATCCAAAAAATCCACGGTATGCCGAGAGTGGGCTTGGATGAGGCGCTCTTAAAATCAAATGTTTCGGATTGGTAAGCATAGGTGCTTTCATCTGCGCCGGTCTTCCCCACAGGAAATAAACAATTGGTCTGTCCTGTGCATTGACCGCCTGTATTACCGCATCCGTAAACTGCTCCCAGCCTTTGCCCTGATGGGAATTTGCCTGATGAGCCCGCACGGTAAGCACGGTGTTCAACAGCAGTACCCCCTGGTCTGCCCACTTCTTCAAATATCCATTGTTCGGTATATAACATCCCAAGTCATCCTGCAATTCTTTGTAGATATTCTGCAGCGACGGTGGGATGTCCTTCTGTTCCGGAAGCACGGAAAAAGACAATCCATGCGCCTGATTCACATTATGATACGGATCCTGCCCCAGCAGAAGAACCTTTACCTCGCTCAACGGAGTAAAATGAAATGCATTAAATATATCATCTGCCGGCGGATATACAACCGTCTTGGAGTACTCCTCCCGCACAAACCGATACAATTCACGATAATAAGGCTTCTTAAACTCAGGCTCCACTGCCGGCAGCCAGTCATTATCTATCATCGACATACAGCAAACTCTCCTCGTCTCTCATCTCCTGCCAGTTCTCATCTCCGTATCGGCACGCCGCGTCCTGCCAGATATTCCTTCAAATCGGAAATCTCCAGTTCCTTGTAATGGAACAAAGACGCTGCCAACACTGCATCCGCTCCTCCCGCGGTAAGCGCTTCGTAAAAATGCTCTTTCTTACCGGCTCCACCGGATGCAATGACCGGAATTGACACATTCTCAGAAATTAATCCGGTCAATTCGATATCATATCCCGCCTTGGTACCATCGCAATCCATACTGGTCAAAAGAATCTCACCTGCGCCAAGACCGTCTGCATGCATCGCCCATTCCACAGCATCTATGCCTGTATCAATTCTTCCACCGTTTTTATAGACATTCCAGCCGGAACCATCTGTGCGTTTTCTTGCATCAATCGCCACTACTACGCACTGGCTTCCGAACTTGTCTGCCGCCTCTGAAATAAGCTCCGGGCGATTGAGTGCCGCCGAATTAACAGAAATCTTATCCGCACCCTCCCGAAGCAGCGACTTAAAATCATCTACCGTACGGATTCCGCCACCGACAGTAAATGGAATAAACACTTTCTCCGCAACCCTGCGCACCATATCTGTCACGGTGTCTCTGGCATCTGAAGTTGCTGTAATATCCAAAAAAACCAATTCATCTGCGCCCGCCTTATCATATGCAGCCGCAATCTCTACCGGGTCTCCCGCATCTCTTAAATTAACGAAGTTGACCCCCTTTACTACACGTCCTTGATTCACATCCAGACACGGAATAATCCTTTTTGTAAACATACGCAAGCCTCCACATTGTATTCAAGCAGTCCGCACATCCTATCGTTTAGATATGTGCGAAATTTTTCAGTATCTGTAATCCCACCGCACTGCTCTTCTCCGGATGGAACTGACATGCAAAAATATTGTCTTTTTCTACGGAAGCGTGAATCTCCACGCCGTAATCTGTCGTCGCCTTCACTATAGACTCACCCTGTGCTTTGAGATAGTAGGAATGCACAAAGTAAACATACGGCTGTTTATCCTGCTCGATTGGCAGATTCAAAAAAAGTCTGCCATCATTTTGAAGTTCCAAAGAGTTCCATCCAATATGCGGAATCTTTAGTCCCTCCTTGTCAGGAATGCGAAGAATCCTTCCATCTAATATATGGAGTCCCTCCACACCATCGCTCTCATCGCTGCCCTCAAAGAGCAGCTGTAAGCCAAGGCAGATTCCAAGAAACGGCTTGCCGCTTTCTGCCACTTCCCGAATCACTTTATCCAGTTCATACTTTTTCAGCTGTTCCATCGCTACGCCAAAGGAGCCAACTCCCGGCAATATTACCCTGTCGGCCCGCAGTATCTCACTGCTTTTTCTTGTAACCACGCATTCCTCACCCACAGCGTGAAACGCCTTTTCTACACTCCTTAAGTTGCCCGCATCGTAGTCAATAATTGCAATCATTCTTCTATCTCCATCTAGTCAACCATCGTATAGCCTGCCGCTTCCAAAATCTCACCAATCTGAACAGAGTAATCCTCTCGTTCTTCTAATGCATATAATTCCAGCGCGCGTTCCTCCGTGATGCCAAATCCGGCCAACGCACCTGCTGCCTGCATATGTACTTTATCAAGTTCACCGGCACATCCGTACAGTTCTGCCTCAGGTGCATACTTCCCGCATCTTCCAACAGCACGTACAAGTGAATCCAATGCCATGTCATAGAGCGATGCTTCCATAAATGTCTGATAAGAATTATACTCACCCGCCACAGTACCCATGACACGATATTTGCCATAGGTATCAATGTCTTTTTCCTTGATATCAAGACCTGATACCTGTTGGTATGCCTCCTCATAGTTGCCTAATCCAAACTGTTTTTCCGCATTTGACATGCTCGATGTATATCCAAAATATTCCGTCCCAAGCAATACCAGAACAAGGAAGGATGCTGCCATGACAAAGCACAAAATAACCGGCTTTCTCGGCAATGGCGGTGTGTTATCCGGCTCTTTTGGCTTTTTCGGTTTCTTTACTTTTTTCGCTTTCTTCTCCGCCTGTGCAGCCTTTTTCTTCGCTTTCTTCTCTGCCTGTGCGGCTTTCTTCTGTGCCTTCTTTTCTGCCTTTTCGCGTTTTTTGCGCTCTTTTACTTCCTCTTCTGTCTCCGGAACTTCCTCCGTGCTTTCTTCTTCCGTGGCAGTTCCTATACCCTCTAATTCCATCAGCAGAAGTTCATCTTCTGATAAATTACTGATGTCCGGTTTTGCTGATGCAGATGCTTTTTCCTGTACCGTCTCGGCAACTGCAGGTGCTTCCTCCTCATCCTCGCCGAATAGAACCTGAGATATCTTTTTCAGAAATCCCGATGCTTCTGCTTTATTTGGCGATTCTTCCTTTGAGGAATCTTCTAATACCATTGTGTCATCAATCGGCAGCTCTTCCATGGACATTTCATCCGCTTCGTCCGCGAAACTTCCTGCAATATCCACATTTCCATCATCAGTTCCAAATGTATCTCCGACACCGGAAAAATCTCCTTCTGAGCGGAGCAAGTCCATCAATTCCTGTTCATCATTATTTCCCAAGTTATCTGAATCCTCCTCACCCGTTATTGTCTCATCAGGAAGTCCCGGCAATGGAGCGTCCAAGTCCCCTGAGATGTCTCCCAATGTATCTACCATGAAATCCATCTCCAATTCTTCAAACGCATCCTTGTTCGATGGCTGGGCATCCTCCATTTCCAGATTATCTATTGCAAAGTCATCCGGTGCTTCTTCTTCAAATGAAGCAGAGCCGCCTTCCTCCTCTGCAAGTTCACGTTCAAACTGCCGGATGAACTCATCTGTATCCTCTCCTGACAGAAACTCCCGTTCAAATGAATCCAAAAATTCCTGGTCTGCATCCATGCTCTCCGGCTCTGCCGCCATCTCCTCCATCGACATTTCTGCAGGTCTTACTTCCCCCGCATCAACGGACTCCTCAAGCGGCATCTCCGGTTCCATATCCTTATTTTCTTTTCCTTCTAACGAATTTAACAATCCATCCAGATAATCTTCTGTCTTGCTCATCCGATACCTCCACTGACCTATAACTTAAATTTGGGGATGTGATATAATATCACACCCCCTCTTCTCTTCAATCTATTCCATGCTCTTGTCAATCAATGCATCGATTGCCGAAACAAGATTGCCGATTTCAGGTTTTGTCAACTGAGCATCTGCTCCAAGCTTCTCGCCTTTAATTCTCATCTCCTCGTTGACAAGTGATGAGAAGATAATGAGTGGTATACGCTTCATTGTATCATCTGTTTTTACCAGCTTCGTAAGACGGTGTCCATCCATCAGCGGCATTTCAATATCCGTAATGATACAGTGAACCTTTTCCTGAACATCTCCGGCTTTCTTAAACTCTAAAAGCTTGTCCCATGCTTCCTGACCATTCATCGTAACAATCAGGTTCGTGTATCCTGCTTTCTTCAGGCAGTCCGTAATCAATCTGCTAAGAAGCGGAGAATCCTCTGCTATCAATATTGGAGAATCACAACGCTCACGCTCTGTCATGTTCTCTACATCTGATACCTTAAGTCCTGTCTCCGGACTGATATCTGACACAATCTTCTCAAAGTCAAGAATAATTATCAGCTTATTGTCCATCTTGATAACACCCGTGGATGCGCTGTTGTCCTCGGTATTAATAGTGGAATCCGGCTTAATAATCGCCTCCCATGATACACGATGAATACCAAGAACCTCGTCTACATGGAATGCTATATTTAATTTGTTAAAGTTCGTAATGATAAAAAGTCCGTTCTCCTCCGAACCTGCCGGCATACCCAGACACCGTTTCAGATTTACTACCGAAATCATAGTATCACGCGGCATGAAGATACCTTCAATACTAGGATGAGAGTTTGGCACCGGCGTAATCGGCTGATATGTCAAAATCTCCTTGATTTTGGCAACATTAATGCCGTAATGATTGTTCCCTAGTGTAAATTCCAAAACCTCCAGTTCATTCGTTCCTGACTCTAAAAGAATATTTGTATCCATTACTCTCTCTCCTCTCGCGTATTATCACAACGCAATTTCAACATACTTATGCGTATTATAGCATAATAGTACTAGAAATGCATTATTTTTCACTCATTTTCTAAAATAATTTGATAATTTTCATCTGTCTGTACATACAAATCAACTTTGTCCACAGAAGTCGTTGCTGCCGGAACCTGAAACAGCAATACCGTCTCTCTCGTCTCACCCGGTTTCAACGTGGCTTCATAAGTTGAAAAATCCTGTAATAAAAGCGTCAATTCCGATGTAGCCGTTATGTCATCATTCAATGTCACTTGGAACTTCGCTGCATTATCCAGATAGTTCACATACGCCACAGCATCTCCCGTATTCGTAATATCAAAGCCGAGCACCAGATACTGTTTGCCTGAATCCGGGTACAGCGCATAATACTCATTCTCTATATAGCGGTCTGCAAGGCGTGCTCCTACATAATCAATCTCCACCTGCTGCTCCCCAAAAAGTTCATCCAGAGTCACTGCATTGGCTGCATAAACAGTCTCGTCATTTACCGCTGTATCTTCCGGCACATCAGCCGTTGTTCCTGTCTCCGCCGCCACAGGCTCAACCGTCTGTGTCTGCGAGTCTGCTGTTTTGCTTTCTTCCGTCTCCTCCGGCCACACGTAAGTGAGTCCTTCTTTCTGGTAAGTATTATACTTGGTTACCACATGCGCAGAATAGTTCACAATCAACTCTTCTTCGCTGTCTGTGAGTGTATACGCTTCTTCTCCGCATCCGCTCATCATCATAGCAGCCATCATCACTGCTGTTGTTATTAATAATTTTGTTCTTCCCATACGGCTCCTCACAAAATATCTTTTGCTTTATTATATTTATGTTAGCATTTTAAGGGAAATATAGCAACCAAAAAATCCTCTGTATCACATATCATCAGTGCTTCCCTCTATCCAGTTCAAACCAGAATTCCACACCATTCTCATGATTTATCACTCCACATTCTCTGTGGAATGCTTCCATGACCGCTTTCACGATGGACAAACCAATTCCGCTGCCGCCATACTCCCTGGTACGCGCCTTATCCACCTTGTAAAATTTATCCCATACCTTAGGCACATCTTCTGCCGGAATCAAGTCTCCGGTATTAAACACGCTCACGCGTATGACATCATCTCTTATCGCATATCGGACAGAAATTTCTTTTTCATGCTTTGCATAATGAATCGCATTGCTCAGATAGTTCGTAACAACTTCCTCAACCATAAATTCATCCGCCCACACATACGCCGGCTCAGTTGGATATTCTACAACCGCAATCCCGTTCTGTTCCGTTAAAATTGCCAAAGAGTCCAAGACTCCTGCAATCAGTTCCGTGAGGTCGAACCGCTCCATCGTCACCGTCTCACCGCCGGACTCAAGCTGATTGAGCGTCAGAAGCTTCCTTACCATGAGATTCATCTTTTCCGCTTCGTCCATAATTACTTCGCAGTAAAAATTCCTGCTCTCCGCATCCTCATTAATGCATTCCTTCAGTCCCTCTGCATATCCCTGAATCAATGCCAGCGGTGTCTTTAATTCGTGGGACACATTGGACAGGAACTCTCTTCTCATATAATCAATCTGTGTCTTTTTCTCTATGTCAAGCAAAAGCTGATTATTGGCGCTTTTAAGCTCAGATATTGTTCTTTCCAATGTCTGGGAAAGCTCATTCATATGAACTCCAAGTTCATCTATCTCATTCTGCCGCCCCTGCTCCGCTTCATACTTCGCCTCGAAATCCAGTTCTGTCATTCGTCTGGACAGTTCTGTCAGCTGTAAAATCGGATTCGTCACTCTGCGGCTCACAAAAATTACTACTATTGCGCTTACCGCAATCGCAAGTATTCCGATATAAAGTAAGAACTCGTTTGACACTTTCACGCTTTCCCGGATGCTTTCGAGTGCCGTACGCATCAATATCATATTACCGTCAGAAAGTGTACCGGACAGCACCAGATACTCTGAATCCAGTCTCACATCCGTACGTCTCTGGATAACGTAATTGTCCTCCTGCGCCAGAACCGTTACCGTTTCATTCTGTCCGCCAAATATAATATCCATAAACTCAATCAGTATCTTCTGTGGGTCTCCCACAGATGAACGGACAACTGTACGGTCTGAACTGATAATCAGTATCGTAATATTGCCATTCGCACACAGGTTATCAAATGTCACATCGAAAGCGGAGCGTTCCAGTTCTCCCGAAGCACTCGCTGCATCAATGACGCCGAACCCATCCTCCAGACCATGCTGCTTATTATTCACATAAAAACGCTCCAAAAAGACCGTGTTTAAAAGCCAGCAGAGAATCACCGTTCCTGCCACCAATCCCAGAATAATTGCTGCAATTTCTTTAGTCAGGGAAGCTTTTCCCGTCTTTTTCAGTAATTTTTTCGTATTTTTTGTAATTAATTGAATTTTATGCCTAATTTCCATCATTGTCAATAGTATTTGGGTGTTTAGTACTACCCGAGCACTTCAAACTTATACCCCATTCCCCATACCGTTTTGATATACTCGCCCTTTGTTCCAATTTTGGCCCGCAGCTTCTTCACATGGGTATCTATCGTGCGCGCATCTCCGAAATAATCATAGTTCCACACATGGTTTAATATCTTCTCTCTGGAAAGTGCAATTCCTTCATTCTCCAGAAAGTACGCCAGCAGTTCAAATTCCTTGTAGCTTAAATCAATCCGCTCGCCATCCACCGTCACTAAATGCGCTGTCTTATCAAGAACGATTCCTCCCTTTTCCAGTACAGCTCCCTCTTCCTGTCCCATTCCGCTTCTGCGCAGAATCGCCTCCACACGTGCCACTAAAATCTTCGGCGAAAACGGTTTGGAAATATACTCATCCACTCCAAGTTCAAAGCCATTTAGTTCATCACTCTCATCGCCTCTGGCTGTGAGCATAATAATCGGTACCTTGGAATTCATCCGTATCTCCCGGCAGACCTCAAAGCCATTGCACTTAGGCATCATAACATCCAATATCAAAAGTGCTATGTCCTTCTCCCGGTAAAAAACTTCTAATGCTTCCTCGCCATCTCCTGCCTCTAACACATCATAGCCTTCCCTCACGAGGAAATCCCGCACAAGCTTGCGCATTCTGCTCTCATCATCCACTACCAGAATTTTTACCTTATCCATCTATGTCATCCTCCCGTCTTCTCTGCATCCGGCTCTATTCTAGCAGTTATTTATGAAAAAAGTGTGTTCTATTCTTCTGCTTGTCCGCTAAGTTCCGCCTCACGCTCCGTCAGTCTTTCCTCACGCTCATTCAGTTCCTCTTCCCATCCCGCATAACGGTTAATGAGCTGCTGCTCATAATTAAGAATTGTCGGTGTATTCGCTGTGGAAGAAATCACAAACATCGCCACAACACAGACAGCAAGCGCCAATGCAATCCCCCTCATCACGCGGTAGCGGTTTTTATAATCAATATTAATGTAGCGCTCCACCGTTTTCTCCTGCTTCTTAGATTCCGGGCGTCTGCGTCTCATCTGTCCCAGAAGAAGCGGATGCTGTACCGGAATCGGCAGAATTTCTTCCTTGTTCACAAACGGAATAGAATACAGATATTCCTGCAAATCTTTCAGATAGGAATATCCCACCGCCGTCTCAAACAGCTTCTGCCTTACCATCTTATTGTATATCTGCAATACCATCTCCGGCTTGTCCATATCCAGCTTTTCCTTGATAAACTTCACGCCTTCAACTTCTTTTTCTGCCTGCTTTAATTCTGCCTCATTTTCAAACATGAAGCCGCCTGCAGTTATCTTTTCCTTATTCTCAGACATATTTTAACAATCCTCTTTTAATTTCAAAAAATGCCACCCTGTTCTTGCCATACTCCTTCGCTTTCAGCAAAGCCTCATCCGCACAGGAGAACATTGACTTATAGGACGCATTTATTCCATTATTATAAGAAACACCAATGCTAATCGTATTATGTACGTTTTTCTCTTTGCCAAAGCCTATCATCGAAAACTTTTCCCGCACCTGTTCCACCTGCATCTCAACGCCGTCCATTTCACCAACGTCCCGCAAAAATACAACAAATTCATCTCCGCCGAATCTGCCGCAGATTTCTCCTTCAAACTGCTCTCTGAGCAGAGCCGCCAGCTTTGCAATTACCTCATCACCTACCAGATGTCCGTAGCTGTCATTTACCAGTTTAAAATCATCTATATCCACAATTACCATGGCATCTGTGAGTCCGCGGTTTCTCTCCTGCAGGTAATTCTCAACCTCAAACCGGAAGGTATCCTTATTCAGCAATCCGGTTGCCAGATCACACTTACTGCGGAACTCAAATTCCTGACGCTGTGCTTCTAACTCCTGCAAATCGTCTATATTGCTCAAATTCTGCTGTTTGAATTCTTTGATGGTGCGTTCATACTCCTGCTGTAATGTCATGTAATGCCGGCAAGCCTCGTAATAATGTTCCTCATCACTATACTTCTTTTGATACCAGACTTCCATCTCCTCCATGCGCATACGCAAATGCAGGAACTCAGTTGCACCTAATTTCTCGGCAAGCAAATCCAGAAATTGTCTGGCGTCTGTCTTACGCCCATTTTCAAGTAAAAATCCGCAGAATTCCACATAAAAGTCAATCTGCTCCAAATATCCCGTATCACGAATCAAAAACTGCCTGATTTCTTCTACCAATTCCTGTACGCGCTGTTCTGTCCCGAATCTGCTCTCCATCCACACTTCTAAAATGCACTTCGGAAGGACAATCTCATCATGTGCGATTACTTGATAGTAAGAATCAATCTCTCTGCGCAGACGCTTTGCCTCATCATATCTGCGCATCTTAAATAGAACCTGTGCCTCCTGTATCCTGCAAAGCAGAATAAGCATCAGTTCCGGTGTTCCGTATTCATCATTAGCTGCTTCGTAGCCTTTTTTGTAATAAGCTACTGCCTTGCGATAATCCCCTAAGCCCTGATAGAGAATTCCTATATTTAACAGTGCCGACACCTGTTCTTGTATATTTCGGTTTTTCTTGGCAGATTCAACCGCAGACAGATAATTGTCAAGTGCGATATCTTCATATCCGACAAATGCAAACAGCATGCCCAGCATATTATATGCATCTGCCTCCAGATAAGCATATTCCGGCGTTTTCTCGATAGCAAGGCTTTTCGTGAGTGCCTTTACCGTATCGCGATAACGTCCCATATGAAATGCCACATCTCCACGCAGAAACGCCGCCTCTGCCAGTTCATCCTGTGTACCTGAACCTTCAAGATAATTATCATACCTCTCCAGCAGTTCCCATATATCTTCTGCCGAGGCATAGTACTGAAATGCAATGATTTTTTCCCGGATATCCTGTTTTAATTCCCCAATCCCCATAGCTTACCTCGCATATCAAATCATTCCGATAGATATAATTATTATAAAAAAACCTATCGGGAAATGCAATGTTTTTCCAAGTATCTCCTATTGTCCATTTGTTACATAATTGTTACAATTTCATTGTGCTTAGCTAACACGAACACAAATACAAATAAGGAGGTCAAAACTATGTGTATCAAGTTTATCAACGGATGCTCCGAGTTGATTTCAACTCTTTGCAATATTTTTAACTTTGGATGTTAATGAGAAAGGGGTATGAACGCAATTTTTGCTTTTCATACCCCTTTCTCATGTATCCACTTTGTCACATCTGATTTTCTGAGACTTTATCCCCGGTAAACACAATCTCTGACACACCATCTGCATCTGCATACCTGCTGCAATAGGTATCAAAGCCAATCGTCATCTGTTTTGTGCAGGCTGCCAGCGAAAGTGTTTCTATATTTCTAAGATGCGCGTGTAATTTCTCTTTATTACGCACTGCTCTACTGTGTCCGCAAAGATACGTGTCAAATTCCATCTGCACCGCACGCTTAATTGTCGCATACAAATCGTCCATTGTCAGCGAACCGTAATTAAACAGCCATAATCCTTCATTCAGCGCATCACCGGAAATCAACAGTTTCTCCTCGGGTATCAAAAATCCCACTGAGCCATGTGTATGACCTGCCAGTGATACCACTTCCATATGCATATCCCCGAGTGCAATCCGCTGTCCGATATAAAGTTCTTCCAGCACATACTGCTGCGGCTTCCCTTCTTCAAAGTATCGGATGACATCCCACTCTTTTGGCAAGGCACAGACCTTGTCAAACCAATGATTGCCGCCAATGTGGTCGGGATGTCCATGACTGTTGCATACTATATATGGAGTAGATATATTGTCCTCCACAAACTTTCTGAGATTGCGTTTTCCATAGCCAGTGTCAATTAAAACCGCCAGTTTTGAACCTTTTACAAGAGTGCAACACACTCCATCATCCTCCGCAATCTGCCAGATGCGTTCTGTTATTTTGGTATATTCGTACATTAAATAATCCCTTCCTATCTCACTCTGTTCCCAATCTTTCTTACGCCCTATCGTCTGAACACTACAAATATAACACAATGGAAGTCATTTGCACAAAAAAAATCGGGTACGAATACCCGACTTTCTTACAATTATTTATTTTTCATATAAAAATATGAATTTATTATTGCTCCAAACATTATCCGTAAAATGTATCTCTACATAAAACCAGATAAAAAGGAAACTGAAAACAAAACGATTCGATTCCCTGTTCCACTAATTTCACAAATTGAAGAAGCGATTAACGGGCAAGACGTAACGTTCTCCGGATTTGTTATTCAGGCATGTGAATATGCTCTTGAAAATTTAGATACAGATGAAAAATAAAAAGAGCCGAACATACGGGACTATCCCAGTCTCATATATCCGGCTCTTAAGCGCTATTGTTATGTGATTATTATACAACAGAACAGTGATTCGTTCAAATCTTATCTTGACACACCCAATTTCATCATAAGCGCTTCTTGCAACACTCTTGAAACATTGATATGTGCTTTTTCTGCCTCCTGATTCAGCCAGTTCGGCAACGTTACATTTCTGCGCACCGTCTTGTTGTCCAGCATACGACGATATGCAACTAAATCCACATCTACAAGTGATACAACACTTTTCCCGTCTTCATAAAATGCCCCTTTAGCAACATCAATTTCCGATAAAGAAGATGCTTCTACCATTTTTTCACTACTATCCTCTCTTTCAATACAGCTAAGTCCAATAGCATCCCTAGCCATCATTATTGCATCTGCAATACTTCCCTTCGGTTCATCCTCACTATTTGCTTCTGTCAAGATTCCCAAATCCGGAACCTCAATCAAAATATTTGTATCTACTTCCGTAAAAATTACTGGATATGTTACTTTCATATTCTCCACCTCCATTATTTATCATATATTAAGAATTGAGTCAGGGAATTTTATAACCCCCATTTTCTCAATATTCCTTTTGCTAATTGCTCATTTATCTCTCTGTGTCTTGGAATTTTTTCTTCATCGTTCCCTCGCTTGTAAATATCGTGATTTCCACCATGTCTTTCAAACTCAAAGCCGATAGATTCTAATTTCTTAATCAAATCTCTTTGTTTCATTAGTGTGTCTCCTTATATCTGCATTATACACACTGCAATGTGTATTGTCAATTTTCCAATATGTATTTAATGCATATTTTCATTCAACGAAAGAGAGCCTGTCTTCCAGCTCTCATCATCTTACTAATCTGTCTCACCTAGCTTACTCCGGCAACTTCACATGCGCAAGTTCTTCTGTCAACTTTCTTTAGCTTGTACGACTTTCATATTATATCAACAACACGGATAGCAACGCTAACTTGCTTTTTTTCCTCTTCCTTACTTTTAACCTACACCCGTCAGTATTAATTATACTTTTCATTCAACATTTCAGCAATAATAATGTTACATGATAGCCACATTCTTTTTATATTACTTTCCCCTCATCGTGATTTTCCTGCCTTTGCATCATCTTTTTTTGCCACAATTTGGCCCCAATTGAAGCACTTTTTTACACTCTAAAATACCTCAAAACACCTTATTTTGTAATTTTTCGCAATACAAAAACGCCCGGAAATCAACGTTTCCAAGCGTTTCAAGTAGTGGACCTGAGGGGAATCGAACCCCTGTCCAAAAGCCAATCCCCTGTACTTCTACGAGTGTAGCTTATGGTTTTTGCTATCCGAGGATAGCGCATTCCCTCTGCCGGACTTGCATAAGCACAATTCCGGTTTTAGTAGCTTCATGATACGCCTGTAGGCTCAAAGCTTTGCCCACATCGTTTCCTACATCGTCGAAGCCTGGGTCCTAAAGTGTAGGTGCTCTAGGTCAGACTGCTGCCATTAGGCAGCGTATGCTAAATTATCTTCAGCGTTTAATTTTAATGTTGGAATTTAACGCATCCCGTGCGACTCGCTTCTCCAGCTTCACGACCCCTGTCGAAACCTTTACAAGCCCATATTTACTTTTCTGTGCGAGATACGCTTCTGTGGAAGCGCAACTATAATCTCACTACAGATTTCTCACTTTAAACTCCCGCTCTGCTTCACGCCGCATATCCTTCTTCGCAATATCCTGACGCTTATCATAGAGCTTCTTACCTTTGGCAAGCGCAATCTCCACCTTCACAAGGCTTCCTTTCAGATAAACTTCCACAGGAACCAAGGTATATCCCTGTTCCGACAGCTTACCCACCAGCTTACGAATCTCCGACTTGTGCATCAGAAGCTTCTTCGGTCTGAGCGGATCCTTGTTAAAGATATTGCCCTTCTCATAAGGACTGATGTGCATACCATAGACAATTACCTCACCATTTTCAATGCGGATGAATGCCTCCTTGATACTGCACTTCCCCATGCGCAGGGACTTAACTTCCGTCCCGTGCAATGCAATACCTGCCTCATAGCGCTCCTCTAAGAAGTAGTCGTGGTAGGCTTTTTTATTGTTTGCTATTAACTTTTTGTCCGTCTTAGCCATTGTGACCTCTCCTTTCGCGCTGTTGTTTCAGTATAACGCAGACCCGCTCAATCTGCAAGGGATTTTTGGCAAGATATTGCAGTTTCTCTTAGCTATTCATAAAATGTAATCGTCCGTGCTTCCCTCTGCATTGCAACTATTTTTGCTCATATAATTTAAAATCAATCGTCCGCATGACCTTATCAGTTCCCACTACTTCAACCATCACCTTCTGCCCAAGCTTATAGCGTTTTCCGGTAGCCTCGCCAATCAATTCATAAGTACTCTCGCTGTAATGGAAATAGTCGTCATTAAGTGATGTAACATGTACCAGTCCTTCGATTGTATTCGGCAGTTCCACATAAAAGCCCCACTCCGTCACGCCGGAAATAACGCCTTCGTACACTTCACCGATACGGCTCTCCATATATTCTACTTTTTTAAGCTTATCCGTCTCTCGCTCTGCCTCGTCTGCCCGACGCTCCATCTCACTGGAATGCTTCGCTACTTCCGGTAAAATCTTGTCATAGTGTTCCATCTTTTTCGCATTCATTCTGCCACGCAGGTTATCCTTGATAATGCGGTGAATCTGCAAATCCGGGTAACGGCGGATTGGCGATGTAAAATGACAATAGTATGAGGTTGCCAAGCCAAAATGTCCGGTGCTCATGGTTGCATACTTCGCCTGCTTCATCGAACGGAGTGTCAGACGACTAATCAACGCCTCTTCCGGCGTTCCGTCGATTTTCTGTAAAAGCTTCTGCAATTCCTTCGGATGAATCTCATCCTGTCCAATCTTAATCGTATATCCAAAATTATTGATAAATGTTCCCAGTTTATGGATTTTCTCCGTGTCCGGATTGTCGTGGGTACGATAGACAAACGGCATTTCCTGCCAGAAATAATCCTGTGCCACTGTTTCATTTGCAATCAGCATGAAATCCTCGATAATCTTAGTCGCAACATTGCGCTCGTATGGCTTTATCTCAACTGGTTTACCCATCTCATCTAAGATAATCTTCGTCTCCGGGAAATCAAAGTCAATCGAGCCTCTGCTCATGCGTTTCTTACGAAGAATCGCAGCAAGTTCCTGCATCCGCTCAAACATCGATACCAGTTCTTCGTACTCCTTCCTCTCTGCCGGGTCATTATCCTCCAGGATTTTCTTCACACTGGTATAGCTCATGCGTCGGTCTACCTTAATCACCGTCTCCGCAATCACATGGTCTGTCACATTTCCTTTTCCGTCAATCGTCATGATGCAGCTAAGTGCCAGACGATTTTCGCCCGCATTCAGCGAACAGATACCATTGGAAAGCTTATGCGGAAGCATCGGAATCACACGGTCTACCAGATACACGGAAGTGCCTCGTTTTAGCGCTTCTACATCCAGTGCACTGTGTTCCTGCACATAGTTCGTCACATCTGCTATGTGAACGCCGAGCTTATAGCAATCGCCTTCTTTCGTCAGTGTGATGGCATCATCTAAGTCCTTGGCATCCTCGCCATCAATCGTAACCGTCTGCCAATCACGCAAATCCATACGTCCCGCCATATCCGCTTCACTGACCTCATTTGCCACACGCTCGACCTGATTCATAATCTTTTCCGAAAACTCTACCGGTAAATCATATGCACGCACAATAGACAAAATGTCTGTTCCCGGATCATTGATATGTCCTAAAATCTCAACAACCTTGCCTTCCGGCTTTCTGCCATTACCGCCGAAGTCGGTAATCTCCACGACTACTTTATGCCCGCTCACTGCCCCTTTAGAGCGCTCCTGCGGCACAAAAATATCCTTGCCGAACTTCGGGTTATCCGGCACAGCAAAACCAAACGTCTTGCTCTTCTCATAAGTGCAGACGATTTGATTCATACCACGACTGATAATCTTAGTAATCATACCCTCGCGGCGCTTGCCCTTAGATTCTCCGCGCAACAGCGTTACCTGCACCGTATCCTTGTGAAATGCACCGTTTACCTGAGATTCCGGGATAAAAATATCCTCATCCTGTCCTTCAACCGTAACAAAACCAAAGCCTCTCGGATGCGCCGTAAACTCTCCGACAAGGAACTTTCCCTCTGCCTTGCTATACTTTCCCTTCTCTGAAACTGCAATCTTACCGTCTGCTAACAGGGCATTTAAAACTTCCTGCAATTCCCCTCGTTGGGACTTTGGCACATTAAGGACTGCTGCTATCTCCTTTGCCTTCATCGGCACATAGAGGTCATCACAGATAAACTGATAAATATTCTCTTTTCTCTCCTGTAAAAGTTCCTGTGTCATAAATTCTCCTCATTACAAAAGGCTGCCGCAATCAGCGACAGCCTTATCATCTAGAATATTCCTAAATTTAAAACAATGGCAATAACCATAAACAACACAACCAAAACTGTTGTACTCTTTAAAAGCATTCCTTCTTTGGAACGTCCCTTGTTCTTGCCCCAATAGGTATCCGCTGCACCTGCAATAGTTCCAAGTCCTGCAGACTTACCTTCCTGTAATAAAATGATAACTGTCAATGCTATGCAAATTACTATAAAAACAACGGTTAAAATCGTCTTTAATATTTCCAAAATTATTCCCTCCTAGGTATCAACTCATAACTTTGGATATTATAGCATATGCACTTTTCATTTTCAACCATTTTTTAGAATTTCGCCACATCTCCCAGTTCTTCTTCAATGCGCAGCAACTGGTTATATTTGCTTGTACGCTCTCCGCGACATGGTGCACCCGTCTTAATCTGTCCTGCATTAACTGCCACTGCCAAATCCGAAATGAAAGCATCCTCTGTCTCGCCGGAGCGGTGGGATATGATGATACGGTAACCGGCGTTCTTTGCCATTTCAATCGCATCAAGTGCCTCTGTCAATGTTCCAATCTGGTTCACTTTAATCAGCACCGCATTTCCTGCATCCAGTTCAATGCCGCATTTGATGCGCTTTGGATTCGTGACAAACAAATCATCACCCACAAGCTGTACCTTAGACCCAAGTCTGGTGGTAAGCATCTGCCATCCTTCCCAGTCGTCCTCAAACAGTCCATCCTCTATCGACACAAGCGGATACGCCTCCACCAGTTCTTCATAGAGAGCTGTCATTTCCTCAGCACTTTTCTTTTCTCCTGCAAATATATATACGCCCTGCTCTTCGTCATAGAGTTCACTTGCCGCCGCATCCATCGCATATACGACATCTTCGCCTACCCGGTAGCCAGCTTTTTCCACCGCTTTACCCAGATAGTCAAATACTTCTTTCACATCTTTAAAGTCCGGTGCAAATCCACCCTCATCACCGACTGCAGTATTAAGCCCATCCTCATGCAGAATCTGGCGCAGAAAATGATATATCTCTGCTCCCATCCGCAATGCATCCTTATAGCAGACCGCCCCAACCGGCATAATCATAAACTCCTGAAAATCCAGATTATTTTTCGCATGTGCTCCGCCATTGATAACATTCATCATCGGCACCGGAAGCGTCTTCGCATTTGTACCGCCAATGTAACGATACAAAGGCGTATCAAGTGCTTTCGCCGCAGTCTTCGCGCACGCCAGCGAAACTCCTAAAATGGCATTTGCCCCAAGACTTCCCTTGTTGTCCGTCGCATCTAATTCCACCATTCTCCGGTCTATCAACGCCTGTTCCAAGACATTCATGCCAAGCAGCGCCTCTCGTATCTTGGTATTGACATGGTCTACCACTTTCTGCACGCCAAGTCCAAAATATTCCTTATCTCCGTCCCTCAGTTCAATCGCTTCAAATCTTCCCGTGCTTGCTCCCGAAGGTACCGACTCTCTTGCCGTAATCTTTTTCCCTGTTGTCTCCGTCTCTGCGGTTACCTCGACCTCAACGGTTGGATTGCCTCTGGAATCAAGAATTTCTCTTGCATGCACATCCGTAATTTTGATATTCAATGACATACCGTGCTCCTTTCAAGGCAGTTTTGCCTTTTGCTGTTTTCCATATAGTATGCCACTCTATAAAACTTCTTATACCTGCGGAATAAATTCATCTAATGTATAAAACAGTTGATTCGGATCAATCGGCTTGGCAAGATGTGCATTCATTCCTGCTTCTGCTGTCTGCCTACGGTCTTCCTCGTAGGCGTTTGCCGTCATTGCAATAATAGGTATCGTCTCTGCATCTTCACGTTCTAACGCGCGAATCCTGACCGTGGCCTCGATACCATCCATAACAGGCATACGAATATCCATAAGTATTGCATCAAAAAAGTACTCTTCGCTCTCTGTAAAACAGCGCAGTGCCTCTTCTCCATTCTCCGCATGCACAACCTCAAAACCGCGCTTTGCAAGCAGACTCTCAGCCACAATTATATTAAGCGGATGATCCTCTGCCAGAAGAACCCGCTTTCCATCAAACATGCGCACTCTTGCCTCTTCCTTGTCCTCTTCAATCACGGTTTTCTCATGGTTCATATCCAACACAACATGCACGGTAAACTTCGTTCCAAGTCCCTCTTTGCTTACCACGGTAATATCACCGTCCATCATTCTTGCAAAGCTGCGTGCAATCGAAAGTCCCAGTCCGCTTCCCTGATAAGCAGTTGTATTTTCTGCATGCTGTTGTGTAAATGTACCAAATACCTCCGGCAAAAACTTTTCGGATATACCGATTCCATTATCCTCTACCGTCACATTCATTCCAACGCGTCCGTCCGGCATCTCTGATTCGATGACACGCACACGGACAAAGCCTTTTTCTGCGGTGAACTTTATCGCATTGTTAATCAGATTAATCATGATTTGCTGTAACCGCGTTGCATCTCCTATATATACTCCCTGTATCCCGGTCTTTCGCTCAAAGATATATCTCACTGATGCAATATCCGCCTGCGCGTTGGCAAGAATGTTCACATTCTCCCAGAATTTGTCTCCCTCGAACGGCTGATGTGCCAACGTCATATTGCCGCTCTCAATACGGGACATATCCAGAATATCGTTGAGCAGTGCCAGAAGGTACTTCGATGCAGAATCCAGTTTATCACTGCAGTCTAATACCTGTTCCGAATTATCTATATTCTCTTTTATAATTGAGTTCAACCCGATAATTGCATTCATCGGTGTACGAATCTCGTGGCTCATACTCGCCAAAAAGCTGCTCTTCGCACGGCTCGCCTGCTGCGCCATCAAAAGTGCCTCTTCTAACTGCTCCTGCTTCTCCTTCTCAGCTTTTACCACATCCTCAATGTCTGTAATTGTAACCAGCACGGTACCTACATTTTCATACAAATACATACAGCGTATGCGCTTGCGTCTCTCTTTTCCGTTCTTTGATACCAAGGTCACTTCCAACAGATGTGTCTGCTCTTCGCGCAATTTTCTGCATATGCTTTCAATGTTCAATTCATTGCGTATCTTATCCTTGTCCTCCTCCGAGACAGCCCGCTCAATCAGGAAATCCCACTTCTCCTGATAACTTCCTGATACCTGCTGTGAGTCAAGGGCATATTGTCCGATTGCAATCATTTCAAATCTGGCATTCCTGCTGTCAACCGTATATATCTCATCATACTCAAATGACATAATACGCTCTAACACATGTCCAAGCAGACGCTCTCTGGTAATATTCCGATTATATATGAATGCCATGATCTCGGATGTCTCCGGGCGGCGCACCAGATTCGCCTCTGCCCTTACCCATACGTGCTTACCACTCTTTAATTCTGCGATGTACTCCTCCGAAACACGCGTAATCCCCTGTTCAAACTGTTTTAACAGTTCCCGGCAGGACAGTCTCGTGTTCTGTTCCTCTGTCAGCCATGTATCCTTACAGAAAGCCGCCACACGCTCTGAGAAATTTGTCTTATGCCGATACTCTTTTTCGTAGCCATCTTTCTTGCCAACCCGCATCTCTTCGACAATCTCTTCCGTGAGATTTACTCGACTTGTAGACAGAATATCCTCCGACACCGCCTTTTCCCTATACAGCAATTCTTCTTCGTACTTCTTCTCTAAATTGCCATGAGCAATACGCATCTGTTCACTGATTCGCTTTGCATCCGTGATGTCTGTCAGATACTCTATATATGCCTCACGTCCACCCCAGTCGATAATCTTGCCTTTTACCGCATAGATGTGTCCATTCAGTGTAATCTCTCGTTCCGTCAAATTGACAGCGCTGCGCTGTCTCGTCGGACAGTTCTGGCATGCCACGCCCTGATGAAAAAACAGATTGTAACACTTCTGTCCCACCGATGCCTGTTCATTCACCTGAAAAATCTCACATGCCTTGCGATTGACAAACAATATCTCATATGTTCCCAGTTCACGCACATACACACCGGTCTGGGTCTCATCAATAATGCTCTGATACTGCGCTGCAATCTGTGATATTCGTTCCGCTTCTTCATTCTTTCTTAGTGCTTTGACTCGTTCTATCCATCGTTTCCGCATACTGCGCACCACCGTCTCTTTGGCAAATACCATCATTTACCTAGAGTATAACAACTGATTTTGAAACAATCAAGGATTTTCCGGTTCCACCCCTTTTGTCTTGAGAAAATCTACCCAGATATTATATTTTGATGCATAGAGATGCACATTATCAAATGTTAAATCTTCTTTTAAGTTCCCGTGATTATCACATACCGCCTCATTCATATCAATATAGAAAATATGGATATTATCTGCCAACTGTGCAATCCGGTCATTGCGCAGCAAAATGCCCGTGTTGTTAAACACAGCGTCTGATTCTGATTTTTTCTGTGTCACACGCATGATACCCTGCACATAGATGATTGCATCCGGCTGCAGTTCTTCCAGTTTGTGCACAGAATCCTCATAAGCCTGCATGAAGCTGTCGATTGTGCCACGCCCCATTTCATTGATTCCAATCTGGAAATAAACCTTTCCATACTGGCGCTTTGTCAGTGCTTCTTCTAATGTAAGCTTCTCTCCATCCACCTCACAGAATTTGTCCGTCCACAAATCATAGACATTCATGCCGACTGTCGCATAAAAAGTAGCATTTTCCAGCCCACCATAATCATGCAGTCCCACTGTCCGTGAATCTCCGATAAAAACTGCATCATCAAAGTAGCTTTCATCCACACTCACAAATTCCCTTGGTTCCGAAATCTCAGTCGGCTCTATCTGCTCTGTCTGTTCCGTGTTCTCTTCGCCATTCTCCTCAGGCACCGATATATCTGCCGTCTGTTCCGGCAAAGTTTCTTTTCCCATATCCCACGGATAGATGCCGTCATGCAATCCCTCAAAAACCAATGCCAGATATGGTGTTTTGCGCATATCCTGCTGATAATTCTGATAAATATTATCTTTTCCTATATATCCAATCACAGAGAGAACTCCAAAACTGACCAACAGAAGGAGCGTTACCCTGCATGTCAAAAACTTTTTCACTACTCTTCACCACGCCTTAAAAATTGAAATACATAAACGGGTTATTTGTTGAGATTGTCAAATAGTAAATACTAAGCAGCATAATCGCTGCTACCACTATACTGCCAATCCACTTTTTGCCAAACATCTTGTAAAGTGCAGACGGAACCGGCGTTGCAAACAGAATTCCAAGCGTAAACAACGGCCAGTAATCTCCTATATATTTCACATAGTCACTCGCATTCACGACTCCCCCTGTATCGCCCCAAAATGGAAAAAGTCTCATGAAATAAACACCTATCTGTCTCACATCTGTAATTGCAAATGGTATCCACGTAAGCGGAACGGCAAACAGTACATACAGATGTCCCAGTACCCGGCTCTTTTCCAGCCATTGATTGATAAACAGCTTTTCCAATGCCAGAAGGGATAAAAGAGCGCCTCCCCATATCAGGAAATTGTAGTCTGCACCATGCCATAAGGCGGTCAGGGTCCATACTACTGCAAGATTAACGAATGTACGGACTTTTCCTTTGCGGTTGCCTCCCAGCGGAATATACACATACTCGCGAAACCATCTGCCCAGCGTTATATGCCATCTTCGCCAGAACTCCGATACAGACTTAGACATATACGGATGTCTGAAATTGACCGGTATCTCAAATCCTAACATTCTGCCAAGACCTCTCGCCATGATGGAATAACCTGCAAAATCAAAATACAGCTCGATTGTGTACGCAAATACACCCATCCATGCCAATGGTGTCGAAATGCTCGAAAAACCAATCATCTGAATGGAATTCCAGAGCATGCCGATGCGGTCTGCAATGATAACCTTTGCTCCCAGTCCAATCGCCAGAAGCTTGATGCCTTCCTCAAAATCTTCTAATGTGACAGTTCTCCTGTGAAGTGCCGCACGCACTTCTGAATAATTAATAATCGGCCCTGCTACAAGCTGTGGGAACATCGTTAAATATGCCCCTAACATAACCACCGATTTCTCCGCCGGAACAACACCTCTGTACACATCAATGATATACGCTGCTATCTGAAATGTATAAAAGCTGATACCTAACGGCAATTCATCCGTAAACCCGCTGTACTTGTAGAAGAACAGCAGTCCAAAATCATAGACAAGCGCCAGTATCAGTATCATCTTCTGTCTGAGCCCGCGTCCCTCTGTCACATCACGATACATCAGGCGTCCCAGCACATAATTTACCAGTACACTTGCCAACAGCAAAAAAACATACTCTGCCTCTCCCAGCGCATAAAAGAGTATGCTCCCCGCAAACACTATGTGATTTCTAAATTTCTTAGGCGCAATATAATATATAATTAAAAAAACCGGTAAAAACCGAAATAAAAATTCAAAACTGCTAAATACCATCTTACGGCTCTTTTCTAATCCACTTTCCAATCATTCACTTCTGTGTAAGAATTATTATATCCAAAAAAATCTCTCGCAGCCAACTATTAAGCAAAATTCATGAAATTATAATATTTATGTAATAATGCTTCTATCTCTCCCACAAAATACAGGGAACCAAATGCAATCGTTTTATGTGCGGTGTCCCCGTTTTCTGCGGACAGGCACTCCCGCAGATTTTCAGCACTCTCTGCCGGCACTCCCTTTGCACCGATACAGTCCGCCAACTCCCGCGCCTGCATGGCACGCTCTGATTCTACCGTCACTGTCTTAAAATCTATCGCAAACGGAAGTAATTCCTCTATCATCTTCTCATAATCCTTATCTGCCATAACTCCCATGATAAAATGGAACTTTTCTCCCGGGAACAACATCTCCAGGCTTTTTCTCAGCGCCGTTACCCCATTGCTGTTGTGAGCTCCATCCACCATCAGAAACGGATTGGTACGCAGAATCTCCATGCGCCCTTTCCACGTTGTACGCCCAACTCCCGCTCGAACGCATTCCATGATACGGGCTCGCTTCGCGGCTCCATCCAGTATTCTGCCATCCTCATCTCTGAGCACGGAAGCTTCCAAAAATTCCTCTGCCGCCACAATCGCTGCAGCGGCATTCTCATACTGATGTACACCAAGCATTCTCATGTGAAGTTCATCATATGCTCCATAAGAAAAAATCTGTCTGCCGTCCTCATAGCGGCAGTCCAAAAACTCAGCCGGACGAATCACATGACACGCCAAAGTGCCCACCTGCTCTGCCTTCTTTAAAAACACCTGCAGAACCTCTTCCTCCTGACTTTCCATGACAACCGTGGTGCCTTTTTTTATAATACCTGCTTTTTCCGCTGCAATCTCCGGCAGTGTCTCTCCCAAGATTGCCATATGGTCGTAACCTATTTTGGTAATCACGGAGACTTCCGGAACGCCCACAGCGTTGGTAGAATCTAATCTTCCGCCAAGTCCTGTCTCTAAAATCACGACATCACAGTGTTCTTCTTTAAAATATAACAATGCCATCGCCAGACAGTAATCAAACATGGTCGGATATACCCCAAAGTCCTGTCCAAGCAGGTACTCCCCCAGTTCGCGAACTTTTTCTTCTGCAATCATCTCTCCGTTTATGCATATCCGCTCCCTGAAATCCTCCAGGTGCGGAGATGTAAATACGCCGACTCTCAAACCTGCCTCACGCAAAATTTCGCACAAAAAAGCAGAGACGGAACCTTTACCGTTCGTCCCTGCTACATGTATCATACGCATTCCCTCCTGTGGGTTCTCCAGCGACTCCAACATCCGAGTCATAATCTGTACCCCTGAGAGACTGCCAAACCTTCTGATATTCTCAATCGTATTCACTACTGCTTCATATGTCATGCGTACTCTCCGCCTAATCAATTACACTACCATGATTACTCCGCCGTCGTTTGCATACATACTGCTCACACCGGCAGTATTAATAATAATGATTTTTTTGAAATTTGCAAGCTTTTCTATCTTTTCTTTTACCATCTGTGCACGTTCCGGACAGTTGCAGTGGGAAATGGCAAGTACTTTCTGCTCCATATCTGACGCTTTCGCAAGCATAAGCTGCACCATCTTATCCAACGCCTTGTTGACCCCTCTGGTCTGGTCAAGCTGGCAGATAGTACCCTCATCCGTAGAGCCCATAACAGGTTTGATATTTAATTTGTTGGCAATAAATGCTTTTAAGTTTGTCAGACGTCCTGCCTTGCGAAGTGTCTCTAATGTCTCAAGTACAAAATATGTGTGCTGAGAATCAATATACTCCTCCGTCTTTGCTACAACCTCCTCAAAAGAGCATCCGGCTTCCTCTAATTCCTGCACTTTCAATGCAATCAGTGTCTCGCCGATAGAAGCTGACCTAGAGTTGAATACATATATCTGCTTCTTATCTCCCTCGTGCTCCTCCTCATAGAGATTCTTGCCAAGTGCTGCACTGTTATAGGAACCACTCAGCTTCGCAGAGAGCGTCACAGCATATACATGCTCCGCTTCGCCTTCATATGCACTCATGTAGCGTTCCGGTGAAGGACAGGATGATTTCGGTCCTGTCGGACTTTCTTTCACTCTGCGCAGGAAATCTGACTGGTCAAATGTCTCATCATCCACGATACGGCATCCATCCACCTCTAGTTCTAACGCAACACTTGCAAAATGTCCGTCCTGCTTCATCTCTTCTGTCAACTCTCCACAACTATCTACCACAATCTTGTACATTATGTTCCCTCCGTCCGCTACCTCTGATTATATTACATCCCTATTACATTCTATGCACATTTCAGTTTGTCATTCAAAATCAGTTGTTGTATCATAGAATTCTATAATAAGTAGTTTTGATTACTACATGATAGTAACATAAAAAACAAGCATTGTATATAGTATTTTTCTAAAAAAAAGATAAAAAAGCGCTCATATTTATAAAGGAAGCTTTTATAAAGAAAAGTATGCCTCGGTCAAATCCTTTAGTGCCTGCTGGTCAGCGCTTCCCATCAGTTCACGAGCCGAATGCATCGCAAGCAGCGGGATTCCGATATCTACAGTCTTAACCGGGAGCAGTGCCGATGCAATAGAGCCAAGTGTACCGCCGCCAGCCATGTCAGAACGATTGACAAATTTCTGGTACGGAATCTTCTTCGCCTCGCAAATCTGCTGGACAATCGCGATTGCTTCACAGTCTGTCGCATAGGACTGAGAACTTGCCTCCTTGATACAGAAGCCCTTGCCTAAAACCGGCTTATTGGTAATATCCATCTTGCCCGCCTGATTCGGATGCAGCCCATGCGCCACATCCACAGACAGAATCATACTCTGATACAAATCACGCTCCGCTGTTGCTTCTCTTCCAAGTTCCTTTAAAATGCGAAGCAGCATATCATGCAGCAGAATCGAGCCGGCTCCCTGCTTCGAGCGGCTTCCAATCTCCTCATGGTCAAAAAGTGCTATCATATTCACACCTTCCCCGCGCTTTGCATCGATAATTCCTGACACAAGCGCTGCACAGGAATTTAAATTGTCCAGACGAGGGCTTGAAATCAACTCATCCTTCAAACCGATATACTGCGGCTCCTCCTTACAGAAAACGGTAAGTTCAAAGTCTAAAATATCTTCCTTCTCCACGGAAAGTTCGTCTGCCAAAAATGTCAGGAAATAGTCTGTCTCCTCTGCGGCAAGTCCGAATACCGGGAGCATGTCCGTCTGCTTATTTAACTCCACGCCCTTATTTACTTCCCTATTCATATGAATCGCCAGATTCGGAATCGTAAGCAGATTCTTCTCAGAAACAAACTCACGCACAATCGGTGCAAACACATCATCACTCTTTACCGCCACACGTCCGGCAATACCTAATGGGCGGTCTAACCAAGTATTTAAGATAGCTCCACCATATACTTCTACATTTACCTGTGCATATCCGTTCGTCAGAATGTCTGCAGATGGTTTGATACGCAGACACGGGAAATCCGTGTGTGCCGCCGCAATACGAATCTGCGGTGCCATGCTCTCTCCCCAGTCATCTCCAACGGTAAAAGCAAATAATGTTGTGTCATAATGGTTGATATAATACCTGCCACCTGCTGCAATTCTCCACTCTTCCTTATATTCTAAGCGTTCAAATCCTGCTGCCGCCAAACGTTCCTCGCAGGCGCTGACTGCCTGCACCGGAGATACACCTTTTTTTAACAAATCAAATAAGATTTCTGTTTCTGTCATTTATCATTGCCTCGTCTTTCTATGATATTCTAATTAATGCTCTCTGTCTCGTTTACTTCAACAACTATTACCAGTTGACTTAGTTAGTATAACATATAACCTGTTTGACGGCTATTTCTTTCTTAACTATCTGCACTCTATTTTTGCTCTACTTCTTATTGTTTTATCTCATCCACAGATGTTATAATAACTAATATGTTAAAGAACGGAGAACACTTATGATTGCACTTAATCTGTCTGAAATTAAAGATTTCATGAATAAATTACTCTGCACCGATACATTTGACAACTTTCTGCTGAGAGAAGCAACAATCAGCGGTTCCTGTATGTGGGATGTGGACGGAAGTATCAACGCAGACTTTTTTTCTGCTGAAGAACTTGCAGAGCATGGTTTAGAAGGGCTTTCTTATATGCCTTTTAGTCATGTGCGCACACAGTGCTTCGACCTGATTAAAGGGAAACGCACCCCTTCTTATTTCAAGTTTGTCTTCCTGCTTTCACCGGCAAATCTGGCAAGAACATTAGAGCAGACACACAGCTCCTTCACACCGGATGACATTACCGGTATGTTTATCAACTTAAAATTTCAGCAGGGAAAGCTCCTCCTTACAACTGGAATTTCTTACCGCATTTTTTCTGTGGATAAAAGTCTCGAGCAGGAGTGGGATTCTCTGGTAAAACGCTTTCTGAAAAACCACGAAATTGCTTTTGAAGAACTATAATTTAATGCTTTACTTTTGTAAACTCTTATGTTATTGTAAGCATAGCTGTTTTAACAGTTAGTATTATATTTGGAGGTACTTTTTGATGAAAGGTACAGTTAAGTGGTTTAACAACCAAAAAGGCTACGGATTCATTTCCGATGAGACAGGAAGCGATGTATTCGTACACTACTCAGGACTTAACATGGAAGGATTCAAATCCCTCGAAGAAGGCGCTGCAGTAGAGTTCGATGTTACAGAAGGCTCTAAGGGTCCTCAGGCAGTCAACGTAACCGTAGTAAGATAATCAGTAGTTTCATGTACCTTTTTCTTTCAAATAGACTTGTTTTATTTAGTAGATTAAGATATTGCAAACAATGGATTAAAAAAAGAGTGTCGGTTTTCCGGCACTCTTTTTTGTACGTTCACACGTACATTTCCACTAATAGCAAAAGCTATGTCCGCCTATCATTACATCCAATCTCGATGTAAGCGGCTCAGTAGAAAAATAAAGCGTATCATTTCTTAATATGTTTGTATTTCCGTTCAATACATTCTCTATGGACTGATATTCTTTTTCAGTCGGTCTTGCAATATCCCTGTTCTTCCAGGAGCAAAACTGTGTCGGGTTTCCCTGACTCAATACATCATAAAGTGTATCCGGATATTTATCGGAAGCAATCCTGTTAAAAATCACTTCCACAACGGCTTCCTGTCCTCTTTGAGGTTCACCGCACGACTCCAGCCAGACAATTCTGGCTAACAAGTCTATCTCTTCCTGCGTCAGAGTAATGTTCCATCGATTCTGATATGCTGCCACAGTCTCTGATGTCTCATTCTCCTCCACTATATCATTTTCAGCCATCTCCTCTTCGTATTCTTCACTTTCCGGTGAAGTAACCATGACTACCTGTTTCTTTTCGATACCTGTTTTTTCATCTGATTCTGTCGTAAATGAATACTCGGAAAGAACTCTGCACACTCCCGCCGTGACTGCATCGTTTTCTTCTGTCAGGGCAATCTTCTCTATTTCTGTCTGCACATGAGTCTTTTCATCAATCTTGGCCGTAACGATGAGACAAATACAAAATGCTGCTGCAGCTGTCACGTCCAATATTTTTTTGTTCATTTCTCTCCTTTCCTCAAGAATGATACTATCTATATAAAGCACATGGCAGCTAAAAAGCTGCCACACACATTGTTTTATCATACTCAATTCTTCCCAAAAGTCAAATTTTCTATTCACAAAAAATTGGAAAATTTTTCTTATGTATTCAACAGAAAACACGTTTTCTCCTACTTATTTGTGTCAAATACTCCACAGTTATACTTTTACTTATTAAAGTATAACTGATGAACCATACAAAAAAACACCACATTTTGTGGTGTTTTTGCTGTTTTTTCCAATTTTTCCCTATATTTTCCGCAGTCCAAGACCGAACGCGCCCATAATTCCCGGATTCTCTCCCAGCTTGGGTGCCACAATAT
This sequence comes from uncultured Roseburia sp., assembly GCA_964484605.1. Taxonomy (GTDB): domain Bacteria; phylum Bacillota; class Clostridia; order Lachnospirales; family Lachnospiraceae; genus Roseburia. The sequence continues at coordinate 5,177 of CAZAGJ010000009.1, read as the reverse complement.
AATCCTCCAAAGTTCCCATCAGCATCGGGTGACTGACATAATCTCCTAATAACTTTTTTACATTACTTCTCACCATACCAAACAACTGTTGCTGGTGCATCACGCCACCCCACAACACAACCTTCTGCGGAGAATAAGTCAAAATATAATTTGTGATTGCCTGCGCAATATAATAGGCTTCCAATTCCCAGACTTCTTGCTGTTCTGCCAGTTCTGCTGCCGGCTTTCCCCATCGCTCCTCTATCGCCGGCCCACTTGCCAGACCTTCCGCACAATTCGGATGAAACGGACATTTGCCATGATAACTGTCATCCGGGTGTCTCTGCAGCAAGATATGTCCTGCCTCCGGATGTATCAGTCCGTGTAAAAGTCCGCCATTGCAGTATACACCGACTCCTACGCCGGTACCTACTGTTATATAGATTGCCGAATCGCATCCGTTTGCAGCTCCCCATAGAACTTCTCCTAAAACTGCCGCATTAACATCGGTATCAAATCCTACCGGGATTCCAAGCGCTCGAGCAAACGTTCCTGCCATATCACAATCTCGCCACTCCGCTTTCGGCGTACTTGTAATATGTCCGTATGTCGTTGATTTTTTGTCCAAATCAATCGGTCCAAAGCATCCGATTCCCAGAGCTTTTATATCCTTATCTGTGAAGAACTCTATCATCTGTGGCAAAGTTTTCTCCGGTGTTGTCGTTGGGATTGTCACCCGCTCTATGATTTTTATTTCGCTCTCTTTTTCCAATACCGCATTATCCTTAATCTCTCCAATCGCGCAGACCATCTTTGTTCCGCCTGCTTCAATCCCGCCGATTCGCATATTGCGTTCCCCTTTCATTCTTTCAGATTTACCTATATATAGAATAAAAGCCTGACAGATTATCTGTCAAGCTCTTATCTTCTATATGATTATTCTTACTCTTATTTTTCTATACCTTATTTACGCAATTTTGTGTGTATCTTTTAACCACTTAATCTCATCACGCATTGTCTCTGCGTAGGAACGTGTTGTATAACCAAGTTCTCTTTTTGCTTTCGTACTGTCAAAATCATTATTTCTTGCAAGATTATATACAGAGAAAGTGGTCATCAGCGGTGCCTTTCCTGTCTTCTTCGCCTGCTTCTCTGCCATCTTTGCAAGGAAATTGGCTGCGCCAAGCGGGAGAAACAGCTTCATTGGCTTGCAACCGCTCTCTTTCGCTAAAATTCTTGCGAACTCTTTGAAAGATACCTCGTCATTGCCAAGTATATAGCAGCTTCCTTTGTGCCCTTTATCTGCTGCAAGAATTGTACCGTTTGCCAAATCTCTCACATCACAGAGATTGAAAGAGCCTGCGATACCTGCCGGCATCTGACCATTCAAAATCTCAATGACAGTCTTTGTTGTCTCACCTACTGCAAAATCCTCCGGTCCTAAAATACCACTTGGATGTACGACGCAAGCGTTTAATCCTTTTTCTGCAACTGCATCCAAAACTGCCTGTGTTGCAAGCGCTTTGGACTGGCTGTAACAGCCGAGCACCTTTGTCTCGTCAAATTTTTCTACTTCTTTAATTTTCTGTCCCTTCGGAAGCTCAGGAATTGCGCCTGTACTACTGCAATATACAAGCTTTTTGCACTCCTCATGCTCTAAGCAAAGGTCGATGATATTCTTGGTACCGCCAACATTTACATCCATAACCTTCTGGCTGTAATCCGGGTTTACAGTAACGATACTTGCAATATGAAGCACAACGGTCTCTGTTCCCTCCGGTACCGTAAAGAATCTGCGAAGGGAATCCATATCACACAAATCTCCCTCTACAATCTCTGCTTCCTTCGGCACATACTTCATTGCCTTGTCATTTGGCAATACGAATGCTCTTACCTTATCTCCACGCTCCACTAACTGTCTGCAAATTGTTCCTCCTAAAAATCCTGCGGCTCCTGTTACTAAATACATTGTGTTTGACATTTTCTCTTACTCCCTTTCTTTGTTCTTATCTACCTTGTAATTTTTTTCTTATTGTTCCGTCGATGTTTGTATCTTACCCGGGAGGTGTTTGAGTTTTGTCAAAGAAATGTTAAAGATTTATTAAAAACCTTTAAGTCAATATATTAAATCCTAATATTACAACGCCCAGTACAACCAGCACGACACCTGTTGCACGATTTAACGTTGCTGCAGAAGCTTTATTTGCAAATTTCGCGGCAATACGCGCCCATACAAATGTAAATATCACACACAGTATCAAGACCGTCCAATCCGGTGCACCGTCAATCGCAAAATGTGACATTGCTCCTGTCAAAGCCGTAAATGTCATGATAAACACACTGGTTCCGACAGCCGTTTTCAACTCATATCCAAGTACAGTGGTAAGAATGAGAAGCATCATCATACCGCCGCCGGCACCGACAAATCCGCAGATAAAACCAATCATCATACCGCATAAAATTGACTGCATGATGCGCTTCTTTGGCGAAACCGCTTCCATGCTCTCCTTCGTTGTCATAACCGGCTTCACAATGAATTTTATACCAAGCATCAAGGTCATAAATGTCGAGAAACCACCCATGGCGGTATTTGGCACCATACTGGACACCCAGCTTCCCACCATCGTAAATACAAGCACACTCGCCATCATGACAAGTCCATTTTTGATATCCAGATTTTTATTCTTATGATACGTCCATGCAGAAACCGCACTTGCAAGCACATCTGATGCCAAAGCAATTCCTACCGCTGAATAGGCAGGCATTCCCAGAAATGTCACCAGCATCGGCGTGATTACCGCTGCCGCACTCATTCCGGCAAATCCAGTGCCAAGTCCGGCACCCATTCCTGCAAAAAAACATACTAACAGTGTCAACATATACATCTCTCCTTTTCATTCGTTTCTTTTCAAACCAACAGTGATATTGATAATACTATATGTTTTTAAGATGTTCAATCATCAGTTGTCGCACATTTGTCGGAAAACCAACAACTGTTGACTTTTTGTTGTAAAACCCTTATTATGCAAATAAAGGGAGGATAACAGATGAGCGAAACTTCTATGAATAGCACAAGCGCTGCTTCAAACACTACGCCTGTAAAAAAGACTGACCGCAGGGTACAAAAAACAAAAGCTGCTTTATACGATGCTTTAATACAACTGATACATACCCAGAGTGTCATGGAAGTCTCCGTGTCAAATCTCTGCAAATTAGCAAATGTAAATCGCAGTTCCTTTTACAAATACTACAATACTCCATCGGATATTCTTCACGAACGTGAAACACAGATTTTCCAGAACTTTTACGAACGTTGGCAAAAAGGAAATGCCAGAAGTGTACGTGATGCCATACTTCATCAGCTCTATGAAGTGCAAAAGGAGCAGGAATTCTGTCGCCTGATGTTTGGTCCTCATGGACTTCCGGGCTTTCTTGAAAATTTCACTATGAATATAGAAAAACAATGTGTTCGAAATTTTAAAGCACAAAATCCTGCACTGTCAACCTCCCAAGCAGAATACCTTTTTCTATACTGGTCCAGAGGTGCACAGGGCGTTATCGAACAATGGGTAAAAAACGGATGCCTGCAAACTCCGGAAGAAGTTGCAGACATGGTTTCTCAGGTGTCTCTGTATGGTATGAATTCCTATCAGCTTGGACAACTATAAATATGAAATTCCAAGCAAATCTTCCAGCGCTCTCTTTCGTGCGCATAGCTCATCTTTATAGAATATATTAATATGTGCCTCATCCGCACTTCGATCTTTAAATGCCGGAAATAGAAATCCCAACTCCGGCTTGCCCGGTTCGTAGTCCCCGACCAACGGGCAAATAGCACCTATCAGATATTCATACACCTCTTCTGATTCTCCCATGCGTTCCTTATCAGTCGCCTTAACCGGGACATCATATCTGTCATGGAATACAAATATTGCGTAATCCTTCCCCGGCTTATACTGTTCTGCCACCAATTCATAAAACGTATACATCAACGCATCATTTTTCAGTCCGCACTCCTTAATTCCGGTCAGCAATTGCCACATATTCCTGTTACTTTGATTTGTAGCTGAAAACTCATACTCCTTTAACTGTACATTCGTCTCCGAGAAAGGAATTGTCTTGGCAATCGCCAGGTTTGTCTCTTTCTCTTTAGAAGATAGATTGAGGAAATTCGTATTAAAGCTTCCATCTATCTCTCCATCCCCATCCATATATGCACCTGCAATTCTGGTAAAGGAAGTACGCGATGGCGTCATTCTGCGTGTGAGTTCCAGCATGTCTTCTCGGTTAATCATAATTAATCCTCATAATGATACTTACACGAATAAATAATCAAATTTTGATTACTATCCATGGTGTAAACTAACCGGTGTTCATCTGTAATATGTCTGCTGCATGCTTTACGGTATTTTAATGGTTCGGGCTTTCCAATACCATTCAATAACCCATTTCGGTCAATATCCTTCACAAGTTCATTGATACGCTTTACCATTTTTTTATCTTCTCTCTGCCATTCGGTATATTGCCCCCATGCAGTCGGTGTAAATACTATATTCATTTACTCATAAGCCTCCAGTTCTGCAATGGACTTTGTAACAAATCCACCTGTCTTGGCTTCAGCAATGGATTTATCTAACATAGCAAGATAATCAGCATTTTTCTTGGCTTTCATCATTTCATTATATTCACGCTCAGATAACATGACAACATTTTCATTCTTAGGTCTTGATATAATCAATGTTTCGCCATTAAATACTTTATCACATAAACTCTTAAAATTTTCTCTAACATCCATGCTTTTTACAGCTAACATATAAACAACTCCTTTCCATGTTCAAAAAACGTATGTTTTTTCGTACTTTTATTATATATTATTAGTATTCCAAAGTCAATCGTATTGATACATCCTTGATTGCCTTTGATTTTTTACAGAAAACAAAAAATCTCGGAAACACTGATTTTGCAATGTTTCCGAGATTTTCTCGTAGCAGGGGATGAGAGAATCGAACTCCCACCAAAGGTTTTGGAGACCCCTATCATACCATTTGACCAATCCCCTATATTCTATAAAAATGACGTATGGAATACGTCATTTATTATCTTACACAATATCTTTACAAAAATCAATAGGACTTTTGTCGCATTGTACCTTCAAAACTTCATACAGAATCCAAGTGATTCAAACCGAAAGTGGTCAG
>CAZAGJ010000008.1:0-65484 GCA_964484605.1 uncultured Roseburia sp. | reverse complement strand
ATATTGGTATGATATAATTATAATATGAATTATTAGTACGAAATTATAATTTAATAAGGGGGACACAGGAATGGAATCAAGGATTGTAAAGTTCTACTCAAAAGAAAGCAGCAAAGTAGCGATTCATGCGATACCGGGGCATTTTGCGACAAGTCACTCACATATCAATTATTATATTGATATTACCAGTTTGAAAACACGTGTACAGGAGGCAAAGGAAGTCGCCAGTGTACTTTCTTCTAAGATAGGTCCGCTGGCTTATATAGACACTATTATCTGTATGGACGGAACAGAGATGATAGGTGCGTTTTTGGCAGAAGAATTTGAAAAGAAAGATTATCTTTCAACCAATACGCACGAAACCATTTATGTGGTTTCGCCGGAATTAAACAGTAATAACCAGCTTCTCTTCAGGGATAATATTAAGCCTAGTATCGCCGGTAAGCATGTATTGTTACTCTCAGCGACGACAACAACCGGCAAAACCATTCGCAGATGTTTAGAGGGAATCCACTATTATGGGGGCATTATAGAAGGTGTTGCATCCGTTTTCAGCACAATTAATTCTGTTGAAAACTTCCCGGTAACTTCTGTCTTTACCGAAGATGATGTACCTGGTTATGTAGCATATGCACCGATGGACTGCCCATTCTGCAAGAATGGACAGCGCATTGAAGCTATGGTAAATGCCTTCGGCTATTCTAAGTTCTAAATTTCTCTTAACTTCACATATTTAGCAGCACTACGTCTACGGTCATCATCGATGGCGGCGTAGTGCTTTCTTGTTGTATTGACATCTTTGTGACCCAGAACATCCGCAACCAAATAGATGTCGCCGGTTTCTCGGTAAAGCGATGTGCCATAGGTACTTCGCAGCTTATGTGGTGTTATATTTTTTAAATTAGTCACAAGCTTAGAATATTTTTTGACCAGATTTTCAACAGAACGGACACTGATGCGCCGATTCTGCAGCGAGAGAAAGAGAGCATTGATACTGCCGTCTTCGGCAGTTATTTTTTGCCGTTCCACCATGTAATTAAGCAGCGCGTCGCGAACTTCTTCGCCAAAGTAAACGACTACCTCCGCGCCGCCTTTTCTGTGAATTTTGATACCGTTGTTGCGAAAGTCAACATCTTCCATATCAAGCCCGACACACTCAGACACACGGATGCCGGTACCGAGAAGTAATGTCAGCATTGCCAAGTCACGGATCTTGGTTTTTTCATGATATCGCTGTTGCCTGGCAGTGAGGTTCTCTCCGGATTCCACTTCATCTAAAAGTCTGGAAACTTCATCAATATCCAGTCGGACAATGCTTTTTTCATGAATTTTTGGCATATCGACTTTGATAGCAGGATCATTCTGTATTAATTCATTTTTAAAAAAATAGCGGTAGAAGGAGCGGAGAGAAGCAAGCTTTCGCTTGATGCCGCGTTCATCGTTCGTGTGCTCCACACCGTCTTTTTCATAATATTTCAGATAGGAGAGATATTCTTCAATATCCATCGGTGTTATCTGATCCAGAATCGAAAGTGGAATGTCACGAATCTCCATGCGTTGACAAATAGGGTTTACCTCGTGTAAATATTCAAAAAAACATCCAATGTCATATGCATATGCCAAGCGGGTACGTGACGCGGTGGTTGGTTCTATGCCAATAAAAAATTGTTTACAAAATGCCGGCAGTGTTTCAAGCATCCTACGAAGCTTGACTTCATTTTTGACATTTACATTTTCATAATATGCCTTTTCTTTCATAAATTATTCCTCTTGTATAAGTAGGTAGTGTCTAAGTGACATTTTCACGACTATAAGCGCATCCATCCCGGAATATTTCCGGTCTGTATCGCATGAAATAATCTGCTTTTTACGCCAGGGTTCTCTGAATTCATCTGTCGAATTAAATCTTTCACATATTCACGCTTAGTATTACCATCTATCGGGCACGGATTTGCTACAATCGGCAGTTGATATTTGTTCTGGAAACCTTTTACCTCTGCTTCAGACGCATAAATCATCGGACGGATAATTGTAAGTTCTGTATCCTCCAAATAGGTTTTGGGCGGAAAAGAATAGAAGCGCCCCTCAAAAATCATAGACAAAAAAGCTGTTTCAATTACATCATCCATATGATGCGCATATGCAACTTTATTATAACCGGATTCTTTAACAAAATCATTCAAAGCACCTTTGCGCATTTTGGCACAGAGGGAGCAGGGGGATTTTTCCTGACGCTCATTAAAAATTATCTTACCGATTTCGGTATGTACGACATGATATGGAACATCCAGAGTGTCACAAAGAGCCTGAATCGATGTTAAGTCAAAGCCATCATATCCTAAGTCAACTGTAACGGCCATCAGCTCGAAATTCTTCGGATAAAAACATCTGAGCCCGCTAAGAGCGTAGAGGAGAGCGAGAGAGTCTTTCCCGCCGGATATTCCAACTACAATTTTGTCTCCTTCATCAATCAATTGATAATCGTCGATTGCTTTTCTTGTATAACTGTAAAGTTGCTGCAATTTCATCGCGCCAAAGCCTCCAAACTGATTTTATTATACTATATTTTTACACTGATTTATAGCATTTTTCAGAATTAGAAAATTTCATTTTAAGCCAAAAGATGATGTAGAAATGTCATCTGATAAGTTGTATAATGTCTGTATTCCGTATGCATATGCATGATAAGGAGAATACGTGGCAGAAACATCATTTATCTACAAATGAAGCTGTAATATAAAAGGAAGAGATTAAGAAAATGAAATTTGTAATTCAACGTGTAACATCTGCATCCTGTACAGTAGATGGTCAGGTGACAGGATGTATTGAAAAAGGATTTATGGTTTTAATTGGCGTTTCCGATTCCGACACAAAGGAAATCGCCGATAAAATGACAAAAAAACTGTTAGGTTTGCGTATCTTTGAAGATGCCGAGGGAAAGACAAATCTTTCATTAGCAGATGTAAATGGAAGTTTGCTTTTAATTTCCCAGTTTACACTGTACGCAGACTGTAAAAAGGGCAACCGTCCATCCTTTATCAAGGCTGGAAAACCAGATATGGCAAATGAAATGTATGAGTGCATTATTGCCGAATGCAAAAAATCTGTTCCGGTTGTCGAAAAAGGAATCTTTGGTGCAGACATGAAAATTCAGTTGGTAAACGATGGACCATTTACTATAGTCTTGGATTCCGAGGAAATATGCTAATAATAAGCGATTAGTAGCAGATAATTTTTGAAAAATATGCAAAATAATGTTATGGATGGGCGATTGTGGTTATTCGCAAAACACAAGTTTAACGAATAGTTATTATTCCATAAAAGCATGTTTTGCGCATAAAATTAAGGCTTCCATAATGATATCCAAAATATCTTATATGAAAGCCTTTGATGCTTACGATATATCTGTATGTATGAGTAATGAATCTCAAACAAATCTAATTTTTCTGGGCATCCATAATTTCACGATACTTAATAATCATATCTACGCATCCGTCAATGCCAAGCTTGCCGGAATCTAATGTAAGATTATAGCTGGTTGAATCGCCCCACTTTTTGCTTGTGTAGTAATTATAGTAACTTGCACGCTGCTTATCCTGCTTTACAATCATATCACGTGCTTTGTTCTCAGTTATATTCGCACGTTTGCATACAAGTCTGGTACGAAAATCCATATCTGCATGAATAAAAACATTAATACAATCCGGATTATCAGCTAAAGCATAGTCTGCGCATCTGCCAACGATAACGCAGGATTCGTTCTCGGCAATTTTCTTAATTGCATCAAACTGAGCCAGAAAAACCTTGTGATTTAATGGCATATCCAAAAAAGGTGCTGTACTGTGACCATTCATAGAATATGTATCCATAACCAGTGAATATAAAAAACTGTTGGTCGGTTTTTCATCATGATTTTCAAAAATTTCTTCACAAAAACCGCTTTCCTTTGCTGCGTGCTGTAACAGTTCCTTATCATATAACTTAATCCCAAGACGTTCTGCTAGTTTTTCTCCGACATCTCTTCCCCCGCTGCCGAATTCTCTACCAATAGTATAAATCTTGTTTCCCATATATGCACCCCGCCTTTCACAATTTCTATACATACATTATAATATATTTTTGCAAAAAGCAAAAGAAATATTTGAAATTATCGCAAATTTTTCAATAATTTCTCGAAATAATCTGGTAACGGAGCACTTACTTCCATATACTCTTTTGTCGTTGGATGAACAAAACCAATTGTCATCGCATGCAGCGTCTGGCCCTGAAGCTTATATGGGCTTTTCCCACTGGAATAAAGTGAATCACCGAGCAAAGGATGACCGATACTTGCCATGTGCACACGAATTTGATGCGTTCGTCCTGTTTCAAGCTTGAATTCCATATAAGTATAACGTTCAAATCTTTCCAGAACTTTATAGTGGGTAATGGCATTCTTGCCATTTTTCTCTTTAACTGCCATTTTCTTGCGTTCTATCGGATGTCGTCCGATTGGTGCATCTATCGTTCCTTCATCATCCTTAACGTGCCCGCACACAATTCCGCGATATCTGCGATTGACCGAATGTTCTTTAATCTGCTCTGCGATAAAAACATGGCTATCATCATTTTTACAGACAATCAATGAACCGGTAGTATCCATGTCTATACGATGCACGATTCCTGGACGAATTTCTCCATTTATGCCAGATAAACTGTCCTTACAATGATACATAACAGCATTTACCAGTGTACCGGAATAATGTCCGGCAGACGGATGCACTACCATTCCTTTTGGCTTATTTACAACCAAAAGATCATCATCCTCATATAAAATATCCAATGGAATGTTCTCGGGCAAAATAGGTGTTTCCACTGCGTCCGGAATCTCAACTGTAATCAAGTCCTCCGCTTTCAGTCGATAATTGGATTTCTGAAGAACCTCATTGACGCGAACATGTCCATCCTTGATTAATTTTTGAAAAAAAGAACGTGAAGAAACGGCACCTGTATCCTGAAATACAACACTCAGGTATTTATCTAAGCGTTCCCCTTCATAATCCACCCCTGCTTCAAAACTTTCTATATTCATACGGACTCCTTTTTCTTAGAAGGGATAATACGTTCAAAATCGGCTTCCTTATAATAAAAAAGTCCCAGAATAATCAAAAGAACAGCCGCAACCGTCACATAAATATCTGCCACATTAAAGATTGGGAAATCTATCAGGCAAAAATAAAAGAAGTCTACCACATAATCCTGTATGAACCTGTCAATAAAATTACCAATTGCCCCTGCAAAAAATAAAATCGCGATAATATCTAACCATCTAAAGCGAGATTCGTTCGGAATGCGTTTCAAATAAATGAACGCGATTACAACTAAAAGCATCGCAGTCAAAATCAGAAAAAAGGTGCGCTGATTCTGCAAAATTCCAAATGCTGCCCCTCGATTTTCCAAATAGCGCAGTTCAAATACACCATCCCACAACACAATAGGCTCCTGATTCTTTAAATGTGCCACAGCAAAATTTTTCGTAAGTTGGTCAATTATTATAAGCACAAATGAAATAATCAGTCCAATCACGCTTTTGCGAAGCATAGAACATTCTTTCATAAAACAATGAATCCTTCCGTAATAATTTAATATTCTGATTAATCTCAATCTCTGCACACATACCGGATGCCATCTAATATCTGCTCATCAGATAATTCCCGATAGATATAAGCTTTTCCAATATGCTCTAACAAGATAAACTTCACCTGATTTCCAACCATTTTCTTGTCTGATTTGGTTGCTGCCAGGACATCTTCAGGCTGTAATCCCTTTATATCGGTTTGAAAACCATAGGAAATCAGACAATTTCTGATGTCAGTTAAATCAGTCTCTGTAATATTTCCGATTTTCATTGAGAGATATGCAGCAGACAGCATACCAAGTCCAACGCATTCGCCGTGATACAAAGAAAAATCACATAGTTTCTCAATGGCATGTCCAATGGTATGTCCAAAATTGAGCAGTGCCCGCTCGCCTTTTTCTGTCGGATCCTTCTCCACTACTTCTCTCTTAACGTTACAACTGCGATATATTATCTCCTCCATTGTACAAGTATCCAGCGCCAGAATAGCATCTTGATTTTGTGCAAGGAATTGATAATATGCTGCATCTTTAATAAGTCCATGCTTGATAATTTCCCCCATGCCGGAAACAATCTGGCGTTCCGGCAGTGTTTTTAACGTGGTAAGATTCATATATACAAGCTTAGGCTGATAAAAAGCACCTACCATATTTTTGTACTGCATAAAATCGACACCAGTTTTGCCGCCAATGCTGCTGTCAACTTGAGATAATAATGTGGTCGGGACTTGAATAAAATCAATGCCACGCAGATAGGTTGCTGCAGCGAATCCGGTCAAGTCTCCCACAACACCACCACCCAAAGCAACAAGGAAATCTCTGCGGTCAAAATGATGTAGTATCAAATATTCATATAATTTCTGAACTGTATCTATGTTCTTATTGTTTTCTCCCGCTTCAAATGTATATACTACTACGGTTGCAAATACTTCTTCCAACAGATTCTGTACTACCTTTGCATAGAGTGGTTCTACATGTGAGTCTGTAACAATACAAATCTTCTGGTCATGCTGATAACCTAAAGCCTGTAATTTCGCACACAGCGTGGAAAAATCCTGCATCAATTCAATGGAATAAATCTGTTTGCCGTCTGAAATAACCGGAATTGATTTTGCCATAGTTTATGCCCCTTTCTAAGCCCAAATATCAAAATTAACTGTTAGTGTTGATAGAGATTATATTGGAACTTTAAACGTCCCTTATTCGTCTCACCATATTCTCGCACATAGATGAAACGACCATAACCACGCACAGACACGATATCTCCTTCATGGCAGGAATAGGTAACATTTTCGATAAGTCTGCCGTTTACATATATTTTTTCCTGACGGAACAAGTTTAAAGCCTGACTGCGCGAAAGCTTGTATACACAGGCAACAACTGAATCCAATCGATTAGAAGTAATGATTCCATCTTTTTCCTCAAAATCCTGTTGAATCGTGAGCGATTCCATAGAACATGTCTCTAATTTGACAAGCGTATGCCGAATCTTATCCAGATTTTCTATAAAATATCCTGCTATATCTTCCTCGCATAACAGGTAGTAGATGCCGTCCCCAATAATAATGTCGCCTAATTTGCTGCGGTCCACACCAAGCTTCATAATAGCGCCCAAGATATCACGATGACCTAGTTTTTCGGCATATTTCGGATAAAGAGGCTTGATGCACAATGCTGTTATCGGATAACTCCACTCATAACAAAGAGCATCAGGAATAAAAGCTATAATCTGACGCTCTGCATAGGGAACACCGCCAAAACTCTCTGTCTTTGTCTCAAAGAATTTCTCTGTCTGGTGATAAATATTCAGTTCATTCAAATTAAGGAAATCACTAAATAATACGATTCCTTTGCGTTCTGCCTGTCTGGATAAGTCTATTAATCGTTTCTTACAAAGTTCTTGTTCATTCATAATGCTTAAAAGTCCGTCTGAATTCCTCTTCCTTGAAATGTGTCTACTAAATTTAAGAAATCGCCGGAAATATCTACGGATGCCGGTGTAATGATGAATATGTAGTTTGAAATCTTCTGCAGATTACCACTGATTGCGAAACAGGAACCGGATGTAAAATCAATGATTCGCTGTGCAATCTCAACCTCTAATCCCTCTACATTCAAAACAACCGTGCGGTTATTTAACAAAGTCTCCGTAATTTCTCTTGCATCTTCGACAGAGGTTGGCTTAATAACACACACCTCCATGCCGGAAGCAGATGATTTCTTGGATGGTCGAATAGGCGTAACCTTTGGTGTCGTCTTGACTGCTTTCTCTCTGAAAGGCTTGTCATCTTCGTAATCATCCTCATAATCATCAAGTTTCTTATCTTTGCGGAAAGACGACTTGGGTTTTGCTATTTCCTCTTCATAATCGTCATCATAGTCATAATCCTCATTGTAGAAATCATCATCATCATCCACATTGAGATGTAAGACATTTAAAAATTTATCCATAATTCCCATTATAATCGTACTCCTATATTGTCTGACTATTCTTATATACCCGTTCACCGAAAATACCGGTTCCGACACGTACCATGGTCGCGCCTTCTTCGATTGCGACAGCATAGTCTCCTGTCATCCCCATTGACAGTATTTCCATAGATACATTATGTAGGTTTTTGTTTGCTATGTCAACAGATAATTGCTTTATTTTGCGGAAATAAAGCCGATTTTCCTCAGAATCCACAACATATGGTGCTATTGTCATCAAACCTTTTATGCATATATTTTCTAATTTTGAAATTTCTTCCACTAAAAGAACAGCATCCTCTGCGGATGTACCAAACTTAGATTCCTCTCCGGCAATATTCACTTCTACAAGGATTGGAACAACGATATTTCTCTTTTTTGCCTGAATATTAATTTCTTCCGCCAAGCGATATGTGTCAACAGAATGAATCAGTGCAACGCGGTCAACGATATATTTTACTTTGTTGCGCTGCAGATGCCCAATCATGTGCCACTGGATATCAGACGGCATCTCATCCATTTTGCTGCAGAGCTCCTGTACTTTGTTTTCCCCAAAGCAGCGAATGCCCTCGTCATAAACCTCCTGTAGCATCTCTATCGGTTTTGTCTTACTAACGGCAATCAGAGTAACCTCTTCTCTTGCTCTGCCGGCACGTTCGCATGCATCTGCAATATTCTGTTCAACCTGAATTAAATTTTCTTTTAACATAATTCCTCCATCTTCTATTTTACCAAATCATTTTCTTTAATCTTGGAACCATCCAGTGCAATATGGTCATAAAGCGCAATCCCATACGTTGTGCCTGTCCTCACGATAGAATATTCTTCATTTTGGTATAAAATATCAATCTGTTTAAATACGGCATAGCCCTTATTAATATTATACACCCCCTGCAATACCGCCGTATTACTTCCGACAATATAGTTTGAAGCCGAATCGGCTTTCAGGATGCAATCCTCCGAGGATACCTCTTCGTTGTCAATATAATAAGCTTCTTCTGTCTCATAATAAATCGTCGGAGCAAGAAATTCCGTATATTTACTGCCACCTTCGTCCTTGCGCTCTACCAGAATACCCTGATCCTGTGAATCTCCGCCTCGCATAAAATACTCCTTCGGAACGGTAAAAAATTCTTTTTCTGTAATGGCGGAATTTGGAATTTTAAGACCGGTTTCCTCTTGCAACAGAAGTTCCACCTCTATGTAACGCTCCTTCGCATAGCGAATCATTGCACTTCGCAGATTCAGAATAGCATAGTCTTGTCCATCAAGTTGTATCAAGGTGTAAGTTGCATAGGCTTTTTTATCATCCTTCACAAAACGAAGTTGTAAAGTATCATCATCTGCTAACTCCGCAGCAACATCCGACGGTATCGGAAGCACAATGTTCCAGTTCTCACTTGTAATCAGTTTATATACAGGTTCTCCTGCATTGACCTGCAATGAAGACTGACTGCTTGTCTTTGTATAATTCGCTTCATCTAACATATCAGCAGAAAAAGTATCTGTGTGGACATCCTCATATCCATCCACATAATATACAACAACTCCATGCGTGTCAGCTGTAATCGGATGAAATGTATTACTTGCCTGAGCGCTCGATGCATAGTCTTCCAGCTGATTCAAGGCATTCAGGCTCAGTACCTCATTCAGCGAAGAATCCAAATCCTCCTTGAATGCATAGACATTGTAAAAATTCTGGGAATCATATGATGCCTGAAAATCGTAGATGTATTCTTCTATTTCATTATAATCAGCGGCATCCAGCACAGAAATATCATGGTTAGTGTTGTTAATCAGCTTCGACACATCGCCGTTCTCATCAATAGAATACACAAGATTATTATGACTGACTTTGGAACCTTCTTTTACATAAAAATTCAGTGCGCCTGTATAATTGGCATAATATATTTCCTCCTCACGTAGAATCAGCCCACGATAAATGTTGTTTGCTGCCATCGTTCCCTGTTCCACTTCGTACACAGAAATATGAGTAGTCGTCAAATAAGAAAACACATTAAAAACAAGGTATATAAAAATAATGACAAATATAATAACACCTATATTGAGATTGAAAGGTTTTCGATAATTCACCACTTTACTGTTATCACCCAAAAGACCATCCACCTTCTTATTAATTCAATATTGATATTTTATCATCTTATGTGCCAGAAAACAACTTTTAGTATGAATAATTATCCCCAATTACGGCGACACTATTAGAAAAAAGGAGGCATTAAAATGAATACAAATTGGTTAGATTATACACTGCTTACATTAGTGATTATTGGAGCAATCAACTGGGGATTAATCGGTTTCTTCCGCTTTGATCTGGTAGCATTTATTTTCGGTGATATGTCATGGTTTTCACGCATTATTTACGCCATTGTAGGACTTGCCGGATTATATCTCATCAGTCTGTTTGGCAGAATACGTTCCATAGAACAGTCATAGAAACAACAATTTGCATCAAAAAAGTGCTGTATTTGTGTACAGCACTTTTTCTTGCGTATTCATAAAATCTAAATTACAAGGAAATGACGATTTTTGCCTTTGCACATTCCGGAAGTAATGCTTCATCACGAGATATGCTAAGGACGAATTTAACATTGAACTTCTCACTTATAATATCAAGCTTCTGAATCGCCATACTAATCTCTTCATCTGTCTCAATAGATGCGATTGTAAGGAAGCTGTCTAAATACATCTCTTCAAGATCACTGTCCTGTGATATGATACCACTTAAAAATCCAAGAAATTCATCACAATTAACAAGTGGATAATCTGCAACGTTGATAAGGCGAACCTTGTTGTTCAACTCATACATATGCTTCTGACTCTTGTCAAGGTAAACGATATTACCGGATGCAGATGCTACAGAAGCATTTACCCTGTTTAATAATTCTTTTGTCTTGCCTTTTCCCTTTTCACCTGAAATAATCTCTATCATGGCCATTTCCTCCTAGCAGTACTGTTTTACGCATATATTCGTTAATATGTATAAAAGCAGTAGATTTTATAAACTAATTATAGTATATATGCACATAAAACACAACAGTATTTTGATGGAAATGTTGCTATAAAAATTAAACTGCAAAACCGGAAAGCATCTCATTCATCAGCAGATAAAGATTCGACTTTCCATCTGCCTTAAACACAATAGAGATGATTGGCTGCCCGGACGGATTATAAGAATACAATACCAGACAATAGCCGGCTTCTCCTGTTGTCCCGGTCTTGCCACCCACAATCGTAAAACCTTCCGGAACCTTGGCTGTTCCCGACAAATATTGGTTCGTATTCTCCCATGTTCTCTCTACAGCATCCCCGGTAGCGTCTGTATAAACTACATCATAAGACTTCGTACTAATCAAATCAACAAATGTCTGATTTTCTAAAGCCTTATTAAAAATCAGATACATATCATAAACAGTCGTGTAATGGTTTTCGTCAGGTAAACCATTGGGATTGACAAAATGTGAATGTGTTGCGCCAATTGCAAGTGCCTCGCTGTTCATAAGCTCTGCAAATGATGCCACATCTCCTGCTACATATTCTGCAATGGCAACCGCCGCATCATTTCCACTGCGCAGCATAAGACCATAAAGCAAATCGCGCAGACGCACGACATCCCCTGCTTTCAAATTGCAGACCGATGAATCAGATGCCTGATTAACTGCGTTTTCACTGATTGTCACATATGCATCTAAATCATCACAATACTTGAGTGTTACATATGCAGTCAAAATCTTGGTTGTACTGGCAGGATAAAGTCTTTCGTACAAATTCTTGGCATATACAACCTCTCCGGTAGCAAGGTTAAATGCACCGGCACCTTCCGCAACCTGTGAATCGGTTGTATCTGTACCAAGTGCGATATCCTCTGCTATACATAATTCACTTGCAAAATAAGTATTAGAAACCGCAGAAGACGTTACGGACAAAGCCATATCTTCTGCGGTTGTATAAACATCATAGGCTGACGAAAGTTCTGTTGATTCCTTTCCGCAACCACAGGCACCAATAAATATCAATGCACACAGGAATGCCATACATCTATTTGTACATTTCACGCCACTCTAAATCTCCTCTGTCTAATGATTTAATCAGCAACTCTGCTGTTGCAAGATTTGTTGCAAGCGGAATATTATGTGTATCACAAATTCGAATCACATTGTGAACATCCGGCTCATGCTGTTTCTGTGTCATCGGGTCACGGAGGAAAATCACAAGGTCAATCTCGTTGTGCTCAATCTGTGCACTGAGCTGCTGTGCGCCTCCCAGATGCCCTGCAAGATATTTGTGAATATTCAGATTGGTTACTTCCTCAATCAGTCTTCCGGTTGTTCCGGTAGCATAAAGTTCATTTTTACTGAGAATTCCTCTGTAAGCAATACAGAAGTTCTGCATTAATTTCTTTTTGGAATCATGTGCGATTAGTCCGATATTCATATTCGTGGGTACCCCCTATCAATATTTTTTCGGCTGCAGACCAACATTCAAAACAAGTCCGATGCCTATATATAATGACCATAATGATGTAAGGCCATAACTTACAAATGGCAATGTAACACCTGTATTGGGCAGTAAACCACTGGCGACACTGATATTGACAAAACTCTGAAATCCAATCAATGCAGCCATTCCGCAACAGATTAATCTACCCGCGGTGTCTTTTGCTTTTCTAGCAATTAATATACACTCAATCGTAATGAAAAGCAAGAGAATTATGATTGCTGCAGTACCGAAAAATCCAAGTTCTTCGCCTGCTACAGCGAAAATAAAATCGTTCTGCGGCTCCAAAATAAACTTGCCGTTTTTAACAGAAGTAGGGTCTGTATTTCCAAGTCCTTTTCCGGCCAGCATACCGGAACCTATCGCCATAATTGAGTTCTGTTGCTGATATGCTAAGTCCGGATAATCCTCCGGATAAAGCCATGCCATAATACGTCCAATCTGATAACTGCGGATAAACGGCACCTTGTCCTGAATAATTAATGTTATAAGAACCAGAAACGCCGGCACACAGGTTACCAAAACACCGACTACAATCTTGTAACTTAGCCCTGCAGCAAAAAGCATCGCAGAAAAAATCAACGCCATGATAATGGTAGTTGACAGGTTCGGCTGCGCGATGATAAGTGCTAAAATCACTCCCACCAATGCAAAAGAGCCAAACAACACTTTGACACTGTTAACCTTTTCCTCATATTTCATAAAATAGTAAGCAAAAAATAGTATCATTAATATCTTGACCAGCTCAGATGGCTGAAATTGGAACCCACCAATTCTGAACCAGCGCTGCGCACCTTTGCTGTCCTCTCCGGCTACGATAACCAACATTAATAGTGCTACCGCAAATAAATAAATCACCCATGAAAAACGCAGTATGAAGTTGTAATCAATGAGTGATACAACTACCATAATCAAAAGTCCGGTTAACATACCGATAAGCTGTTTTTTCTGATCTCCCGGACTTGCGCTTCCCACAAGCAAAACGCCTAAGATATTTAGGGATGCTACTAAGACAATCAATGTGAACTTGTAATTCTTTAGTTTATATTGTTTTGGCATGCTATTTGTATTCCTTAAGAATTATCTTGATTTCTATATTTTCCGGTTCTACGTCAATATACTTTGTAACGATAGAACCGATTTCCTGACGTAACTGATTCATCGTATCTTCATCCAGTTCTTTTCTGCGCGCATCAATCATCAGCCGCAGCCGCTCTTTGGCAACATTCTTTTTCTCGGTTTTACGAAGCATATCACACCAACTTTCCGGTGCCATTTCTCCAGAACACTCTGGAAAAAAATGTTGTTCGCTTTGTAAAATCAGGAATTGGTATGTCCTCGCCGTTTAGTCTGCGGGCAATGTTACGATAACATAACGCCGCAACAGAATGCATATCTGTCACAGGTTCGCCATGGTTCTGTGCAATAATTACTTCTTCATCATCTAAAATAACACCAAGCAGTTCAGTTTCTAAAAGTTCGCAGATGTCCGACAAATCAAGCATATTGCCATCCTTTACCATCTGTTTGCGAAAACAATTTACCAGCAGATGAAGCTGCTTGTCCTTCCGGCGTTTCAACAGCCGAAGCACACAATCTGCATCATGAATTGCTGCAATCTGCGGTGTTGTTACCACAATAACATGATCTGCCCCGGTAATTGCCAGACGAAAACCGTCATCAATTCCCGCAGGGCTGTCAATCAGCACATAATCGAAATCATGCTTCAGTTCTTCTAACAAAGTCTGCATCTGTGCCGGCTGTAAGCTCTCTTTGCCTTCATTCGAGCACGAGGATGGAATAATCCACAAATTGGGATAACGTTTATCCCGAATCAATGCCTGCTTCAAACGACATCTTCCGGTTAATACATCCACCAGATTGTAGAGTATTCGATTTTCAAGTCCCATTACAACGTCAAGGTTTCTTAAGCCGATATCGGTATCTACCAATACCACCTTTTTATCTAACAGTGAAAGCCCTACGCCAACGTTAGCCGTTGTAGTTGTCTTGCCAACGCCGCCTTTTCCTGAGGTAAAAGTAATGATTTCACCCATTTTGGAAGACCTCCTGTTTTATTGTTCAGCCTTAATTCAAAGGACTGACACTAATAATACCCTCGCTGACAGTAGCAATCATTGCCTGCGGAGTCTTATTACGTTTGGAAAAAAGAGACGACTTTCCTTTCGGAAGCGATTTTCCGTAAATTCCGGAAATATTATAACTTTCCGGGTCAAATTCAAGTGCCGATATAAAGCTTTCCTGTCTACCGGACATCCCGGCATAGGCACTCCCTTTCAATGCACCTAATATAACAATATCTGACTGTGAAACAACCGATGCACCATACGGCACATCACCGATAATAACAATACTTTCAGCAGTTTCTAAGTGTTCTCCCTGTGCAAGACTGCCATAGTAGAATGCTCCGGTCTCTTTTCGCTGTCTGGCAGCTTTTTCTCTTGCTTCCTGCTGCTCTCTTATTTTTAGTTTTACCACGGCATCCCGAATTTCATCTTCTTCCATTATGCAAAGGATTCTGATGCTTGTCTCTGCCATAATCGCGTCAATAATCTGATATTTTTCTTCTTCTTCTAATTCACGCCCTTCAAAGGAAATTGCAAAAGAAGAATTGGCAAAAAACTTTTCTGACTCTTTGAAACGCTTTAATATTTCCTCTAACAGTGCAGGAAACGGCAATGCCGCATCCAATACCAGATTTATGCCACATTTGCTGCTTTTAATAATTACTGCCTGACTCATGTATTGCCTCCGTTAGTCACTAAATTCATTGGAAGAAGAATTTACCTCTTCTGCCTGACCACTTAAAAGTTCATCCGCGTCCTCTGCTTTGAAATAGTATGCGAACACATTTCTTGAAACTTCGGCTGCATTATGCGAAGTATATCCATATGCGATACGCGTTGCAATCGCAATTTCAGGATTATCATAAGGCGCATACCCTACAAAAAGAGCATGATTGGCCCGTTTTAAATTCTGCTGTGCCGTACCTGTCTTACCGGCAGCTGCAATCGGGAATCCATTAAATTCACTTGTATTTTCTACTACCATACGCATACCGGAATGAATGGCATTCCATTCGGAAGCATTTAAAACATCCACTGTATTGCGCACCTTAGGCTCAAATGTCGCAATAACATTGCCCTCAGAATCTTCCACATGGTCTAAAAGAGTATAATTGTAAACCGTACCACCATTTGCAACCGCTGTAACATAGCGGGAAAGCTGTACCGTTGTATAACGATTATTACTCTGTCCAATGGCAGCCATGACAGGGAATTCATCTGCAATACGTGGTTCTGCTTCCTCTATCTCTATACCTGTCTTTTCATCGAGACCAAACATTCCTGCGTATTCCTGAATCTTAGATATACCAAGTTCATCATTATAACTGGTCGCATAGTTGTTTGTACTAAGTCGATAACCGACTTCGTAGAAATAATAGTTACAGGAATCTCTAAGCGCTTCTGACACATTAATGCTACCATGTGTACCGCCATTAGAATAAATCCAGCACTTTGGTTTATTACTGATATTATCATACTGTCCCAGGTCAAGGATTGTCTCTGTGGTTGTAATGTAATTTTCCGACAAACCGGCAGTTGCAATCAACATTTTAAATGTAGAACCCGGTGCAGTACCCTGCTGTGTTGCGTAATTGTACTGCGGCAACGATTTATCATTTTGAAGACTGTTAAAATAGTTTGCATCTACGGTATTAGCAAGCTTATTACTGTCATATCCCGGATAGCTGACAAGTGCCAGTATCTCACCTGTATTCGTGTCTGTCACAACACAGGAACCGGAGCATGGGTCTAACGCAAGCTGTGCCGGTGTGATATCAAGATTCTGAATTTTCCCTTTGATAAAAGAGACCGCGCTGGTAGAACCGTTTGCCAGTCCATTTATTTCATCCTCATCATAAGGAAGTACATTCTGGTCAAAAAGAATCAGGCACAGTTGTCTTCCGTTAATCGCCTCGCTTTCAATCAAATACTGGTAGACAATCTTGGAAAACTCTTTTTGCGTTGTGATTTCCTCCAAAATGTATACGCAGAGAGCGTCATATATTTCGGTAGAATCCGAATATTTGTCCTCAACTGCAAACTTCGTAATATCAATCCAATTCTTGGAAATCGCATGATTCAGATAATCTTTTGGACTGATGCTTCCCTGCGTCCATTCCTGATAGATTTCATCGGAGGTATCAATATTTTCCACTACAAGGATATTCGCGTTTTTCAGTTGATTAATAATATAAGTAAAGTAATCCTGTTCTTCAACATTTAAGTCTTTAAAAAACACGGCATCATTATCATTTAACTGACTGGAAATACGGTTTTTCACCGAAGAAGCCCTTGCGGCAAATATCTGCTGTACCGCCTGTTCCGTCTCAGAAGCACTGTCACTTGAAAAATTTCCGATATCAATGACATTATTATTGATTAATGCAAAATATACATCCGTGATAGGAATCGGGATATCCGAATAGGGGTTGTCAATATTTGAATAAACGATACCTGCTATCTCCTGCTCTAACAGATTATAAATTGCAATCTGCAGTTCGCTGTCAATAGAAAGATATACATCTCCTCCGGCTGTCGGTTCCTCACGTTCGATAACCTCTATCGCTTTTCCCATATAATCGACATATAGCTTTTCATATCCCTTGTCACCTTTTAAGTAACTGTCCATGTACTGCTCTATGCCGCCCTTACCTACGACATCATTGAGGGTGTAGCTGTCATCTGTTTCAGAAAGTGTCGCATACTCCTCTGCTGAAATTCTTCCTGTATATCCCAAAATAGATGCAAAATATTCGCTGTTATTATATTTGCGGATAGTGTCACTGATAGCTTCCACACCCTGCAATTCATCGGAATGCTCCACTATATATGCCACAGATTCCTCTGAAACATTCGTGGCTATGGTGGTAGCAATATATTTCTGATATGCATTCTGTGCCATGGCAAAACGCACCACAACAATCTTATATGCCATTTCGGTATCATAAGTATCACTGACACCAAAACGATTCTGCATCAGATACTCCATAATCTGGTCTTCGGTTGCATTTGATGTGTCATACCCTAATTTTTTGTTATAGCCCAGATTCTCGTAGGTAGTTTCACCGTAAACATCCGCCAGAAAACGCTTCCACGAACTTCCCGATACATTAAAGGAATAGCCGCCATCACTGTTTAAATCAATTTTGAAATCGTTCACAATGGAATCACCGTTTTTCTCTAAAGCGGTAATAACCTGTGCAATTTCTGTGTTAATTGATTCATTTTTCGCGTCTGTACTGCTGTAAGTACCGTTATCTTCAATGGTAATGGAATATGCAAGTTCGTTGTATGCGAGCAGCTTGCCATTCCGGTCATATATATTTCCACGCGTGCTGTTTAGCGTACGTTCTTTTACAATCTTTAACGTATAATCATTTTGATATTCTTCACCATTCACAATCTGTAAGTCAAACATTCGCCAAAGTAATATGCTAAAAAGGCATATCATAAGCACTGTTGCGATTGCAAGACGTGATTTAACAAACATGTGCAGGGCTTCTTTTATATTATCAAACAAACTTACTTGCACTCCTTTTTTCAATAACCTCAAGCCGCTGATTAATCTTGAGGACAATCACATATAAAAAGATGGTAACCAACATCGTATATACTAATTCCGGAATAATGATATTCAGGAAATAGTACTGGAAATCTAGTCGTTTGCGGAACAGGAAAAAGAAAAAATAGATAAGCAGACTACAGCTTATATCGCTGCCTGCAATCAAAAGCATAGGCAGCTTGATGTCTTCCGGATAAAACATTTTTCTGAAATAGCCGTTTACATATCCGATATACATGTAAAGCAAAGCATATATTCCTAATACACTTCCGCTGAAAATGTCTAAAAGCAACCCACAAAAAAATCCTATATATAAGCCTTCCTTTTTACCGCGCATAAAACCAAACGCAGATACCACGATAATCAATAGATTTGGCGAAATCGATGCAAAAGAAAGCGCCTGAAATACGGTTGTCTGAAGCAGATAGCATATTGCGATAATGATAAAAACAGTAATTTTTCTTCTCATATTCTATTCACTCTCCACCTGCTGTTTCTTATCAAGAATCACTAATACTTCTTCCACATGTTCAAAATCTACCGCAGGTGTAATAGTACCGGATTTAGTAAGATTGTTGGAATCTGTTTCTATGCTGCTGATATAGCCAATCAAAATCCCCTGCTGGTACTTGTCTGATATATATGAAGTGACAACCGGATCGCCGATTTGTACTTCATCATCTTTGTCATTTAAATTTGAGAACTCAATAACCATATTCTCATTCATGTTCTGTAAACTTCCGTTTACAATGAGGTTATCTGAAGTTGTAGTTACCATACCACTGACCTTGGTCGTGTCAGTGATAATGGAAGTTACTGTTGCATAATTAGGGCCAACCTCAGTGATAATGCCGACCAAACCGCTTCCGGCAATCACATTCATATCCACTTCAAGTCCATCATCTGTTCCCTTGTTGATAGTGAATGCGGAAAACCAGTTACTGCTATCCTTGCCGATAACATTTGCTGCTACTTTTTCATAACTCGGATACTTCTGATCCAGTTCCAGCAGTTCACGCAGATTCTGTAGCTCATACTGCTCTAAATTCACCGCATTCAATTCTACTGTCAGCTCGTCCACCTGTTGCTGTAAAGCTTCATTTTCAGCCATCACTTCATCTAATTTTTTGAAGTTATCAGTCGTCTCAGTAATCCATGTGCCGACTGTATTGATGCCATTCTGCATCGGCGTAAAAAGATACCCTGCCGCCGCGTGCAATGGTCCCCCTGATATATTAAATGTAAAACTTACCAGTATGGAAATAACACATACGCCCGTCAACAACGCCAATATGTATTTCGGTGGTAGAACAAATTTGGATTTTCGTTTCATAATTTCCTCTATAACAATATCTTACTCTTCATAGAATATGCCAGATGCTTATATTTGCTGTCAGACACAATCTTAATCAATCCCCGCACAACACTTTCCTCCGGCTCTTCGCAGGTATTAATCTTAATACCTGTAATCTCGGCAAAAAGTTGATCCAAATCATGAATCTGCGAGCTTCCTCCGGTAATATAGATTCCGGAATGAATAATATCCTTTGCCAGTTCCGGCGGCGTTTTTTCCAAAATCATCTTGATGGAATTACAAATGTTATTCAAGTTGTCTTTGATTGCATCATAAATAACTGCACCGGACATCTCCATCTCAATCGGCAAACCGCTTACAACATCTCTGCCGGCGACTGTCATCGTCTCTTCTCTCCCCGGAACGCCGGAACCTAAATGCTCTTTTAATGCCTGTGCTGTTTTTTGCCCAATCACAAGATTGTATTTGCGCTTCACATAGGTAATGATGGATTCATCAATCTTGTTACCACCGGAAGGAAGCAGAGCACTCAATACCATGCCGCCAAGTGAAATGACCGAAATCTCTGTCGTATCTGCACCGATATCAACAACCATAATACCGGTTGGCTCGTTGACATCCAAGCCCAGTCCCACAGCATCCGCAATTGGTTTTGCACAAAGAAGAACACTCTTTGGCTTAATCTTGCTCTTATAGAACATGTCATAGAATGCTTTTTTCTCTAATTCCGTAATATCAGTCGGAACTGCCACAATAAACTCTGAACCACGCAGCTTTCCTTTGACATGCTTCTCAAGATACACCTGAAGCATATTTTGCAGATTATTGAAATCTGCAATTACTCCTCCGGATACAGGAAAAGTTACCTGAATCGTCTCAGGAGCTTTCTCGTACATCGCATAGGCATCGTCTCCGTAAGCATATATCTGATCCTTGTTGACCAGTGCTATCGTATTCTTCTCATTTAAAATCTTATTGGATGCTTTGCAATAAATTTTCATATTGCAGGTACCAAGGTCAATACCATATACGTTATTCGTCATTGTTCTCTCCCTCAAAATATAATTCTTTTGTGTTCTCTATAACTGTAATACAACTGATCTCCAAGAATGATATGATCTGCAAGCGGAACTTGAAGCAAATCGCCACCTTCTTTTATCCGTCCGGTAACCTCATCATCTCCCATTGATGGTGTTGGGTCACCACTTGGATGATTGTGTATCAATACAATCTGCACTGCATTACAGCGAAGCGCCATAAGAAATATCTCGCGCGGTGACACACAGGTTGCAGTTGCACTTCCAACGGATATTGTTACATCAGACAACAACCGGCATTTACTGTCAAAAAATAATGCAAGCAAATGTTCCTGCTTTTCATGCCGCATCTGTTCCATATAGTAATCGGCAATTGTCTGTGGCATAGTCAGCCGAACCTTATCCTGATAACGGACTTTTGAAATTCGTCTGGACAATTCAGCTACACATTTGAGCTGAATTGCCTTGACTTTACCGATTCCATGAATTTCCTGCATTTCTTCCATAGACAAATCATACAAATTCAGCAGATTATGGCTTCCGTGCATCAGTAAATCCTGCGCAACTTCAATAGAGCGTCGGCCCTGTGCGCCGGAACGTATCACAACTGCCAGTAATTCAGCATCGCTTAATGCTCCTGCACCGAATTCTAAGAATTTCTCGTAAGGCTTTTCGGAATCCGGTAACTGTTTCATGTTTTTAAAATTATCTGTCATATTCTTCCTTCGTCTCTCCCCGGAAGAACATGATATGGCTGCATTGCATTATGTCAACCATTTGATGACACAGACTTACATAATATTTTAGCATAACTGCTCATCATTCACAAGATTTCGTTCCTTAAGTTTTTGTAAAGATTTCAAAATACCAAGCTTTGCATGATACCAGGTCAGACCTCCCTGGAAATAAACTGCATAAGGGGCTTTTAATGGCCCATCTGCTGAAAGTTCGATAGAAGAGCCCTGTACAAATGCACCTGCCGCCATGATAACATCACTGTCATATCCCGGCATCTCTCCCGGTTCCGGCACTGCATAACTGTCTACCGGAGCTGCCGCCTGGATTCCCTCACAGAACGCAATCATTGCATCCGGATTATGGAAAGATATTGCCTGAATAATATCATGTCTGCTCTCCGTTGCATTTGGAACACAGTCAAAACCAAGCTTCTCATAGATATTTGCTGCAAAAATTGCACCTTTCAATGCTCCCGCAACAACCGTCGGTGCAAGGAAAAATCCCTGATAGAACGACTGCATAATTCCAAGTGAAGCACCTACTTCCTTTCCAAGTCCCGGAGAAGTCAAGCGATATGCGGCATTTTCTACGCACTCTTTCTTACCGACAATGTATCCGCCGATTGGTGCAAGTCCACCACCCGGATTCTTAATTAGAGATCCGACAATCATATCCGCCCCTACCTCAAGCGGTTCTCTTTCTTCCACGAACTCACCATAGCAGTTGTCAACCATACAGATAACATCCGGCTTAATTTCCTTGATAAAAGAAATCAGTTCACCAATACGTGCCACAGAAAGCGTCTTTCTCGGTGCATAACCTTTAGAACGCTGGATTGTCACTAATTTAGTGCGCTCATTGATTGCTTTTTTGATATTTTCGTAGTCAAATTCACCGTCCGGAAGTAAATCTACCTGCTGATAAGTTACACCGTACTCAGCCAAAGAACCTTTTGACGGGCGAATTCCAATTACTTCCTCCAGTGTATCATACGGCTTTCCAACCGGTGATAAAAGTTCATCCCCCGGACGCAGATTAGACATTAAAGCCAATGCCAGTGCATGTGTTCCACAGGTAATCTGAGGACGAACCAGTGCATCCTCGCCCTTAAAACAGCTTGCATATACTTTTTCTAACGTATCACGTCCAAGGTCATTGTAACCATATCCAGAAGTAGTATTAAAGCATTCTGCGCTGACATGATGCGCTTGCATTGCCTTTAAAACTTTCATCTGATTATATTCTGCAATGCGGTCAATTCTTTCAAAACGTTCCTTTAAAGACGCTTCGATTTTGGTTCCGTATGCATATACTTCCTTAGATATTCCAAGGCTCTCATACTGTTCCACCATCAACTGTTCCATATTATCTGATTCCTTTCTCACTCAGTACATTAAGTATCTTTTCCAATAATTGTTTTTCATCATATGCATATACAGATTTATCTAACCAGATGACATCACGCTCTCTGCGAAACCAAGTCAACTGCCGCTTTGCAAAGTGCCTTGTCTCACGCTTAATAATATAAACGGCTTCCGCAAGGGTGGAATTGCCATCCAGATAGTCCAGAATCTCTTTATAACCAAGCCCCTGCATCGCCACCATGCCGCTGTGACATCCCATTTCTTTTAAGCGGGTAACTTCTTCCACCAATCCTTGTTCTAACATAAGATCTACACGCTTCTCAATCTTTGCATAAAGCTTTTCACGCTCATCCGTCAGCACAAAGTAGACAAAATTGTATGGTGATGTTTTCTGACGCTCTATTTCATTGTGTTCAGAAATCTTTCTGCCGGATAAATGATAAAATTCCAGCGCACGAATCACACGTTTTATATTATTTGCATGAATCGCCTCCGCAGATTCGGGATCCACCTCACGAAGCATCTCATGCAGAGCCTCTGCGCCCTTTTCTCCGGCAATCTTCTCTAATTCACTCCGATATTCCTCATCACATTCCTGCTCGTCAAAATCAATGTCGTAAAGTAACGCCTGAATATAGAAACCTGTACCGCCGACAATGATTGGTATTTTGTCATTATCGTAGATTTCCTGCATATATTTTTTGGCAAGTTCCACGAAACGAACGACATGAAATTCCTCTGACGGTTCTAATTCATCAATTAGATAATGCTTCACTCCCTGCATTTCCTGCGGCGTAATTTTTGCCGAACCAATATCCATATGCTTATATACCTGCATAGAATCAGCAGAGATAATTGCACCATTTATCTGCTTTGCCAGTTCAATGGAAAGCGCTGTTTTTCCGACTGCCGTAGGGCCTGTCAGTATTACCATTGGTCTTTTGTCCATTTTATACAATCCTTTTAAACTTTTTCTCTATCTCATATTTACTCATTGAGATAATGGTCGGTCTGCCATGCGGACAATGATAAGGATTTTCTAATGTCAGAAGTTCATCTATCAACTGCTCCGCTTCTGCGCGGCTGATACGATTTCCACCCTTAATCGCTGCCTTGCACGACATGGATGCCACCTTTTCTAAAATCAGTTCCGGTGCCTCTCTGCCACTGATATTCGTAAAGTCATCGAGCATATCAATAAACATACTCTTCATATCCACAGCTTCAAACTCCGCCGGAATAGCGATAATTGCGTATTCCTTGCCTCCAAACGGCTCTATCTCATAGCCAAACTGTTTAATCTGCGCTTCATATCGATGAAGCATATCCTGCTCCTCAAGACTGAGCGTCAAAATAATCGGCGGACTGACCGCCTGGGAAGAAAATTCCTGTTTTCTCACCCGTGCCATAGTGCGCTCATAGAGCACTTTTTCATGCGCCGCATGCTGGTCGATAATAAAAAGCTTGTCCTCATATTCAATCAGCCAATAGGTATTGAAAAGCTGTCCGATAATGCGGTGCTTTTTCGCTGCATCCGGGGTCAGAAATTCTGTGTTCTCCGCCTCAAGCGTCTGTTGCTCGTAAACAACTTCCGGTTCTTCCTGTGGCATTGGCTTTTCTTCAACAACCACTGATTCTTCCTGTGGTATTGTTTTTTCATCTACATGATATGCGCTCGCTTCATGCACGGCCACGGCAGGCTGTACTGCCTTTTCATAGAGCGTTCTTTCTTGCTGTTTTTCTTCCGGCTTTTCTGTCGGTTTGACAGATGCAGAAGATGCCAGCAGCTTTTCAAATACGTTCAAATTCTCTGCCTGAGACTCCGGCGTGGATTGCAAGCGGTCACGGGACGGATATTTCTGCTCATACGGGCTGTCCTTAGCAATCGCGCTGCGAATTTCCTGAATACGTCTTTTTTCAAAAGGCTCCGGTGTCTTTTGTGCCACCGGTTCACGTTTCTCCTCACGCTTTGCATCTACCGGAACATCCGGAATAAACTCTTTGTGCGTCAACGCATCTCGCACAATCTGGTACAATTTTCGATAAATTTCCTCGTTATTAGAAAACCGAAGTTCCATCTTAGTCGGATGCACATTGACATCCAGAAGCTCGGTATCCATCGTAAAATACAGGACGCAGAATGGATACTGGTGCTGCATCATAAAGCCTTTGTACGCCTCTTCTATCGCTTTTGAGAGCAGTGCACTCTTAATGTAGCGTCCATTGATAAAATAATTTTCATAATTGCGGTTCCCACGGGAAACCATTGGCTTCCCAATAAAACCTTTTACGGAAAACAGCTCGTTGCTGACATTTATCGGAAGCACCGCCGCTGTAATATCTCTTCCGTAAATATGATAAATCATATCTTTTTCATTTGAATTGCCTGACGTATGCATCTTCGTCTGTCCATTATTGATAAACTTAAATGACACATTCGGATGTGATAAAGCCAGCCGCTCCATCAAATCGGCAATGTAATTTCCCTCTGTGGGCGCAGACTTTAAAAACTTACGTCTTGCGGGGGTGTTATAAAAGAGATTGCGCACGATAAATGTTGTGCCATCCGGTGCACCAACCTCCTCATTTTCCTTCTCCTTAGAGCCTTCAATCACATAACGTGTTCCGGTCAGTTCACCATAGGTTTTGGTAATCAGCTCCACCTGTGATACTGCCGCGATACTTGAAAGTGCCTCACCTCGAAATCCTAATGATGTCACACACATTAAATCTTCTACGCTCTTAATCTTGCTGGTGGAATGACGCAGAAATGCAAGCGGCACCTGTTCACGTTCAATACCACAGCCATTGTCCGTAATACGTATAAAAGAAATGCCCCCCTCTTTAATCTCAACTGTGACAGCGGTTGCCTTTGCATCGATGGCATTCTCTACCAACTCTTTAACCACAGAAGACGGACGCTCTACCACTTCTCCTGCCGCTATCTTATCAATTGTTTCCTGACTCAATAATGTAATCTGTGGCATCCTCGAGCCTCCTTTCTGTTCCTGCGCTTTGCGCAAATGCAGCTGTATATGCAGTTACATATATTTTACCAAGGGAATTTGCGCAAATGCAGCTGTATATGCAGTTACATATATTTTACCAAGGGAATATGCGCAAATGCAGCTATATATAATTTCCCAAGGGAGATTGCCGTATGGCAATCTTTGGAGCGTCACGCTGGTGACGCTTTACCAGCGGTTTTTCACTTTATTCTGCAATTCATACAGCTTATTCAGCGCATCTATCGGTGTCATGTTTCCGACATCGACATTGCGTAGTTCTTCAATAATATCGTCATCCTTTACTGTGTCAAACAAGGACATCTGTGTCAAGTCAACTTCATCTAAATGCTCTTTTTTCTTCTTACTTGTCGCACCTGCGACTTCAATGCCGCGGGCAACAGATGCAATATCATTTTCAATCAGCGCTTCCACAATCTCTTTGGCACGCTCAATGACAGAATCCGGTACGCCTGCAAGCTTTGCAACCTGAATACCATAGCTCTTATCTGCACCGCCTTTAACTATCTTTCGCAGAAATACAATGTCGTCGCCCTTTTCTTTGACTGCGATACAGTAGTTATTGACGTTATTTAACTTGCCTTCTAACTCTGTTAATTCATGATAGTGTGTCGCAAAAAGCGTCTTTGCACCCAAAAGCTTCGGATTGCTGATATGTTCAACGACTGCCCATGCAATACTAAGTCCGTCAAACGTACTCGTTCCTCGTCCGATTTCATCCAAAATAAGCAGAGAATTTGATGTCGCATTGCGAAGTATATTTGCCACTTCGTTCATCTCCACCATAAAAGTACTCTGGCCGCTTGCAAGGTCATCCGATGCTCCGACTCGTGTGAATATACGGTCTACAATACCGATTTTAGCGGAAGAAGCCGGAACAAAGCTTCCAATCTGCGCCATTAAAACAATCAATGCTGTCTGGCGCATGTAGGTAGATTTACCTGCCATGTTTGGTCCCGTAATAATCGAAATGCGGTTATTGCAATTGTCCAAATATGTATCGTTATCAATAAACATATCGTTGTTAATCATTTTTTCAACAACCGGATGACGGCCGTTTTTGATATCAATCACACCATTTTCATTAATTTTCGGACGGCAATAATTGTTCTGTTCTGCTACAAGTGCCAGAGATGTAAATACATCCAAACCTGCCACTGCCTTTGCTGTATGCTGAATGCGAACGACCTCAGAAGCTATTTTGTTACGCACTTCGCAGAATAAATCATACTCCAGCGCAACCAGTTTATCCTCCGCACCAAGAATCATATCTTCCAGTTCCTTTAACTCCGGCGTAATATAACGCTCCGCATTCGCGAGTGTCTGTTTGCGCATGAAATAATCCGGCACAAGGTTTTTGTAGGAATTTGTTACTTCCAGATAATAGCCGAAAACCTTGTTGTATTTGATACGAAGATTCTTGATTCCGGTCTTTTCACGCTCTTTTTCTTCCAGTTCTGCCAGCCATGTCTTGCCTTCCGTCTTTGCATGACGATATTTGTCTACTTCTTCATTATAGCCATCCTTGATAATACCGCCTTCACGCACAGAGATTGGAGGCTCCTCAATAATTGCCGACTCAATAAGCGTATAGAGTTCCTCAAGTGTATCCATATCTGCTTGAATCTCTTTTATGAGTTCACAGTCAAATTCTTCTAAGATTGTATGAATCGGCGGAAGCATCTCAATCGAATTGCGAAATGCAATCAAATCACGCGGATTGGCAGACATATATGTCACACGTGTAATCAAACGCTCCAAATCATAGATTGGGTTTAGATACTGACGCAGTTCTTCACGCGTAATCACATGTCTGTTAATCTCTGCAATCGCATCCTGACGTTTTTCGATTTCTGCCTTGTCGATTAATGGCTGTTCCACATAAGAGCGAAGCAGTCTCGCACCCATGGCAGTCTTTGTCTTATCTAACACCCAGAGCAGAGAACCACGCTTTTGCTTTTCGCGCAAAGTCTCAACCAGTTCCAGATTACGTCTGGTAGAGCTGTCAATAACCATGTATTTCCCGGTCGAATATGGATGAATTGCAGAAATATGCTCCAAATTGTTCTTCTGGGTTTCATAAAGGTACTTCAGCAATGCTCCGGCTGCAATCGTTCCACAGTTGTAATCTGCCAGGCCAAGCGCTTCCAGACTTTTTACCTTAAAATGTTCTTTTAACGTGTTTTCTGCCAATTCATCACCAAAATACCACGTTTCAAGCGCATATATTGTAATCTTAAGTCGATGACGCATATCTTCGATATCGACACCACTCATATAAAAGCTTTCGTTGCATATAATTTCAGATGGTGCAAACTTATTGATTTCATCTAACAGTTTGCGCTCACTGTCAACCTCTGTCACATAATAATCTCCGGTTGAAACATCTGCAATAGATACACCATATTTGTCTGTAAGGTATACAATACACATGATGTAGTTGTTTTTTGACTCGTCCAATGCCTGCATATCCAGATTCGTACCCGGAGTGACGATGCGGACAACCTCTCTTTTTACCAGTCCCTTTGCAGTCTTCGGGTCCTCCACCTGTTCGCAAATAGCAACTTTGTGTCCATTCGCTACAAGCCTGTTCAAATATCCTTCCACAGAATGAAATGGAACGCCGCACATCGGCGCGCGCTCTTCCATACCACACTGTTTTCCTGTTAATGTTATTTCCAATTCCTTTGATACAACAAGCGCATCATCAAAGAACATCTCATAAAAATCTCCGAGACGATAGAAAAGAATGCAATCCTTATAGTCTTCTTTTGTCTGCAGATATTGCTGCATCATTGGTGTATATTCTGCCACGTATTTTCCCTCTATTTCTGTGTACTGTTTAATATTGCTTCCGCAACTTTCAATCCATCCATCGCTGCGGACATGATACCGCCTGCGTATCCGGCACCCTCGCCACACGGATAAATGCCTCGTATCGGTGCCTGAAAACTTGCATCCCTGCTGATTCGCACCGGAGAAGATGTGCGGCTCTCCACACCGGATAAAATGGCATCTGCCCGGTCAAAATCCGGTATTGACCTTGAAAATGTATGCATACCATTAATAAATGCTTCCTCTAACTCTTCCGGCAGAATGCCTCGCAAATTGCAGAGTACTGATGCACCTTTCGTTGCACTCACAAAAGAACCATAACTTGCAGAAGCTCGATTCATACAGTAGTCCTCAAACAACTGCTGTGGAATCTTTCCTTGTCCCACTTCATAGGCACGTTCCTCTAATGCTTCCTGAAAGCGTACACCAGCAAGTGCATCTGTCCCGTCAAAATCGTTCTCTGTCACCGAGACAATAATGGCACTGTTCGCATTCGCGCCATCGCGTCCGGAATAACTCATGCCATTAACCGCTAAGCATTTTTGCTCCGACGATGCATTGACCACATAACCACCCGGACACATACAAAACGAATAAACGCCTCTGCCGCTCTGTAAATTGGCAGTGACCTTATATGGCGCTGCCGGAAGCTTCTTGTAATAGATATCTCCGTACTGTCTGCGATTCATGTCCTCCTGTGGATGTTCTACTCGAAATCCCACAGCAAAGGACTTTGGCTCCATAGCAAGCTCTCCCTTGGCATCTAACATCCGAAATGTATCTCTTGCACTGTGTCCGATTGCCAGTATCAGCAGATTCGTCTCTATCCACGTTCTGCCATCTATCTGCACCGCAGAAACACTTCCGTTTTCTGTTCGATAATCGGTCATACAGGTCTCAAAGAAAAACTTTGCTCCCTTCTGCTCCATATAAATGCGCATATCGCGAATAACCTTTGCCAAAATATCCGTGCCGATATGCGGCTTATTCTCATATAAAATATGTTCCGGTGCACCGAATTTCACAAACGTTTCAAGCACAAAACGATTTCGTCCAACAGGGTCTTTCACAAGTGTATTTAACTTACCATCAGAAAATGTACCGGCTCCGCCTTCACCGAACTGGACATTTGACCTTGTATCAAGTACACCCGTCTCCCAGAACTTTGTGACATCTGCACTTCGCTCTTCAATGGATTTGCCGCGTTCAATGACAATCGGAGATACCCCCATCTGCACAAGCGCATAAGCACAAAATAATCCTGCCGGTCCTGCGCCTACAATCACCGGTGGTACAGTGATATGTTCCATAACCGGATTCGGAAGGACATATGTTTTTGCACTAGTTAACATAATGTTTTTATCGTCAACCCTTTTCAAAACAAACGATTCATTCTCTACCACGACATCGACAGAATACACATATTGAAGTTCCGGCTTTTTTCGTGCATCTATGGAACGCTTCGCCACAGAAAGCTGTATTATCTGACTCTCAGAAATACGAAGTATCTTGCATACCTTTTTGCGAAGCTGCGTATTCGTATGTTCTATTGGCAATTTTATCTGATTGATTCGTATCATGTTCTAATCTGCAATCCCTTTCCGCTTTTCTGATTCTTCGCGCAAAAAGCTGCCGCATGAACCCCGGCAACATAACCACTCGACCACGCCCACTGAAGATTATATCCGCCACATGTACCATCAATATCAAGCACCTCACCTGCGAAATATACTCCCTTTGCAAGCTTAGACTCCAGCGTCTGTCCATTTACTTCGCGCGTATCTATACCGCCGGCACAGACCTGTGCTGTATCCATTGGCTTACTTCCGATAATATCAACGCGAAAACGCTTGATTGTTGCACAGAGACGTTCCAGTTGTCCTTGTTCTATCTGCTCAGCCAAAAGATGGCTGTCTATCCGACTCTCCTTTAGCAAAACATCTATCAATTTTTTATTAAATAATCCAACCAACGCCTCGCTGGTGTCCTTGCCATGTGCATATTCGTAAAAACGCTGCTCTAACATTTCCAATGCTTCTGCTTCGGTAAATGTCGGCAAGAAATCAATCAATGCACAGACAGCCTTGCTCTCATGAAGCGCTCTGGTTGCAAATCTGCTTATCTGAAATACCGGAATCCCGGAAATGCCAAAATCCGTCAACTGCAATTCTCCGTTTTCCCGACATACGTTCTCCCAGCCTGCCATGTCATTGACGGCTTGTGTCTTTTTATCCCGAATACGCGCATTTTCTATGTACAAATCAATGCCAACTTCTGCACGGATTCCTGCAAGTGTTTTAAAAAATGACTGTTTCCCCTGCAACTGAACCAGTGCCGGTACAACATCTATGAAGCGATGTCCCAAGTCTTCAATATACGGGATAGCACTTCCGTCACTTCCGGTTTTGGGCGCCGCCAAAAGCCCGGTTGCAAAAATGATTTTGCTGGTCGAAAATGCGTCTTTATCTGTATTAATCCGGTAACCGTCCGGCATTCTTTTGATTGCTTTTATATTGCAGGAAATGACTGTCCGAACCTTCTGATACTCACATTCCATACGAAGCACATCCAGAACTGCCGATGCCTGTTCACTTGCCGGATAAAAATATCCCTTGCGAATCTTCGGATAAATGCCAAGCTCCTTAAAAAACTGCACTGTCTCTTCATGGCCAAACTGTTCCAAAATTGGCAATACAAATGCAGGGTTTTCCCCGCGATAATAGGAGATACCCTGCTGTGCATTCGTATAATTACACTTTCCATTTCCGGTAGAAAGAATTTTCTTTCCAACGCGGTCCATATGTTCAATAATCAGCGTCTTAGCACCGCATCGTGCAGCAGTAATTGCAGCCATAAGCCCTGCGGCGCCACCGCCTATCACGATTACATCTGTATTTATCATAGTTCACCTCTTGAAAGATTTTACCACACTGCCCCTTAATATTCAATGTGATTAACTGGAATAACTCTCTAGTAAATCATAGAGTTCTTCCTCATCCGAAACCCAGATTCCTGTCTTTAGCAGCTTAAGACTTTCTTCATCCAATCCATGCAGTCGAATATTCGTTTCCAACAAAATTGTCCTGCCATCCTGCTCATAAACTACCAGTCTGCCGTCCTCTTCTATCAGCAGATAACGATATGCTTGCTGTACCTGCATACTTTCCATAATTTCGTTTTCTTCGGTCACTGTAACCTGTTCTGTCTTTTCTGCAATCTCCATCTGTTCACTGTCCGGTTTGTTTCCAATATCCGACAGTATAATTCCGCCAATTATACATATTGCCAATATCACGGTAAAAAGGCAAATGCTTATCGTTTTTTTCATGTCTGCCTCCCATTGATGCACTATACACTACGATAAGTATCTGCCATTTCTTACCTTTTTATTCAATTATCGCAAAAGATGCATTTTCTTAGCAAGTGCTAAAATCGTTCTGCCCTTTGGAAATCTTAAAATTTCCTGTTCTGTCAAACCTTTCAGTAAAAGCAGCAGCGCAGCATAGGTAAGCACACCTGCAAGAATTGCAAAAATGGTTGCAAAGGTATTGCTGCGAATCAGATAAAACATGAGCTGATAAATAAGCCATACTACTACTCCCATTCCTAATGCTGAAATTGCAGGAACCAAAAAAGTTCTCCTTATCTCCTGACGATAGCCGCTGTATCTTCGTAGAGAATTCGCATTTAAAATGCACATAACTAATGAGAAGAATGCGTTTGCAAGAATAACCGCAAAAATGTTTAAATCCAGACCAAGCATCAGTCCAACCAATACAAATAAATGCAGTACCAATGCAATCAAAGCATTTTTTATCGGTTCTTTCATGCGGTCAATTCCCTGCAGCAATCCATTGGAAAGCGTAGACAATGATGTAAAAATAATGGTAACAGCACCTACACGTAGCATTTGCGCTGCAAGCTCTGAGGAATCACCAAAAAGCATCTGCAAAATCGGAGACGCAAGTACTCCCATCCCAACCGCACACGGAAATGCAATCACCATAATGAAACGTGTTGCCATGGCAATCTGCCGCTTTGCCTCACCTTTTTTACCGCTTGCATATGCTGCAGAAAGTGCCGGAACACTTGATGCTGCAATAGAGGAAGATATCGCAATAGGCACGTTGATGAGCACCTGATATTTGCCGGAATATATTCCATTCCACACACCATACTCACTCGCAGCATATCCCTGATATACTGCAATATTTTTATAAATTGCCTGATCAATAAAGGCATTGATATTATAAATCGTTGTGCTGAGAAGAACCGGAAGAATCGTAATCACAAGCATCCGCATAATCGTGCCATAGGAATCTACGTTGTCGCGGCGTTCTCGTCTCATTTTCTTTTTGAATACACGCAGATAAACTATCAGGACAAAAACCACGAACATTAACGCAACAAGTGCTCCCACACCTGTTCCTATGGTTCCTCCGGCAGCTCCGTATGCAGCTCCATATCCGTCAGGATTTCCAAGCAACGCTCCTGTTCTTGTACCCAAATCATACAGCACATATGCCGCCCACACGCTGACAATTGCATTTGCAATCTGCTCTATAATCTGCGATACCGCACTCGGCATCATCGTTCCAAGTCCCTGATAAAAACCTCGAATAACCCCGAGTACTGCCACAATAAAAAGCACCGGCACAAGTGTCTTTACAGCAAAAATACTAAGTGGTGTCTGTATCACCGTTTCTGTAATGAATTCCGCACCAAAATAAAGCACCAAAGCCGCTATCAGACCGGCCACCGCTCCAAACAGCAAGGAGCATTTTAGTATGCGGTACACATTGCGGCGCTTGCCCTGTGAAATATTTGCAGATACAAGCTTGGACACTGCCAGCGGCATGCTGCATGATGATATAATCAATAAAATGTTGTATATAGAATAAGCACTGCTGTAATAATCATTTCCCGCATCTCCGATAATCGCTGTCAACGGCATACGATAAATCAAACCTATGATACGGCTTAACATGGATGCTATCGCTAAGATAGAACCCTGCATTAAAAAGCTTGTACTTTTTTTCTTGTTGTTATTACTCATAAAAATTCCTCAATTAATTCTCTGCCTAATCTCTGGAAATCTGCATAGCATCCAATATCTGATGTTGCTTTGCTTCCATCTGTGAAGCTTCTTCTTCTGTCATATGGTCATAGCCAAACAGATGAAGCATACTATGTACAATTAAAAATGCGTATTCTCTTCGCTCGCTGTGTCCATAATCCTTTGCCTGTGTGCGCACACGATCAATCGAGATAATGATATCTCCTAACATGATCTCTCCGGTATCAGGATTGAAATTGTCCTCGTAAGAATCTTCCAGCTCTGAGAAATCTCCTGCCTTTGTGTAAGACAGCATCGGAAAAGAAAGCACATCTGTCGGCGCATCAATCTCCCGATACATCCGATTAACTTCATGAATCCCCTCATTGTCAGTAAGCGTAAGATTTACCTCTGCCTCATAAGGAAACTTTTCATGTTCAAGTGCATAGGAAATCACTTCCTCTGCAAGCTTTTCGTAATCAAAATCAAAAACAACTTCCACTTCTTTTTCAATGTTCAGGCTCATATCAATGCCTCCTCGTTTACCAGATATTCACGAATCTTCAAAAACATATTCATCGTCAAGCCGGATTTATCGTATAATCCCTGTGCGGAGAAATCATTTAGCGTTTGATAGATGACCATATTCTGATTCCAGTCGCTTGACATCATGTCTGAGTCCAATACTTCAATTTTCTTCATCAATCCATCTACCATGTGTACGATGGCTGATTCAATCGTTGAAGGTAATTCAAGCTCGCCATTATACTCACCGATAATGCGGATAACATCTTCCGGGAAGCACTCCCGCTGTGCAATGTGAATACCACTTGCAACAATCGAGTCTCCCTCCAATATGCCGATTCGATAATAAAATCCTGCAGCTGCGCATAACTTCTCATCCGCCTCAACAATTCCTGCACATTTTTCTGAAATAGCCGAAACACGCTTTGCATGATTATAGTCCGCTTTAGAAAAGTTTCTAAGTTCACTTCTCAATGCGTAGGAATCATCCAGCATATCCTCTAACATATCAGAGACTTCTTCCTGTGCCCATGTAACTCCACGCTTATAAAACAGATGCATTGCCAGAGAAAATACCACGCCCTCCAGTGCACCCACAAGTACAAGTTGCATTTTAATCTCCCTATATGCGAGATAATAAAATAATGCTGGAAGAATTGTAGAAAGTGAAACAATTATCATTTCATACCAAAGCTGATAACTGCTGTTATGAAAGTCTGTGGCAAGCATACAGCCAACCAGCGTCAACAATATATAAAGTGCCATTTCCTGAATGGAACTTCCAATCGCAAGACAAAGTATTACATCAAAAAATACTCCCGTACACATTGCAATATTCTGTGTTCCAAATGCAGCCATAATGAATGGTACTGCAATCATTGGCTTTATATACTCAGGAAAGAAAGAACTGATGACGGTTAAAAACCAGCATGCCAGATAGGCATTCATAATCTTTCGAAATGTCGTCTCACGATTCGCTGAAATCGCTCTTAACATGCGGTTATGCTCCAGCACAAAGTAAAAAAGTGTCATAAACACTACATCAATAATCAGATATACTACTACTTCATCCATATATCTTCCGTGCAGCAAAGAAAGCAGTGACGTGCCTATAAACGCTGTCAGAAGCATGTACACTATATTCAGATAACGCTTTGCCACAAAACGGTCATTCATCGTTTTTTCTTCTCCTGTTCGCGGAGGAAGACTTTCTATTCGCCTTACTCTCGTAATCTTCGTATGCTTTGACAATCTTTTGTACCACAGGATGCCGCACAACATCCTTACTCGTCAGTTCACAGATTCCAATCTCATCTACCTTGCGAAGCACTTTAAGCGCCACATCAAGACCGGATTGTGTCCCCGGCGCAAGATCCTTTTGTGTTGCATCACCTGTGATAACTGCTTTCGAGCCAAATCCGATACGCGTCAAAAACATCTTCATCTGCGCAGGTGTCGTATTCTGCGCCTCATCTAATATAATAAAAGCATTGTCCAAGGTTCGTCCTCGCATATATGCAAGCGGCGCTACTTCAATCAGTCCCTTTTCCATATTCTTCTGAAAGCTTTCCGCTCCCATAATCTGATACAGCGCATCATAAAGCGGTCTTAGATATGGGTCAACCTTGCTCTGCAAATCTCCCGGCAAAAATCCCAGTTTCTCTCCTGCTTCAATCGCAGGACGGGTCAGAATGATTCTTCCCACTTCTTCATTCTTAAATGCAGTTATCGCCATCGCCATTGCCAGATAGGTCTTGCCTGTACCCGCAGGTCCCATGCCAAACACAATCATTTTCTCCCGAATAGCATCCACATATGCCTTTTGTCCTAACGTTTTGGGTTTTACCGGTTTTCCATTTACCGTATGACAGATACACTCACGGTCTATCTCCACAATTGCAGATTCTTTTTCTTCTTCCATAAGTGCCAGCGCATAATTGACGTTCTGCTCCGTGATGACATTACCACGGCGCGACAATTCAATAAGCTGCATAAACACATCCGCTGCGCGCTTTGCGCGTTTCTCGTCTCCTAGAATTTTCATGCTTTCATCGCGCACGACTACCGTGACATTCAAATTGCGCTCAATCTTTTTAATATATGCATCAAACTGACCAAACACATTTGCCATATGGTCAGTCGGAATATTTAACGATACTTCAGTCAGACTCATCCGTATTCTGCCTTTCTTCACTCGTGATGTTATAAACTTCCGTCGGCTGATAAGAAACAATGGACTCATAGACCTCTATTGACCCACTAGCCACGTAATTTTCACCCGTTCTTTTTATAATAACATTTTTTGTGATAATTTGAATACCTTTTTCTTCCAAATCTCTCAGGTAGTTTTCCAGATTCTTTGTAGCAATCTGACGGATTTCCTTCTCCGTATGCTTTTTCGGCTCATATGTGACCTCCCGATACTCCTCACGGGTAATAAAAACCGGCAGAAAAAAATTATCCGTAAGCTGCATCTGCACTGTATCTGCTGTCATTGCATAGTCATCATACGAATTATGAAAAAAAGGATTGCCGATAACAACCGAACCAATTGTAAGCGTATAGTTCGTACACATCTGTCCTGTTGGAACAGTATCAATATATTTCTTCGCGATTTTATCTTCATATGGATAAATCACTTTCGCAACAATATCCGCGTCAGAGTTTTTGTATAGATAATCTGCTGTTTCGCCGACATCATCTTGAATCTCAACACAGCCACTGACAAGCACATCTCCCTTTTTTACTTCTGCTCCGGCTGCAACAAGAGGCTTACCGCTACGAGTTATCATTTGAGATATTATCCCATCCTTTGCAGCAATGATATCACATGCGCCATCTTCTTTTTGCGCATATTCCTCCTCCGGCAAAAGATTTTCCTGAATATCTACCGTCATCTTTGTTCCATATATTTTGATGGAAGTCCAAATCACTTCATTGTATCGGCTTCGCAGTGACTCTTCTAGCATTTCGCAGTTGATGGACTTTTTTTTCGTTCCAAAAGAACATGATTCTTCCTTCAGGAAATCAAGAATTACCTCATTTGACAGATAAGAATTGCCGGTAATTTCTATATTCCAGATAAAACCGGAAAGATAATACAAAAATATGCCAAAAAAAAGAACTCCTATTCCAAATATCTTGCGCTTACGATAACGAAATGCTTCAAATGGCAGTCCTTCCCGTTTCAAAATGCATATATGAGTACGCGTTTTTTTTAAAATAGGTTTTAAACTTCGAAATCCACGTACACTAATACAAAATTCGTATCCATCTTCGCAGGGGGTCAAATTCCATATCAGTATATCATGGTTCCCACATAAATTCAGGAAACGCTCCGGTGCATATCCGGTAAGCCGGACATAGACATATCCCTGAACATACTTTAACAATGATAAGAGCATACCGATTTAAGCCTCATACAAAATCTGCTCAATAAGACCGCTTATCTTCATTTCTTCGTTCGTATAGTAGTCGATTGCAAGATTTGCACCGGATATCTGAATCCTGCAGTTTTTGGTTTGAACTTTGATAAAGGAATCCCTATATTCCAGGATTCCTTTATAGTTTGAAATCAATGCTTCCCCTCTCCCTGTAACCGTGAGCACACTCGCTCCCAGCATCAAATCCTTGGGAAGTTCTAAATTTGTCACTACCTTTTCGCGCAAAGAGGACTCTCTCTTTGCCGCATTTCTATCATTTCTTTTCATATATAACTATATGAAAAATGAACGCTTCTTATTCAGAAAAGATATATTTACGTACTACCGGAAGCTTCTCAATCGGTTCTGCTTCTATCTCATAGGCATGAAGAATCAGTTCCTTGGCACGGGCAATCTTTTCTGCATCATTACCGCAAATCACTGCCAATGTTTCCCCGGCTTTTACGGCATCCGCATTTTTCTTTTTCAAAATAATGCCGACAGAAAGGTCAATCTCGCTCTCCTTCGTCTCTCTTCCCCCGCCTAAACTCATACAAGCAATACCGATATCCTCTGCCAGGATACGATGAACATAACCGTCTTTTTCTGCTACAACTGCAACTTCTGTCTCTGCTACCGGAAGCAATGCTGTGTCAAACACCGGTGC
Organism: uncultured Roseburia sp.; assembly: GCA_964484605.1. Classification (GTDB taxonomy): domain Bacteria; phylum Bacillota; class Clostridia; order Lachnospirales; family Lachnospiraceae; genus Roseburia. The sequence goes on along the minus strand of CAZAGJ010000008.1, from coordinate 27,250 downwards.
CGGGTCACCCCCCTGGGCTTTTACAAATTCAGCAAACTTTTTCTTTGCAGAGCCATCTGCAATCACCGATTCCATCTGTCTGCGCGCATCCTCATCATCCGTTGCTTTTCCGGCAAACTGCAGCATCTGTGAACCGAGTGCAAATACAACTTCTTTAAAATCCTCCGGTCCATTACCGTTCAATGTCTCAATCGCCTCTATCACTTCCAGGGAATTACCGACTGCATATCCGAGTGGCTGATCCATATCCGTAATCACGGCAGCAGTCTTTTTACCTGCCATCGTACCGATTGATACCATCGCCTCTGCCAAAGCAACAGAATCTTCCATCTTCTTCATAAATGCACCATTTCCGGTCTTGACATCCAGCACAATTGCATCACTTCCGGATGCTAATTTCTTACTCATGATAGAACTGGCAATCAGAGACATCTGATCCACCGTTGCTGTTACATCACGCAGTGCGTAAAGTTTTTTGTCTGCCGGAGCAAGATTTGCTGTCTGACCTGCAATTGCAATACCGATTTCATTGACATTGCGAATAAATGTCTCCTCTGAAATACCTGTTGTGAATCCTTCAAAACACTCCAATTTATCAATCGTGCCTCCGGTATGTCCCAAACCTCTTCCTGACATTTTTGCAACCGGAACACCGAGTGCTGCAATAATTGGGGTGAGTGCTAACGATGTCTTATCTCCCACACCGCCGGTGCTGTGTTTGTCTACCTTAACACCATGAATTCCTGATAAATCCATCACATCTCCGCTATCCCTGATTGCAAGAGTTAAATCCACCGTCTCACGCTTATTCATTCCCTGAAAATAGATTGCCATTGTCATCGCAGACATCTGATAATCCGGTATAGAACCATCGGTAAATCCGGCTATCATGTACTGAATCTCTTCCGTAGATAATTCTTCTCCCTTTTTCTTCTTCTCAATCAAGTCATACATTCTCATATATCATTTCCCCTTTTCTTATATTTTGTATCTAATTATATTTAATTATCTTGTACATATAGGCATTCAGCTAAGCTTTGATTGCCCAGCGCATTTTCGTCGAACGTGCACGACTGTTGCGTGCACACTCCTTGGCAGAAGGACGAATCACATCGGTAGATACTTCACTATATACGCCTTCTATGCACAAACGTTTAAAAGACTTTTTCACCAGTCGGTCTTCACCGGAATGAAATGTAAGTATCGCTACCCGCGCACCCGGTTCTAAAACATCCGGAAGCTTTTCCAGGAAAGTCTCCAGCACTTCAAACTCACTGTTCACATCTATACGCAACGCCTGAAATGTACGTGCACAGGACTTCTTGACGGCATCCTTGCGTTCTTTCTCCGGGAGAAAAACAAGTGCACGCTCTATCACAGCCTTAAGCTGTGTCGTTGTCTCTATCACTTCTCCCTTACGAAATGATGTCATAACCGTCTTCGCAATCTCTGCCGCATAAGGTTCATCGGAATTGTTAATTAACATTCCCTCTAATTCATCCTGTGTCAATTCCTTTAAGCGCTCCGCCGCTGAAACACCCTTCTGAGGATTTAACCTTAAATCAAGTGGTCCCTCGTATTTATAAGTGAATCCACGCTCCGGATTATCAATCTGCATGGAGGAAACACCTAAATCCGCCAGCACAAAATCAAACTTTCCATGTTCTTTTGCCACCAAATCAATATCTGCAAAATTCTGTTGGATAATGGTAAGAATATCCTCTCCATATCCCATATCTGCCAAGCGCGCTTTCGTCTTTTCCATCTCAATCGGGTCAACATCCAAAGCACAGATATGTCCAACACCCTTTAGGCAGGCAAGCATCTTTGAAGTATGTCCGCCATAGCCAAGTGTCGCATCTAAGCCACGCTGTCCCGGCTGTATCTGTAAAAAGTCCAGTATCTCCTGCACCATAATGGAAATATGCATTCCGGCAGGCGTTCCGCCCTTATTGATTACGTGCTCAATCGTATCCTTATATTTCTCGGGATTTAACTCTTTATACTTCTCATGGAAGCTTCTCGGATGCGTCCCCTTGTAACGCACCCTGCGCTTATGTTGTTCTTCCATCCGTTCTCTCCTTCTGTCTCTTCTTCCAAGCTTCCCACTCATTTCGGAATATAATTACTTGTGGTATGGTTCTCCATTCATGATGCGATATGAACGATACACCTGCTCTAGCAAAATCACTCGCATCAACTGATGTGGGAATGTCATCTTTGAAAATGAAAGCTTCATATCGGCACACTTTAGAAGTGAATCAGACATGCCAAGAGAACCTCCAATCATGAATATAATATGACTTGTGCCATGTGTACCAAGATGCTCTATCTTCTCTGATAGTTCCATAGAATCAAGCTGTCTGCCGTCAATCGCTAATGCACACACAAACGCACCCTCTCGCAAATACTTCTCCGTGCGAGCAAGCATACGTTCGGCTTCTTTTTCCTTAATCTGTGCCTCCACAGCTTCGCTGGCTCCTTCCGGAGTTTTCTCATCCGCCACTTCGATAATCTCCAATTTGCAGTAACGGCTCAAACGTTTTTCGTACTCTGCAATAGCATCGCGGTAAAATTTTTCTTTGATTTTTCCTACACATAAAATTGTTATTTTCATAGCAAAATTATACCACAACTCTATTGCTATGGTCTAGGAAATCCCCTATAATAAATAGTGAAAGTTCCGCCAAATGGCACAACTTTTCACAAAAAAAGAAATGAGGTATAACCTATGTGGTGTCCAAAATGTAAAAATGAATATGTGGCAGGTATCACCAAATGTGCAGATTGTGATGTTGATTTGGTAGAATCCTTAGAAGAATACGAATCTCTCCAGGCTCAGGCTTCTATGGAGGAGATGGCTCAGCCGTTCGACGACACAGACGAAGATTTCTTCGAATTTAAAGATGCAGAAAAATTTGTTTTCGGTACCGCTTCGCATGCGTATGTGCCGAAAAAGCTTAAGACCGAAGACATCAAGTCAACCGCATATACGTTCACTCTGGTGGGTATTGCAGGAATCATTATCGTCATCCTTTTTGCTTTCGGCATTCTTCCACTGCATACTGCCGGTTACATGAAAGTAATTATCAGTGTTGTCATGGGCGCTCTCTTCGTTATTTTCTTATATATAGGCATTCGCTCTTTCCAGCAGGTTAAAGCCATCACTGTCGAAGCTGACACAGAAGAGACAGTACTATCTGAGGCAATGGAATGGTTCCGTACAAACTATGACCGTACAGCAATTGATACTTCACTCGATACTACTGAAGCAGAAGAAACACTCTACTTTGCGCGTTACGAAAAAATGCATGCTATATTTATTTCTGAATACCCTGATATTGATGAATCTCTGTTGGATCACATTATCGAAACACTTTATAGTGAAATTTTCTAGTTTTTCATGTTTGTATATGCTATAATGTCGATTAGGTAAATTTATGAAATATATGAGGTGACTGTTGTGAAAGTACTTGAAGAAAAGATCCTTGCTGAAGGCAGGGCAATCAATGAAGAAATTTTAAAAGTAGATAGTTTTATCAACCATCAGGTTGACCCTGTATTAATGAAACAGATTGGCGAAGAATTTGCTTCCCATTATAGAGACAGCGGTATTACCAAGGTCGTTACCATCGAAAGCTCCGGAATTGCTCCGGCAGTTATGACTGCAATGGCACTTGGTGTTCCTCTTGTTATCTTAAAGAAGCAGCCGTCCAAGATATTAAATGATGATTTATTCCAGACTGTTGTCACCTCTTTCACAAAGGGAACTTCATATGAGCTGACACTTTCCCGCAAGTTCATCTCCGAAAAGGATCATGTTTTAATTATTGATGATTTTCTTGCAAATGGCGAGGCAACTACCGGCGCTATCCGTCTATTACGTCTGGCACATGCCACGGTTGCCGGCATCGGTATTCTTATTGAGAAATCATTCCAGCCCGGACGTGAGAAGCTTATCGAACAGGGAATCGAAGTGTTTTCCCTTGCACGTATCGGCAAGTTAGGGAAAGATTATATCGAATTCCTTCCGGCTGACAAATAACCAATAAATATGACCTATCACAAAAGCGTATCATTACTGCCATACCAGGTGGTAGAATGATACGCTTTCTTTTATGGATAATAGATAAAGTTTGTTCGATAAACTCCGCTGTCAAGACCGGTCTTTTCATTTACAACCAAGACTGACAAAATGTTATTTCCTGTCGGAATCTCTAAAGGTTCTTCATACCTTAAGGATTCAATTGTCGGATCTGTACCATCCCATGTATAGTAAATGGAGCAGTCTTCTTCTGCTTCAATCGTCACGGTTGTCTCAGAACCAACTCTGCCTCCATCCGGATAAACCTTTGCAAATTCAGGAACCGCAAGTTCGATTTCATAAACGGCTTCTATAATTTCACTTGCGATACCCTTTTCATTTACGCAGACAGCACGAATCGTATATCTGCCGTTTTCCTCTAGGATAATACCTTCTGCATCCGCATTGTTTTCTTCTTTATAAAGCTTTCCTGTCTCGGCAGTCGGTTCACTTCCATCTACTGTATAGTAAATATCATATCCATCTGCTGAGAACATAGTCACAGGAACAAATTCATCATACTCCCCAGCTATCGGAGAAATCACTGGTGCTTCCACAAGGTAGTCATCAAATAATTCTAAAATGTCGTCATTTTGTACATCGGAAGCCAGCTCGATAATGCTTGCGTAGTCTTTCTTTGCTTCATAGATATGAATTAGTCCTTCATATGCAAAATCTTCCTCCGGCTTCATATCAACTACTTCTGTCAAAAGCACAATTGCTTCGTCATATGCTTCCTGACCAATATAAATCTCTGCCATTGCCAGACGAACAGTCACATCATCCGGTTTTAATGACAATGCGGTTTTATAGTATTGCAATGCACTCTCATAGTTTTTGTCAATGTACTCCTGCTGTGCCATTTCCATCTGATAATCATAAGAATTTGAATTCTTATGATTAATTACCAGTTTTATCACAACACCGATAATGATACAGACAGCAAGCAGTATACATACCACCAAAACAGGTATGCGGCTGTCTGTTTTTTTCTTTGGAACTGTCTCCTGCTTTTTTTTACCGGAATTATCTTCGCGAGACGCTTTGTGCTTCAGTTGTTCTTCTTCCTCTTTTAACAGGGAGCGAAGATAGTCGTCTTCCAATACACTGTAATCCGGCACCATCTGTGCTTCATTGCCACAGACAGAACAGTAAATGCATCCCTCTTTCAGCTCTGTCCCACACTTCACACATTTCATATGAAAAATATCCTCTCCGTATTATCTTTCCATTGATTCAACACAATTATTCATCAACATGGCAATCGTCATCGGTCCAACACCGCCCGGTACCGGAGTGATTGCAGAAACATGTGGAAATACCTCATCATATTTCACATCACCACGCAGTTTATTATTCTCATCACGATGAATACCTACATCCACTACAACTGCGCCCTCTTTCACATAATCTGCAGTGATGTATTCCGGCTTTCCTATCGCAACAATCAATATATCTGCCTGCTTGCAAATGTCTTTTAATTTCTGTGTCTTAGAATGTGCAATGGTAACTGTCGCATTCTCACGAAGCATCAAAAGTGCCATTGGCTTGCCGACGATATTACTTCTTCCAATCACGACACAATGCTTACCTGAAATCTCAATATCAGAGCGTTTGAGTAATTGGATGATACCCGCTGGCGTACAGGAAACAAATCCTTCTTCACCTATTACGAGTCTTCCGACATTCTCCGGGTGGAATCCATCAACATCCTTATCCGGAGAAATCGCCTGAATAATCTTATCCTCATCAATATGCTTCGGCACCGGAAGCTGAACTAAGATGCCTTTTACCGCATCATCGTTATTTAACTTATCAATCAAAGCAAGCAGCGCCTCTTCTGTCGTCTCCTCCGGTAATTCATAGGAAAGCGACTCAATACCGATATAAGAACAAGCTTTTTTCTTATTATTTACATACACAGCAGACGCCGGGTCATTTCCCACCTGAATTACCGCTAAGGCAGCACTTTTTCCTTCTGATTTTAATGCTTCTACTTTTTCGCGCAGTTCATCCTTAATTTCCTGCGATATTTTCTTTCCATCAATTATTTTAGCCATGCAACCGTTTCCTTTCTCGTCTGTTCATATCCGTCAATTAAAACAATCCGGTAATCACCCCGTCATCATTTACATCTATTCCATATGCTGCCGGACTCTTTGAAAGTCCCGGCATTGTCATAATCGCACCGGTTACAGCTACAACAAATCCTGCTCCTGCAGACACATAAACTTCACGGACATTTACCGTGAATCCGGTTGGACGTCCAAGCTTGGTCTGGTCATCAGAGAGCGAATACTGCGTCTTTGCCATACAGACAGGGAAATCTGACATTCCCATATCTGCGATACGCTTTAATTCTTTCTTTGCAGCCGGCGCATATGTCACACCGTCTGCACCATAAATTTCTTTGGCAATTGTTTCAATTTTCTGTTCTAACGAAAGCTCATTTGCATACAGTGGTGCAAAATGGCTCTCTTTCTGCTCAAGTGTCTCTAAAACCTTATTGGCAAGAGCAACACCGCCTTCGCCGCCTTTCTCCCATACCTCGGAAAGTGCGAACTCACATCCTCGTTCTTTACAGAACTGCTCCACAAAATCTGTTTCTGCTTTGGTGTCCGTTACAAAGGAATTAAGCGTAACCACCACAGGCACACCGTATTTCTGCAGGTTTTCTATATGCTTTTCAAGATTTGAAATACCTTTCTTTAACGCTTCAAGGTTCTCTGTACCCAAATCCGCTTTTGCCACACCACCGTTATACTTCAATGCACGAATCGTTGCAACGAGAACAACAGCATCCGGATGAAGTCCCGCCATACGACACTTGATATCAAAGAACTTCTCTGCGCCAAGGTCTGCACCGAATCCAGCCTCTGTAATCACGTAATCTGCAAGCTTTAATGCCGTCTTTGTAGCTCTGACGCTGTTACATCCATGTGCGATATTTGCAAACGGTCCGCCATGAACGATTGCAGGTGTATGTTCTAGCGTCTGGATTAGATTCGGCTTTAATGCGTCCTTAAGCAACGCCGCCATCGCGCCGGTTGCCTGTAAATCATCTGCCGTTACCGGCTTTCCTTCATAATTGTATGCAACAATGATGCGTCCAAGTCGCTTCTTCAAATCATGCATATCATCCGCCAGACAGAGAATAGCCATAATCTCGGAAGCCACAGTAATAACAAAATGATCTTCGCGAACCATGCCATCCATCTTGCTGCCGAGTCCCACTACAACATTGCGCAATACGCGGTCATTCATGTCGAGGCATCTCTTCCAAACAACCTGTCTCGGATCAATACCCAATTCATTACCCTGCTGAATGTGATTATCAAGAAGTGCAGCCAACAGGTTGTTCGCAGATGTAATCGCATGGAAATCGCCTGTAAAATGCAGGTTCAAATCCTCCATCGGAACAACCTGTGCATATCCGCCGCCCGCAGCACCACCTTTGATGCCGAAGCATGGCCCGAGGGACGGCTCACGAAGTGCAATCACCGCCTTTTTGCCAAGCTTTCCAAACGCCTGCCCGAGTCCTACACTTGTGGTTGTCTTTCCCTCTCCCGCCGGTGTCGGATTAATCGCTGTCACAAGAATCAATTTTCCGTCTTTCTCGTCCTTTACACGATTGATTAGTTCATCGGAAAGCTTCGCTTTATACTTGCCATAAAGTTCTAAATCGTCTTCCCGGATATCAAGCTTGGCAGCTACCTCCTTGACATGTAACATCTGGGCTTCCTGTGCAATTTCAATATCTGTCTTCATATAATCTGCCTCCATTTATAGATATTCTTCTTCATACTGCTCAAACTGTTCCGGTGACATCAGCACGCGACGTGGTTTTGTCCCCTCCTCAGGGCCTACAATTCCAGCTTCTTCAAGCTGATCCATAATTCTTGCTGCACGGTTAAATCCAATCTTAAAGTAACGCTGCAGCATGCCGATAGAGCCCTTTTCTTTATCAATCAATAGTTTTGCTGCATCTGCAAAATACTGATCTCGTCCGTCTCCCATTCCGGAGCCGGAATCGATACTTACTGTCGTATTCGCAGACTCAATACTATTCATCTTTTCTTCAATCTCCGCACTATATGTACCCGGACCATTCTGCTCCTTTAAGAAGGATACCACATCCGATACCTCCTTATCCGAAACAAAAGCTCCCTGCACACGAATCGGCTTCGGTACTCCCTGTGGGTTAAAGAGCATATCTCCCTTTCCTAACAGCTTCTCCGCGCCATTCATGTCCAAAATCGTTCTGGAGTCCACACCTGAGGTTACCGCAAAAGCAATGCGGCTTGGCATATTTGCTTTGATAAGTCCGGTAATAACATTTACAGATGGACGCTGTGTGGCAATAATCAAATGAATGCCACAGGCACGCGCTAACTGTGCCAATCGGCAGATTGCCTCCTCAACATCACCCGGTGCAACCATCATAAGGTCCGCAAGCTCGTCCACAATAATAACTATCTGAGGCAGTTTTTCCGGTTTCGGGTCACCCTCTATGGCCGGAAGAGTGTCAATCTTTGCATTATACCCCTTTAAGTCACGCACGCCGGCATCCGCAAACTTCTGATAACGCTCTGTCATCTCTGCCACGGCCCAATGCAGTGCTCCTGCCGCTTTTTTCGGGTCTGTTACAACCGGAATCATCAAATGAGGTATTCCATTGTATACACTAAGTTCTACCACCTTCGGATCAATCATAATCAACTTGACTTCCTTCGGGTCTGCCTTATACAAAATACTCATAATAATGGTATTAATACATACGGATTTACCGGAACCGGTGGCACCCGCAATCAGCAAATGCGGCATCTTTGCTATATCTGCCACAGTAACTTTTCCGGCGATATCCTTACCTACACCAAATGCAATTTTGGAATCATGCTTTTTAAACTCCTCCGACTCAACAAGTTCGCGGAAGCTGACCATAACATTTTCCTTGTTCGGAACCTCAATACCAATCGCAGCTTTCCCCGGAATTGGGGCTTCAATACGAATGTCGGCAGCAGCAAGATTCAGCTTGATGTCATCCGCTAAATTGACAATTTTGCTGACCTTAACACCCATCTCCGGCTGCAATTCATATCGTGTTACCGCCGGACCGCAGCTGATATTGGTAATGGTAACATTTACGCCAAAATTCTTTAATGTCTGCTGAAGTTTCAACGCAGTTTCCTGCAGGTGTTGTCTGGAATCTCCGGCCTTTTTGGCTCCCTGTGCAAGCAGAGACAGCGGTGGGAATACATATGCCTTTTCTGCTGTCTGATTCTGTTGAATCTCGTTTTGAATATCCGAGACATTGTCAGCAATCTCCTCAACACTCTGCTTCGCATTCTTATGCTTCTGCGGTGCAGGCTCCGGTGCCGGTTCATACGCTGGCGGATCCTCAGAAACTGCCTTTGCAGGAACGATTGTCTCTGTCGGTGCCTCTTCGTATGAGGCAAGCGCGCCAAGTGCTTCATCTGAAAATGCTGAAGGTGTCATTGCAACAGGTTCCTCATAGGCAGCTCCGGATGTCAAGGTTACATGCTTTTCTTCTTTTATCTCCGGCAAATCCAAGAACTGATTTGCTGATAATTCATTCATCTCATCCGAGCGCTCCTGCGGAATTCCCGGAAGCACTCTGGTATCAATCGCAACACCCTCTACCTTGCGGTCCATGCGCCGCAGTTCGCGCTCTTCTCTGCGCTGCTCTGCGCGTTCTCTGTGACGCTCATTACTGATTTTCGCGGATTCATAGACCTTCTGTCCGCTCTTTTGCATGCCACGCAATGCTGAGCGCTCTGTTATCAGTACCAATGCGATAATTAGAACAATCACATCAATCACATAAGAACCAATCAGTCCAAAACCCGGACACATCAGCCACGCCAGTAATCCACCAACGACGCCTCCGCCAAGCTTGCTTTCAAAGCTGTCCGCATATGCCTCAATCGGCGTAACCACATCCTCTCCCCGAATAATCAGTTCCATGAACATACATAAAAATATGACAAATAGAACTACCGACACAAGCTTTACCGTTGCAATCCGATTTCCCTTGTTAGATACTGCAAAAAAAGTTCCCACCAAAAGTATAATCGGGAACACATATGCAATCAATCCAAACACGCCAAAGAAAAATCTGCTGACTGCATTGCCAACAGTTCCACCGATTCCAAAGTTACTGATAAATAACAGGATAGACACTGCAAGTACACTCCACAGAATCACCTCACTGGTAAAATTCTGCTCCGGCTTTGTGTTTGTCTTGCTTCTTCCTTTCTGTCCTGAAGTTGTCTTCCGGCTTCCTGATGATTTTCTGCCGGATGTACTCTTTCTATTCCCTGTTGCCAAAAATATTACCTCCAAAAACTATTTCAAAGCTTTATTTACGCCATATAAAAATATCCGGCGATTGATAATACGCCAATGCAATAACAGTATATTGCAAAAAATGTAAACTTCTTTTTGCGCACAATAGTAAGCATTAATTTGATGCTCACAAAACCAATAACCGCTGCAATCAACATACCAACGATATAATAAACGATTTCTGCCGGAGGCACTATAATGTCTCCCAAATCTTTTAGCTCCAGCACAAGTGCTCCTAAAATTGCCGGTATAGACATAATGAAGGAATACTTAACTGCAAAGTTGCACTGGCAACCGTTTAACAGGCATGCAGTAATCGTCGTGCCTGAGCGCGACAAACCCGGCAACGTTGCAACTCCCTGCGCGATACCGATGCCAAATGCCTCTGTATATGTAACACTCTTCGGTAATTTACTGCCCTCTTTTACATGGTCAGCAATCATCAGCAAAACTCCTGTAATTATCAGGCAGATACCCGGAACAATCAAAATCTCCGAAGCCATCTCTACGACCTCTCTGCCAAAGAAGCCAATCACTCCCGTAGGAATCGTAGACACAATGATAAGCATTACAAACTTGCGATAGCCATTATCCACGACATTACGATACTTTTCGTCTTCTTTTTTTATCTTGTTGCGAAAGAAAATTACGACATTGACAAATGCGTCCCTAACGATGCCACATCCCTCCACAAACAATCTAAATATATCCTTATAATATACCAGGCAGATTGCTGCCAATGTCCCTACATGCAACAGTACATCATACAAAATCCCGGTATCCGTCTCTACATCAAACAGTATTTTAAAAAGCGCAAGATGTCCGGAGCTGCTGACCGGCAGAAACTCTGTCAAGCCCTGAATAATTGCCATTATAATTGCCTGAAGTAATGACATAACTGCCTCCTTATCCCTGATGTATTTTCCTGATGTCTAATTCTTCACATACATATTTCATCTTATCATATTTGAGGCAGATTGTCATTAAAAGGTTTTTTAATTCTTTTTACTCTTTTGTGCGTCAATGAGCGCGTGCAACTTCATAAATGCCTGATTAATCCCTCCAGCTTCATCAATCAATCCTTCCTGTACTGCCTGTTCTCCGACCAGTATCGTACCCAAATCCTTGGTCAACATGCCTGTATTCATCATAAGTTCTTCTAAACGCGATTCTTTCGCATTGGAATGCTGCGCGATAAATCTTAAAATTCTGTCCTGCATCTGCTTGAAATAATCATACGTCTGCTGGGCACCAATTACCATACCATTCATGCGTACAGGATGAATCACCATCGTTCCTGAAGGCACAATAAACGAATAGTCCGTGGAAACTGCAAGTGGAACTCCAATCGAATGACTGCCGCCAAGCACTAATGACACTGTCGGCTTACTAAGGGACGCGACCATTTCTGCAATTGCAAGTCCGCTCTCCACGTCTCCGCCAACTGTGTTCAACAGCAGAAGTACCCCCTCCGCATCCTGATTGTCTTCAATCTCTGCCAATTTGGGCAGAACATGCTCATACTTCGTAGTTTTCGTTGTCGCCGGAAGGCAGTCATGTCCTTCTATTTCGCCAATGATAGACAAAAGAGAAATCTTATTATGCTCGCGATTATTATTCAACTCTATCTGTCCGAATTCTTTGATAGCCTCATTCTTTTTTTCCTGATTCTCTGCCATATGCTCTCCTCTCTGATTTCTGTTGAATGAACAAAAGTGTGCTTCGCACACTCTCGCGTTTCAGTTTTGTACATAGCACAGCTTTTGTTCCGCGCGCGTGAGCTGCGCATCTGTGCACGCAGTGCTTTTATGCAATAGGACGCAATTTCCTATTGCACAAAAAACAGGATGCAAAACTGCACCCTGTTTCAGTATTTGTATATCCACTTTTTTTATACAGATGAAGAATTAACATTCTCCCAACAGATAACGATACAATCCCTCATAGCGTCCTTTGGAACTCTTCCACGAATAATCGTTTGCCATACCGCGGTCAATCATCTGATTCCACTGTCTCTTACGGTCAAAGAAGATGTGTTTTGAGTAATTGATAACACTAAGCATCTCATCGCCATTATAATTTGCAAACGAGAATCCATCACCTGTATTCTCATATTCGTTATATGGGCGTACGGTATCTTTCAAACCGCCTGTCTCTCGCACAATCGGTACTGTACCATAGCGGAACGATATTAACTGTGTCAGTCCGCACGGCTCAAAGCGCGACGGCATCAAAAATGCATCCGCAGCAGCGTACAACTTGTGTGCCAAATCATCCGAATAACAGATATTCGCAGATACCCTGTCCCCATACTTCCATGCATAATGACGGAACATATTCTCATACTGCGGGTCGCCGGTTCCAATCACAACAACCTGTGTATAGTCATCCACAATGCGGTCAATCGCGTAATTGATAAGATCGAGTCCTTTCTGGTCCGTCAAACGTGAAATCAAGCCAAGCACATACTTTTTCTTATCTACGGTTAAACCAAGTTCTTCCTGAAGCTTTACCTTGTTCATGTACTTCTTCTTGCGGAAATTCTCCGCATTATAATTTGCATAAATCTTTGCATCCGTCTCCGGATCATAAACGGAATAGTCAATACCATTTACAATGCCCTGCATGTCAAAATGACGTGCGGAAAGCAAACCATTTAAGCCTTCTCCATAGTACTCCGTCTGAATCTCGTTTGCATAGGAATCGCTGACCGTTGTAATGTAGTCCGCATATACAAGACCGCCCTTTAACATATTCGCGTCCTTTTTAAATTCCAGCTTATCCGGCGTAAATAAATCAGCAGAAAATCCGGTCAGACCACGCATTGTCTTGATATCCCACACTCCCTGAAACTTGAGATTATGAATGGTGATAATCGTCTTCATGCCCCAATAAAAGGAATCTGCCTGAAACTCATTCTTCAGATATACAGGAATCAATCCTGTCTCCCAATCATGACAGTGAATCAAATCCGGGCGGAAATTAATTTGTTTTAGGACAGATAATACAGCCTTGTCAAAAAACACAAACTTCTCAATGTCCCAGCGAATATCTCCATACGGTGCCTGACAGTCAAAATACTCCTGATTATCAATAAAATAATAAGTAACTCCATCCATTTCATACTTCAACACACCGACATATTTGTCCGTGATGTAACTGCCGCAGCTCATATAGAAATGTGTCACATACTCAAACTGGTTGCGAAACTTTTCAGGAATACAGCTATAATTCGGAATAATTACCCGAACATCCCACTCATTTTTATCAAATTCTTTTGGAAGTGCTCCGCATACATCCGCAAGACCACCTGTCTTGATAAAAGGAACGCACTCAGATGCGGCAAAAAGTATATTCTTCATGAAACCCCTCCTAAATATATATTATATAGCAGCTAATGCCTGCTCTAAATCCCCAATAATATCATCCACATTCTCAATACCGATAGACAGACGCATCAATTCCGGTGAGATACCCGCCTCAAGCAACTGCTCCTCCGACATCTGACGATGGGTATGGCTTGCCGGATGCAAAATACAGGTTCTCGCATCTGCAACATGTGTCACAATCGCCGTCATCTTCAGATGATCCATAAAACGGACAGCCGTCTCACGGTCGCCCTTCACTGCAAACGCCATAACACCGCAGGTGCCGTTTGGCATATACTTCTCTGCCAGTGCATGATATTTGTCGCCCTCAAGTCCGGCATAGTTGACCCATGCAACCTTCTCATGACTGCTCAGATATTCTGCAACCTTCATCGCATTTTCACAATGTCTCGGCACTCTAAGATGTAATGTCTCAAGTCCGACATTTAAAAGGAACGCATTCATCGGAGACGGAATGGAGCCAAGGTCACGCATCAACTGCGCGGTTGCTTTTGTAATATAAGCACCCTTGCCAAACTTCTCAGCATATGTAATTCCATGATAGGATTCATCCGGTGTCGTAAGTCCCGGGAACTTGTCTGCATGCGCCATCCAATCGAAGTTACCGGAGTCAATAATCGCTCCGCCGACAGCCATCGCATGTCCATCCATGTACTTCGTCGTCGAATGTGTCACAATGTCAGCTCCCCATTCAAACGGACGACAGTTGATAGGTGTCGCAAATGTATTGTCCACGATAAGAGGTACTCCATGGTCGTGTGCCAGCTTCGCAAACTTCTCAATGTCTAAAATCTCTACCGACGGATTCACAATCGTCTCTGCAAAAACTGCTTTCGTGTTCGGGCGGATTGCTTTGCAAAGTTCTTCATAAGAATCATCCTGATTCACAAAGGTACAGTCAATCCCCTGCTTTTTTAACGTCGTGCCAAATAAATTGAATGTTCCGCCGTAAACTGAATTGGAACATACAATGTGATCTCCTGCTTCGCAGATATTAAAAATCGCATAATAGTTTGCCGCCTGTCCGGATGATGTCAGCATACCAGCGACACCGCCCTCTAATGCAGTAATCTTCGCCGCCACTGCATCGTTTGTCGGATTTTGAAGTCTGGTATAAAAATATCCCTCTGCCTCCAAATCAAACAACTGTCCCATCTGATCGCTGTTGTCATATTTAAAAGTCGTGCTCTGATAAATCGGAAGTACACGTGACTCTCCGCATTTCGGCTGCCAGCCTGCCTGAATACATTTCGTCTCAATCTTATAGTCGTTTCCCATTGTTCTGTTGCTCCTTATCAAAATCTTCTCTGTCTATAATCATATAACATTTCGGCTTACAATGCCATATCTTTTTACACGTTAATTGAAAAAAGTGTGTACTTCAAAAAAATGCCCGCGCGTTTTTGCGCAGGCATTTAAAAACCTTATTCGTCCCAGTTGTGATATACTTCCTGTACATCATCATCTTCATCAAGCAAATCTAAAATTCGATTGATATTTGTCAGATCTTCCTCTGCCGTAAGTTCTACATAATTCTGAGGAATCATAGTAACCTCTGCCTCAGCCATCGGAATCTTCTCAGCTTCCAGTGCTGCTCTTACTGCCTCAAAATCATCCGGAGCAGTGAGAACCTCAAAGCTGTCCTCTTCCTCTGAGAAATCTTCCGCACCTGCATCTAACGCAATCATCATCAGGTCGTCTGCTTCCATATCGCAGTCTTCCTTTGCAATGATAATCTGCCCCTTCTCATCGAACATATAAGATACACATCCCTGTGTACCGATGCTTCCATGTCCCTTGGTAAACGCATTACGCACATTTGCCGCCGTACGGTTCTTGTTGTCTGTTAAGCACTTTACGATAATCGCTGTACCACTTGGGCCATAACCTTCATATGTACAATATTCATAGTTTACAGAATCTCCATCACCGGCAGCCTTTTTGATACCACGCTCAATTGTATCGTTTGGCATATTGTTTGCTTTTGCCTTCGCAACCACCTGCGCCAATTTATAATTGTTTGCAGGATCCGGTCCGCCCTCTTTTACAGCAACTGCAATTTCTCTACCAATAACAGTAAAGATTTTTCCTTTGGCTGCATCATTTTTCTCTTTCTTATGCTTAATGTTTGCAAATTTTGAATGTCCTGACATAACTATCTATCCTCTCTTTTATCATACAGAATCCGATTTATTTTATCATCTATTCCTGATTCTGGCAAGTATCCTCTGGCACATCATCTGTGCCCGGTTCACTTTCTGCTTCATGTTCTTCCGGCAATTTTACTACATGTACGTTCTGAATCATCTTATTCTCTACGGAAAGGATTTCAAACAAATATCCATAAGCTGTTGCCTTGAATACCTCATCATCCACAGGAATCTTACCGATTAAAGATATCAGGAAACCATTTAAAGTTTCAAACTCGTCCTCATCCTCTTCCCGCTCAATTCCAAGTTCTTCCATCACCTCATCAAATGAAGCCATGCCATTCATATAATAACTGCCATCCAGACGCTTATCTATCGTCCGCTCTTCCTCATCATGCTCGTCCTCAATATTACCGACAATCTCCTCTAAGATGTCTTCCATTGCAACGATTCCTGAGGTCTGTCCATACTCATCTACCACGATGACCATATGGCTCTTGTCTGCCTGCATCTTTGCAAACAGTGCGTTGATATTTCTTGTCTCCGGAATGAAATCCACATCAAGAATAACATCCGGTATATCCTTCAGTTCCTTATCGTATACCGCTGAATCTGTGGACAAGTCCAATGCTTCTTTGATATGTAAGACACCGATAATATTATCAATGTCGTCTATATATACCGGAAATCTTGAATAATTACTTTCTTTGATAAACTCCAGTGTCTCGCGGAAAGTACGGTTCCCATCTAAGGCAACAATATTCTTGCGATGGGTCATAATATCCTTCGCTTCCTTATCGCCGAACTCGAAGATATTATGAATCATCTCCGCTTCACTCGCCAAGAGCATTCCCTGCTCATGTCCTTCATTTACCATGGAAATAATCTCTTCCTCTGTGACATCATCCGTATCTGCCAACGGGTCTACACCAAAGATGCGAGCCAATAAATTGGACAGATTATCCGTAAACCATATTACCGGAAAAAAACATATCTCCAGCACACGCATCGGACGCACCAGCCTCATCGCCCACACTTCCGGTTTTCTGGCCGCAACCTTCTCCGGTGTAAAGATACCAAGAATGAGTACCAGTAAGATAAGAACCGCAAAAACAAGTACATCCATCATTGCGGAGACCAACGCCCCTGTCTTAACCGGAAAAAAATAGCTGCGCCATGCCGGCACTTCAATGAATCCCAGCAACATATGTGCTAACAATACAAGCAACTGGCACACATGCGTGTAGCGCTCTGTCTTATCCATATACTTGTGCAGCAGTTCCGCAGGCTTTGCCTTATCACGCTTTGCAAGTTTTTCAACGGCTGCTTCGTTCAGATTCTGCATCGCTGCATGAAATCCAAATACCACAAAATCAAATATTACCAATCCAGCAAAAATCAAAATTCCCATAGTGGGACAACTACCACCATCATCCATGTAATCTTCTTCCTCGCCTTTCTTTTGTATCCAGTATTAAACACTAAAACACTAGAATAGTATCATTTTCGTGCTTAATAGTCAAGTTATGTATATAGTTCTAAGCTTATCTCCAGTGCTTTATCAATCCTCAGCAATATCTGCGAATCCAGATGACAGACCTTATCCTTTAGTCTTGTCTTATCAATAGTACGCAATTGTTCCAACAGCACAACCGAGTCTTTTACCAAAGCATATTTTCTGCTGTCAAGTTCCACGTGTGTCGGCAGTTTTGCCTTGTTCATCTGTGATGTGATTGCTGCACAAATGACAGTCGGGCTGTGCCTGTTTCCTACATCATTCTGTATAATCAAAACAGGTCTGATACCTCCCTGCTCTGAACCGATTACCGGTCTTAAATCTGCATAAAATATATCCCCACGTCTAATTACCATATACTTTCCACTCCATAATGTTTTAAGGATAGTATTGCCAATTTTAACGGGTGTATTCATTTATTCTGAGAAATGATCCTTCGTACCTACCACTCTGCCATTTTGCAGATAAACTCGCGGAATACGTTTTCCCAAGTCACACACAAATTCATAATTAAAACGATCTGCGCACTCTCCTAACTCTTCCATGGTAATCTGCTCCTCGCCATCTCTGCCAATCAGAGTAACCTTATCGCCGGTTTTGACATTCGGTATATCCGTTACATCAACCATAAACTGATCCATGCAGACTCTTCCGCAAATGGGTGCACGCTGTCCATGAATAAGCACATCCGCTTTATTAGAAAGAGTTCTGGCATAACCATCTGCATATCCCACAGGAATGGTCGCTATCATCTGCTTTTTCGTCGTTGTATATGTGCCGCCGTAACTGATTTCGCGTCCTGCTTCCAGTTCCTTGACATAGGCTACATGTGTTACTAGAGAAAGTGCCGGTTTAAGCTCAATCCTGCTCTTGTCAACATCCGGTGAAGGCCAGAGTCCATACATTGTAATTCCCGCACGCACCAAATCCATATTTGCTTCCGGGATATCTACAATAGCCGCACTGTTGGAGCAATGATGAATCGGCACATGTACGCCCCGCTGCTCCAGCATCTGAACCATCTGCTCAAAACGTTGCATCTGCTCAAACGTACTTGTCTTGTCTGTCTCATCTGCTTTGGCAAAATGAGTGAATATTCCTTCTACTACAATATGCGGCAATGATGCGATGCGTGCCATCTCATCTGCTGCTTCTGCCGTAACCTGATAACCGATACGGCTCATACCGGTATCAACCGCAAAATGAATCGGGCACTCCATCTCTAATCTGCCAGCCATAAACGACAAACGCTCTGCCATATCCCAGGTAAACACCGCCGGTCTGATTCTCGCACGTATCATATCGTAATACTGTTCCGGGAAAACATAACCCAGAATCAAAATTGGCTTTTCAATACCATGATTGCGCAGAATGATTCCTTCCTCAACCGTTGCAACCGCATACCCAAACACATACGGTAAATCATCAATCGCCTCCGCAACCTCCACGGCACCATGTCCATATCCGTCTGCCTTGATTACAGCCATAATCTGTGTTCCTTCTGCAATATTGGAATGCATTGCATCCATATTGTGAATAATTGCATCCAAATCAATCTCTGCATGCACTCTGCTATATCTCTTCATCCAAATAATTCCTCTCTATCTTCCGAACTCGTGCAATACGAGCCGGAGTCCATCTATTAAATCCGATGCCATCAGACCATTTTTACCGGAATATGTCAATACCGCATCTCCCGCTTTCCCATGAAGATAAACTCCCAGAGCAGACGCTTCCTCTGCAGGTTTTCCCTGTGCTAGCAGACTTCCGATAACCCCGCTTAAGACATCTCCACTGCCTGCCGTCGCCATCCCTGCATTACCGGACATATTCAGATAGGTCTGACGATACGGTACACTTGTAATAGTATGTTCATCCTTTAAAACACATATTACATTATATTGCCTTGCAAATTCTTCTGCAACCTCTATCAGATGATTTTGTATATAACTTACCGCGTCCTTGCTCAGACGATGCATCTCGCCAAGATGAGGGGTAAGCACAAGTTCCGTGTGTGGTCGAAGCAACATATTGCTGTCCTCTGCGATAACATTTAATGCATCTGCATCCAGGACAACCGGAACCGCCGCATTCTTAAGCACTGTGCGCACAATACGAGCCGCCGCATCCGATGTACCGATTCCCGGTCCGCACACAATTGTATCCGCCCAACCAATCGTCTCAGTCAGTAATTCCATATCCGGCTTTTTGGAAGGATACGTTGTAATAATTGCCTCCGGAAGCTGACTTTGCAGGATTGCCCGATTCTCCTCCACAGTAAAAATGCGAACCAGACCACAACCACTGCTGTATGCCGCCTTTGCCGCCAGAAAAGCAGCTCCTGACATCCCAACACTGCCTGCAATCACCAAAAGTCTGCCATAGGTACCCTTGTTAGAATGGCTCTTGTGAAGCGGAAGCTTTGATAAATCACTGTCTTCCAATGCCACCACAGCCGGTTTACGCTCTGTAAAGCCCCGTTCATCGATTCCTATATTTTTCACAACCACTTCGCCTGCATATTCATTTCCCGGCCATAACACGGTGCCCAGTTTTTCAAAGGCAAATGTAATTGTTACGTCCGCGCGAAAAGCCGCTCCCAGAACCGTACCATTATCGGAAGATATACCGGACGGAACATCCACAGCCACCTTCATTCCCGAAAGCGTATTCATCTGTGCAATAAGTTCCGCATATTTTCCTTCGATATTGCGCGACAGGCCTACTCCAAATACTGCATCAATGACAACTGTATAAGTAGTCTGTTCCGGTATCGTCTGAAATACACTCTTCCCATATGCCTGCCAGATTTCACGTTGCAGAAGGTTTTCTTGTGTTTCTTTCGCTTTCGCATCTGCAATTACCACATCCACATCATATCCGTCTAACAACAAAAGTCTCGCTATTGCATATCCGTCACCGCCGTTATTGCCTCCGCCGCAGACAACAAGCACTTTATCAAGCACAACATTTTTCTCATAAAGTGTTTCTACACAGGCAAGTGCGGCACGCTCCATCAATACGACAGAAGGTACATGATATTTTTCCATTGTGTTATTATCACAATTCTTCATTTCACGGCTATTCACAAGATATCTCATTTTACACAGCCCTCCTATAAAATTCTGCCTCCTCACACAAAAAGCGCCTCACCTGTACTGTGGCAGGGGCGCTTCTCTACTGATACCTGATTATTCTTTACTCTATCCGAGTAACACTTATTCATCTGTGTCTCTGTTCTTTGCGATATTGTAGGATAACTGCATCAGGCTGTCAGAAAGATGTACATTCTCAACTACCACATCCTCATCAATCAAATCCAAATCAACATGTGCGAAATTCCAAATTGCACGTATTCCAAGTCCAACCAGATGATTTGCCGCCGCATCTGCCTTTTCCTTCGGTAAAGTCAGCGCTGCAATATCCACTTGGTTGTCCCTGCAAAACTCATCAAGTTCGTCCATCATGTGAATCTTTATTCCACGCACCGTCAGACCCTCTAATGCCGGATTAACATCAAACAGTCCAATAATGACGAATCCAAGCTTCTCAAACTTCACATAATTTGTAATCGCCTGTCCTAAATTACCGGCACCGACAACTATAATATTATGTCTCTGATTCAAGCCTAATATTTTGCCAATCTCCTCGTGCAAATACTTTACATTATATCCATAGCCCTGCTGTCCAAATCCTCCAAAGTTATTCAAATCCTGACGAATCTGGGATGCAGTTACTCTCATCGTCCTGCTCAGGTCATTAGAAGAAATACGCTCTACACCATCATCTAACAGTTCACCCAGATAACGGTAGTAACGCGGCATTCTACGGATTACTGCCTGAGAAATATCTTTTTCCTGCACGTATACATCCACCTCTCATCTACAAATATACTGCATATATTATAGTGATTATTTTAAAATCTGTCAATGTGTGAAATTTTTAACAACGCATTAATATTCCGCTAATTTTCAAGCTCCATCGACAAATTCTCCCATGATTCATAACAGGCATCCAATTCTTCACGGTATGCATTCTGTCTCGCACTCAGTTCATTTAACTTTGCAGAATTCGACGCATTCTCCGGCAGTGCAAACTCCTCGTCAATCTGCTCAATCCAAGCTTCTAACTCTGCTATGCGCTCCTCTGTCTTTTTAAGCTGATTTTCAATCTTGCGGATACGCGCCTGTTCTGCTTTCTGCATCTGCCAATCCATCTTAGTCGCCGGAGTCTCAGCTTCCTGCGCCGAAACATCCGCCGGCGCACCGGATGCAGCTAACGGTTCTGCCACATAAATACGTGTCAGTTCGTCACGCTTTTCCAGATAGTAATCATAATTTCCAATATAATTAACAAGCGTCTCTCCCGTCAATTCAATAATGCGAGTTGCCGTCTGATTGATAAAATAACGGTCATGAGATACAAAAAACACCGTGCCGGTATACTGGTTCAATGCTGTCTCTAAAATTTCCTTCGACGTAATATCCAAATGGTTTGTCGGCTCATCAAGTATCAAAAAATTGGCATCAGAAAGCATCAGCTTGGCAAGAGAAACCCTGCCGCGTTCACCACCGCTCAAATCGCCAATGCGCTTAAATACGTCATCATTGGTAAACAAAAATGCTGCCAGAACATTGCGGATTTTTGTGTTGTTGAGCTGCGGATACGCATCGGCTATCTCCTCAAAAATCGTCTTTTCCATATGAAGAAGCTGGTGTTCCTGATCGTAATATCCGATATGTACATTCGTGCCGAGAGTAATACTTCCAGCATCTCCCTCCACCAATCCGTTTATCATTTTAAGAATGGTCGTCTTGCCTGTTCCGTTATTGCCAATCAGTGCCACACGTTCTCCGCGCTTGATATCAAAGGACAAATCCGAAAACAGTCGTTTATCTGTATATGATTTTGCCAGATGTGAAACCGACAACACATCATTACCACTGACTACATTCGGTTCCAGCACGATATGAATATCGGTGTTCTCCTCTGTCGGCTTTTCTAACCGTTCCATCTTATCCAACATCTTCTCACGGCTCTCTGCACGCTTGATAGATTTTTCACGATTGAAGGACTTTAATTTTGCAATAACCTCTTCCTGATGCTTAATCTCGCGCTGCTGATTATAGTACTGTTTTAATAAATCCTCACGTACTTTTGCCTTTTTCTTCGCAAAATCCGTATAGTTTCCCTGATATACAAAGCCTTTATGCTGGAAAATCTCTACAACTTTCGTAACCACACGGTCCAAAAAATAACGGTCATGTGCCACGATAATGACAGCGCCTTTATAATTCATCAAAAACGTCTCCAACCAGCGGATAGATTCCATATCCAGATGGTTCGTCGGCTCGTCTAAAAGCAGCACATCCGGCTTTGTGACTAACAGCTTACCCAAAGATACGCGGGTCTTTTGTCCACCGGACAGCTCGCTCATCTTCTTCGCAAATTCATCATCCGCAAAACCGAGTCCCTTTAAAATGCCAGTCACTTCACTGCGGTACGTATATCCTCCAAGCAGTTCAAACTCATGGCTCAGACGATGATAACTGTCCAAAAGGTTATCCAGTGCATCTCCGGAAAGTTGATTCATGCGTGCTTCCATATCACGAAGCTTCGCCTCCATGGCAAGTACGTCCTCTCGCGCCGCAAGAACTTCCTCATAAATACTGCGATGTCCCGAAACATCCTGATACTGTGCCAAATAGCCAATCGTGGCGTCCTTTGCAAGCACAACTTCACCGGAGTCTGCCTGTTCTTCCTGCATAATTATTTTAAGCAGCGTAGACTTGCCGGCACCATTGATGCCGACAATCGCTGCTTTTTCATTCGCTTCAATATGAAAGCTTACGTCTCTTAATACTTCGTCAGTCCCGAATGACTTTGAGATATTCTGACAAGATAAAATCATAGCTATAAAATTCCTTCTAACGTCTTACGAATTTCCTTGATAAAATCTTCGCTGTTTAAGACAACCGGATTCTCGATTGTCGTAATCAGTGCAAGGTCTTTTGTCATTTTACCATCTTCAATGGTCTTAATACAAGCAGTTTCTAACTTATCTGCAAAATCAGACAATGCCGCATTGCCATCAAGCTCCCCTCTTTTTCTAAGAGCGCCTGTCCATGCAAAAATCGTTGCAACAGAATTGGTAGATGTCTCCTCACCCTTTAAGTGCTTGTAATAATGACGCTGAACAGTGCCATGTGCCGCCTCATACTCATAATTTCCATCCGGAGATACCAGCACAGATGTCATCATTGCGAGGGAACCAAACGCACTTGATACCATATCACTCATGACATCTCCGTCATAGTTCTTGCACGCCCAGATATAACCGCCCTCAGACTTCATCACGCGGGCTACCGCGTCATCAATCAGAGTGTAGAAATACTCAATGCCCATCGCATCAAATTTTTCCTTATACTCCGCATCAAAAATTTCCTGAAAAATATCTTTAAATGTATGGTCATACTTCTTAGAAATCGTATCCTTTGTTGCAAACCACAAATCCTGCTTTGTATCCAGCGCATAATTAAAGCAGCTTCTTGCAAAGCTTTCGATAGAATTGCAGAGATTATGCTGTCCCTGAATCACTCCTGCTCCGGTAAAATTATGAATCAGCTCTCTCGTCTCTGTACCGTCCTCTGCCGTGTATACAAGTTCACACTTACCCGCACCCGGAATCTTCATCTCAGAAGCCTTGTACACATCACCGTAAGCATGACGAGCAATCGTAATCGGTTTCTTCCAGTTTTTCACACAAGGCTCTATCCCTTTTACGATAATCGGCGCACGGAATACCGTTCCGTCAAGCATTGCACGGATGGTTCCGTTCGGGCTCTTCCACATTTCTTTCAGATTATACTCCGTCATACGCGCAGCATTTGGTGTAATTGTTGCACACTTTACCGCAACGCCGTATTTCTTGGTCGCATTAGCAGAATCCACCGTAACCTGGTCATCTGTCTCATTGCGGTGTTTAAGTCCAAGGTCATAATACTCTGTATTCAATTCGATAAACGGACTTAACAGTTCATCCTTAATCATCTTCCAAAGAATCCGTGTCATCTCGTCTCCGTCCATCTCAACAAGTGGTGTTGTCATCTTGATTTTTTCCATTATTGTCTTCCTTTCTGCATGTTTGCATATATATCTGTTCTATTCTGTATCCATGTGATTAGCAAACAGTCCCTGACTGTCCATATTTTCAATTGTATTCATCATATGCGCATTTGCAAGACTTTCTGCCAAATCTGCATCATGAGATTTCAACGCTTCTACAATTTTTCGGTGTTCATCATTGGAATTTATCGCACGTTCCTGCGTTGCAAGTGTAATCTTGCGTACACGCTGCACATAATGATGAAAATCCACTAAGACATGTCGGAGTTCCTTGCTTCCGGAGGCATTATATAAAATCTCGTGAAAACGATTATCCAGCTCCACCACCTGCTCGGAATTTCCTTTTGAAGAATGGAAATCAGACAGATAGATATTCTCCTCCAGTTCGTCCAACTGCTCCTTGGTAATGTGCTCTGCCGCCCACCTCGCACAAAGTCCCTCCAAACGGGAGCGGATTTCATATATGTCGCGGATGTCTTTCTGTGAAATACCTACCACATAGGCACCTTTGTTCGGAATGATGGTAACCAGCCCCTCTAACTCCAGCTGACGAAGTGCTTCTCTGACCGGAGTACGGCTTACACCAAGTTCTTCACCGATTGTCTTTTCTTTTAACTCTTCATCTGTTGCATATTTCCCTGAAAGTATATTCTCGCGTATTGTGTGAAATACGCGTGAGCTCAAAGAATAATTATCTTCTCCCATTTGATTTACCTCACGCTATAATGTAATGTTTAATTTTTTACAGCATTTGTTAATCTCATCCACCAATTCGCCATCTGTGAGAACAGTCACACGTCCCTCTTCGTACTGCTTATCTACCCATACTTTTACTGCCTTTACCAGTTCGGAATTCTTATCCACCCACTTTTCTTTCGGCAGATGATAATAAGAATTAATCCAGTGTGCAATTCCAGCCAGACCTGAGGTATTAGATACGGATACAAGCGGCGGACGATTTAAGAACTTTCCTGTATCAAAAATATTATAAATCTCTTCATTCTTGAGCAATCCATCCGCATGGATTCCGGCTCTGGTTACATTAAAATTACTTCCGACAAACGGTGTACGGCTCGGCTGTACATAGCCCAGTTCTTTTTCAAAATACTCTGCCAGCTCTGTGATAACTGTCGTATCCATACCGTCTAACGTACCCTTTAACTGCGCGTATTCAAATACCATCGCCTCAAGCGGTGTATTACCTGTACGCTCGCCAATGCCAAACAGGGAGCAGTTGACACCACTCGCACCGTAGAGCCAGGCAGTTGTTGAGTTGTTGACCGCCTTATAAAAATCGTTGTGTCCGTGCCATTCAATCAGTTCAGACGGCACGCCTGCGTGTGTAGTCAAACCATAAATGATGCCCGGTACGCTTCGCGGAATTACCGCTCCCGGGAAATTTACTCCATATCCCATCGTATCGCAGGCACGAATCTTAATCGGAATCTTATACTCGTCCATCAGCTTCATCAATTCCACACAAAATGGAATCACGAATCCATAAATATCGGAACGTGTAATATCCTCCAAATGACATCTTGGGCTGACTCCTGTCTCTAAGCACTCACGAATAACGCTCAAATACAGATTCATAACCTCTTTTCTCGTCATTTTCATCTTATAGAAAATATGATAATCAGAGCAGCTTACAAGGATTCCTGTCTCTCTTAAACCGATATCCTTTACAAGCTGGAAATCCTGCTTGCTTGCACGAATCCAGCTGGTTACCTCCGGAAACTTATAACCTCTCTCAAGGCATTTATAAACTGCATCTCTGTCCTTCTTGCTGTATAAGAAGAATTCACTCTGTCGCACCAGACCCTTTGGGCCTCCGAGACGGTGCAGATAATCATAGATTGTCACAATCTGTTCTGTCGTATACGGCGCACGTGACTGCTGTCCATCACGGAAGGTCGTGTCTGTTATCCAGATGTTTTCCGGCATATTGTGCGGTACGATACGGTCATTAAACGCAATCTTCGGAATCTCCTCGTAAGGAAACAGATTATGGAATACATTCGGTTCCTCCACATCTACCAACTGATAAAAATGTTCCTCTAGTTGTAGAAGGTTTGTTTTTTTATTCATTACAACATCTCTCATAACTGGTCTCCTTGTATATTATTGCATGTTTATGTATAAAAAATCGCGTGCATAATTGTATACAATTATGCACGCTAATATTCTCACACTTCTTGCATTATTTGTCAATGAATAAAATATTATATTTATTATAACCTGACATTATAGCCAATCTATCTGACTATTGCGACATTTAAAATATCCTCTGTCTCCTTCTGCACAACAGCGGTCTTGCATCCGGCTGCAGCAATTCCAAATTCCGTTGCCTGCCGAATCTGTCTGCGAATCTCTTCATTTCGCACACGATAAGCAGAAGGCACACATGTACCATCCGCTGTCTTCTCCATATGGTAGCGCACACGCAGAATATATGCCTTATCTGTCTCGTCAATTATCGCCTGTATCCGATATGAAATCTGCAAATCCTTGCACACCCCGGTCACCAGTCGAAGCACATATGCAATCACATTCATACACTTCGACTCAATCTTATTCTGAGTGTTCTTCTTCATAGAAAACGTATTGTTATGCTTAGGGT
>CAZAGJ010000007.1:0-67677 GCA_964484605.1 uncultured Roseburia sp. | reverse complement strand
AAAAAACAGCCGGTGTCTTCACCGGCTGCATTCTACAATATAAACTTCTCTATTACTTCCGCAATCGCATCGTGATTATTGTCATTCTCCGTGACATAGTCCGCCACTTTCTTTATCTCCGGAATGCCGTTTTTCATCGCTATGCCGATACACGCCTTTTCTATCATAGAAATATCATTCTCCTCATCACCGACTGCAATGGTGGCATCCATCGACATACCAAGCAGCTTTGTCAAATATTCAATACCGCTTCCCTTATCTGTATGAAGCGGACAATACTCCAGATACTCATCACAAGAGAAAAAGCTGTTGCACTTTTCCTTCTCCCAATTTAGATTTTCCCGTTGAAACCGAATCAGCCGCTCCTTGTTCTCAAGAGCAATCAAAAGCACCTTCTGTGGCTCCTCATCCAAAAGATCCAGCACATTTTTCGATAACTTATACGAAAGCTTTGACTTTTCTTTATAATAGTCCAGTTCTTTGGTGTGCTTGGATGTGATGATGTCTGTATTCGTATAAGTCTGTGCATAAATCCCGGCATTTTCTGCCCGTTCAAACAATTCCTGCACCACATCTATCGGCAGTGAACGCTTTAATAGGACACGGTCTGAGGCACAGTCATACAACACTGCACCATTAAATGCAATCATATAACACCCCGGCATGGTAAGCCCAAGTTCACGCGCAACGATTCTGCCGCTCTCTACCGGGCGCCCCGTCGCCAAGACGAGATAATGTCCCTGCGCAAGCATTTTCTGAATCGCACTGCGGTTCTTCTCTGAAATCGATTTGTCATCGCACAATAAGGTTGCATCTAAATCCACAAACAATATCTTATTATTCATAACGTCCTCCCTTTAGCCTCTGTTCTTCTGTCAATCGTTACTACTCTGCCGGTTCCGCCGGTATAAACACTCTTTCTCTATATATGTTATCTGTCTTCGGTGCTGCTTCCATCGCCTCTTCGCAAAACTGCTTCTGAGAACTGATAAGCACTTTTCCTCTCTTATCTACCTTTTCATAATTGCCGTCCGGCTGCAGCAAATGTGCCTTCATATTATCCGATAATTCCACGATAAGAATATGCTTTACCTTCTCCTTGATACTGTCATCCAATATCGGGAATAGAATCTCCACACGACGATCCAAATTACGCGGCATCCAATCCGCACTTCCCATGTACACCTCTTCCTCACCATCATTCTGGAAATAGAAAATTCTGCTGTGTTCCAAAAAGTTTCCGACAATAGAACGTACATGTATGTTTTCACTCACACCGGGGATTCCGACTTTTAAGCAGCAGATTCCTCGCACAATCAGGTCAATCTCCACCCCCGCAGCGGACGCTTCATACAATGCTGCAATAATTCCTTCGTCACAGAGAGAATTCATCTTTGCAACGATACGCGCCGTTTTGCCTTCCCTAGCATACTTCGTCTCACGTGCAATCAGCCGCATAAACTTTGAACGCAGCCAGATTGGTGCCAATGTCAACTGATTCCACGACAATGGCTCTGAATATCCCGACAGCATATTGAATACTGCTGTCGCATCCTCTCCGATTGATTCCTCACAGGTAAAAATACCGCAGTCTGTATATAGTTTCGCTGTGGAATCATTATAATTGCCTGTTCCCAAATGCACATACCGACGGATTCCCTCCTCCTCACGGCGCACAACAAGGGCTATCTTACTGTGAGTTTTTAAGCCAACCAGTCCATAGATAACGTGGCATCCTGCCTGCTCTAGCTTCTTCGCCCACACAATATTGTTTTCCTCATCAAATCTTGCTTTCAGTTCCACCAGAACAGACACCTGCTTACCATTTTCTGCCGCCTTTGCAAGTGCTGCAATAATTGGCGAGTTACCGCTGACACGATACAGTGTCTGCTTGATAGCAAGTACATCCGGGTCAACCGCTGCCTGACGTATAAAGGTCACAACCGGATCGAATGTCTGATACGGATGCTGTAACAGAATGTCTCCTTCGCGAATTGCCCGAAAAATACTTTCTCCTGATTCAATCTCCGGTACTTTCTGCGGCGTGTATGGTTCATTGCGCAAATGATCACATCCTGACAAGTCATACATCTTCATCAGAAACGTAAGGTCAATCGGTCCGTTAATCTCAAAAATATCTTCACTCGCTACTTTTAACTCGTCTTTCAGGAAACGAAGTAATTTTTTATCGATGGACGCTTCGACCTCCAGACGAATGACTTCGCCCCACTGGCGCATTTTCAACTGTTTCTGAATCTCTTTTAACAAATCAGCCGCTTCATCCTCATCAATCGGCAAGTCGGCGTTACGCATCACACGATACGGATGTGCACACAATACCGTATAATTCAAAAACAGTTTATCAATATTTTTCTCAATGATCTGCTCTAACAGAATAAATGTATGCTCCTGCTCTCCATCTTCCTTTGCAGATGGAATCTGTACCAGACGCGGCAATACACCGGGTACCTGAACCGTGGCAAATTCCACTCCTTCTTCGCTCGCTTTATCGCCCTTTCCAGACAGCAGTGCGGCAATATTTAAGGTTTTATTGCGAATCAGCGGAAACGGGCGGGATGCATCTACCGCCATCGGAGTAAGTACCGGATAAACATTTTCCTCAAAATAACGGTCTACAAACTTCTGCTGGTGCTCCGACAATTCCTCATACTTCTCAATTACCCGGATATGATTCGCTTTCATGAGCGGAACAAGCGAACGGTTATAGGTATTGTACTGATTCTCCACCAGTTCCCTCGTCTTTTCATTGATTGCCGCCAACTGTTCTAACGCGGTCATTCCGGCAATATCCTTCTTGCGGTAATCGGCATGCACCATATCCTTTAAAGATGCAACACGTACCATAAAAAATTCATCCAGATTAGATGATGTAATGCTGACAAACTTTAATCGTTCGAGCAGTGGAATGTTTTTGTCCTTAGCTTCGTTTAACACTCTCGCATCAAACTTTAACCAGCTTAATTCTCTATTTTCATAATATTTCGGATTATGAAAATCAATTTTCTTTTCCATGTAATATCTCCATTTTTAATAATACACTCGTTTTTCTTTTATCACCGGCTTTATACTGAAAATGCTCTCAAAATAGGCAGTTTTCGCATCAAACAACGCCTTTTCCAGTGCGATGTCTTCTGCCGTCTCTATAGTAATAACCAGCTCCTTGCCACGAATCTGTGCTTTGACATTCTTAAACTTCTGTCTATGGCTTCTGTCCATCGCATTGGATACACGAAGAATTGCCGACAATTTTGCAACCACCAGATAACTGTTATGATCCAGTCTTGCTGCCACCTCCTCGTACGATGCCAGCGGATGCGAATTGTAAAGCACTATATTTGCCACAATCTCACGCTCTAAATGTGTTAGTCCGATGATTTCAGATGCCATGATAATGTCATACGCACATTGTGGTGCATTTAGGAAACTGATATATTTACCGCAATCATGAAGAATTGCTGCGACGCAGAGCAGAAGGCGCTCTCTCCTGCCGAGTCCGTGCTGCTTTTTCATCGTGTCAAAAATCAGCGTCGACATCTGCGTCAATGCCTCAATATGTGGGGTGTAACTCATATATCGTTCCGAAAGGCTTTTTGCCGCAGATAAAATGTCCTCGTCAAAATCATGAGTTGGTTTATATATCTTATTGCGCTCTGCGTAGTCATAGGCTATACCATCACTTAAAATCATTCCCGGTGCCCACAATGTCTTCGCTCCAAATTCCTTTGCCATACATTTGCAGATAATCATATATGGAATGATTAGTGCATCGTTTTCATTTGCCAATCCAAGTTCTTCTGATATCTCTTCCAGGCTCTTTTTCCCCAGCTTATCCAAATATTTCAGGAGTTGCTTAACATCCGCTGTCCGCTCCGGCTGTTTTCTGTCCCCTCTGCGCACAAACTCCGTCATATAGTCGCCAATAATAATGAGATGTTCTACCTCATCCTCTTTCAGATACAATGACTTAAAGACTTCCAGTTCTTTAACTACCATCTCCTCTATCTGAAGTTCATACTGGGCAAGATTAATACTCTTTTTCGCCAGCTGCTGACGCATACGCATCGTACCTAGTCCAAGATGCTGGGTGGTAACTACCTTTCCTTTTGAGAAAAACGTTATCTGAAGTCCCGCTCCACCGACATCAATAACTGCGGCACTGGTTTTTATCATATCCTCAAATTCTTCATGCATCGCCACCGACTTGTAACTGATAAAACGGTGCTCAGAATTGCTGAGTACATGCACAGAAAGTCCGGTGCGGAGTTTAATCTGGTCTAATATAAATAATTCATTGCTCACATCACGAAGTACAGCTGCCGCATACGCTTCGTAAGCATCCACCTTATACTCTTTCATGATATCCGTAAATTCACTTAGAGTATCGCAGAGTGCTTCTACAAATTCATAACCGATGCTTCCCGTAGAATAAGCATCTTTTCCGAGTTCCATTCTTCTTCGTACATAATCAATTCCTCGAAGCTTTTTCTTCGCAGACACTTCAAAAATCTTTAGGCTCACTTCATACGAGCCGATATATATCGCTGCAAATGTGTGAACTGCCATGAATCTTTCTCCTTTTTCTATTGTTTTCCCAACAGATAGTTGATAAACTGCTGTGCGGTACGTCCTGACAGACCGCCATGAGAAAGTTCCCACTTATTTGCTTCCAACAGCAGTTCTTCTGTATCCAATTTTATCTGGTATTTTTCTGCAAGCACCTTTACAATACTCTGAAACTCTTTTTTGTTCGGTGCTCCATAATAGATTGTAACCCCAAATCGCGCATAGAGCGACAGCTTTTCCTGTACGGTGTCGGAGGTATGCATATCCTCGCGAACCTCCTCCTTATCCGAAAACTTCTCCCGAATGAGATGTCTGCGGTTAGAAGTCGCATAAATCAGTACATTATCCGGTTTCTTCTCAAGTCCGCCCTCGATTACCGCCTTTAAATACTTATATTCAATCTCAAATTCTTCAAAAGATAAATCATCCATATATATGATGAACTTATAATTTCTATTCTTAATCTGCGCAATCACATCATTCAAATCGCAAAACTGATGCTTGTACACTTCAATCAGGCGAAGTCCCTTATCATAATACTGATTTGCAATCGCCTTGATGCTCGTAGACTTTCCGGTGCCCGCATCCCCATATAGCAGACAGTTATTTGCCTCCTTGCCATTTACAAATGCTTCTGTGTTATCAATCAGCTTCTGTTTTGCAAGTTCATAGCCAACCAAATCATCCAGATGTACATGTGCAATATTAGTAATCGGAACAATCTCCGCTCCATCGTCCTTATGTGCCACGCGAAATGCCTTGTGAAGGCCCAGCTTTCCAACACCAAATTCACGATAAAATTCCGTTACCGCTCTGCCGAATTCCTCCACACTCTTTGCTTGCTCTAAATGGTAGCACAATTCGCGGATACGGTCTCTGATACGGCGGTTAAACACTGCACCACTTCCAACCGAACCCTTATATGCTATAACTGCCTCCATACAATCCACTTCAAAATATTCGCCAAGATTTCTCAAATCAAAGTTAAAATACTCACGTAAGATTGCAAAATCATGCTGTGCAATCTCACCGATAGAACCTTCCACTGCACCGCGAATCTCACACGCTCTGCTGTATGCGTTTTCGTTATTGACCAGAAGAAATGCAATAAAACTGTGCCATAAATTGCCTTCCAATCCATGACTCTCCGCCAATTCCATCAAATGCTTCAGGCATTCATAGAAAAGCCCTTCGATATCTTCTTTGTTGTAATATTCATTCTGATAATTTTCAATAATCCATGCAAAATCATAAAAAAGTCTGCCATCTTCAAAATCTTTATAAAGGATTAAATTTTTCGTACTTTTCATCACATTCTGTCCGTATCCGTCCCGCTGCGGACACGCTCCCTTCTAGTAGTTTCCAAGAATCTTTAACTGGATTGTCTCCTCTGACAAGCCGCGAAGCGCATTCTGTACCGCTGCATCATTCAGGTTGCCATCAAAATCAACGAAAAATCGATATTCCCAATTCTTCCCTTGCACCGGTCTTGACTCGATATGATTCATATTTATCCCATTGTAAATAAAATGCGACAGCATATGATACAAAGAGCCACTCTCATGCGGAATTTCAAAACATATGCTGATTTTCCTTGCATCTTTTACAAACATATGCTTACTTGTAACAATAATAAAGCGTGTCGCATTTGTCTGATTATCCTGAATCGCCTCATCTAAGACTTTCAGTCCGTAAAGCTGTGCATTCAATGTGCTTGCTATCGCAGCTTTATGAAATTTTCCATCTTCTTTTACTTTCTGTGCAGCCATAGCTGTATTTTTCACACTATGCTTTTCCCATTCACGGCGCGCATCCAGATATTTACTGCACTGCATCAGCGCCTGCGGATGAGAATACACATCTGTAATGTCAGAAAGTTGCGACTCCGGCAGACCAAGAAGCGCATGGTCAATACGGATAATCTGTTCCCCCACGATACAATGTCCGTATTCCACCATCAAATCATAATTTTCTGACACAATGCCAGCGGAAGAATTTTCAATTGGAAGCACTGCATAATCAGCCTCTCCGCTTGCAATTGCCTCCATGGCATCACGCCATGTATCTACATGATAGCTGTCCGCATTCTCTCCAAAGTATTCCCTGAGTGCCAGCTGCGTATATGCCCCTTCCACACCCTGGAATACAATTCGTTTTTTCTTATAATCCAGTGCTTCCACTTCTGTAAAATCCGGTTTTTCATAAATACCGGATTCCGTCATCAGCTGATACTGGCGTTTTCTGCTTACTGCCATAATCTGCTCAAACAATTCACGGATTCCATGCTTATTAAACTCTGTGTCCCCCATTGCCGTCAGCTTCGTAAGCTTGGAGTTCTCCCGTTCTTTATCAAAGACCTTCTTGCCGTTTGCTATTTTATATGCAGCAACCTCTGCCGCAATTCCCATTCTCTTCTGATAGAGCGTAACCATCTGCTGGTCAATCTCATCAATCTCATCTCTCAGTTCTAATAAATCTCTCATCCTGCTTCCTCACCTTTTACGCTTATTTATCTTCGAGCATTCATTCTAAATAATCCAGTACCGCACCATTCACTGCCTACGCTTATTATACCACTATGTAAACGAAGATTCTATTGTTTCATACTATAATACATTAACGCACTAATATCAAGTGACTACTAACTAGGAATTCGTTTATTACTCCAAGTGCCCCTTGCAACATATGATATGGAAATGATATAATTTTATATAAGATTTTGTATTTAACAATTACATTTGAAAGAAGGGCTTTCCTTATGAAAAAAAGACTTCCTCTTATTGTGTTTATCATTATTTTAATTGTTGCTATCGGTGCCGGCATTGCAATCCATATGCTTTCCCGTACACGTTTTAATGATGATTATGTCAACGGCAACACTGCCGGAAACCTATACAATGAAGGGCTTGTCTGTGAGTACGATGACATGATTTATTTTGCCAATCCTTCAGACCGCGACAGACTTTACAGCATGAATGCAGACGGCACCGAGCTTACTAAGCTCTCTGATGACACCGTTTCTTACATCAATGCAGATGAATATTATATATATTATGTCCGAAATAATCCGGGAACTGCCGGTGCATTTTCTTTTACGAACTTTAACACGAACAGTCTCTGTCGTATAAACCGCAACGGCAAATCTGATTCTGTTCTCGTACTGGACGCTGCTCCAGCCCTGTGTGCTTCACTTGTCGGTAACTATATCTACTATCTGCACTACTCCGACAGCGAGGGAAGTACCTTATATAAAGTAAAAATAGACGGCAGTGAACAAACTCAGGTAGCAGCCAATGCTTTCTTTACGGCCTCCGCCAGCGGACAATATATTTATTACAATGGTCTTTCCACCGAGCACTATCTATGGCGGAGAAATACCGAGGATGACACCACTGGTATGCTCTACGGCGGTAACTGTTGGATGCCTACTGTTGTAAATGATACCACACTCTATTACATGGATTGTGATAATCGCTATACACTCGCACGTGTAGACCTAACCACCGGCGACAAAATGCTTCTCTGCGATGATCGTATCGATTGGTACAATGTATATGGTGATTACATCTATTTCCAGCGTGTTGACGCAGAAACTCCTGCTCTCTGCCGTATACATACGGACGGAACAGGATATGAAGTTCTTCTTGACGGCATCTACATGAATATCTGCACAACTTCTGAGCATGTCTATTTCCGTGATTATAACACGGAGCAGACTTACCGCATGAAGCACAATGAACCAGACAGTATCGAATTATTTTTGCCTGGTGCCATTACCGACTAACTCTTATCATAAAAACACCTAAGCAATTCTGACACTGCTTAGGTGTTTTTTCTATGCAAAATCAAACAGTGACAACTGGTTAGATTCCGGCATATCGCCGAGAATTCCCAAATCTCCCATCAAATCTATTACCGTCTTTGTCGCTTTCGTCCGCTGACGGAAATCATCCTTTGATAAGAACTTGCCATCCTTCGCCGCCTCTGCAACAGCTATCGCCGCATTATCTCCCATACCTTCGATGGTATTAAGTGCCGGCATCAGCTTACCGTCAATAATCTGGAAACGGTCCGGCTTTGCACGATAAACATCAATTGGCATAAACTCAAAGCCACGCGCATACATCTCCTGTACAATCTTCATATCTCGATAGGTATCCTGTTCCTTTTTGGAAAGAGAATCTTTTCTGCGTGTATAGTCCTTGTAAAAATATTCCAAACGCTCCTTGCCCTGACACATCAGCTCATAGTTAAATCCGGTTGCGCGGATAGAGAAATACGCCGCATAATACGCCAGCGGGTAGAATACCTTGCAATATGCAATACGCCATGCCATCATAACGTATGCCGCCGCATGTGCCTTCGGGAACATGTACTTGATTTTCTTGCAGGACCAGACGTACCAATCCGGCACACCATGCTCTGCCATATCTGCAATCCAGTTATCCTTCAGACCTTTTCCCTTACGCACAGACTCCATAATAGTAAATGATTCTTCACTGTCTAATCCCTGCTGAATCAGGTAAATCATAATGTCATCTCGCGTACAAATCGCCGTAGAAATCGTTGCTTTTCCCTCTTCAATCAAAGTCTGGGCATTGCCAAGCCACACATCCGTACCATGGGACAGACCGGAAATTCGTATTAAGTCCGAAAACTCCTGCGGTTTTGCATCAATAACCATCTGCATGGCGAACTCTGTACCAAACTCCGGTATTCCAAGACATCCAAGCGGTATGCCATGAATATCATCCGGCTCAACACCTAACGCACTTGTGTTCTTAAACAAACTCATCACCGACTCATCATCCAGCGGAATCGTTGTTGGGTCAATCCCCGTCAAATCCTGCAGCATACGAATCATCGTCGGATCATCGTGTCCTAAGATATCGAGTTTTAACAGGTTATGGTCAATGGAGTGATAATCAAAATGCGTTGTAACCGTTGCTGTCGTCATATCATTTGCCGGATGCTGTACCGGAGTAAACGTGTTAATCTCCTCTCCCACCGGAAGTACGACAATACCACCCGGATGCTGTCCCGTAGTTCTACGCACGCCGACACAGCCCTGTACAATACGGTCAATTTCACAATTACGCTTATGCACTCCGCGTTCCTCATAATAGTTCTTGATATAGCCAAACGCAGTCTTATCCGCCAATGTACCAATCGTTCCGGCACGGAACGTCTGACCGTAACCGAAAATAACCTCGCAATAAGCATGCGCCTTACTCTGATACTCTCCGGAAAAGTTAAGGTCAATATCCGGCTCTTTATTTCCCTTAAATCCAAGGAATGTCTCAAATGGAATGTCAAATCCGTCCTTTACCAGTTTCTTGCCACAGACCGGACATATCTTATCCGGCATATCACATCCGCTCCTACCGGAAAAGGCTTTGACCTCCGGCGAGTCAAAATCACTGTATTTACAATACTCGCAACGGTAATGCGCCTGAAGTGGATTTACCTCGGTGATACCTGACATGGTCGCCGCAAATGAAGAACCGACAGAGCCTCGCGAACCTACCAGATATCCGTCCTCATTTGACTTCCACACAAGCTTCTGCGCAATAATATACATAACGGCATAACCGTTTGATATGATAGAATTCAACTCTCTGTCCAGTCGCTCTTTTACGATAGAAGGCAATTCCTCTCCATACATGCTGTGTGCTTTGGTATAACATATATCTCGCAGCATCTGGTCGGAATTTTCAATAACAGGCGGACACTTGTCCGGACGTACCGGGGCAATCTTTTCACACATATCTGCAATTTTATTCGGATTGGTGATAACCACTTCCTCAGCTTTTGCACTTCCGAGGTACTCAAATTCTTTTAACATCTCCTCTGTCGTGCGCAGATAGAGCGGTGCCTGATCATCCGCATCCTTAAATCCTTTTCCCGCCATAATGATACGACGATAAACCTCATCCTCCGGGTCAAGAAAATGTACATCGCAGGTCGCTACAACCAATTTATGGAATGTCTCTCCCAACTTCACAATTCGACGGTTGATATCCTGCAGTTCCTCAATCGAATTTACCGGTTCCTTATCACTGCGCAGCATAAATGCATTGTTTCCCAGCGGTTGAATTTCTAAATAATCATAGAATTTTACCAGACGTATAATCTCTTCCTCCGGTCTGCCATTTAAAATCGCACGATAGAGTTCGCCCGCCTCACAGGCAGAACCCAAAAGCAGACCTTCTCTGTGCTTTACAAACTCACTCTTCGGGATTCGCGGTCTGCTGCGGAAATAAGTCAGATGCGACATCGAAACCAGTTTATATAAATTAATTCGTCCAATGTCATTCGTTGCTAAAATGATAGCATGATAGGTCGGCATTTTCATGATTGCTTCCGGTGATGCCTGCCCCATCTGATTGACATCATCTAACGTCTCCATGCCGCGGTCTTTTAACATCTGGATGAACTTTACAAAAATCTCTGCGGTACACGCAGCATCATCCACTGCACGATGATGATGCTCCAAGGACACCCCAAGTGCTTTCGCAACTGTATCAAGCTTAAAACGATTCAACTGTGGCAGCAAAATGCGGGCAAGTGCCACGGTATCAATAATCGTAAACTCCGCCGGCAAGTCCTGCCTCTCGCAATTTTTCGTAATAAAGCTCATATCGAATTCCGCATTGTGCGCAACCATAATCGCACCCTTGCAAAATTCCATAAATTCAGGCAGTATCTCTTCAATCTTTGGCGCATCTAAAACCATATCATCCTTGATAGAGGTCAGTTCCTCAATATTAAACGGAATCGGTACTTCCGGATTAACAAAAGTTGAAAAACGGTCTGTAATTGCGCCGTTGACTACTTTTACCGCACCAATTTCGATAATTTTATTCTTATCCGGTGAAAATCCCGTTGTCTCTAGGTCAAATACCACATACGTGTCGTCCAGGCTCTGGTGTCTGGCATTGACAATAATATCCTTTAAATCATCCACCAGATACGCCTCCACACCATAGATAATCTTGAAATCATCGTCCGGTGAAATCGCGTGATTGGCATCCGGGAACGCCTGCACATCGCCATGGTCTGTAATGGCAATTGCCTTGTGTCCCCATTTCATTGCACGCTTTACGATATCCTTCACCTCGGACACACCATCCATATCACTCATCTTGGTGTGACAATGAAGTTCCACACGCTTCTCCGGGCTTGTATCCATACGTGTTGTCGTAAAGTCAGAAATCTTCTTGATTCCAACGATAGAGCCAATGGTAAGCTCACTATCGAACTTATCAATCGTAGTGACACCTTTAATCTTAAGGAATGCACCTTTTGCAATTCCGGCGCCTAAAAGCTCCGAAAGCTGTTCCGTTTTCGTAAATATCTTTAAAACGATGGAATCCGTAAAATCTGTCACAGACATAATTATAATCGACTTCTCATTACGGATATCTCTTGTCTCTAAGGTCATTACCTGACAGCGGATGGTAACTTCTCCCATCTCGCCCATAATCTTCTCAATAGCAATCGGTTCATCCTCAAAATCACGTCCGTAAATAACATCCGGATTATCGGATTTTTTATAGCCCCCATCAAAACGTTTTTTGAACTCTTTTTTGCCATTTTCTATTGATTTTCCTGCATTTTTTCCTGCAGTATTCACAGATTTTGCAGTTTTTTCTTCAAATTTAACGACTTTTGTGGCACTGTCAGCGCTTATACTACCAGATGTTGTGGTTGCAGCAGAAACTGTTTCTCCAGTCACGGTTTCCAGTGCAGGAGCCGCACTTTCCCCATCTTCGCTCACAATATTCACTTTTTTCATAATATTGTGAATCTCATACTGAATCTGGAGGTCACTGTTCTTCTTATGCTTACTCTCCTTGGGCTCCTCGTAGGCAAGTTCAACAGACAAATTCAGCCCGCATCGCTCACAGATAACCTTTTCTAAAAACTCTACAATCTCGTGTGAACGTGTCTGTGCAATAATGGTATTCTCAAGTGTAAGCAGCATATGCGTCTCACTCTTGAATTCTATTTTCGCAGTACGCAGCAAGTTATATTCCATCAGGCTGTAATTGCGCAGTTCTTCTAAAATGCTGTCCTTATACAAATCTAACAGTTTCTCCGGCGTATACTGTTCCGAAAGCTGATACTTTTCAATCACCTTAACATCCATCTGTCTGCCTTTAAAAAGCTGGCTTTCAATCGCCTGTTCAAGCTGATAGACATCACTTTTATGTATCAGACGCGTACTTGATAAGTAGACACGCAAATGTGTCTTATCATGATTCATGCCTACTTTCGTCACTTCCACCTCTGTCAAAAGTTTTTTTAGATTCCCATCCACGGTAAGTGACGGAAAAACATCAAAAAACAATTTCGTCATGCGTTCTCCTCATTCCAATGAAGCAGTTCATAGCGCAATGCCTCAAGCAGTTCTGCTTCCGGCACCTTTTTATATACCACGCCCTTTTTTATAATCAATCCCTCACCGATGCCTCCTGCAATTCCGATATCTGCTTCCTTTGCTTCACCCGGTCCATTTACAACACATCCCATAACGGCAACCTTAATATCAAGAGGAATATCTGCAACCATATTCTCCACCTGATTTGCAAGTCCTATCAGGTCAATCTGCGTTCTTCCGCAAGTCGGACAGGAAACAACCTCAATCCCGCCTTTACGCAATCCCAATGTACGCAGAATCAGTTTGGCAGACTTAATCTCCTCCAACGGGTCTCCGGTCAGTGATACACGGATGGTATCACCGATTCCCTGATGCAATATCAGCCCCAATCCGATAGACGATTTGATATTTCCGCTGATAATCGTACCGGACTCCGTGATTCCCACATGCAGCGGATGGTCTGTCTGTGCCGCAATCAGTTCATGTGCTTTCACACACATTAAAACATCCGAAGACTTAATACTAATCACGAGATTATCATATCCCATGTCCTCAATGATATGTGCTTTATCTAACGCACTTTCCACAATGCCTTCCGCCGTTACGCCGTGATA
Organism: uncultured Roseburia sp.; assembly: GCA_964484605.1. GTDB lineage: Bacteria > Bacillota > Clostridia > Lachnospirales > Lachnospiraceae > Roseburia. Next base: position 54,096 of record CAZAGJ010000007.1, on the reverse strand, counting down.
TTTCTCCACCAGTTCTTTTTCCAAGGAACCGCTGTTGACTCCGACACGAATCGGAATATTTCGTTCCTTTGCCACATCTACCACTGCGCGCACACGCTCTATACTTCCGATATTTCCCGGATTGATACGAATCTTATCTGCGCCATGTTCCATCGCTGCAATCGCAAGACGATAGTCAAAGTGAATGTCCGCTACAACCGGAATTTCCACCTGTTTCTTTATCTCGGTAAGTGCCTCTGCCGCCTGCATAGTCGGAACCGCACATCGGATAATATCACAGCCCGCCGCTGTCAACGTACGAATCTGCGCAACCGTTGCTGCCACATCCTCCGTCTTTGTATTTGTCATCGACTGAATCAGAATCGGATTTCCTCCTCCAATCACTCTATTTCCAATCTGTACTGTCTTTGTCATACCCGTACCTCCACACTTAACCAATTAGTTTCCGCACATCATTAAACATTACAAATATCATAAAGGCAAAGAGAAGCATCATACCTGCAAAATGCACCATACCCTCTTTTTCCGGGTCTACACGCTTTCCTCGGACGACTTCAATCAGCATAAAAAGCAAACGTCCTCCATCTAATGCCGGAAGCGGCAGCAGATTCATCACACCAAGATTTGCCGATAAGAAAATTGTAATGTAGAGCATCTGCAGAAATGCTGTGAAAAATCCATAAGAAATACTCTGCTCGTAGCCCTCTCCAATCATGTCTACAATGCCAACCGGACCACTCATATCATTGACGCTGACCTGACCTCCGACAAGCATTTTCAAACTGCTCAATGTCGCATTTATCCAATAGCGTACTTCATACACACTGTATCGCAGCGTCTCAAATACATTTCCTCTTGCACGCTCTCCACTTACCTGAAAACCATACATATAATATCCGTATTCTTCATCATACTTCGGTGTAAGCTCCGTCTTGTATTTCTCACCGTCACGCTCGTAGGTTACGGTTACCGTCTCGCCCGGATGGAACTGCGTGTAGGCGCTGATATCACGAAAAAAATGAATCTTCGTATTATCAATTTTAACAATGGTATCTCCTGTCTGCATACCGGCAGTCTCCGCCGGATAACCTTCCAATACTCCGGTAAGTACCGGCAAATCATATCCAATATTGCAGAGCAGAATAAATGCACCCACAAATGCCATAATAAAGTTAAAGATTGGTCCTGCCGCAACAACACTGATACGTGCCCAGACTGACTTTTTATTGAAAGCCCTCTCGTCACCGCTGTCCTCATCTTCACCTTCCATCATACACGCTCCACCAAACGGAAGCAGCTTTAATGAATACTTCGTCTCCCCTTTTGTAAATCCGATAACTGTTGGTCCAAGACCAAGTGAAAACTCATTGACACGAATTCCGTTCGCTTTCGCCAACAGAAAATGTCCCAGTTCATGAAAAATAATGATAATACTAAAAATAAGAATTGCAATTACTATCTTCATTCAATAACCTTTCTTACTGTCATCTGTTATTAAACAAGCTATCACACACAAGGATATTTACGGTTGATAGTCTCATACACAGATGCTTCTGTCTCTAAAATCTGCTCTAAACTTGGATTCTCCACAAATACTGCCTGTTCCATACATGACGCAATAATCTCCGTAATCTGCAGATAACGAATCTTACGGTCTAAAAATAATGCTACCGCCTTTTCATTTGCCGCATTATACACCGTCGGAATATTGCCTCCACGGCGCATTGCCTCATAAGCTAATGCCAAACCGTTAAATGTGTCTATATCCGGTTTTTCAAAGGTAAGCTGTCCTAAAGAGAACAAATCCATTCTCTCACCGGAAAGATTTCTGCGCTCCGGATAATAAAGAGCATACTGAATCGGCAAGCGCATATCCGGTGTTCCAAGCTGTGCGATGACCGCGCCATCCTCATATTCCACCGCCGAATGAATCACACTCTGTGGATGCACAACCACCTGAATCTGCTCTAAGTCTACACCAAAGAGCCACTTTGCCTCCATGACTTCCAGACCTTTATTTACCAGTGTGGACGAGTCAATGGTAATCTTTCTCCCCATCGCCCAGTTTGGATGCTTTAAGGCATCCTCCACCTGTATATTTTCTAATTCACTGCGGCACTTTCCACGAAATGGGCCACCGGAAGCAGTCAGCAGAATCTTTGAAATCTTATTATCTCCCGCACCCTGCAAAGATTGGAATATCGCACTGTGCTCACTATCCACCGGAAGAACCGGCACATTCTTTTCCTTTGCCAGCGGCATAATAATATGCCCCGCAGTTACCAGAGTTTCTTTGTTGGCAAGTGCAATTTTCTTGCCTGCTTCTATCGCAGCTATCGTCGGACGGATTCCGAGCATACCCACGATTGCAGTCACTAAAATCTCACTTTCCGGCTGCACCGCAACCTCAATCAGCCCATCCATACCGGAAACAATACGGGTATTTATATCCGCTGTGCGTGTGCGCAGTTCTTTTGCTTTTGCCTCATCCCAGACACATACAAGTGCCGGCGTAAACTCACGCATCTGCTTCTCTAATAAATCAATATTACTGCCGGCTGCCATAGCCGTCACCTTGATATCTCCCTGCTCTCGCACAATATCAAGTGTCTGCGTTCCGATAGAACCTGTGGAACCTAATATCGCCACTTTTTTCATAGTTTATCCCTCCGTCCTATGTCCTCTCCCCAAAAACTCTCTGCCAATGTATCTTATAATGTAATAAAATTCACCGCAAGGAAATATATCATAGGCGCTGTAAAAATCACACTGTCAAAACGGTCCAAAATACCACCATGTCCAGGAATCAATTTACCATAATCTTTGATATCATAATTACGCTTAATCGCTGAAGCTGTCAAATCTCCTACCATGGAAACCAATGCCCCCACCGCACTGATAACAGCAAAAATTGCAATATGCGTATTGTCGATACCCATTGCATTCTTGAAAATCATGCAATAAATTACCGTCAGAAGTGCCGCTCCAACAACGCCGCCTACGGCTCCCTCCACAGATTTCTTCGGGCTAAGCTTCGGTGCCATTTTATGCTTTCCAATCAGAATACCTACACAGTATGCACAGGTATCACATCCCCATGAACACAGGAAAATCAGCCACACAATATACGCTCCTGCCGTAATCATACGTGTCTGGTATACATAGGACAACATCACCGCCACGTAAAATACTCCAAAGAATGCTGCTAAAAGCTGCTCTGTCTTATATTTCGGATACGTAAACACATATACAAACATCAGCATCATCAATAACAGCAGCGCAAACATCATCATATCCGGAAAAAAGGCAAATCTCAGATTTGCATAATAAATCGTTGCCGCCAGATACCCAACGATTCCCGGTGCTGATTTTTCAACTTTAAATACGCGATATAATTCAAACATTCCAATGTATGAAATTACCAAAGTACCTGTCAACAACACATCTCCGCCTGTAATAATCAGTGCTAATGCAACAATTACAAGTACAATGCCGCTCAACAATCTTGTTTTAAACATAATATGCCTTCCTTCTATTTCTCTTCCGTTAAACCGCCAAATCTTCTATCTCTCTTATTATACGCCTCTATTGCGCATACTAATTCTTCCTTATGGAAATCCGGCCACGGGACATCTGTAAAATAAAACTCACTGTAAGCTAACTGCCAAAGGAGATAATTGGACAAGCGTTGCTCTCCGCTGGTACGAATTAAAAGGTCCGGATCCGGAATATCTGCTGTATCAAGGTATCCTGCAAACATCTGCTCATCGATTTCCTCCGGAGCGATTTTCCCCTCTTTCACATCTGCACACATCTGGCGCATTCCTCGTAACATCTCATCTCTGCTTCCATAATTAATTGCAATCTGAAGATTTAAACCGTCATTCTTCGCAGATGCTGTCTCTAATTCTACTATTTGCTTCTGAAACTTTTCACTCAGCTTTGATGTATCGCCGATTACTCTTACACGCATATTATTCTTATCAGCAGTTTTAATACAGTTCTTCAGATAGCTCTCCAACAGTTTCATGAGAGCCTCCACCTCATCATTTGGGCGATTCCAGTTTTCCGTAGAAAACGCATACATCGTCACATATTTGACACCCAAATCATGTGCCGCCTTACATACTACCTCCACGTTCTTCGCACCCATAGTATGACCATAATTTCTGGGCATTCCCTTTGCCTTCGCCCAACGTCCGTTGCCATCTAGGATAATAGCTATATGCTGTGGTATTATCATACGCTTCGTTATTCTCCTCTCTTTCATATCAAAGTATACGGAGCATTGTGCATGGAGAAGTTTATTCTCTCGATACACAAAAGGGACACGCACACGTCATGTCCCCTCTTGTTCATTCGCTTATACAGTAAGAATCTCTTTTGTCTTGCTTTCCACTGCCTCATCAACTTTGGCAATATATTTATCTGTCATCTTCTGTGCCTTATCTTCTAAGTCCTTAATCTCATCCTCTGAGATATCTGATGCTTTCGCAAGCTTCTTAAAGGAGTCAATCGCATCACGACGAATGTTACGAATTGCTACCTTTGCATTCTCGCCTTTCTTTTTCACATCCTTGGCAAGTTCTTTACGTCTCTCCTCTGTAAGCTCAGGGAAAATAAGACGAATAACTTTTCCATCATTCGTAGGATTGATTCCTAAATCTGAAGTCATAATTGCCTTTTCAATCTCTTTTACCATGGATGCTTCCCATGGCTGAATCTGAATCATTCTCGGCTCCGGGACACTTACATTTGCCACCTGCTGAATTGCTGTCGGTGTTCCATAATAATCAACTCTTAACTTGTCAAGAACATGTGGATTGGCGCGTCCTGCACGAATGCCTCCAAACTCCTCGCCAAGGTTATTCATTGTTTTCTGCATTTTTTCATCAAACTGAACTAATCTCTCATCCATACATATACCATGCCTTTCTTTCTATTAAGAAACAGTAACCTTTGTGCCGCTGAATTCTCCTGTCATGGCTTTCACGATACTATTCTCTTCATTTAAGCCAAATACATACATTGGCATCTTGTTCTCCATACACATAATAGATGCTGTCAAATCAACCACCGCAAGCTTCTTATCAATGACCTCCTGAATGGATACCTCATCATACTTTTTCGCTGCAGGATTTACCTTTGGATCACTGTCATATACACCATCTATCGCTTTCGCAAGATATATTCCCTCTGCTTCCATCTCTATTGCCCGAAGCACAATACCTGTATCTGTGGAGAAATATGGGTGCCCTGTACCACCCGCAAAAAATACAACCATTCCCTTCTCGAAGTACTTGTTTGCACGATCCTTTGAGAATAATTTGGTCATACTACCGCACTCAAATGGTGTTAATATCTGTGTTTTCATTCCAACATAGCGGAAAATCTCAGATACATAGATACAGTTCATAATAGTAGCAAGCATACCAATCTGATCTGCTTTGGTACGGTCAATGGTCTCACTGGTTCTTCCTCTCCAGAAATTACCGCCACCAATTACGATGCCAACCTGTACACCGCTATCAACGATTTGTTTAACCTGTCTAGCGACCTCTGTTACAGTCGGCTCATCAAATCCGGTATGTTTTTCTCCTGCAAGCGCTTCCCCACTTAATTTCAACAAAACCCGCTTCATATCAGATTAAATTCCTTTCTTAGAATCAAACAGGCTCTGAACGTCTACGTCTGAGTAGCACTGTGAACAGAATCCCTCAATAACTGCACCATTGTTAATCTGTACAGAACGTGACTTAATATTACCCATAACAACAGCGGATGTATCTACAACAACCGGACCCTGTACATCAATATCACCTTTGATAGCCCCTGCAATTACTGCTGAAGTAGAAGTTACATTACCAATTATAACAGAACCAAGACCAATCTTAACAGTTCCTGTACTTACTACCTCTCCCTCTACTTGAGCTGCATCTGCAAAGAATTCTGAGGTATTACTGTTACCATTTACTACTCCGGTTACAGTAAGCTTACCATTACAGCTTACATTGCCGTCTACCTGTCCACGGACATCCAATGAACCATTCGATATAATGTCACCATTGATGATTGTTCCCTCTGTAATAACGGATACTTCGTCAGATACGACTCTCTCCTGAGATACTGTCGGTGTTACCGGTGTTACTGGTGTTACTGGTGTTGCTGGTGTTGCTGCTACTGTATTATCAGCCATTTTCTTCTCCTCCTGAACTGTGTTCATAACATTCTGTGTACTTTCATGCATTGCTGCTTCACTGCCTGCTTCTTCAACCGGTTTTTCTACCGGCTGCTGCTTTGGAGCTTCCTGCTTTGTCACTTGTTCTAAAAGCCCGTCAAGCTTAGACAACTCAGACTCAACATCTACTTCATTTTCTAAAGTATTTACGACCAAATCGTCCTCTGCAACTGTGGTTTCAAGGTCATCCTCACCTGGCATAAGTTCATTGACTGCCTGTGAGAAATCCTCTTTAAAGTCTTTGAAAAATCCCATGTTCTTTCCTCCATTTATTACTGGTACACACTGTCCGCTTTCACAGACTGTATTACCTGTGTATCTTCATCAATCGGTAAGATTTCAGCATTCATCTCCTGCAATGCCTCAATCAGAGGTCCTAATGCCTCCACCGTTGTTGACTTATCATCCGCGTCATGCAGTAATACCACCGACGTCTTATATTTTACTACATCTTCGGTCACGTTTTCAACCATTTCATCTGCTGTGTAAGCTATGGATGCCGCATCTCCCGCCGAAACATTCCAGTCGTAGTAAACAATCCCCTCTCTATTCAGGAACTGAATTAAGTCACTCATCGACACATTACTAATCTGGTTACTGCTTCCACCCGGAAAACGATAATATCTGCACTCTGTTCCTGTAACTTCGTAGAGATATTCCTTTAGCTTCCTAAAATCGGTCTCGAACGCTTCCTCTGACTGGTATATCACTCGATATTTATTTGCATAGGAATGCATACCCAGTGTATGTCCTTCCTCTACAATTCTGCGATATAAATCCTGCGATTCCTCATCTTCTCTGCCTGCCACAAAAAAAGTTGCTTTTACCTCATACTCAGCAAGGATGTCCAAAATCGCCGTCGTATTCTCTGATGGTCCGTCATCAAATGTAAGATAAACTTTATGTATGTCTCCTGCTTCAGCCTGATTATCGGCATCTGTCACACCAACTGCCGGTGTCGGAATATAATCCGCCTCGCCACTCTCTGTATCACTCGCCTGTGCCGGCACTTCCTCTGTATTCTGACCGCTTATCAGGGAATCACTGGCTCCTGTCGTAGAATTCGTCTGAATTAACCGTTCCAGTTTCTTCTCCAATGACATGGTTCTTACAAACAGAGCAACAATCAAAATCATGGATATCAAAATCCATCCCGAAACAATCATCACAATAGCGCTCTTAATTCTTCCTATTCGCTTCCTTCGTCTGCGCTGATTGCGTAGAACCTCTGAATCTTTATCCTGCATGTAGAACCCCCAAGGTAATCTTAATACTAATCTATTGTATCATATTTTTACGTTTTTCAAAGGAAAAAGCACAAAAAAATCGTTCGATTTTTCCGTGCTTTTTCTATAATTTTCTGACTTTTCTGTTTCAAATGCTTCTTTCTTACTTTCCAAGCATAAAAGCAACTGCCGTTCCTATCACAAACATCAAAATTCCAACCACCAGTGCACCAACTCCCACTGTCCCGACTCCGATTCCTGAAAGAACTGCAATCGGTGAGGACAAAACCAGACCAAGGATTGCAAAATATGTCATTCTTTCATGTTTGCTCAACAGATATTCCACCAGTTTTGCAATCAAAAAGATTCCAAGCAGTACACCCAAACCAAACGGCACAAGAATTCCCATACAATACCACACAGTTCCGAAATCCAATGTTACAAGTGCAACAATGAACGCATTAATATGGTCAATAATCGGCGTATAAAATCCTAATGCCATCAACATCATCGAACCACTTACTCCCGGAATTACCATGGTTGCTGCAGCAAGTGCCCCAACCAAAAAGAGTATAAGCATTGTCTGTGGTTTCGTATCCAGCACACGTGCTGTACCTTCACCCCAGAACTCCATCCATACAATCAGTGCAAAAAAAGCAACCATTATCAATATCTCTGCAACAGACGGCTTTGCTCCTTTAACTTTCGGTAGAATAAGCGGTAATCCGCCAAAAATCAGACCTATAAAAAGCATTGCTGTCTGTAATGGATATGTCGCAAACAAATATCCAATAACAAAGGAAAGTCCAACAATTCCAATCCCCATTCCAATTACATACGGAAGCAACAGCCGAATGCTCTCCTTTATGTGACGAAACAGCCCTGTTACCGCATGAATAACATCATCATAAATTCCCATTGACACCATCATCGTTCCACCACTTACACCCGGAATGATATTGGCAATTCCTATTGCTACACCGCGCAGTATATCTTTTACAAATTCCATTCTTTTATGTATCCTCCTACAATTCTGATATATCGCAGCTTTTATTATACGTGGTATCGCATGAAGCTGCGCATCTGTGCACATAGTGCTTTTACATAATAGGCTACCATTTCCTGTTGCAAAAAAAATGCTACAATGATAGCAAATACGCATTCATTGTAGCATGACACACCTTACACAACAAGTAAAGTTTCTGTTAAATTTTAGTAATTCGATATTTTAAGCGTTCATCTGAGCTGCAACCTCAGCTGCAAAATCTTCTTGCTTCTTCTCAAGTCCCTCGCCTACTTCAAAGCGAACTACCTTTTTGATAACAAGAGCACTGTTTACAGACTTAAGATATGCTGCAACATTCTGCTTTCCATCTTCTGCTTTTACATAAGTCTGGTCTAACAAGCAGATATCCTTTAACTGCTTAGATACACGACCCTCGATTGCACCGTTAAAAATCTTATCAGCCATGATATTCGCTTTATCTTCCATTGCTAAATTTACAAGAGCAGCGGTTGCTTCTTTGGAAAGGAAGTTAAATAAGTAGTTCATATTGCTCTTCTTTTCTTCATAAATTGCAATATCCTCATCGCTCCATACTTTTTCTGTACATGCTTTGTTAATCAATGCATTTAAAATAGGCTTCGGAAGAGATGCCGGATCATTTAAAGAAGAATCAACAATGATTTCTCTCATTTTATCAATCTCAGACTGCTCAATGTCATTTCTGCTGATATACTGCGGATTCATTGCTGCAACCTGCATAGCAACATTTGTAAGTGCCTCATTTACATCAGCTGCGCCATCAGCTGCAACAAGTACACCAATCTTACCGCCTGCATGAAGATAGCTTGCTACACATTCACCAGTAACTTTCTCAAATCTGCGCACAGATAATTTCTCTCCGATAGTAGAAGTCTTTTCAACTAACACATCCTTAAGACCATTCATTTCAAGAAGTGCCTCTACATCTTCCCCATTCTTACCGCCGTTTAAACCGGAAGCAAGCGCGTTGTCAGCTACTAACTGTACAAATTCCTGGAATGTTTCATTCTTTGCAACGAAGTCAGTCTCGGAGTTGACTTCAGCAACAACTGCAGCATTGCCATTAACGGCAACACGAGCAATACCTTCAGCTGCAATTCTGGAAGCCTTCTTCTCCATCTTAGCTGCGCCACTCTTCTTTAATACCTCAACAGCTGCGTCCATGTTACCATCTGTCTCAGTTAATGCTTTCTTACAATCCATCATACCTGCGCCTGTCATCTCACGCAGTTCTTTTACCATAGCTGCTGTAATAGCCATTTGCTCATCCTCCATAATTTGAAATTTATGAAACGGAAAGGGACGTAACCATGCGCCCCTCTCTCATTTAAAGTTCTTATTCCTCTGTTGCCTCTACATCAGCCTCTGCAGACTCAACTTCCTCTGCAGTCATCTCTGCACCCTGATTAGCTTCGATAACAGCATCTGCCATCTTAGAAACGATTAACTTAACCGCTCTGATTGCATCATCATTACCCGGAATTACATAATCTAACTCTTCCGGATCACAGTTTGTATCAGCAATACCGATTAACTTGATTCCTAATGTATGAGCTTCCTGAATACAGATTCTCTCCTTCTTAGGATCTACTACGAAGATTGCATCCGGGATTCTCTTCATATCCTTGATACCACCAAGGTTCTTCTCTAATTTCTCCCACTCTTTCTTAAGAGCAATAACTTCCTTCTTAGGTAATACCTCGAAAGTACCATCAGTAGCCATTGTCTCGATTTCTTTTAATCTTGCAATACGACTCTGGATGGTCTTGAAGTTAGTGAGCATACCACCTAACCATCTCTCGTTTACATAGTACATACCGCAACGCTCTGCCTCAGTCTTGATAGCATCCTGAGCCTGCTTCTTTGTACCTACAAAAAGAATTGTGCCACCCTCAGCAGCGATATCAGAGATAGCTTTGTAAGCCTCATCTACTTTACCAACAGACTTCTGCAAGTCGATAATGTAGATACCATTTCTCTCTGTGTAGATGTATGGAGCCATTTTAGGATTCCATCTTCTTGTCTGATGTCCAAAATGAACACCTGCTTCAAGTAACTGTTTCATTGAAATAACACTCATTTTCTTACCTCCATGGTTTTGCTTCCATATGCTTCATCCCGCAAGGCAACCAAATTGGCACCGGCCCGGTGGTCAACACATGTGTATTATATTGTTGCATCAAAAGCGGTGTTATCACGCTTTTGACCTAGAACCTTGTAGATTATATCATAACAAAAAAGAATAGGCAAGCTTTTTTTGCCTATTCTAACGGACCTGTCATAATAATCTGTGCTACTTCTTCCATTGTCAAACCATATGGAATATCGTATGCACCAATACTGAGACTATTTGCATAGCCCAGCTCAAACAGATATGCACGAAGCGATTCTGCATCATCAATCACTCCATTCTCTGCGAGAGTTTCACACACAACACGGCACACATCACCTCTTTGGATGACAAGCCGATATGTACCATTGTCCCCGGAGCTCACCGCTACCGCTCCCTCATCCTGCCCTTCGGATTCCATATCTGCTTCCTGTTCTGTGTTTATCTCATTCTCTGTGCCCACATTTGTGTTGGTATCTGCATCTGTTACCGGCTCTGTTTCTGCTTCCGGTTCTGCATCCATGACCTTCTGCGCTTCTGAGGCATCCGACTCTTTATCCTCCTGTTGCATTACCATACCAAGAGCCGCGGCACGAGCCATGATTTCTTCATCTGATATCTCTACTTCTCTGTGGGAAAAACTGATTGCCAGAATAATCGTCGTAACAATAATACCAATTCCCATCCCACGCAAATAATATTTTAGTTTCACGACAACTCTACTCTCCTCTATAAAGCCCGATTACCAATCTAACTTCGCCAACGCCCATACCGAGATTTCTTGCAATTTCAACATCTGATAAGCCATCTCTGTGCAAAGAAAGAATCTGTTGCTGAACGCTTGCACGTTCTGAACACTTTTGTTGCTCCTCCCGCACACTTTCTGACATTGGTGCAGACGCAGAAGCTAACTCTTCAGCTGCCGTTCTGTCCGTGTCCACAACTGCTGATGTTGCCATTAAATCTGCTTCCGGCACTTGTGAAACAGCTGTCACCGGATTTACTGTTGCTGTTGCAGTTGCTACCGATGTTTCTATTGCAGTCTGCTCTTTAAAATTTTCCTCCAGATTTCTGACATCCGCTGCTAAACGCTGCAAATCCGACACCATTCCGGTAAGTTCCGTATGCTTATCATTAAGCATGCTGTAAAGAAACATAATTTCGTTATGTGTCTTATTCATACTTTCAAGCACGGTGTCTGAATAATCACTGATTGCCATAATCTTGCTGTTTGTCTCTTTTTCGAGAGCGCGATCCACCCTCTCCATGGAAGCGTCTAACTGCTCATCAATCTGATCATCAATGCGTCCTCTTGCATTATCCATTCCGCGCTCAATAATCTTTTTTAATTCATCCTCGCTGAGTTCCGCAATCTGGTTTAACTCAGAAGGTGACAATTTTTCTGTGACAAAAAAACTGCCAATCATGAAAACTGCTCCTATCAGAAGCAACATCCACCCTATTCCCGTCATCGTCTATTCCTCATATCTTGATATCAAAGCTGGCGCTTTGTCCCTTGAATATGACCTTTCCATCTTTACTATATTCTTTTTCAGATTCGTTTTTATGTTTCTTTTTGGATTTTCCGTCTCCCTCGTACTGGTTACTTCCCTTTTCCTTGGCATCATAACGGTAACCCTCATTTTCTTTCTCTTCAAGGTCTTTTACCTGATGTGTCAGTTTATCTGCCTGCTTTTCCTGCTGTACGTTTAAATTATGCTGTTGCACAATCGGCTTATTATCATCTTGCTGCTTCAAATTGCTGATATCCTGCGTACGCTGTGTCATTCCATTTAAAACAACCGGATTTATTGACATTGTAAAGTGCTCCTTCCACAAAGGTTATACTACTATTCGCCAATCAAAATTCCCATATAATTTCCCATCTTTTTACGCATCTTAAGCAGCGCTTTGGTATGCAGCTGTGATACTCTCGACTCTGACACGCCTAAGATATTGCTAATCTCCTTCAATGTCAGTTCTTCATAATAATATAGCAAAATAACCTTGCGCTCTTTCTCTGTTAAAAGTTCCATTGTCTCTGCCAGAACTTTCTTTAATTCCTCTTCCTGCACGGTCTCTTCCGGCTGTGCAAAATGCGAATTATTTCTGGCATCCATAACAGGTTCTCCGCCCTGCTCCACAAATTCGTTCAACGAGACTATGTTGGTAACCTTGAGCTGTGACTGCCAATCATTCAGTTCTTCTTCCGCAATTCCAAGTTCTTTCGCAATCTCATCATCCAGTGCACTGCGCCCGGTTCTCGACTCAACATTCTTGATTGCTTCTTCAATCTTTTTTTGTTTCTGCCGTACCGTTCTTGGAATCCAGTCCATCTTGCGAATCTGATCCAGAATAGAGCCGCGAATTCTTAAACTGGCATATGTTTCAAATTTCACATCTTTTCCAAGGTCAAATTTGTCAATCGCATCAATCAAGCCAAATATTCCATAGCTGACCAAATCTTCATATTCTACGTTGTACCCCAAGTACATACTGAGTCGTCCCGCAACAACTTTGACTAGCGGAGCATACTCTGTAATAAGTTTTTCCCGTAACTCAGGAGTTGGACTTTTTTGATATTCCCCCCAAAGTTTTTCTTTCTCAACCGTTTTCATATGAAGCCCCCACGTTTCTAGTTAGTATTGCGATATTATTCCTCGTCTTCAGATTCTGCTTCCTTATCTTCCTCAGGAGCATCCTCTTCTTCTGTCTCCTCACCATCCGTGGTTTCTTCTTCTTTCATTTCCATGAAATTCTTATCAACAATCTGCTTTACAACACATCCTAATGCATAAAATACAACAAGGACAATTAAAAGCATTTTCAAAAAATCTGCCACTTCCATGTGTGCATTCATACCTGCTATGCAGGCAATAAAACCTGCTACCAACATAATAATCGCAGGTATTGATTTTGTTTTCATAACTCGTCATGCCCTTCCCATCAAATGATTTTCAATGGTTTTCCTACGGATTTAATGTGGAACTCCCCAGTCTCGCAATGCAATTCTACGGTTCGTCCATAATTAAGCCCGGTATCTTCCGCCACAAGACGGATCCCAAGTTCTTTTAATATCTCTTTGGCAGCTTCTGCGTTTCTCGCACCGATATTACCTACTTCTGAAAGACCACTCACTTCGAACATCTTTGCTCCGCCAGCAATCTTTGCAACTAATCGTCCACGATTTGCACCTGCCGCAACCACCCGTTTTAATAATTCCCTGATTCCAGTATCTCCAAACTTGGCAATGTTACTGTTATTTCTCACCTTTGTACTATCCGGAAGCATATAATGAACCATACCTCCCACTTTGGATACCGGATCATATAAAACCAATCCGATACAGGAACCAAGTCCCAACGTTGTAATTACGTCCGGAGCTTTGCACACATTCAAGTCCGCCATGCCTACTTTTATGACTTCGCTCATATGCGTTTCTCCTTATACTGTGATTCCAAGTGATGTTAATATTTTCTCATATGAATCCTGTTCCGGCATCAAAATAAAGTATCCATTGATTGCCACATCTGCACATATTTCCGTCTGTATCAACAGCGCATTATCACCATACTGTCCGAACTCTATCGCCGGCACGCTCAGAATAGATGCCGCCATATCTACTGCGATGTACGGCACAGAAGGAACAATAACAAGGTTTGTCAAAGATGACAACGCAGAAAGATACGAACCGGCTATAATATTTCCAATTTCTTTTAATGCTGACAACTCCATCTCACCAAACGGCTCATCTGCGGATACATCCTGCATCATCAGCTTATTTACCAGATAACGCGCAGAAGGAATATCTAAGAGGAACATCATGCTTCCGTCAATATCGTTCTCTACCTCCAGAAAAATTCCAACGATAGTCTCATCCTCTTCGCCAACTGCCATACCAAGCTGCGATACTTCCATCAATCTGATATTTGGCACATTCATATCTATCTTCATTCCAAGCATATTGGCAATTGCAGACGTCGCATTTCCCGCTCCGATATTACCAATTTCTCTTAAGACGTCCAAATACATGTTGTTTACTTCTTCTAACGTCATCTTTCCCATAAAGTTCCTAGTACGCTCCTCTCACAGATAGAAAGTTAGTGAGACCATGCACTGATCCCACTAACATTTTCTATTATATCGTTTCATCTACAACTGCGTTAATCTCAAACAGGGAAATCAACTCATCTCCATGCTTGCCGATTCCGTTAATAAACTTGCCCTTGTTAGAAGCATGCTCTATCTCATCTGCGCTAAGATTTACAACTTCCTTTACCTCATCTACGATAATTCCGATAGAACCTTTTTCCTCCAGCTTTAAGATAATGATTCTGCTCGCATTGGTAAATACATCCTCTTCCAAGTCCATCTTTTTGCGGACACTCATCACCGGCACAATCTCACCACGTAAACTGATAATACCTTTGAAATAGGACTGAACCTTTGGAACACGGGTAATCTTCTGCATACGAACAATATTATCAATATAGCTGATATCAATTCCGTACTGCTCGTTTCCAACCATAACAACAATATACTGTTTTACTTCGTTATCCATTACTTCCAGACTGTTATTTGCCATGTCATTCACCCCCATTACATCAGTACATTCACATCAAGAATCAATGCTACTTCACCATCACCAAGGATTGTTGCACCACTGATAATCTTGTTGTTGTTCATGTATTTACCAAGTGACTTGATAACAATTTCCTGCTGTCCAATCAAATTGTCAACAACAAGTCCCGCCTGACTGTCACCTTTTTGTACGATAACAACGGTCAGGCTCTCAGGCTTTTCTTCTCTCTCTCCGATATCAAGCACTTCGTCCAGACGTACAATCGGGATAACTTTTCCGCGGAGATGAATAACTTCCTTTGCCTCTACATACTTGATATCCTCTACCGGAATATCCTCTATATTAGAAATAGAGCCAATCGGAATTGCATACTTCTCTTCACCGACAACAACCATCAACGCCTGAACAATTGCCAGTGTCAACGGAAGTCTTACTGTAAATGTGGTTCCCTCACCGAGTGATGTCTTAACTTCCACATCGCCACCTAATGCTTCGATGTTAGATTTAACGACATCTAATCCTACGCCTCTGCCGGAAATATCCGTAATCTTCTTTGCCATAGAGAAACTTGGCATAAACAAAAGGTTGAGAATCTCTTTCTGAGACATCGTATCTGCCTGTTCCGCCGTAATAACACCGCGCTCAATCGCTTTATTCTTTACAGCTTCTACATCGATACCATTACCATCATCACCAACCTGAATGATAACGTTATTACCTTCCTGGAACGCTTTCAAGAAAATGCTTCCCACTTCCGGCTTGCCTCTCTTGATACGCGTAGCATTGTCCTCAAGTCCATGGTCAGCGGAGTTACGCAGTAAGTGCTGCAATGGATCTCCAATCTGGTCAACAACGGTACGGTCAAGTTCTGTATCCTCGCCGGACATATATAATTCCATCTTCTTATCCAGTTTTCTGGATAAATCACGAATCATTCTAGGGAACTTATTTACAACACTCTCAATCGGCACCATTCGTACTTTCATGACGGATTCATGTAAGCTTGTCGTGATTCTCTCAAGACCTTCAATCTGCTCGTGGAATGTCTGGTTCTGGAAATCACTGCCCTCTGCAGAACTGATGGATACAAGACTGTTCTTCGCAATAATAAGCTCAGACACCTGATTCATAAGTGCATCTAACTTCTCAATATCAACACGTACGGTACGGTTTGTGACTGGTTTAGCCACAGCCTGCTTCTTATTGCCGGAAGCGCTTTGTGATTTCACAGATACTTCTGAAAGTAACTCCTGTGCAACTGCCGGTGCTTCTGCCACATTTGTCGTCTCTGCTTCCTCTTCTTCTGCTTTCTCCTGCTTTGCAACAAGAGACTCATATTTTACTTCTTCGCCAACGATTTTCTCAATTTCTGAAACTGATTTTGCCGCATCGCTAATCTTGTCATAAGTATCTTCCGATGCAATATAAAAGCTAAAATCATATTCAAACTTCTCATCCTCAATATCCTGAGAACTTGGATTATATGCTAAAATCTGTCCAAACTCTTCCACGGCTTTAAACACAAGGAAAGCTCTGGCAGCTTTAAGTAAACACTCCTTCTGGATATAGACAGTCATGCCATATACATGCATGCCATTCTCTTCTGCTTCTCTGATCTTGTCCTTTTCTGCCTCGCTGAATTCATGCTCAAAATATTTCTTTTCAGAAGTGGAATTTTCTGTTGTAGATGCTACCTGTTCTGCAGATGCTGACTCTCTTTGAGCCGGTGCAGCTCCATTTGCAACCGCAATGAAATCATTCAGTTCTTTGATGATAAGCTCATTATCCTCGGTTCCCTCATCGGAGCTTTCTTTGACATTGTTCAAATAACCATCAATTGCATCCAGACACTTAAAAAGCAAGTCAATCATCGCACTGTTTACTTTAATGTTTTCACTGCGCACTTCCTGGAACATGTTTTCCATCATGTGCGTCAAATGCTGCATTCTCTTGAATCCCATCGTACCAGCCATTCCTTTTAATGAATGGGCTGCACGGAAAATCTCGTTGATGGTATCCATGTTCTCCGGATCTTTCTCTAACTCCATAATGCAGTCACTTAATGTCTGCAAATGTTCACCTGTCTCATCAATGAAAATCTCAAGGTATTGGCTTACATCCATATCACTTTACCCCCACATTCTTCGTTATTGTTTTGGCAACTTCTGTAAGAGGAACCACTTCGTCAACTAAACCCGTTTCTGCAATTGCTTTCGGCATTCCGTATACCACGGATGTTGCTGCATCCTGCGCAATGACATATACCTGCTTTTTCTTTGCCAACGATACAATACCATTAGTACCATCGGCACCCATGCCGGTCAGCACAACGCACACAACTTCATCATAACCTGTTTCCCGCAAGGAATCGTATGTGATATTCGCACATGGTCTGAGTCCACCGATTGCAGGCATATCATTTAACTTAATCTTATGACTGCCATCCGGACACTTTTTCACTTCCATGTGTCTGCCGCCAGGTGCAACATAAATCGTCCCTTTTTGTAATACATCGCCTTCTTCCGCTTCTTTTACTCGAATCGGGCTAACCTCGTTTAAACGGTCTGCCATAGACTTCGTGAAGCCTGTCGGCATATGCTGTACAAGCACCATCGGCGCATCGAGGTTGGCCGGCAAAAATGGTATTACACTCTGCAAAGCCTTAGGACCGCCTGTGGAACAAGCTAAAGCGATAATTTTATTGTCTGTTTTCCCTGTTGAAGACTTCTTCTTTACCGCAGTTCTTTCTCCGGCGCCCATCTTCGGAAGTATCTCTTGCCGACTCGTCCTGTTGTACTTTTCAGTCTTAAGTACTGCAGCTAATACATCTAACAGACGTTTTTTAAAATCTTCGCCTTTGGCTTCAATCACATTGGTTGGCTTCGTAACAAAATCGACAGCCCCACGCTCCATCGCTAAAATAGTAACCTCGGCATCCTTCGTAGTTGTCGTACTTACCATGATAACGGTTGCTTTGATTCTGTCCTTCTGCAACTTTTCCAACAATTCCAGACCATCCATACGAGGCATATTTACGTCCAATACGACTCCATCATATTTTGTTGTCTTTAACTTTTCGTACGCCTCAAGACCATCACGGCACACATCAACTGCCTGAAATGTTCCTTCTGAATTGATTATATCACAGATGACCCTTCTCATGAGTGCAGAGTCATCAACAACTAAAATGTTTTTCTTCATTTTTCCCATCTGCCCCTCTGACGTTCTTTGCGTTCTTCTTCAAAAATGAATCGGACAATCTCTTCTCTCGTATTGCTGTCCTTAATCTGGAACTTTGCTCTGACTTCGTATTTTTTATCATTTCCAGGCTGTATACGTTCCACACGGACACAACTGATAACACTGCCTAAAATATAATACTGTTTGTTTAAATTTTCATTTTGAAGGTGAATTGAAAATAGCAGTTTCTCGTCCGACTTTAATTCTGCATCTGTACGGAAACGTATTCCTCCACCACTCAAATCAACAATACTTCCTTCGTGTTCACGCTCCAGTGTCTCTCCTGTTTCACGGAGATGAATCAACAGCGCATCACCGGATTCAAAATTCAAATCCAAGTCAGAGATTGTATAAAAATTAAAATCCAAAAGACATGGATATCGGAAAAACTCCCTTCGTTGGAATTTCTCTAACTGTGTTTTTAGTTCAATCTCCAGCATATAGATATTATCGCTCTTGTAACGCTCTGCCACCTGACCTATTGCACGATAAAGTCCTCCTCTGGTATAAAACACAAATTCCATACGCACTCCGAGCGGCAGCAAAATTAATCTTGTTCCCTCACTCGGCATCGAAACATCCAGGTTACCATTCTCCTTCAAATCCAGCACCTGGCTTTTGTATACTTTTGCTGTTTCCACATTCACACTTTCTATGTGCTGAATAAAGCTAATATCAACTTTGTCTCCCGGTCGAATTAACTCTGCTACTGTCATTGCTCATCCGCTCCTTAACTGTTCTGTTTCCAAAAATTAGAAAACAACTGTGATATTCCCAGTGAAATTCTCCCTTGTTTCTGCTCATTATTCATTATTCCGGATGCAATTGCTTCAAATGCCCGTGCAGACTTTGAAGCCGGAGCATATATAGAAACCGGTTTCTGCTGTCTGACAGCCTTTTCCAAAGAGGTATCCTGCGGTATCATACCTGCATAGAAAATTTCCCCCTGCAGGAACTGCGCCACAACGGATTTAAGCTTCTCATATACATGCTTTCCTTCGTCCACAGACATCACACGATTCGTCAAAACACTAATCTTTGTCTGCTCTGCACAAAACTTTGGATGGTTATGTAATGCTTTTAACAATGAATAGGAATCCGTCAAAGAACTCGGATCCGGTGTTGTCACCAACAGCACTTCTGCACTTGAAGCCACAAATTCCATCACATGATTAGAAATACCTGCACCGGTGTCTATGATAATTACATCTGCCAGCTGATCCAGTTCCCCAAGTGAATGAATCATACACATTATCTGCTCTGTAGACAAATCATTCAATCCGCTGATTCCTGTCCCGCCGGAAACAAATCCTATTCCCAACGGTCCCTCAGAAATAATTTCATGCATCTTTTTCCCATTAAATATAACATCACCAAGTGTATATTTCGGAATAGCGCCAAACATTACTTCCACATTTGCCAATCCAAAATCCGCATCAAACACAAGCACACGCTTTCCCATCTTTTGTATCTGCACTGCAAGATTGACTGCAACATTTGATTTGCCAACTCCGCCTTTTCCGCTTGTTACAGTAATGACTCTGGCATCCGGCTTATTCACTTGATTTTTTAACTTCACAACATTCCTAAGCTTTTCTGCCTGATCCATATAGCTTATCTGCCCCCTAATAACTGTTTGACAATCTTTTGCGTATCAAACACTTCAATATCATCCGGAACATTCTGTCCGGTTGTCATATATGACAATTTTGCTCCCGAATGGAGCTTAATGTTTAAAATATTGCCGTAAGCTGTTGTTTCATCCAATTTTGTAAAAATCAGTTTATAATCTGCTATTTCCCTATAAATATCTGCAATATCAAGCAAATCACGATACTTCGTTGTTGCACTCAGCACAAGGTACACTTCTTTTTCATAGATCTTATCCAAACCGGCAATCATCTTCTTCATGTCCGCGCACTGTGCGTCATTGCGGTGTGAAAATCCGGCGGTATCTACAAAAATAATATCGTAATCGTTCACACGCTCAATCGCAGCATTCATCTCTTCCACAGAATAGATAATGCTCATTGGCGCATCAAGAATGTTTGCGTAAATACGCAATTGTTCTGTCGCCGCAATCCTATAGGTATCTGCAGTCAAAAATGCCACCTTTTTGTCATGTTCCATTTTGTATTTGGAAGCAATCTTTGCTAAGGTCGTAGTCTTTCCAACGCCTGTCGGTCCGATAAAAAATACAATTCTCGGCTTCTTGCCATTCAATGCAAGTGTATCCGGCTGTCCAAATTTCAAAATCAGCTTCTGGTATACATTTGACAAAATAGAATCCACGCTGCTCCCGTTATGAAGCACCTTTTCAGACTCATCCATAATTTGATTGACATACTTCTCATTCACTTCATTCTCTAAAAGTGTTCGATATAGCATTTTCATAAACTGGAACCCCTCTGCATTCGCTGTCTGTGGTTCAAGCTTTTCCTCTTTGCGATTTTCTTCTGTCTGAAGCTGCTTTTCTAAAATGTTAGAAAGATTTTCCAATCGTTTCTCCAAACCCTCACTTGTATTCAAACTCCGCATCTCCAAATTCTGGTTCACCACTTTCTGTTTGACTGCTTCACGTTCCTCTACAACCACTTTATCTTCCGGCTTTGGAATTACTATTTTCTCATCAGCAGCAAGGCTGATACTATCTGCCTGTGATTTTACCGGTACAGGACTTACAAATTTCTCTTTTTCTTCCACCGCTGCCGTCACTTCATAAACAGAATTTTTAAACATCTTAAGCATACCCTTGGGCTTAATTTCTTTTACATTTAATACAACTGCTCCTTCACCAAGCTCATGCTTGGCTTTTTCAATTGCCTCGTCTTTTGTCTTACCCTGATATTTATTAATGGTCATTTATGCTGTCACCATCCCCACTGATTGTAATTCTACGTTTGATTCCACTTCGTTGTAGGAAACGACAATCAAATCCTTAAAATATTCTTCGGTCAACTTCTTAAAATACATTCTTACAATCGGCGAAGTAATAACGATTGCACTCTTACCCATGTTCTCAAGCTTTGACACTTCTTCCTCCACAGAGGTAATAATTGCTTTTGTCTTCTCAGGGTCTAAGGTCAGATAAGCCCCCTGCTCCGTCTGCTTCACGGAAGACATAATATCCTGCTCAACTCTCGGATCAAGAGTAATCACACTTGTTGTTTCATTTGCAGGGAAATATTTACTTGAAATTGCACGTTTCAGGCTCTGACGCACATACTCTGTAAGTACATCGGTGTCCCGCGTCGTCGATGCATGATCTGCAAGTGTCTCAAAAATCGAAAGCAAATCCCTGATAGAGATTCCTTCGGACAAAAGATTTTGCAGTACCTTCTGAATCTCGCCCAAGCCTAACTGCTTCGGAACAAGCTCGTCCACAAGAACCGGATTTGTTTCTTTTAAATTGTTGACCAGATTCTGTACATCCTGTCTCGTGAGCAGTTCTGCAATATGCAAACGGATAACCTCCGTCAAATGCGTTGCAATAATGGATGGCGGATCTACTACGGTATATCCCAGACTCTCCGCGCGTTCTCTCTGACTCTCTGTAATCCAGATGGCTGGCAGATGGAACGAAGGTTCAAATGTAGGAATACCTGTAATCTCTTCCTCCACGTAGCCCGGATTCATCGCCATATAGTGGTCGAAAAGGATTTCCCCCTCCGTCACCTGAATTCCCTTAATCTTGATAATATACTGATTCGGATTCAGCTGAATATTATCGCGCAATCTGATGATTGGCACAACTGTACCAAGTTCCAACGCAATCTGTCTTCGAATCATAACCACACGGTCTAGCAAATCTCCACCCTGATTGACATCCGCGAGTGGAATAATACCATATCCAAATTCAAGTTCAATCGGGTCAACCTGAAGCAGTGACACCACATTCTCCGGCTTGCGAATTTCCTCCGCTTCGGTTTCTGCCATGCTGACCTCTTCTTCGATACTCTCGATTCCAATATTTTTGTCTACCATCTTACCGGCAACGATAAACGCAGCTCCTAACGCACCAAACAATATCAAATTAAGCGGTGTTGTTACGCCGAGGAATATCAATGATGCTCCTACGAGGTAAAGTACCTTTGGTATACCAAAAAGTTGTCGCACAAGTACATCAGAGAAATCTGCTTCTTTGGATGCTTTCGTTACCAAAATACCGGTTGACAATGAAATCAACAGCGAAGGTATCTGTGAGCAGAGTCCATCACCCATGGTAAGCAGACCATAGCGCTGAATCGCCTCGCCAAATTCCATTCCCTGACTAATTACACCCATGGCAGTACCACCAACCAGATTGACCACTGTGATGATAAGACCTGCCGTTGCATCTCCTTTTACATACTTTGTCGCACCATCCATGGAACCGAAGAAGCTGGCTTCTTCCTGAATCTTGTTGCGTCGTTCTCTTGCCTGCGCATCTGTAATTGCTCCGGTATTCAAATCGGCATCAATTGCCATCTGTTTACCCGGCATAGCATCCAAAGTAAATCGTGCAGATACCTCAGCAACACGTTCAGAACCTTTATTAATAACAACAAACTGGATAATAATCAAAATGACAAATACGACTGCTCCCACAATCATATCTCCACCACCAACAAAGCTACCGAATGTCTCAACGACATTTCCCGGCTGTCCGGTAGTGAGAATCAAACGTGTAGACGACACGTTCAAAGAAATTCTAAAAATTGTGGTAAACAAAAGTAATGTTGGGAAAAATGACATTTCCAACACTTCTTTTACAAATAACGTATTAAACAGAATAATCAGTGAAACTGAAATATTTAGTGCCAACATTACATCAAGTAACGTGGAGTTAATCGGCACAATTAAAAAGATGACGGCTGCAAGTAAATATAAGGCAATACCTATGTCAGCTTTCTTCATACCCTTTCCTCCTTCGTTTTCTACTGTCTCATATTATATACCATTGCAAGAATTTCTGCCACTGCCTGATACAATTCCGGAGGTATTTCTCCCCCCACCTCAACATTCGCATAAAGCATTCTCGCTAACGGTTTATTTTCTACAATCTCAACATTGCTTTCTTTGGCAAGTTCTTTTATTTTCTGCGCCAGATAGTCCTCACCTTTTGCAAGTACAATCGGTGCACGGTTCTCTTCCGGATCATACTTGATTGCAATAGCAAGATGAGTTGGGTTTGTGATGACTACATCTGCCTGTGGTACATCCTGCATCATACGCCTTCTTGATGCCTCTCTCATTCGCTGCTTCTGTTTGCCCTTGATTTCAGGATTTCCCTCTGTGTTCTTATATTCATCTTTTACTTCCTGCTTCGTCATCTTCATTTCTTCACGAAACCGGAATTTCTGATAAATATAATCTGCAATTCCGACTATCAGATACACTATACTGATTTTGAATCCTGTATCGATAATGATATCGCCACACAATGCAACTGCCTGCCACAGCGATATGTCATATAGAATAAACAAATCATTGGTATGATCTTTGATGGACGAATAAGCAATATAAATAATAACTGCAATTTTTATAACCGACTTAACCAGTTCAAAAATCGAATCTTTTGAAAATATTCGTTTAAATCCGTTTACCGGATTAAATCGATCTAATTTCGGCTGTAACGGTTTTCCTGAAATTTTCCAGCCGACCTGCATAACACTGACAATCAAGGTAATTATAAATCCAAATGCAAAAAACGGCCATGCTATACCTATCATCTGCTTATATATCTCAATAAAAAATCCCGTTATTGCCTGGGGAGATACATCCATCGCATACTGTTTTAACAAATCAGGTATCATCTTGTATGTATAATTGAAGACATTTACAAAGCCCTCTCCCACCATAGAGATGAATACTTTCAATATCAGAAAGAGTACAATCAAATCAAACGCTGCCGTAAGTTCCTTACTCTTAGCAACCTGACCTTCTTCTCGTGCTTCCCTTAACTTCTTCGCAGTTGCAGGCTCCGTCTTTTCACCACCCGGTCCATCCTTCGCAAACCACTGAAGATTATATTGTAGAATCAGTACCTTTTCCTGTTCCAAACTAATACATTCCCTCTATCATTGATACAATCATTCGTTTCATCTCCGTAAAAATGAAATCCGAAATTCCCGGCAATAACATAACTGTCAGGTACAAAACTACCATACCTACAAGAACTTTCATCTGTATACCAACAGAAAACATATGAATCTGAGGTGCAACCTTTACCATAATACCTAAAATACAATTCAATATCATGATACATGCAAAAACGGGCAGAACAATTCGAAACGCAATGACAAACATATCTCCCATATACTGCACCCATGAACTCGCAATGCTCTCCCAATCAAACAGTTGGCCGTTTACCGGCACTACCTCATAGGAATCCACCAATGCTCTTAAAATATAATGATGCATATTTGTTGCCAGAAGCAGCAACAATATAAAATATTGATACAAATTACCGGTAATTGTAACCTGTGACTTCGTCATAACATCAAATTCCTGTGCCATGGAAAGTCCCATCTCCGTATCAATAAAATTACCTGCAAATAAAATAATGGAATTACAAATGTTTGCAGCAAGTCCTATCAGCAACCCTGTAATTCCTTCTTTTAAGACGATCACTGCATATCCAATCATCCCTGTGTATGTAACTGCCGTTGCATCCACAGTCCCTGTAATTAAAATGGCTAATATAAACGACAGCAAAATTTTCAATCTGCCCGGAACATTTGTCATTCCATAAAAGGGAGCTGTATATACAAAACAGGATATGCGGACCAATACCAATATCAGTATTTCAAAATCCTCTAACGAAAACGTATAGTTAATCATGTCTCATCCTAACCAAGATAAATACTGAAATCTGACCAAAGTCTATTGATAAACTCTGTCAGAGTGTTTAACATCCAAGACCCAAAAAGTATAATTCCAACAAATACGCATATAATCTTTGGTACAAACGTAAGTGTCTGTTCCTGAATAGATGTTACTGTCTGGAAAATGCTGATGATTAGTCCTACTACCAGAGAAATCAACAACAATGGTGCTGAACACATGATAATCGTATACAATGCTTCTCTCGCAATATCTAAGACCTGTCCTTCTGTCATCTATCTCACTCCTGTCAAACTCCATTCATCAGTAAAAAGTCTTTACCATGCTTTCAATCACAAGATTCCATCCATCTGCCATAATAAAAAGTAAAATCTTAAAAGGCATAGATATCGTGGTAGGTGGCAACATCATCATACCCATCGACATAAGCACAGATGCCACGACCATATCAATTACAATAAACGGGATATAAATTACAAATCCCATTATAAACGCGTATCGAAGTTCACTAATAATAAACGCCGGAACTACTGTTGTGAATGGCACTTCATAATATGCTTCCAAAGACATTTCATCCGGATATTCTTCTCCATCAATGTCCATAAAAAGATTTAAATCTTTTTCCTGCGTCTGACTGTACATAAAATTACGCATCGGAAGTTCTGCTGCTTCATAAGCTTCCTCTATCGTAATCGTCCCCTCATCAAGCGGTTTAATTGCATTTTCATTAATCTCAGCAAATGTTGGCCGCATAATAAAGAATGTCAAAAATAACGCTAATCCTATCAGAATCTGATTCGATGGTGCGGTCTGTGTTCCTAACGCGGTACGCAAAAAATGTAATACAATAATAATTCGCGTATAAGAAGTCAGCATGATTAAGATAGATGGTGCAAGCGAAATAATAGTAAGTACCAAAAACGCCTTTACCGGCGTTGACAGGGAACCTGTATCATTATTGTATGAAATTGATAATCCGTTCGTGCTGTCACTCTTTGCGTCCAGTGTCATTTCTTCGTTCGCATCACTGAGTCCCGTAATTGTCTCACTCTCCACGGATGAAGCATGAACTGTCACTGTATCTCCAATATATAAAGTCATAGCGGCAATAATAAATATTACCGCAGCTATGATTGACAAAGCACAATATGATTTTTTTCTTTTTGTCATAATCTAATCCTGCTTTTTATTAAAACGTTCCCTGAATTTCTCCAATGTCTCTTGAAAAGATTCCTGTGCACTTGTTGTATTCACAACATTAGATCGAAAAAGACCCGAAATTTCATCTTCCGTCAAACCAATCTCATCCTCTGTCAGCTTAGCAAGCATCGTAACTTCATCCTTACCAACTGCCACAACAAGATACACCTCTCCCAGTTTTAAAATCTGAACGCACTTCCCATTTGCAATCCGAATGGTGTCCACAACTTTAAACTCTCGCCCGGACATCTGATTCTTCTGATAACCGCCTACCCATTTTGTTGTGTAGTAGGTAAGAACCAGAACAATCACAAATGCAAAAAGTACACCTACGAGCTGTATAAAGCTCTCCAAAGAAGAACTAAGTAAAATCATATTAGCCCACTACTTTTTTAACTGCTTCAAGCACACGCTCTGCCTGGAATGGTTTTACAATAAAATCCTTTGCTCCGGACTGAATAGCTTCAATAACCATTGCCTGCTGTCCCATAGCTGAGCACATAATAACATTAGCATTAGCGTCAATCTCTTTAATCTTCTTTAATGCCTGAATACCATCCATATCCGGCATGGTGATGTCCATAAGTACCAAATCCGGGTTTGCTTCCGGATACTTCTCAACTGCTACTGCTCCATTTTCAGCCTCTGCAGCGATTTCATAACCATTCTTGGTTAAGATATCCTTAATCATCATTCTCATAAACGCTGCATCATCGCAAATCATAATCTTTGCCATAATTCATCTCTCCTGTTCATACGTGTTTTGTGTTTTATTTTACTATCTCGGTAATACGAATACCATAGCTTTCTTCAATAATAACGACTTCACCCTTAGCAACATATTTACCATTTACCAGAACATCAATCGGCTCTCCGGCGATACGGTTTAATTCTATAATAGTTCCAGGGGTAAAATCAAGAATCTCTTTGATTGATTTTGATGTTCTGCCCAGTTCAACCGTCACTTCAAGTGGCACATCCATAATCAAATCAATATTCTCAGGTCCATATCCTACCGGTACGCTTCCTGCAAATGGCTGAAACTGTGCCGGCTGCACATTTACCTGTTGCTGTGCCATATAAGGCACACCCATCTGTGACATATCCTGACCCATCATCGGTCCTCCCATCATCGGCTGCGCACCCATCGGCGCACCCATCATTGGTGCACCCATCATCGGCTGTGCCATTGTTGGCGCCATCTGTGGTTGTGCACTCATCTGCGGTTCAGCCTGTGGCGTTGCGTTCTGCTGTGGCGCAGGCTGTGTTGCAGGATTGCTTCCTGCCGTTGCATTTATATCATCTTCAATGTTCTGTGTGACACTTCCACACATTTCCTTCGCAAATGAAATTGGATATAACTGCATAATATCACTATCAATGAGGTCTCCGATTACCAATCGGAATGAGACCTTGACAAATTCGCTTGAAAGGAATTCATCAATCTCGCTCTCATCAATTGTCTGCTGCAAATCAATCAGGTCTGCCTGCGGCGGGCTGATATCAATTACTTTATTAAGCATGGAAGACATTGATGTCGCGGCTGACCCCATCATCTGATTCATCGCTTCACTGATTGCACTCAGATGCAGCTCACCAAGTTCACCATCTGTATTGGTTCCATCTCCACCCATCATCAAATCGGTGATAATCTTGACATCATGTTCCTTCAATACAAGGATATTACTTCCATCCAATCCTACGGTATATCCAATTCGTATAAACACACATGGGCGTTCATATGCATCGCAGATATCGCCCCAATTTGCATAGGAAACTCTTGGTGTTGAAATTTCTACTTTACGATTTACCAGTGAGAACAACGTTGTCGCCGCAGTTCCCATACTGATATTACCAATCTCACCAATCGCATCTCTTTCTTCGTCCGTCAATGCTTCCTGTCTCTGTTCTGAGCCAGCGTCAGCGGGACTATTCAACAACGCATTGATTTCTTCTTGTGACATTGTTCCATCCATCCTACTGCTCCTCCCTGATTACTGATGTAATTCTTACTGCATAATTATCACCGGACGCGCCCGGCAGAGCAGCAAACTTCTTGATGTTTCCAACATAAACATCCAGTTCCTCGTCTACCTTGGTATCCAGGCGGATGATATCGCCTCGCTGTAACCCGAGGAAATCATTCACCGATATCGTGCTGTTTCCAAGCACTGCCTTAATCGGCATCGGCGCTCTTGCAATCAAAGCTTCAATCGTATCACTGTACTGCTGTTCATCCTTTTCCTGCAGACTTGCATACCAATTCTTGGTATTCAAGTTATCCATGATACTTTCCAGAGTTATATATGGCAAGCAGACATTAATAAGTCCCTCCACCTCACCAATTTTAATATTAAGCGTTACCAGTGCTATCATCTCTGTCGGAGATATAATCTGTGCGAACTGTGAATTCGTCTCAATACGTTCTAATCTCGGCGAAAGTTCACATACACTTGACCATGGCTCCGTGAGAAGATTTACGCATACATTGTAAATTCTCTCAAGAATCAACAATTCTATCTCAGAAAACTCCCTGACTTTACCCAGCGGTGCTCCCTGACCTCCAAGCATGCGATCCACGATTGTATATCCAACATTCTCTGCAATATCAATAATGATATTTCCCTGCAGAGGAGTGAAATTAACAATTCCCAGCAAAACCGGATTAGACAAGGCGTTTGCAAACTCTGAATATGTAACCGTTTCAGAGCTCATCACCTCTACCTGCACCGATTTTCTCAAATATACCGGCAAATTCGTTGACAAAAGTCTTGCATAATGTTCGAAAATTATTTCCAACGTACGCAGATGTTCTTTTGAGAATTTTACCGGACGGGCAAAATCATAGTTTTTGACCTGCTTCTCATCACTATCTTTAATTTCATCTACATCCAGTTCACCGCTGCTTAACGCTTTGAGCAAACTATCTATCTCATTTTGAGATAAGACTTCACCCATTCTCTCTCACCACCTAAATAGTTATTTCAGTGCTACTCTGACGCTACGCTTGAGAAGTTGACTGCCACGATAAAGTCTTGTCCTCCAAACATATCCTGCATTGCTTCTAAAATCTCTTCCTTAACCGCTTTCTGACCTTCTGCATTAAAGTCATCAATCGTATAAGAACTTACAATGGAGTTAATCTCACTGCGGATAATTGTCTCCTTCGCTGTCAGTCCTTCTGAGCCGCCATATGTCTCATATCCTTCACTCTTTGTATTCATAGACAAACCAACAGAGAACACTGCTATATGCTTCTTTCCATCTCCGTTAGAAGCAAGATTTACAGTAAAGCTGTCTGTAATGTTATAAACTTCTATATCCTCAATCGGTATTGCGGAAGAATCTTTGTTCTGTCCACCTTCAAGTTCAATATTAACTGCGGCACATACCTGGTCAATCAATTCATTGGACTTCTTTGTCTGTGGAATAATCGTAAAAGCAAGAACCGCTGTCAAAATAAGGTTCGCCAAGACCAGTGCCAATATTATTACGCTCATAAGATTTTTCTTCATGTGCTCACCTTTCCTCTCAATTCAAGTCTGAGTTATAAGAATTATAGATTTTTATCTCAACACGTCTGTTTCTAGCTCTTCCTTCCGGTGTGGTATTGTCCGCTATAGGCGCATACTCACCGCGTCCGGAGGACTTAATATATCCCGGGTTAACATCTGTAATCTCCCGCAGATAATCAGCCACTGTCAATGCTCGAAACATGGAAAGTACATTGTTATCCGCATATTTTGCCGAGTGAATCGGAACATTATCCGTATGTCCTTCTACCTCAATGATATTCTGATCATAATTCGAGATAACCTTACCCAGCTTGTCAATCAGCGGATATGCATCCGCGCGAAGCTCCGACTTACCGGAATCAAAAAGCAATGCACCATTCATATTCAGCAGAACATACTCCGCGTTAAACTCTACTTCTACCTGTTCCTGCACTCCATATCGCTCAATAGCAGCTTCTATCTCCTCTGCCATCTCCTCGGATTCCGAAAGTGCCTGTTCTTTATACGCTTCTACAACATCTGACTCTTCCTCTGGATCCCCTTCAGAATTCACATTAGCCATCTCATCATAATAAATGTCAAACATCTCTAACTGGCTGACACCTGATGATATCATCTGACCTTCTCCAATAGACGCGCCTCCACCGGACAAAATACTGAACGAACTTCTCAAAGAAGCTACAACCTTCTCATACTTCTCAGCATCCACCGTGGACATAGAGAACAGTAGCACGAAGAAACAGAGCAACAGATTCATCAAGTCTGCAAAAGTATTCATCCACATCGGTGAACCTTTTGGTGCATCCTCCTGTTTTTTTCTTGCCACTATTCTTCACCTCCGACACCATCCTCCGTCGCATCGTTACGTGCAGAAGGAGCAAGGAAGGACTTCAACTTTTCTTCTATAACACGCGGATTCTCTCCAGCCTGAATAGACAGGATACCTTCCACTGTGATTTCTTTCATCATCATCTCTGTACTATTGTTAATACCCAATTTAGCTGCAACCGGGTTACACAGCCAGTTCGCAATCAAAGAACCGTATAATGTTGTAACCAATGCTGTTGCCATAGCCGGTCCGATAGAGGATGGATCATTCATATCATTCAGCATCAGGATAAGACCTATCAATGTACCAATCATACCCCATGCAGGACCAAGTTCTGCCCATTTTTCCCATACAGCAATCGTCTTTTTATGACGCGCCTCAATACAGGACAAGTCGGTCTCCATAATTCCTCGCACCAACTCCGGATCTGTACCATCAACTACCAGCATAATTCCCTTTTTGAGGAATTCATCCTCGATACCATTTGCCGCTTCCTCTAAGGCAAGCAAACCTTCCTTACGAGCGGTATTTGATAAGTCAATAATATTTCTGATTACCTCGGCTGGATCATGATGTTCATCATTAAAAATAAGCTTGATAGATTTTAATCCGTTAATAAATTCATCCAGCTTGTTAGACGCCATAGTACCAGCGATTGAACCACCAAATGTAATGATAACGGAAGGCAAATCCCACATACTGCCTAATCCGCCAATACCACCACTGGAAAATACACCAAACAAAAACATTCCTGCGCCGAGCAGCATCCCTGCTAAAGAAGCTATATCCAACTCTTCCACCTACCATCCTTGATATTATAGTATTGCTTTATTACTATCCATTCGTCTGCAAAATACATTAGTTGTCATAACATCCCTTTGTATAATTCTACTAAATTTAGGAATATTTGTCTACTTTCTTTTGCAAACATTAACATTTTCAAACATTTTTATGCATAATTCGATATAAAGTACCGTGTAACTCGCTCCACTCATCCTATACGAAAGGACCAAGTTACACGGTCAGTATACCACATCTAGTAGAATGTGTGAATACATTTTACTACATATGTTCTACTTTTTTAAATCTCACTTATTCGACACAATTAACGCTTCAGATTAACCAGTTCCTCAAGTAATGTATCTGATACACTAATGATACGGGAATTTGCCTGGAAACCACGCTGTGTGGTAATCATCTGTGTAAACTCTGTGGAAAGGTCTACGTTAGACATCTCAAGTTCTCCGGATGTCATGGAGCTTCCATCTGCTGAAATTTCTACACCGATTCCATCAAATTCGCCGGAGTTTAAGGTTGTGGTATAGCAGTTATCTCCCACTTTTTCAAGACCGGATGCATTGGCAAACTGAGCAACTGCAATCTGTCCCAAGAGAACCGTATTACCATTGTCATATGTACCATAAATTTCACCGTTATTATCTACTGAAAGTCCAATTAACGCTCCAAGCTTCTTTCCTTTTCCAACAGCAGCGTCATCCACATTACCGGTATCCATGGCAACAGTTGACTTGCCGCCGTTGTTGGTATTCTGGCATCCACTGAAATCAATGGAAATATTCTCGAAGTTTCCTTCCGGGAACAATCCGGAGGTTGCAAGATTTAAGTTAACTGCATCCTCAAGAGCATCACCAATTCCCTCAAAAGAACCATCTGCCGTACTAAAGCTAAGTTTATGGCTGACAGTAATGTTCTCTATGGTCATAGTTGGTGGTACTGCCACAAGATCTGTTCCCGTAACACTTGCCTTGCCGGCGTTGATTCGGTCAATCATATCCTGCGAAACACCAAACACCTGCGTGTATGTATATGTCTTATTATCCGTACCCGTATATGTTCCGTTGCGATTATCCGTCAATGTAACAGTAGAATCACTTGCAAGACAGATATTACCTCCATTTACTATAAATTCATCGTTCATGGTATAAGACAGATTCTCTGTCTTCTCCGTACCAAACAATTTGGCAATGTCTGCGTTGCTCACAGTCGGATCATCTGCCGAAATGATTGCCTTTCCTTCGCTGTCTAAGATGCTGACGAGTTCTACTGTAAATTCACCTGTCGTATCTGTATTATGAACTGCAAATCTTGCTGTATAAGAATATCCAAGTTTATCATAGAAATTTAAATTCTTAATAAGACCCGTATCACTGCTGACATCCGTATCATTCTTGTCGATAATTCCGGACATGGTAGCATCTGTGGTTGCCTCCGGTGCAGATGTCATATTCGCCGGCTGCATCACGCGAAGTGCGGATACAGTATCCTTTCTGATATCGCCGGTTGTCGGATCCACCTGCCATCCCATTACCGTGTAACCGGTAGATGTCATACAGAGGTTACCGGCACCATCTACATAGAAAGAACCGGATCTTGTAAACAGGTTTTCAGAACCATTATTTACAACGAAAAAGTTTGTTGTAGAACTGTCAGAAAGACGAATGTCAAAAGGATTTCCTGTCGTCTCTGCAGCTCCGGCAGATGTAATGCTGATATTTGTTGCTCCGGTTGTAACACCAAGACCAATCTGTTTTGCATTAACACCACCAACACCTGTGGTTGCATTTGCTCCGGACGCTCCGGACATATTCTGATACAGCATATCCTGGAATGTAACGGATGAAGATTTAAATGCTACTGTGTTTACGTTTGCGATATTGTTACCAATAACGTCCATTTTGTTCTGATGTGTCTTAAGTCCAGACACAGCAGAATACATTGATCTCATCATAATGAAATGACCTCCTAATTTTCTGTGCCACTCTCCCATCTGTCAGTCAGGGAGTTTCTGCCTCCTGAATAGGTCCGGCTTATACAATAACGGCACCGTCAATATTTGTAAAAATGTTATCATTTGATTCATTCTGGTCAATGGCTGTCACCACTGTGCGATTTGGCACATTTACAATAAACGCCAGAGAATCAAGAATAACGAGTGACTCATTAATACCTTTTTCGCTTGCTTTTATAACCCCGTTTTCCAGCCGTTCGTTCTGCTCCTGTGACAAATTAATATTCCTGTCATTCAATCTTGCAGATGCATGTTTGGAAAACTTGAGTTCTGAGCTACCAGCAACTTCCTGTTTCTGTTTTAATATCTCCTCAAATGAGATACCGCTCTCGGAATACGCAGCTTCCACGCTTTTCCGGTTCAGATACCGGTCAGTTACCTGCTCAATCGAAGCAAACTGGTTACTGATCTTGTTCATAATATCCTCTCCTGCTATTCCGTTGTTGTTGACGTCTCTTCTGTATCAGGTGTTGTCTCTTCTGTACCAGTGGTCGTCTCTTCTTTTGCATTTGCTACCATCTGCTTCATCGCAGTAACAAGTGCATTATATTTTGTCAGGGTATCACTGTTGATGTAAGATTTCTGATAACTTGTAAAGCTTTCATATACTGTTGCCAGATTCTCAACATCTTCCTGGTATGCCAATGTAAGCTTTTCCGGATCCGGAAGTTTGTTGACAGACGACGTAAATGCTTCTCCCAACGCAACTGCCTCCATATATTCTGTGTCTGCCACCTCATAAACATCTGCATAGGAATATAATTTTCCATTGACACATACATATGGTGTATTGTTCTCATACTGTACATAGTCTACAAATCCTGCAACCGCTGTTGTTTCTCCTGTTGTTGAAGAGGTTGACTTTACAATTACATATTTACCAACCAATGCGTTGGCACTATTCGATTCCATAGTGCTCTGCATATTCAACATGGACTCCATCTGCGAAAACGTTGCAAGCTGTGCCACGTATTCAGTATTGCTCGTTGGCTCCAATGGATCCTGATACTGCATCTCTGCGCACAACAACTGTAGGAACTGGTCATATCCCAGATCATTGGTATTCTTGGTTTCTGTCTTTGATGATGTAGTTTCTACCACTTTACCATCTTCAATCGGTTGAACTAATGCCATACATTTCTCCTTTCCTAGGCGGTGTAATCAATGCTGTTACCCTGATCCGCCATCATTTGTGCTACTAAACTTTCTTCTTCTGTCATCAGACCATTCAGTTCATCCAAGTCGTTTAAATTGATACGTCTGGTCTGCTTAGACACTTTTTCCTGCTGTTCCGCCTGGTTTTCCTGCTGTTTTGTATTCTGCTCTAAATTCTTCTCGAATTCATGACTTTCTACAGTTACCTCAACAGCCTCAACCTTGACACCTGCCTGATTCAGACTCTGTCGGAGTTCTACAAGCTGACTTTCCAAAGCTTCCTTCACGGCTTCATTCTGTGCTGTAATACGTGCAGACACCATGCCGTCTTTTGATGTAATCTCCATGTAAAGCTTTCCAAGATTCTCCGGATTCAACTGCATTTCCATCGTCGTTGCCTGATTATTAATTGTAACTTTGGAATATTCAACAATCTGCTTCATAATCTCAGCAACATCAACCTGTGGCGCTGTCTCACCAACCATATCCTGCATCTGTGAAAAAGCTGTACCTGTGATATTCTGATTCATAGAACCTGTCATATCATTTCTTGCCTGCACTCCAGACTCATTGGCATTCTGATGTTTGGAAAAAGTCTCGTCTCTGCCTGTCTCACTCTGTGCTGATTCTTCCGTGTCTTCTGCCACGTGAACTACGTTTTCACCAGATGACTCTTCATCCTGTATCTTTTCATCTACAGTCAGTTTTCCGTCTGTGTGCCCGGAACTCTCATGTGCCCCGGATGCATCTGTTGCCTCATCAACACCTTTTTGCATCTTGTCCACATTTGTTACAGCATCATCCATAGTTCCTGCTGTCTGTGCCGCACCAGTTGTCTGCGTCAGCTGCTCATCTGATTCTGTTCCTATCATACTCTCTGATGCATCAAGCATCTGTGCCAACTCCTCCGCGGTAACACCAAGCTCTTGCAGAAGATTTTCACTAAGTGTTCCTACTTCCTGCATAATTGACATGAACTGTTCGCTGCAAAGCAGTTCACTCATATTCTCAGTTCCTGTCAGTTCTGCTACAAGATTTGCCAGCTGATTCGGATTCAACAAATCAGAAAAATTCAGCCCCAATGTCGCCATTGCTTCCTCAATCCGTTCTTTTGAAACGCCAAGTTCTTCCTTCAGTACTTCCTCCACATCTTTGGCAAACTTTTCCGTCTTTTCAGACAATTCTTCGCGTTTGAGTTCTGATTTAGAGTTTTCCTGTATCTTCACGCCACGACTGCCACATCGTTCATACTCTGCATCTGCCGTAGATGAAGTCACCGCAAATTCTGTATCAACGCCCGTCTGACCTCTTGTCTCAGACCTTTCGCCTACCATAGCAGACATCTGACTCATCACTTCCGTAAAAGCAATTTTAAGTTCTTCTTCCTGTGTACTGCCTTTTACATCTGCTGTCTGTCCCTGCACAATTACTTTCCCAATGCCGGAAATATCAGAAGTTCCCATCTCTCCTTCCCTCCTTTCTTTTGTAATTATATATTCTTAAGGCTTCATAATCTCTGTCACCTTCGCCGCGGTTTCAGAGTTCATTTTGCCCA
This sequence comes from uncultured Roseburia sp., assembly GCA_964484605.1. Taxonomy (GTDB): domain Bacteria; phylum Bacillota; class Clostridia; order Lachnospirales; family Lachnospiraceae; genus Roseburia. The sequence goes on along the minus strand of CAZAGJ010000007.1, from coordinate 17,767 downwards.
GAATATCGGCTCTTGACTGTGCATCCATATTTTCAAGTATCTCCGCAACCAGTCCCAAATTGTCTGTCATTGTATCGAATACCGCTGCTGCTTCCTTGGGTTTCATAGAAGAGTATGTTCTCACATAATCCTCTATCTCCTCATCCACTGCATTCTGTTCAACTACCTGGCGGTATATAATCTCTGCATTTGCAGGGTCGATACTTTCATAAAAAGTCATGTATTCCTCTATATCCGGTGCAGACTCTCCAAAGACTACTTCTTCATAAAACTTCATTTTCTCTGTTTCAAAATCTGCTTCTTCCTGCTTGTACTGTGCAAGTTCAGATGCCTGTCCTTCTAACTGTGAAATATACTCCGCATCTGCATTAGAAGCATTCTGTGCTTCTGCCAGCTGAATTTCCAATTCTTTGATGCGGTTTACTGCATCTTCCATCGTATCAAATGCATATGCACTATCTTCTGTTGAGTCCTCAACCAGCGCGCTATCCGGCAGAATGCGGTTTACATATGGCACATCTTTTAGCACCGGTCCTAATACTCCGGAGCCGAAGCCTCCAACATCCCATTTAATCAGCAGAGCAATAATTGCGAGCCAGATAATAACAATAATCAAGGTCACAAAAAATACGGCTATCTTGCTTCCGACAGAAACCTCTTCATCCAGTTCCAGTTCTTCTTTTGCTCTCTGCTTTTCCGCCTTTTTTCTCGCTCTTTCCTCTTTCTTCTTTTCCTTTTTATCTAAAACCTCATCCAGTTCTTCTGCCATGCCTAACCTCCATCCTGTCACCAAAGCTTCTCATCTATGTATCGCCTCAATGTCTAGTTCTCATGGTAATTATAGCTTACCAACTCATCTATCTCTTTACCCTCTGCTCGTTCCAGTTCCTGTTTAAACTCTTCAAAGGCTTTTTCTCGCAGTTTTTCATGCGTTTTTCGTTCTACCATTACACGATTCAGTTCTGCCCGCGCCAACTCAAGATTTTTCTCCGCTGCATGCACATTCATCATCTGTGTGCGTTGTTTGCTCTTCATCACATCAATCGCCCGCTTGCATTCCTTAATCTCCTGAAGCTTAAGCGAACCGTTTACCAGTTCTCGTGCCTTTCGCTCGTAGGATGCTCTTTTCATCATGATAGCCTGAAGCTTTTCCTGTTCTTCCTGCAATCGCTTACTGGCAATTCCATACGCAATTTTGGCTTGGTTTTCCATCTTTATCTTGATGTCTAAAATATTCTGCATCCGATATATAAACTTCGCCATACAATCACGCCTTTCCCCTTAAGCTTTATTCCTCAAACAGTTGTCCTAAAAGTTCAACCTCTTCATCAAAAAGATATTTTTCATCTGTTCTCTGCATCAGGAATGCATTTACTGCATCTATCTTTTGAACCGCATAATCAATCTCACGGTTAGAGCCACTCTTATATGCTCCGATATTGATAAGATCCTCCGCATCTGCATATGTAGCAAGAACATTCTTGAGTTTTCCGGCAAACTCCTTGTGTTCACTCGTCGCAATGGAGCTCATAACACGGGAAATACTCTGCAAAATATCAATCGCAGGGTAATGATTCTTATGTCCTAATTTACGGGACAACATTATATGTCCATCTAAAATGCTTCGGGCAGTATCCGTAATCGGCTCATTGAAATCATCACCATCTACCAATACCGTATACAGACCTGTAATGGAACCTTTATCTGAAGTACCTGCTCTCTCTAAAAGCTTCGGCATCTCAGAGTATACACTCGGCGGATAACCACGGGTTACCGGTGGTTCACCGGAAGCTAATCCTATCTCTCTCTGTGCCATAGAAAAACGGGTCAATGAGTCCATCATTAAAAGAACATCTTTTCCCTGATCTCTAAAATACTCCGCAATTGCTGTCGCAGTTTTAGCCGCCTTGTTACGAATCAATGCCGGCTTGTCAGATGTTGCTACCACAACAATAGAGCGCTTCATACCTTCCTCCCCAAGGTCACGTTCTACGAATTCGCGAACCTCACGTCCACGCTCACCAATCAACGCTATAACATTGATATCTGCCTTGGTATTTCTTGCGAACATACCGAGCAAGGTACTTTTTCCAACGCCGGAACCTGCAAAAATACCAATACGCTGTCCCTTACCTACCGTTATTAAACCATCTACTGCTTTCACCCCAAGTGGCAAAACTTCATCAATAATCTTCCTTTGCATTGGATCCGGTGGCGGTGCCTCTACCGGATATTCCACACCGGATGTAATCACGCCGCCATCTGTCGGTCTTCCGATACCATCTAACGTATGTCCTAAAAGTTCTTCTCCGACTAAAACAGACAAAGGATGTCCCGTATTTTCTACGATACATCCAACTCCTATTCCCTCTACGCTTTCAAAAGGCATAAGAAGCAGCCGCTTATCACGAAATCCAACAACCTCTGCCATCACGGATATATCTTTATCCCTGTCAATGATAATACGGCACAAATCATTCAGCTTCGCATCCGGCCCTACCGATTCAATGGTAAGTCCGACAATCTTTACTACTTTTCCAAGGCGGTTAAAATACGTCTTTTCTCCAAGTTGTAGGTATTTTTCAAATTCATGTGTCATATTATCTCACCTTATGAGCATAATGATCTGATATCTTTAATCAGATTCTCAAGCTGTGCTCCCAAACTGCAATCAAACACACCGGAATCCGTCTCAATCACGCAATCATTTCCATCCATCGTGGAATCAGAGAGGAACTCCAGTTCAATATCATGTCCTACTCTGTCAAGAATCTCTTCTTTGTGATTTTCAAGAAACAGAACATTGTTCTGTGCAACTTTAATGCGAAACCGTTTTTCGCCTTCAATATTCATAATTGCATCATTAATCAGATACATCAAAATGTGTTTTTTATTGTCAAACTGAATGTGGAACACTTTGTTAAACACCGTCAGTATTACATCCACCAACTCTTGTTCCATATTATCGCGCTTTGTGCAATAATCTTGTTCCAACACCTCTGACTTCCGGCGATAGGTATCCTCCAACTGGTTGCGAAGTTCTTCCAGTTCCCTCTCCATCATTACCTTGCCGTCCTCATAGCCTTTATTTCTGGCAGCTTCCTGTATCTCACCCACCTGCGCATTTGCACGCTCCACAAGTTCCTCTGCTTTTGCATTCGCCTGAGCAATAATCTGTTCTGCCTCTTCCTTGGCAAGTGCTACATAATCCACTTCCGGCTCTACCTTGATAACGGTAGCTTCACCCTGAAAAAGTCCTTCTGCGAATTCTCCAGCCTCTCTATCTGCATCATCCTGCGAATCCACACGCTGTTTCACATTCTTTTCGAGATATTCCTCTACCAACGCGTTTGAATTTATCACACGCATTTCACGTGTTTCAGACTGAATCGACCATGGTTTAAAAAGATTAGACAACGATCTCGTCACCTCCGCCTCTGGAAATAACAATCTCACCTGCATCCTCTAATTTACGAATTATGCTGACAATCTTCTGCTGTGCTTCTTCAACATCTTTCATTCGTACAGGTCCCATGAATTCCATATCCTCTTTTATCATGGCAGCCAGACGCTTGGACAGATTCTTAAAGATAACATTCTGTACTTCTTCATTTGCAGCCTTAAGTGCGACACCGAGGTCAGAATTATCCACATCTCTGAGCACACGCTGAATCGCTCTGTCATCCAGCAGAAGGATGTCTTCAAATACGAACATCTTCTTACGGATTTCATCTGCAAGTTCTGGCTCTTCAATCTCAAGAGATTCCATAATATGCTTCTCAGTAGAGCGATCTACCGCGTTCAAGATATTAACAATAGCATCGACACCGCCAACGATTGTATAGTCCTGATTTACCAGTGATGAAAGCTTTCTCTCCAACACGCGTTCCACCTCTTTGATAACATCCGGTGATGTACGATCCATCATCGCAATACGCTTTGCAACATCTGCCTGTTTCTCAGGCGGCAACGCACCAAGCACCATAGATGCCTGTGGCGCAGTCAGATAAGATAAAATCATTGCAATTGTCTGCGGATGCTCGTCCTGAATAAAGTTTAACAACTGACTCGGATCGGTCTTTCGCACAAATTCAAACGGGCGAACCTGCAAGGATGCTGTCAGCTTAGTAATAACTTCCTGTGCCTTATCAACACCAAGTGCCTTATCCAAAAGCTCTTTGGCATATCCAATACCACCCTCCGCAATATACTGCTGTGCCAGGCAGACCTGATAGAATTCATTTAAAACATCTTCTTTAACCTGTGGTGACACACTTCTCGTATTTGCTATCTCAAGTGTCAAACTCTCAATTTCATCCTCTTTCAGATGTTTAAACACATCTGCCGAGCGTTCCGGTCCTAATGCAATCAAAAGAATTGCAGCTTTCTGAAGCCCTGTATACTCCTCACTCTTTGCCATAAGTTAATCCCACTCCTCATTCAGCCAGTTGCGCAACAAAGACGCAGCCGCCTCTGGATTTTCCTCCACAAATTTTTCAATCAAAATTCTAATCTCGGATTTCTCACTGTAACCGATATCTTCCAGCTGTTTCTCCTTCGTCGATTCAAGCAGACTCTCTACAGAAAGTTCCTCCTCCAGTTCTGTATCTTCCTCTCGTCTGGTACTGCGGAACACCACATATCCAAGCAGAAGAAGAATCAATACCGCAAGGACAATCTGTAAGTAATCCGAAAGTGAACGCTGATTGGTTGAATACTGGAAAATTGGTTCATCATAAGCGATAATGCTGATATTTTCAACCGGAAATCCCGTAGCATTTGCTATCATGGTATAGCGGTCTTCCGCCACATCCTTCTGTACCGGTTCACTGTTCGCTGCGATATATTCTTCAAATGTCATATCGACAAGCGCTCCGCTTGCAGTCAGCGTATCTTCGTTATAGATTACATAGTCTGTCAATACAATTGCAATGGACGAATTATCATAATTAACTTTTCCCATTGCAGAGGTTCGATCTGTCACTTTTTCATTGTTCTGATAAACTGTCGTCGTGTCAGAAATTGTAGATTCTGTATATTCATTATCCTCAATCACATAAGTCGTATCATCATTGGAATCTGTACCCGGTGTTGCAGCTGCTCCGCCGATACTGTTGGACTCATACACACTCTGCTGTCCAATCATTCCGTTCGTCTGTCCTTCCGGTGCAGAATACTGACGCTCCGTCTCTCGGTACTGGTCAAAATCCATATCCAGATTGGTTGCAACTTCCGCATGGTCATACATACCCGAACCAACCAATACATCCTTCACTTCGCTCTTAACCATATTCTCTGTCTTGGTACGGAGAGACAACTGCGTTGATGCTGTTCCTACTGCCGAATCAGAGTCCGCACCCGAGAAAAGCACATTGGAATCAGAGTCTAAAATCAAAATATTATTTGTATCATCATTACCAAGCTCTGTGGCTATGTACTGTGCGATTCCGGCTGCCTGTTCCTCTGTCATCTCTGAAGCAAGAGATAAAATTACAGATGCATACGAATCCTGTTCTCTTGCAAGAATCGTTCCATCATCATAAGGAATGTCAAGTGTCACATATGCTTCCTCAACATTATTCAATGTTGTCAAGTGCTTTGCGAAACGATCTTCCAAATATGCTCTGTATAATTTGGTCTTATCTGCCTCCGTTGTTCCGAATCCCCGGTCTACAACATCATCAATCGTAAACCCGTCTGTCGGGATGCTGTTCGTACCTAAAAGAATTGACGCAGTCGCCTCATCTTTTTCGTCTACATAAAATATCAGACCATCCTGTGACATTTCATATGCGACACCGCCATCTCCGTCTAAAAGTTCTTTGACTTCCCCGGCCTGTGCTGTCGTCTCACATTCAATCAGGGTGACCATTGTCGGCTGGCTGACAACCATTGTCAAAATAACAAGTGCCAAAATAACCGTTGCAGCAATACTTCCCAACAATACTTTCTGCTTTGTGCTATACTTTTTCCACCATTCTACAATTTTGTCTAATATCTTTTGAACTTGTTCTGGCATTTTCTTTGGCTCCATTCACTAAATCTGCATATTCATGATTTCTTTGTAAGCATCCAGCATCTTGTCACGGATTGCGACTGTATACTGCAACGCCTCCGATGCTTTCGCTGCCGCAATCTGCATATCATGTGGATTCTCCGCCTCACCTAGCGCGAACTGTATCTTCGCTGACTGAGCATCATTTTGCAAATCGTTCGTCTCTGTCAGCATATTCATCGCTGATGCCAACACCGAATCGAAAGTATCCTGCGTGTTATCTGCGAGCAGTGTTTTCTCTGTAACTGCGCTCATATAATCTGTTGTTAATATTCCTGACAATGAACTTATATCCATTCTGCTTCCCCATTTCCTATATTAATCAAAATATAACCATCGTGCTACTGTCCAATCTTAAGCGCCGCCTGCACCATGCTCTTGCTCGCATTAAATGCCGTGGTATTCGCCTCGTATGCTCTCGTTGCATCAATCAGATTCGTCATCTCTGTTACTGTATTGACATTTGGGTAAGATACATACCCATTCTCATCTGCATCCGGATGAGACGGGTCATATTCCATAATAAAATCTGTCTCTGTATCTTCTTTAACTGAGACAACCTTCACACCATTCCCCACCGCCTTTGCACTGGAAGACTGATAATATTTGCTGAATGGCGTAATATCCTTCTCCGCAAAAGTAACAATCTTACGGCGATATGGCGTTCCGTCCTCCGTACGTGTCGTATTCACGTTTGCAACATTCTGTGCAATTGTATCGATACGGAAACGCTCCGCTGTCATACCGGTTGCACTGATATCAAATGCCTGAAATAATCCCATATGCTACCTCCTCTATTTCAACACAAGTTTCATACGGCTGAATTCTTCATTAATCGCAGTTGTAAGCAGTTCATAACGCAGCTGCTCTGATGCCAGTTCCACATGTTCAGTATCAACATCCACATTATTCCCATCAAGGCGATATGAATAGTTAGATGCATCTGTATATGGAGAAACACTAAGTCCGCTCAAATCAGCGTTCAATGAGCGTACTTTCTTATCTAATGATACATATTTAGAACTTCCAAGTTCCCTCTCTAAAGCACTCTGGAAATCCACATCCTGACGCTTATATCCCGGAGTGTCTACGTTTGCTATATTATTTGCAATTACATTTTCACGAGTCCAGCTGGCATCCGCCGCCTTATCCATGATATTAATATAATCAAATGCATTCGTCGAAATCATACTATTTCTCCTTTCATAGCATATAGTTTCTACAAATACTCTATTTTATTGTACAATATCGTGAAAAAAACGCAAGTATTTTTTGCAATTTTTACACGATATTGTAGTTTTTTGTCTATTAATGTACTAAATGTGTGTCTTTTTTCTTCTTGAATTCTACATATTGTTTTAGCACTTCGTTGCATGTATTTTCTTTCAAAAAAAGAGCTTATAGAAAACTATAAGCCCCTGCACGCTGCATATCTATTAATTTTTCTGATTCTGTTTTTTTATCTTGTCCAACTCATCAAAAACAACATCATTCAACACCTTGATGTATGTTCCCTTCATACCGGAAGACCTTGATTCAATGACCCCTGCGCTCTCAAACTTACGCAGTGCATTGACAATAACTGAACGTGTAATTCCTACCCGGTCTGCAATCTTGCTTGCAACAAGAATGCCTTCTTTGCCGTCCATCTCATCAAAAATATGTGTAATTGCTTCAAGTTCTGAAAACGACAATGTACTGATGGCAGACTTGACAATCTGTACTTTTCTGGTCTCCTCAGCATTCTCCTCGTTCACAGAGCGCATCATCTCAAGACCGACAACCGTTGTGCCATATTCACTTAAAACAATGTCATCAATATCATACTGACTGTCCTGACGGTACACAAATAAAGTTCCAAGGCGCTCTCCCGCAATATCAATCGGTGTAATGATAGCGGTATACGTCTTAACACCGTCTACGAATCCAAGGGTCTCTAAGTTGACATTCTCCTTCGTGGATAAAATTCCAAGCAGACGTTCATTTAAAAGTGGGTCAATAAATCCTCCCACCTCATCTGCAATCAATTCCTTAATCTCATCTACACCCTTACATGTACCAGTTCCAAGAACTTTGCCTTTTTTACTGATAACAAGAATATTCGACTCTAAGATTTCTTTTAATACATCACAAATGTCATTAAAAACGACCTTCGATGAATTATTATTGTGAAGCAGCTTATTAATCTTTCTGGTTTTGTCTAACAGTTGAACACTCATATACGTGCCTCCCACATGATAGAAGAATCCTAATTATTCCGTACTCTTCATAATTATGGCGAATTTTTATTATGCTTCATATTCTATCATGTTAATTCTGAAAATTCAATATTTTTGTAATGTTTAGTACAACTTTTTTCACTATTTTTCGTTGTTTTCAGTTGTATTTTTCTCTGTGATATAACCGCACTGCTCATTTGCACATGCAATTTTACTTCCTTTTACAGTCATATAGCCGCCACATTTCGGACATCTTTCAGCCACAGGTCTAGACCAGCTCATAAATTCACATTCCGGATTATTCTCACATCCAAAATACTTTCTGCCTTTTTTCGTTTTGCGCAGAACAACTTCTTTGCCACAGGCAGGACATGCCACGCCAATCTTCTCCAGATACGGCTTTGTATTGCGGCAGTCAGGGAATCCCGGACATGCCAAAAACTTTCCATGAGGTCCGTATTTTACCACCATATTGCGTCCGCACAAATCACAGACCACATCCGATACTTCATCCTCAATCTTGACTTTCTCCAGTTCCTTCTGTGCCACTTCCACCGCCGTGTGCAAATCCGGATAAAAGTTGCGCACAACCGTCTTCCACGCCACATCGCCCTCTCCCACGCTGTCTAAGAGCGACTCCATATTAGCAGTAAAATTCTCATCCACAACACTCGGGAAGGATTCCTTCATAATCTGGTTTACCACTTCCCCTAACTCTGTGACATAAAGATTTCTTGCTTCTTTTACAATATATCGTCTTCCAAGCAGTGTCGTAATTGTCGGAGAATAGGTACTCGGACGTCCAATTCCCAGTTCCTCTAACGCCTTAACAAGAGATGCCTCCGTGTAGTGTGCCGGTGGCTGTGTAAAATGCTGCTTTTCGTCGAATTCAGCGAGAGAAAGCTTCGTATTCTCATCAATAGAATTAAGAAGAACATTGTTTTCTTCCTTCTCGTCCTCATCATTCGTATATACCGCCATGAATCCCTCAAATGCAAGCTTAGACGCAGCTACCGTAAAACGATACTTTCCAGCTCCTATCTTCACATTTGTGGTCTCATACACAGCAGATGACATACGGCTCGCTGCAAAACGCTTCCAAATCAACTGATACAGACGGAACTGGTCTCTGGACAAGGAATCCTTTACCATAGCCGGTGTACGCTTTATATCAGATGGACGAATTGCCTCATGTGCATCCTGTATCTTGGCTCCATTCTTTTTCGCATTCGTCTGTGTTGCAACAAACTGCTCGCCATATGCCTGTTCAATATATTCGCGTGCCTGAGCATCTGCCTCTTCAGAGACACGTACAGAGTCCGTACGCAGATAAGTAATCAGTCCGACGGTTCCCTGTCCCCTAACATCCACTCCCTCATACAGCTGCTGTGCAATACGCATGGTCTTAGAAATCGGGAAATTCAACGCCTTAGACGCCTCCTGCTGTAACGTACTTGTTGTAAAAGGTAGCGGTGCCTTCTTCACACGCTCTCCCTTCTTCACCTCAAATACCTGAAACTTTTCCTTAGAAATTTCTTCTGTGATATGCTTCATCTCTTTCTCAGAAGAAATAGGAAGCTTTCCATTTTCATCTCCATAAAACTTTGCAATCAGTGGCTTCTTCTCTCCCTCAACAGAAAGCGCTGCATCCAGACTCCAATATTCCTCCGGAATAAATGCATTAATTTCCTCTTCCCTGTCGCAGATAATTCGCAGTGTCACAGACTGCACACGCCCTGCACTCAAGCCGCGCTTCACTTTTGCCCAGAGTACCGGACTGATTTCGTAACCAACCATACGGTCTAAGATTCTTCTGGTCTGCTGTGCATCCACAAGATTCATATCAATGTCTCTCGGCTCTTTTAAGGAAGCTTTCACCGCATTCTGAGTAATCTCGTTAAAGCTGATACGTCTGACTGTCTTGCCATCCAGTTTCAGTGCCTGGCTAAGATGCCATGATATTGCCTCTCCTTCACGGTCAGGGTCAGTTGCGAGATATACCTTGTCCGCTTTTTTCACTTCTTTGCGAAGCTTTGCAAGGATATCCCCCTTCCCACGAATCGTAATGTATTTTGGTTCATAATCATTCTCGATGTCTATTCCCATCTGACTCTTCGGAAGGTCTCTGACATGACCATTGGATGCAACCACTTCATAATTTTTCCCTAAAAACTTCTTAATTGTCTTCACCTTTGCAGGCGACTCAACGATAACAAGATACTTCGCCATTCGTCCATCTCCTTCACGCTGATTTCTTAAATGCTTCTGATATAGTAATTCTTGAATGTCTCTGTAATAAGCCCTTTTTGCTCCAGCATTGCCAAAGTCTGTGCCAGCAACGGCACCGAAAGCTTTGTCTTCTGTAAAAGTTCCTCCACGCTTCTCGGTAGTAAATCTACACAACTATACACCAAGCTTTCCTCTTTTTCAAGTAATAATTTTTCAATTCTTTCCTGCCGATACCCATTTGTTGCAGAAATTTCAAGTTCTTTTACAAAATCTTCAATATTTAATACAATACCTGCTCCCTGTCGAATCAGATAATTGCATCCGGCAGAAAGCGGGTCATACATACGCCCCGGTACCGCATAGACATCTCTTCCCTGTTCCAATGCCTGGTCTGCTGTAATCAGGGAACCGCTCCGTTCTCTCGCCTCGACGACCACAACCATGTCACATAGTCCTGATATAATGCGGTTTCGCTGCGGGAAAAGTGCCGGAAGCGGCTGTGTCCCAGGTGGAACCTCTGACAAAATGCATCCTCTGCTTAAAATATCTCCATATAATTTCTCGTTCGACTTCGGATAACAGATATCCACTCCGCATCCCAGCACCGCACAGGTTACGCCATCTGCTTCCACAGCGCCCCTATGTCCTGCCGCATCAATTCCGCGTGCCATCCCGCTGACAATACATATTCCCTGCTCTGCAAGCTTTCTTCCCAGCCGCAGTGCAATCGTTCTTCCATATTCTGAGCACATGCGCGCTCCTACAATAGCAACACTGCGCATCTGCGCGGATGGAAGTTTTCCTCTCACATAGAGCGCATAAGGCGGATCCGGTATTCTTCTGAGTTTTTCCGGATAACTTTCATGTTCAAGGCTGACAAATTCAATGCCTCTCTCGCACAATTTTTCATACTGCGGCTGTACATCGCATTTTCTCGCAGCAATCAATCTCTCCGCCTGCTTCTCCTCCATTCCGAACAGCATTTTCACCTGTTTTTCCGGCAAAAAATATAAATCTTCTGCACTCCCCACCTGCTGAATCAGATTATATTTTGTTTGATTTGAAATTCCTGTAATATTTGCAAACCAATATGCATAATTCATTCTATTTTCCTCATGGTCTTTCCCAAAACTTCTTATCCAGACTGCGATAGCAGACCGCCTCGTTCAAATGCTTCATTTCAATCTGCGGTGATTCCTCCATATCTGCCAGTGTACGTGCCACCTTCAAAATCTTATGATAAGAGCGTGCCGTAAGTTCCTGTTTCTGATAAACTGCTTCCATATAATGCTCTTCCTTTTTTCCAAGTGCACAATACTCTCGGATTCGCTCTGCCGGAATCTGGCTGTTATAGTGAAACTCTTCATCGCGGTAACGAGTCTGCTGAATCTCCTGCGCGGCAATGACCCGCGTCCGTATCTGCGCCGATGTCTCCTCTGTTCCATTTCCGTTCAATTCATCAAAAGCAATCTGCGGTGTCTCCACGCAGATATCAATACGATCCAAAAGTGGGCGACTTACCCGATTGATGTACCGCTCAATGGATGGCTGTGAGCACCTGCATTTCTGCATATTGGGATAATATCCACATTTGCACGGATTCATTGCCGCCACAAGCATAAATTCTGCGGGATACTCATAACTTCCATTTAAGCGCACCAGACGCACACACTTCTCTTCCATCGGCTGACGCAGCGTGTCCAACACGTTTTTCTGAAATTCCGGAAGTTCATCCAAGAAAAGCACACCCTTATGTGCCAAAGAAATCTCTCCCGGTTTTGGGATTGCGCCTCCACCCGATAGTCCCTGCATGGTAATCGTATGATGCGGAGCACGAAACGGGCGCATCCTCATCAATTCCTCACGTTCTGCAAACATTCCACTGACACTGTAAATCTTGGAAAGTTCCATCTGCTCTTCTTCTAAAAGTGGTGGCAAAATAGACGGAATTCGCATCGCCATCATCGTCTTTCCGGCTCCCGGCGGGCCTATCATCAACAGATTATGACGTCCACACACCGCCACCTCACAGGCACGTTTTACCAGACTTTGCCCATGAATATCTGCAAAATCCGGCATTTTCTGTTCTTCTGTTGCTTCTATATTATATGCTTCATTATCCTCCTCCCGTGAGGCTCCACACAAAACACCGATTGCCTCTTCGACATTCTCCACTGCGTAAACGTGCATCTGTGCTACCAGTTGTGCCTCTTTTCGATTTTCCTTTGGTACAATGCATTTTCCGATTCCCCGTTCCTTCGCGTCAGCAATCATTGGCAATATTCCACGCACCGGCTGTACTTTCCCATTCAATCCAACTTCGCCGACAATAAAGTATTCCTCCAGTCTTGCCTCCGGCAGACTTCCCATCGCGCTTAAAACTGCCACAGCTATCGGCAAGTCAAACCCGGAACCGGATTTTCTTATATCTGCCGGTGTGAAATTAACGGTAATGCGCTTAGGCGGAAGCATATATCCCGAATTGCGCAGTGCCGTCCGCACACGTTCCTTTGCCTCCTTTACTTCCGAGGCAAGAAATCCAACCATCTCAAACATCGGCATACCACTGCTGACATCTGCCTCTACTGACACAGGGACTGTGCGGATTCCCTGTATAATCGCTGTCGATACAATACTATACAACGTATCACTCCTTTTATTCGTAAATCTGGGATACAGTTGAACATGATCTGTTCAGAATAATTTGATAAAAAGACGAGGCATGATATAACGCCTAATGGCATTGTACCACACCCGTAGTCATTGTGAAAGTCCTATTTTTTATCCAAAACTTTTTCGCATTTTTTCAAGTGCATGCTTTTCGATACGCGAAACATAGGAACGTGATATTTCCAGTGCCGCAGCAATTTCCCGTTGTGTCATCGGCTGCTCCCCGTAAAGTCCATAACGCTTCGCAATAATAAACCGCTCCCGCTCACTTAACACGAGGGGAACTAATTCCATCATCCGCTTCATCTGCCGTTCTTTTTCCAATTCCTCTACAACATCCACATCCTCGCTCTCAACAATATCAAGCAGATTGATTTGATTTCCTTCTTTATCTGTGCCAATCGGCTCATACAGAGACACTTCTCTGGATGTCTTTTTCTTCGCCCGAAAATGCATCAGCAGTTCATTGTCAATACAACGTGCCGCATATGTCGCCAATCTGCTTCCATAATCCTCTTTGTATGTTGTGATTGCCTTAATCAGACCTATTGTTCCTATTGAAATCAAGTCGTCCATATCCTCGCCGGAATTCTGATATTTTTTTGCCACATGTGCAACCAGACGCATATTCCTGAGTATCAATTCTTTTTTTGCCTCTTCATCGCCGGTTCTTATTTTTTGCAGACAATCCATTTCCTGTCTGGGGGTAAAAGGAGAAAGAAAAGTTTTCAAAACGCACCTTAAAAACTTTTGTTGATATATTCTATGTTTAGGTCATGTTTCTCGTGCTTTTCCCTATTTTTTTATTATCAGTACTTTCAGCCGGGCTTTACATACCCCGCCAACTCCGCTATAATAGCGCTAGTTTATCATTTTATCACTTTAAGGAAGAATGCTTCATGACCCGCAGATTTGATTATGAAATTACAGAAAAAGAAAATTCTAAAACTATTCTCGATGTATTAAAAGCAAAAGGCTATTCCCATGCCATCCTCGTTCACCTGAAGCGAACCCCACAGAGCATTCTCTTAAACGGCAACTGGGAATATGTAAATACGCGTGTAAAAACAGGAGATTTACTGCACATTGAGCTGATAGAAAGTGAAGGTTCCTCCGACATTGTTCCCTTATACATTCCCCTTGATATTCTCTATGAAGATGAAGATATCCTTGTCATAAACAAACCATCCGGCATGCCGGTTCACCCCTCACAGGGGCATTATGAAAACACGCTGGCAAATGCTGTCTGCGGCTATTTTTCTGCCCAGGGAATCCCCTACACGTTTCGCTGTGTAAATCGTCTTGACCGCGACACCTCCGGTCTTGTCCTCTTAGCCAAACATATGTTGAGTGCTGCTATCCTGAATCAGGACATCAAAAATCGCCGGATTCATCGTGAATATCTGGCAATAGCTGACGGTTTACTCCCGGAAGAAGGCACCATTGATGCACCGATTGCACGTAAGAACAATTCTACCATTGAACGCGTAGTTGACTATGAGCATGGTGAGTACGCCGTTACCCATTATAAAAGGATCTCCTGCACAGACGAGTTTTCTCTTCTCTCCCTGCATTTAGAAACCGGGCGCACACACCAGATTCGCGTACACATGAAGCATCTGGGACATCCGTTAATCGGAGATTTTCTCTATCACCCAGCATATGCCGGAAATTTTTACGGCACACAAAAAGAGAGTCCGCAAACGAACTCTGAACATATTAAAATGGCACGACAGGCATTACACTCCCATCGGCTGCAATTTGCGCACCCAATTACCGGACTTCCTATGGATTTTACTGCTCCACTTCCTTCAGATATGGCTGCATTAATTTCTCAAGGTACAGCCTTTCATAAGGAATCTGTCCCCGCAGAAGCTTTTCGCGAATAAAGCAATTGACATACTGCTCACCTCTGGCCGCCAGCATATACAAAAGCAGTTCCAACAATGCTTTAGTATCTTCATGAAGCATGTGGAACTCTCTGCCATGCAGATAATACTCCAATGCACTTCTGTCTGTATACCGCGACTTCTGATAGTTTTTCGACGCTGCTACACGGTCAATATACATCTCTACTGCATAGCGCAGAGGCATCTTCATTCCACACATGCCTTTGCGTCCGTTTTTGCCATCCTTTTCATCCGGAGCACCATAATCAATCCAGTATTCCATATGATGCTTGTTACGTCCCTTGTGATGCAGCCACGCAGAAGAATATCCTCTGTCTGCACGTTCTGCATTGTTCGGGCTCATCGTTCCTTGATAGTATTTACATCCAATC
Source organism: uncultured Roseburia sp. (assembly GCA_964484605.1). Taxonomy (GTDB): domain Bacteria; phylum Bacillota; class Clostridia; order Lachnospirales; family Lachnospiraceae; genus Roseburia. The sequence continues at coordinate 2,313 of CAZAGJ010000007.1, read as the reverse complement.
AAAAATTCTGTAGGTGTATATTTTGACAAGTCATGCAATAATCCCTGACGATACAATCCTACCGCAAAGCATCCCTTCATTACCAATCTTTTATGCCTGTTAATTGTCCGCAAATGTTTCCAAGCGTTCATTTCTTACTTCCTTTATCTTCCTATTAAAATCACAACAGACTGACCTTTCATTTGTATCTGCTGACCCTCCTGCAATTCTTCCTGTGCAAGAAATGGCTCTTTTCCTCTCGCTGTATCCATACACAGATACCACCTTTTCTTATCTGAAAGCTTCGGAAGCGCCAATCTGTCCGGTCCTGTATGAAAATTATAACCCACATAAATCATATCATCTTCGCTGCCATCTTCGCGTTTTTCATACGCACCACAGTACATCATGCCAACCGCCTGACGATTCTCAGACAAGACTGATATCCATGCGCTTTCACCATGATAGGACATATCCGGAAAGCCTTTTCTCTGAAAATCAGAAAGCCTCTTAGGCAACTCCGATGAAATCGCCGGATGTTTCCTGCGGAACTCCGTCATATGAGCAATGAAATCAGCGAGCCACACATATTTCTCATTCTTTTTCCAATTAATCCAACCAATGCGATTGTCCTGACAATAAGCATTATTATTACCATTCTGGGAATTACCGCACTCATCCCCGGAAAAAAGAAGCGGCACCCCCTGACCCAGCATTAAAATTGCAACTGCATTGCGCATCTGCCGCTCGCGAATCGCATTGATATACTTCTTTGCAGATTTGCCTTCAGCTCCATAGTTGCTGCTTAAATTCCAGTTGCTGCCGTCACAGTTTCCCTCACCATTTTCCTGATTATGTTTTTCTGCATAACTAAATATATCCATCAGTGAAAAACCATTATTATCCGCAATATAATTGACAAATCCCTGTGTTACATGCTGCTTTCTCTGCTGGCAGGCGAAAGCCTCCAGATTACCATTCATATGATTTAACATTCCTCTTACCGGATACAGATATTCATCATTGTATGCAAACAAATGCGGGTATCTGCACGGTGTTTCAATCAGCATGGAATCAAATGCCGTATAAAAAATCTTGGTTCTGCGCAGCCATGCATCCTGCGCAATAGCGGTGATTGGAAGCTTTTCGCCCAGAAGATGGAAACCGTCTACATGATATTCGCGCACCCAATAACGAAGTGCATCTAATATAACGTTCTGATTCTGTCCCTCTGCAAAAAACATCTCCATAACGCATTCCATTCCGTTTGCATGTAATTCACGCACCAATTCCTTCCACTCACGCGATGCATCCGGTGTACTTGCATAAGAAGACTTCACGGCAAAATAATTTCCCTTTACATATCCCCAGAAATTAAGTTTGTCGGAAACCGTTTTTTCCTCAGGCTTTATCATATCCGCTTCTGCAATCTGCCAGTTAAGATATTTCGGAAGCTGTGTGTGCTCCTGTATTACAAATTCTTCAAACTCATAGATTGGCATGAACTCAACTGTTGTAATTCCCATCTGCTTTAAATACGGAATACGCTCACGAACAGCTGCAAACGTGCCCTTCGTCCTGCCACGCACGCCTGCATCCATAGAAAAGCCTCTCACATGCAGCTTGTACATTATCATCTGCTGACGCGGCACCTCCGGCGGTACATCTTTCTGCCAGTCAAATTCAGCTGAAGCATACCCACCACAAATCTGATAACCACAGTTCTCACGATTCTTATCTGCCCACTTTTCTCTACCGACAATACGATTAGCATACGAATCCGTGATGACCTCGCCGTTAATCTCATAATTATATCTCAAATGCTTTGCAGACTTTCCCTTGATACATACAGAACGGATTGCACCCTTGCAATACTCTGCTGGGACTTCCACTGTCTCTATCAGTTCTTGATTTTTCCCATAGAAAAGAATCTTACATTCATCCTCTTTCTCTGCCTCGAATGTAAAGATCATTCCATCATTCTGCACTTGTATGCCGTAGCATGCATAATTCCCTTCACTTATCACGTTGCCCATGCTGTCCATCCTCTTATCCCGCTAATGCAATCCATTGTGCAGTACATGTCAGAAAAATCTGCGATTTTTCTGGCTGACGGGCATTCGCCCTATCACTCCGCGAAAAACAAAATACCTGTATGCAAGCATATGCATCTTGCTTCTCACGGATTGGCACTGCTCATTGCTTAGACACATTATACCATGTGCTTCGCACACGGTATGTGGCACTTATGCGCACTTCGGCGCGTATAATGTCTATCGACATTATACCATGTGCTTCGCACACGGTATGTGGCACTTATGCGCACTTCGGCGC
>CAZAGJ010000006.1:0-84846 GCA_964484605.1 uncultured Roseburia sp. | reverse complement strand
ATTTGCGATTATAAAAAATTTCCTCTTGACAAAAGTCACTTCATAACGGAGGTACATCATGCAGGAGAATGCGCAATACAAAAAAATGACGGAGACACCGGTGTCTAAGCTGATTATCATGTTAGGAATTCCTACAACCGTCAGTATGCTTGTGACGAATATTTATAATATGGCAGATACATATTTTGTGGGAAAGCTTGGAACAAGTGCGTCCGGCGCAGTCGGCATCGTATTTGGACTGATGGCAATTATTCAGGCGTTCGGGTTTATGTTTGGGCATGGCGCAGGAAGCATTATATCCAGAAGGCTGGGGGCAAAAGATGTGGAGAGTGCGACCAGATTTTCGTCAACCAGTTTTTTTTGTGCGCTGCTTGCGGGAACAGGAATTACGGTGTTTGGATTCCTCTTTTTGGAGCCATTGGTACGACTGTTGGGAAGCACAGATACAATTCTGCCTTATGCGAAGACATATGCAGCATTTATTCTGTTGGCAGCGCCGTTTATGGCAAGCAGCTGTGTACTGAATAATATTTTGCGTTACGAGGGACGGGCTGCATTGGCAATGCTTGGCCTTACAGCGGGCAGTGTGATTAATATTTTCGGCGACTGGTTTTTGATGTATCAGTTGGATATGGGTGTAGAGGGAGCGGGCATTTCTACTGCGTTGTCTCAGTTTATCAGTTTTTGTATTCTGCTGTTTATGTTCTTAAGTGGAAAAACGGAAAGCAAGATTTCTATAAAGTGGATAACAAGAGATTTCAAAGAGGTCATACTGATTTGCAAGACCGGACTGCCGAGTATGATGCGTCAGGGACTTTCAAGTATTTCAACGATGCTCCTAAACGGACAGGCGGCGGTATATGGAGATGCGGCTGTGGCGGCGATGTCTATTGTGAACCGTATCTGTTCATTTATATTTTCTGTGGGACTTGGTATTGGTCAGGGATTTCAGCCGGTTGCAGCGTTTAACTACGGTGCAAAGAAATATGACAGAGTGCGGAAGGGATTCTTTTTTACGCTGGGGGCAGGGGAGGTACTGCTCGGTACAATGGCAGTTATCGGAATGCTTTTTCCGGCACAACTGGTGGGATTTTTCCGCGAAGACCCGCAGGTCATTGCAATTGGCAGTGTGGCACTTGCGGCACAGCTTATAGCGCTCTTTTTCCAGCCATTGTCGGTATGCGCCAATATGATGTTTCAGAGTATTGGGAAAAATAAAATCGCGACATTTTTGTCCATGCTTCGAAGCGGACTTTACTTTATTCCGGCACTGCTTATTCTGTCAAAGGCATTTGGACTGTTTGGTATAGAAATTGCGCAGACGATAGCTGATATACTGGCTTTTGTGACGGCGATACCATTTGTTGTCATTTTCTTAAAACAGTTAAAAGCCGTTGAATAAAAGTTATTATATAAAAAGAGGTTGACACCGCAAAAAGAAAGCGGTATCATACTATCAACAGATTCGCACTGCAACGCGTTGCAGTGCGAATCTGTTTTCGGAAAAGTTGTGCTGCATTGATGTGGCACGTGGAGGTTGATAGATATGGAAATGGAGATGGAGTTCTTACGGAAACTGCCTACACCACAGGAATTGAAGGAAGAGTTTCCGGTAAGCGCGCAGGTCATAGCGACAAAGGCAAAGAGAGACGACGAGATTCGGGATATATTTGAAGGAAAGAGTGATAAGCTGATTCTGGTGATTGGCCCATGTTCGGCAGACCATGAGGACGCAGTCATTGATTATATTTCCAGACTTCGAAAAGTACAGGAGAAGGTGGAGGATAAGATTTTTATCATTCCGCGTATCTACACGAATAAGCCGAGAACTATCGGCGTGGGATACAAGGGCATGCTGCACCAGCCTGATCCGGAGAAGGGCTCTGATATGTTGAAGGGAATTATTGCAATTCGTCAGCTGCATAAGCGTGCAGTGGAGGAGACAGGATTTACCTGTGCGGATGAGATGCTTTATCCGGAGAATCACAGATATCTTTCTGACTTGCTCTCCTATGTAGCAGTGGGAGCGCGTTCGGTGGAAGACCAGCAGCATCGTCTGACTGCCAGTGGCGTAGGCATTCCGGTTGGTATGAAGAATCCGACAGGTGGAGATATTGCGGTTATGATGAATTCAATCATTGCGGCGCAGAATGGTCATACCTTTTTGTACCGTGGCTGGGAGGTAAAGACAACGGGAAATCCGTTTACACATGCCATACTGCGTGGATACGTCGATAAGTTTGGACGCAATATCCCGAATTACCACTATGAAGATTTGCAGAATTTGTTAGAACATTATGAAGAGATTAATGAAACGCAGAAGAATAAACTCATGAATCCGGCAGTTATCATAGACACGAATCACTCCAATTCCGGCAAGCAGTTTATGGAACAGATTCGTATCAGCAAGGACGTGATGCACAGTTGTAAGGTATCCCCGGATGTCCATAAGCTTGTGAAAGGACTTATGATAGAAAGCTACATTGAGGATGGTGCGCAGAAGGTTGGCGATGGCTGTTACGGCAAATCCATTACTGACCCGTGCCTTGGCTGGGAGAAGACAGAAAGCCTCATCTATGAGCTGGCAGAGCTGTGGTAGGATATTTGAGCAGACTGGTAGCTTGCCGTATATAGTGCGCAGCAATTAGGAAACTAAGGAAAAAAGTTTTGTTAAAAAGTAACAAAATTTAAGAAAGATAAAAAAATGATGTGCAGAATTTGTTTGTTATCCACAATTCTGCGCATTATTTTTGTAGAAAAATGCCAAACAAACAGGGAAAACGGTTACCTAAAAACTGATTGATGAAAAAAAATCTGTGAAATATAATCATCATAACAAATAGAAAAGTGCACATTTTCTTTGTTGGAACAAATAGGAGGACTATTTTATGAGCAAATTGATGAAAAGAATATCTGCACTTCTGGCAATGATGCTTTTGGTGATTGTAGTGATGCCAAGTGAAGTAGATGGAACTGAAGTGAATGATGAGAAAGCTGCAATTTATGTTCAAGTGCCGGATGACTGGTCAAATCCATGTGTGTGGGCATGGGATGATGATGGAAACAATGCTTTTTCTGCATGGCCGGGGGAAGCCGCAGATGCAGATCCGGTAAATGAAGGCTGGTACTATATCTGGATTCCAGCCTGGGCGAATCATGTAATAGTGAACGCGAATCAGGGAGAGGTGCAGACTGATGAGTTGATTCTGAATGGAGCGAATGCATGGATTAGCATTAGTGCAGCAGATCAGGTAGAGGTGTCCTACGACCAGCAGACGACTGGGGAGATTCCTGAGTACGTGGAAAAGTTTGTGGTTCATGCACAGGTAGATGCTACATGGAAAGATCCATGTATTTGGGCATGGTCAGCACCAGATGGAACGAATGCGTTTGAAGCTTGGCCGGGATATGAACTTTCTGAGAATGAAGATGGCTGGTACAGTGCCAAGGTTCCTGTATGGGTAAATTCCATTATCATTAATGCGAATGAAGGCGCAGTGCAGACTGAGGATATCAGTATTGATGCAGCTGAGGTATGGGTAACTGTGGATGCAGAGGGACAGAGTGACTTCTCTTACGTGGATCCGAACAAGGAGGAAGTGCCAAACATTACAGTGCATGTGGTAGCGCCGACAGATTGGGAGAATCCTTGCCTGTGGGCATGGTCGGCACCGGACGGAACAAACGTATACAGCACATGGCCGGGAGAAGCTTTAGAGGAAGGCGAGAACGGCTGGCTTACCCAGGAGATTCCGGGTTGGGTTAATTCGATTATTGTAAATGCCAATGAAGGATCTGTTCAGACACAGGATGTATCCGTGGAAACGGGAAAAGATGTCTGGATGGTGGTAACAGATGGTGAAACATATGAGGTGTCTTATGAAGAACCGGACATTTCAGGTATGGCAGGCACGAAGGAAGCGGCAGATGCCACGGAGGAAGTGGCAGACGCAGTGGCAGATGCCACATCGGAGAACAGCGGAGCGGCTATGACGGTGCTAATCATAGTGCTTGTACTGCTTGCGATAGTGGTTGTTGCTATGGTGGTTAAGAGAAATAGGAAATAATTAGAAATACGAGATATGGACTGCTCACAACCTTCGGGGGTGAACAGTCCAGTTTATGAGGAGGCTATGATGAAAAAAATATGTTCCTTATTTATGGCATGCTGTCTGCTTGCAGGAACACTTTGTGGATGTGGCAGTGCAGACGCAAGTGGGAATGAAATCGGTAAGACTGCGAATGAGAATACTACAATTACAATCTGGCATGATAAAGAGGATGCGGTCATTACGGTCTTAGAGGAAAAATTAAAGACATTAGAGCCGGAAATTGAAATTGTATTCGAAAAAAAAAGTGACATGACAGAAGCGCTTAAGATGGTTGGAAATGATCCGAAAGCAGCACCGGATATGTACTTTTTTGCGCATGACAAGATTGGTGTATATGCAGAAATGGATATTCTGGCACCAATTACAGATATTATTCCGGCAGATGAACTAAATCACTATATGGACAGTACCATAGAAGCGGCAACTTATAAGGGCGAAATATACCAGCTGCCGATTTATTATGAGACGCTGTTATTTATGTATAACCGTTTATATATGGATGACAATGAGGTGCCGGATACAACAGAAGAATTATATGCATACATGGAAGAGAACACAAAAGGTGGTCATTACGGATTTGTGGAACAGCATAGTACACCTTATTACGCTGCCGGATGGATTAATGGATTTGGTGGCTATATATTAAATGAAAATGGAGAACCGGGACTGAACAACGAGAACACTATTGCCGCGGTAGAGTATCATCAGAAGTTTGTTGCATTAATGCCAGGGGAAACAGAGTACGCTACTGTAAATACCCTATTTGGAGAGGGAATGGCACATTCTACCATCGCTGGGCCATGGCTGATTCCAACCGTAAGAGAGTTGGGAATGGATGTAGGTGTCGCTCCAATGCCAATAATTGATGCAGCAGGAACACCGATTGCTCCGTATATGGGCGTGCAGGGAATTCAGGTACTCAAATTTGCTGCAGAGGATAAAACGGAAGCTGTAGAGCAGGTGCTGCGTATTCTGATGGAGCCGGAGGTAGGCGTGCAGTTAGCACAGGCAAGCGGATGCGCTCCTGCCAATGAGACCTGTTATGATTTGGAAGAAATCCAGTCAGATGAGGTCGTTATGGCGATGAAGGAGACTGCAGAAAATGCGGTTCCAATGCCCAATATTCCTGAGATGGATGTTATGTGGACAGTAGCAGGTAATTTTCTGACAGATGTGAATATGAGTGGCAAAGAGGTCACAGAAAGCGCAAATGACGCACAGAGAGAAGCTGAAATATTAATTGAGAGTATGCAGTAGCAGCAAGAGAAAGAAGAATGTTATGGGTAAAAAGAAGAAAAATATATTTTTTGCATATGCCTGGTCAGCACCATCGCTACTATTAATTCTATTAATTGTTATATTTCCAATCGTGTATACAGGATACATATCATTGACTAATATGAATGTATATCATTGGAATGATTATGAGATGATAGGTCTGGAAAATTATAAGGATGCATTATTTGTGCTGGATAATGGATTTGTCAGAGCATTTCTGATAACGATTCTCTGGACGATAGTCAATATGGTACTGCAGCTTGTGATTGCATTTGTTTTTGCAAGTATGCTCAATATTAAGAAACTGAAACTTAGAAATGTGTATAAAACGTTATTGATATTTCCATGGGCAATGCCGGGCTATGTTTCTATCCTGTTGTGGAAGACAGGCATGTTCAACTCACAGTTTGGATTATTGAATCAGTGGCTTGCCGGCATGGGAAGAGAGCCAATCCGCTGGTTAAACAGTGATGCAATGGCATTTATCTGCTGCACAGTGGTAAATATGTGGTTGGCGCTGCCATTTATGATTACCATTATTGACGGTGCACTGCAAAGTATTGATAAGAGCTATTATGAAAGTGCTCTTCTTGATGGTGCAACGTGGATGGAGAGAACAAGGTATATTACGATTCCGATGATTCGGGCGATCATAATGCCGTCTGTGGTGATTACAGTATTTACGACTTTTAAACAGTTCGATGTTATTTATCTTCTGACGCAGCAGGTAGGCTCTAAGACAGGTGCCGATATTCATACGATTATGACCTATGCATATGAAAAGGCGTTTATTACAAATAATTACGGTTACAGCTCAGCGATTTCCATTATTATCTTTATTATTTTGATTGGATTTTCGCTGATAACAAATATGAATCCCAAGGAAGAGGAGGGAAGAGCATGAGTAAGAAAATAAAAGAAGGAGTGGGGCTGACTTTTGTAAATATTTTCTTCATCATAGTTTGTTTTCTTACACTCGTTCCTATTTTGTATGCATTTTCAGTTTCACTGAATGCAAATAACAGCTTGCTGAGCTCTGATTTTTCTTTTATCCCAAAGCAGCTGACTTTAGACAATTACAAAGCGGTCTTTACGGAGGAACCAATTTTATTGTGGTTAAAAAACAGCCTGATTCTGGCAGTGATAACGCTTGTGCTGTCCCTTGGAACGGGAGTTCCGGCGGCATATGTATTTTCCAGAAAAAGTTTTCCGGGAAGGAAGACTATCTTAAGAATACTGATTCTGCTGTATGCTTTTCCGTCCCTGTTGTCTATGACGGCACTGTATAAGCTGCTCAGCCCAATGGGACTTATCAATACAAAAATCGGACTGATTATTGTGTATACAGGAACGGAAGCGGTGTTTGCTCTTTGGAATATGAAGGGATATTTTGATACGATTCCGGTGGAGATTGAGGAGGCTGCCACGATTGACGGAGCATCTTCCGTGCAGATTGTTACTAGAATTGTGCTGCCATTGGCAAAGCCGACCATTGCAGTCACAGCAATGATGATTTTAATTTATGTATGGAATGAGTATATTTTTGCAATAAATTTCATGACAGGAGCAGACACATATACCTTGGCGGGAGGTCTGTATTCTTTGCAGGCAACTGAAATGAGCGGCAGATGGCCGGTTTTTGCAGCAGCATCTATTGTGGTGTCGATACCAATTTTGATTGTATTTTTTGCGCTTCAGAAAAATATGACTACCGGACTTACATCCGGTGGCGTGAAGGGATAGAAAAGTGATGAATAAAAGTGCTATATTACATATTCCGATGTCGCAGTATGCTTATGGAACAGATGAAAGCCATGTGACCATTCGCATCCGAACAGGAAGGAATGATATAAAAAAATGTATGCTTTATTATGGTGACCGCTCCTGTCGTGTGACACCTGTGATTTTTTCTTGTCAGGAAATGCATATCGTTGCGCAGACAGAGCTGTTTGATTATTTTGAGACGGAGTTAGTGAATCCATATAAGCGATTAAATTATTATTTTGAATTAAATGACGGGGCGGAACAAATTCTCTACTATGGTGATTATTTTAGTGAGGAGACGGTAATTGACCGCTCGGAGTATTTTCAGCTGCCATTTAATCATCGGGCAGATATTGTGCAGCCGCCGGTGTGGGCAAAAGACGCAGTTATTTATAATATTTTCCCGGACAGTTTTGCAACGTCCAGACGCTATATTAGCAATATGCCAACGGAAAAAGAATTTGCAGGTCTTACTACAAAAGGAAAGCTTGGCGGAACCATCCGGGGAATTATAGAAAACGTGGATTACCTAAAGGAACTGGGAGTCAATGCGATTTATATCAATCCGATTTTTGCGGCGGGCGAGTATCATAAGTATGACTTGATTGATTATTATCATGTGGACCCATGCTTTGGGACTAACGAGGAGTTTGGAGAACTGGTAAAAGCATGTCACAAAGAAGAAATCCGTGTCATTATAGATGGGGTGTTCAATCATTGCGGATGGATGTTCTTTGCTTTTGAGGATGTGGTTCAGAATGGAGAGAAGTCCAGATATAAAGATTGGTTTTATGGGTTACAGTTTCCGGTAATCCGTCCGGATGACTGGGAAACATATCCGAATTATGAATGTTTTGGATATGAAAGGATGATGCCCAAATTGAATATGAATAATCCGGAAACGGCAGACTATTTCTGTGAAGTGGGTAAATACTGGATAAGAGAATTTGACATAGACGGGTGGAGACTGGATGTGGCAAGCGAAGTCAATGATGGCTTTTGGAGAAAATTCCATCAGGCCGTAAAGAAGGAAAAGGCAGATGCTATATTGATTGGAGAAGTATGGGAGAGTGCCGGACATTGGCTGGATGGAACAATTTTTGACTCTACTATGAATTACGATTTCAGAAAGCATTGTAAGCGCTTTTTTGCAGAGGAATCTATAGATGCAGGACTATTCGACGGCAGGGTGACAGATATGAGGATGCGTTACCGCAGGCAGACTGTGTATGCACAATTGAATGTATTAGATACCCATGATGTCAGCCGATTCTTGTCAGTCTGTGATGAAAATATAGCAAATTATAAGCTGGCCGTGGTATTTCAAATGACATTTCCCGGTATGCCATCTATTTTCTATGGAGATGAGAAGGGGATTTCTGGTATTATGGAGGAAGAATATAGAAATCCGATGGAGTGGAACAAATCGCATGAGCTATTTGAATTTTATCAGAAACTGATAACTCTAAGAAAACAGGAAGATACGCTTAGGAGTGGAGATTATCGTACGGTGTTGGCAGAGCGTGGAAGTCGTCTGTATGTATTTGAGCGAAGCATAGCGAACGAGTCCATCCGTGTTCTGATTAATATGGAGAAGCAGGAGATGGATATTTCTGAACTGATGATAGCGTATGCACCGCTACTGGCAGAAGGACTTCATCAGGAGAAGTTAGGTGCAAAGGGATTTGCGATTATGAAATGTAAAAGGTAAACGGAGGATGTTATGGCGGCAACAATAAAGGATGTGGCACAGCGTGCAAATACTTCCACAGCAACTGTATCAAAGGTAATGAATGGTTCTTATTCTATTTCACAGGCAACTATCGACAGGGTTAATCAGGCGATGCAGGAACTGAATTATCATCCGAACCTAAGAGCGAGGAATTTTTCTAAGAAATCTACTAAGACGGTAGTGTGGGTCACATCATTGGAAAAAGATGTAAGCTTTTCTAATCCACATATGTTTGAGATTATGTGCGGTTTGGAAAGTGTGCTTTCAGACAAGGGATATTTGCTGATGGTAAAAAGTATTGCGGCCAGAGATGCAGTGGAGTATATGAAAGAGTTGTATCATGCACAGCTTGCGGACGGTTTTGTGGTTCATGCTTCTGTGATTTCTCCCGAATTGGATGAAATGATTTATCGAGAGGAGATACCACATCTGATTGTCGGAATGCCGCATTTTGAAAATCATTTTTGTTGGATTGATATTGATAACCGCCTGGCGGGAGAACAAGCGGCAAAGTATCTGTTAGAGCAGGGATACCAGTCGCTGGCATTTATTGGTGGAACGGATGATGATAAGATTACCATGCACCGGCTAAATGGTGTATTGTCGGTGTTAAAGGAACATGACCTTATAGTTCCCAAAGGATATGTGCAGCAGGGAGAATCGGAGTGTGACAGCGGATATTATATGACGGAGCAGATACTGAACAAAAATCCTAAGCCGGATGCAATTATTTGCGCGAACAACTATATTGCTTATGGATGTATGAATGCACTGCGAGACAAAGAAATCCGTGTGCCGGAGGATATGGGGGTAATTACGTTTGATGAATATCCGTTTTCACAGATACTAAAGCCGAGACTTACAGTGGTAAGTGTGGATGTGTTTGATTTGGGTGTTCAGGCTGGCAAGTATGTGCTGCAGAAGATTAAGAAACCGAATATCCATATAGAATCCTATATTACATACCCGGTATTGCGGGAGGGCGAGTCCACGAAAAAAATGGGATGAAGCGTCAGGCAAAAATATAAAAATGGTACCGCAGATGAAAAACGGTTATAGAGACATATTATATTATTTGGGCGACTCACAAATGTGAGCCGCCTTTTTGTATGACAGCAGATATTCTACACCGGAATCCCGGTTTTTGTGCCCGAAAAGATTGATAAATCCGGTTCAGATGCGTTATAGTATAGGATAGGGAGAAAGTACTTGTATACAGGTACATAGGATAAAATAATAAAAGTACAGAAAGGCAGGGTACCAATGGCATATATCGAGTTTAACCATGTGACGAAGGAATACATCACAGGAGAGACTTCTATCAAGGCGCTTAACGATGCAAGCTTTACGGTTGAGGAGGGAGAACTGGCGGTAGTTCTTGGTTCTTCCGGTGCGGGTAAGACAACTGCGCTCAATATTTTAGGCGGTATGGATGTACCGACGAGCGGAGAGATTATTGTGGACGGCAATGACATTGCAAAGTACAACAAGAAACAGCTTGTAGGATATCGCCGGACAGATATCGGATTTGTATTCCAGTTCTATAATCTGGTGCCGAATCTGACTGCATTGGAAAATGTTGAATTGGCGGCACAGGTCTGCAAAAATTCGCTGGATGCGGGAGAGACATTAGATAAGGTCGGTCTTGCAGAGCGAAAAGACAATTTCCCGGCACAGTTGTCCGGTGGTGAGCAGCAGCGAGTGTCTATCGCGCGTGCGATTGCAAAGAATCCAAAGCTGCTTTTATGTGATGAGCCGACGGGTGCACTTGACTACAACACCGGAAAGCAGATATTACAGCTGCTTCAGGACACTTGTCGCAAGGAGAAAATTACGGTGATTTTAATTACACACAACTCGGCACTGGCGCCGATGGCAGACCGCCTGATTCGCTTTAAGAGCGGAAAAGTAACTGAGATTACCTGCAATCCGAATCCGACTCCGATTGCAGAAATTGAATGGTAGTACGCAGCAGAAAGTGTGATAACGGCTAATAAGAGGATAGATACGGATGAAGAAAGCATACAATAAAGATATTTGGCGTGCGATATGGAAAGGAAAAAAGCGATTCTTCGCAATTATGATAATCACTATTCTGGGTGTTGCGATGTTTTCGGGGCTGAAAGCTTCCTGCGTGGATTTGCGGCATAGTGCGGATAATTTCCTGGATGAACAGAAGCTCTATGACATCAATGTTGTATCAACGCTTGGGCTGACGGAGCAGGATGTGGAAGCATTGGCGGCACTCGATGGAGTAGAGTGCGCGGAAGGTGCATACAGTGAGACAGTACATATGCAGATTGGTGAGGGAAATTGCAGTGTGGCATTAAAAACGCTGAGTGAAAGCGGTATGAATGAACCCTATCTGCTGGAGGGAGAACTTCCGCAGCATGCACAAGATGTTGCAGTGACGATTCGTTTTGCAGAAGATACCGGTGCGCAGTTGGGAGATACAATTACGATTAAAGAAGAGATGGAAGAGGAGGAAAATCCCAATTTCCTGTATACAGAATACATAATATGTGCAATAGTAGTTGACCCGATGGACATTAACAATTCCGGCGGTGCTGTGTCTTTTCGCTCCTCATCCACAGAGGATTACACAATTTTCGTAAGACCGGAAGCGGTGGATAGTGATATATATACGGCAGTTTATCTGACACTTAGCGACGCGCGTGAGATGTTTTGCTATGGAGAAGAGTATGAGACATATGTCACTGAGGTGATGGAGCGGATTGAGAGTGAAATCAAGGAACAGCGTGAACAGGCGCGTTATGATGAGATTACCGGAGAGGCATATGAGGAGCTTGCGGATGCGGAGGCAGAGGCGGCAGAGAAATTTGCAGACGCAGAGGCGGAGTTAGAGGAAGCGGAGGATGAGCTTGCGAAAGGCAAAACCGAGCTTGCAGATGGCGAGCGTGAATTAAGAGAAAAAGAGCAGGAGGCAGTAGATGGATTCGCGGAAGCGCGGGAAGAACTCGCGGACGGCAGAACGAAGTTAGAGCAAGGCAGATGGCAGATGGAGGATGCCCAAAAGCAGCTGACAGAAGGCGAGTGGCAGCTTTATGAGGCGAGGCAGACATTGACGGAGCAAGAGACCGAGGCATATGCACAGATTGCTGCCGGACGCACGGAACTTAACACACAGTTGGAAACTGTTCAGAACCAGAGTGCGGAACTTCATACGCAGCTTGCGGCAGTGTCCGGAATGTTTGCGGGATTATGGCCGCAGACAGAGTGGGATGTGTATGTACAGGCATTGACGGAGGCGTATATTCCGGTGATAGAAGAGCAGGTGGCGGCAGGAGCACAGGGCAGCGCGGCAGAAACCGGCGGCAGTGTGGCAGGGACTGGCAGCAACGCGGCAGGTGCAGCTGCCTCCGGGGTAGCAAATGTTCAGGAACAGGCATTTCTGACAGCACTGCAGACCGCGGTAACGACAGCAAAGGCAGGGATTGACACACAGATTGCAGGACTGGATGTGACATTGCCTGAGTATTCGCAGCAACTTGCAGCTTTGGAAATGCAGAAACAGCAGTTAGATACCTTGCTTTCACAGCTGCCGCAGATGGCACATGGGATGGGACAACTGCAGGCAACGGAGCAGGTCTTGAATGCACAGTTGACAGCGTTAGATGCGCAGGAAGTGATGGCGAAGCAGGAGTTTACCAATGCCTGGCAGCAGATAGCTGATAGTGAGGCGGAACTTTCTTATGGAAAGCAGCAGTTGGAAGCAGGATACGCAGAGATAAGCTATAACGAGACAACTTTAGCAGAAGGGGAAGCGGAACTCGCCCAAAAAGAATCAGAGGCGGTCAGCCAGATAGAGGACGGATGGGATGAGATAGAAGACAACAGACAGAAGCTTGCAGAAGGGGAAGCAGAACTTGCAGACGGATGGGATGAATTCGAGGAACAGAAGGCAGAGATAGAGCAGGAAATTCTGGATGCCAGAAAAGAGATTGAGGACATTGATATGACACAATGGTATGTACAGGACCGTACATCTCTAAGCGGCTATGCAAATGTTAAGAGTGATGCGGACTCTATTGAGGCCATTGGAACGGTATTCCCGATTGTTTTTTTTGTGGTGGCGATTTTAATCAGTTTGACGACAATTACGCGTATGGTGGAGGAAGACCGTGGACTTATCGGGACATACAAGGCGCTTGGATTCACAGATAGGGAAATCCGAAAGAAATATCTGCTTTATGCATTTGCGGCAAGCGCAATGGGCAGTGTTGTGGGAACGCTTTGTGCATTTATTGTTCTGCCGGGTATTATTTTTGTAATCTTTGGTGAAATGTATTTGTTGCCGGATTTTGTATTTTTGTTTGAGCCGATAAACGGTATCTTAGGTCCTGCAATTTTTATGGGAGGCATTGTGGATGCAACGGCGATTGCCTGCAAGACGGAACTCTTACAGATGCCGGCGGTGCTTATGCGGCCAAAGGCACCGCGTTCCGGCTCGCGTGTACTGCTTGAGCACATCACACCGGTTTGGAATCATATGTCGTTTCTAAACAAAGTGACGGCGCGCAACCTTTTCCGCTATAAGAAGAGGTTGTTTATGACGATTGCAGGAATTATGGGGTGTATGGCGTTACTGCTTTTTGGCTTTGCCATCAAGGACTCCGTGACGGATTTGATGCCAAGACAATACGAGCAGGTCTACCGCTATGATTTGATGGCGGTAACAACGCCGGCGGACAACGGGAAATTGTTGTCCTATGTAGAGGATGATGAAGAAGTGGCATCCTTTATGAATGCACAGATTGAAAATGTGCAGTTAAAGGGCAAAACAGGGGAAGAGAAAGTTCAGCTGTTCGTTGTGCCTGAAAAGACTGCATTGGAGAATTACATCGCACTTGAGAATCTGAGCGGAGAGCCGGTTGTACCAGAGGACGGCGGTATTTATATTACCCAGAATGCTTCGGATGTACTAAAATTTGGCGAAGGAGATATAGTTTCCATCCAGAGACTTGATTTAAGTCAGCAGGAAGTAGAAGTGACAGCTATCGTAAAAAATTATCTTGGTAATAATATATATATGACACAGACGACCTATGAAGATCTTTTCGGAGAGTATGAGCCGAATGGTGTGCTGCTGGAACTTGTGGAAGAATGTACGGACAAAGCGGCATATGCAAAGATGCTGGGAGAGAAGGATGGTGTTCTTACATCCATGAGTACGGAAGAATTAAAAGCTGATTTTTCCCAGGCATTTGCATTGATTAATATGGTGGTATATATAGTTATTATTATGGCCGCGGCACTGGCATTTGTTGTGCTGTTTACATTGTCAACAACCAATATCTCGGAACGGCAGCGTGAGCTTGCCACAATCAAGGTGCTTGGTTTTTTTGACAGAGAGGTACATCTTTACGTGAATAAGGAGACTTTGATTCTGACCGGAGTGGGAATTCTGCTTGGAATTCCGCTCGGATATGCGTTTGCACAGACACTGACTGAGATTTTGCGTATACCGTCTATTTATCTGGCAGTATCTCTTCATACGGAGAGTTACTTGATTGCGGCAGGAATCTCTGCTCTTTTTGCGGTGATTGTCAACGCGATTACTGACCGCTCGCTGGATGGAATTGATCCGGTGGAAGCATTAAAAAGTATAGAATAGTAGAGAGAAAGAGGGATTATAATGAAAGAGAATTCCAAAACAAATGACATGGGAACGGGAAGCATTCCAAAACTATTTGTGCAGCTGGCGATTCCGGCGGTTGTAGCGCAGGTTGTCAATCTGCTGTATAACATTGTAGACCGCATCTATATCGGACATATTCCGGAAATAGGAGCTGCTGCACTGACAGGAGTCGGATTGTTTACGCCGATTCTAATGCTGATTAATGCGTTTGCAATGCTTGCAGGGGCAGGTGGAGCACCACTGGCATCCATCGCTTTAGGTAAGAAGGACAAGAATGGTGCAGAAAAAATAGTTGCAAACTGTTTTTCTTTATTATTGATTTTTGCAGTGATTTTAACGATAATTTTTTATGCCTGTGCACCTGCGCTGCTTTCATGGTTTGGAGCCAGCGAAGTGACGCTGCCGTATGCAGTTGATTACGCGCGCATCTACATATTGGGAAGTATCTGTGTGCTCGTTGTTATGGGAATGAATCCATTTATTACAACGCAGGGGTTTGCCAAAATCAGTATGATGACGACAGTCATCGGTGCGGTTATTAATATTGTACTTGACCCTATTTTTATCTTCGGATTTCATATGGGCGTAAAAGGAGCGGCAATAGCAACGGTACTCAGTCAGGCAGTCGGAGCAATTTGGATTTTGCGTTTTCTTACCGGAAATAAAACAATTCTGCGTTTGAAGAAAGAAAATATGAAGCTTGAGCCGAAAGTATTTGGCCCGTGTCTTGCACTGGGAATTTCCACATTTGTTATGCTGTCAACTGAGAGTCTGCTTTCTATCAGCTTTACTACAAGCCTCTCTAAGTACGGCGGTGATATTGCGGTGGGAGCGATGACAATTATCACAAGTATTAGCCAGTTGGCGACGATGCCGTTGCAGGGATTGTGTCAGGGCGGACAGCCGATTATCAGCTATAACTATGGCGCAGGAAATACGGAGCGTGTAAAAAAAGCGTTTTCCACTCAGTTTGGTGTGTGTGTGGTGTATGCCGTTCTTTTCTGGGGCGCATCAATGCTGTTCCCTCGTGCGTTCGCGGGTATCTTTACCACAGATGCGGCTTTGGCAGATTACGCAGCGTGGGCAATTCGCATTTACATGGCAGGCATTTTCTCATTGGGATTCCAGTTGTCATGCCAGCAGAGTTTTATGGCTCTTGGACAGGCAAAGATCAGTCTGTTTCTTGCGTGCCTTCGTAAAATCATACTGTTGATTCCACTCATCTTTATTTTGCCGATGTTCTTTGAGAATAAAGTGTTTGGTGTATTCCTTGCAGAGCCGGTCTGCGACATCATTGCAGCAACGGTTACGACAATTGCATTTTTTGCAAAGTTTAAAAAGATTTTAAATAATGCAGAATAAAATGTTTAGAAAGAGAGGGTTTTATGAGATATCCAAAGTATTTGCCGGATGGCGGAACCATCGGTTTCGTGGCGCCATCCTTTGGTTGTAATATTGAGCCGTATCACACAGGATTTCTGAATGCGCAGAAAAAGTTTAAAGAACTGGGGCATTCGTTGGATTTGGGACCGAACTGTTATGAGGGATGCGGTATCGGAATCAGCAATACACCGGAGGCGTGTGGAAAAGAGCTGACCGATTATTATTGCAGTGATAAAAATGATGTGCTGATTTCCTGCGGTGGCGGAGAGCTGATGTGTGAGACCATAAGTCTAGTGGACTTTGACAGAATCCGTCAAGCGAAGCCGAAGTGGTACATGGGATTTTCAGACAACACGAATATGACATATCTGTTGGCGACACTTTGTGATACGGCATCTGTTTACGGACCATGTGCAGCAGCGTTTGGTATGGAGCCGTGGCATCAGAGCCTTCAGGATGCATATGCTCTGCTTCGTGGACAGAAGGATACCGTACAGGGATATGAATTATGGGAAAAGGAAGGAACGAAGGATGAAGAGCATCCTTTAGAACCGTATCATGTGACAGAACCAAGAAAGCTGCATGTGTTCTTGCCTGAGCAGGTGGATAGTACACAGATGGAATATAAAATGCAGGAGCATACGAATCCGGCAGTTACAATACAGGGTCGTCTGCTGGGCGGATGTATGGATTGTCTGGTAAACCTTCTTGGAACGAAATATGACAGGACGCCTGAATTTACAGAACGTTACAAGGATGATGGGATTATCTGGTTCCTTGAGGCGTGTGATTTGAATGTGATGGCGATACGCCGTGCTGTCTGGCAGATGAAACATGCAGGATGGTTCTCCCATGTAAAAGGATTTCTGATTGGAAGACCTTTGCATTTTGGAGAGGATATGATGGGCTTAGATCAGTATCATGCGGTATGTGATCTGCTTGAGGGACTTGGTGTACCGATTATCATGGATGTGGATTTGGGGCACTTGCCGCCGATGATGCCGCTTATCTGTGGAAGCTATGCAACGGTGGCAGTTTCCGGAAATGATATTTGCATACGCATGGAGCAGAAATAGGATATAGAAAAAAGGCTGTTGCGACAGCCTTTTTGTGTATAATCGATTCAACTTTATAATGAGATATTTACATTTCGACCTACTCCGGTATTTAATACGGTGTTCAAGTCTGTGCCCGCTGCAAAAAGCTGCGAGACAGGAGTTTCAGCGGGAGAAGCAGACTTTTTCTTGCTGCTTTCTAATAATTTCTGATGCTGTTCTGTGGAAATCAGAGCATCGCTTCTTCGCTCAATGCGCTTGGCGCAGGTGGAAGCCCGCTGCATAAAATCAGTGCCTGTGGAAAACAGCTTCTCGAATTTAGAAATATCGGCAGAAGAAAACAATGCGTCACGGCATTTGAGCGTACCGTCAGAGTTTACGGTTATACCGATTTTATCTAAATCAGAAGTATAGTCTTTTGCAAGAGTTTTCAACTGCTTCATGCTGTGCTCTAAGGAAGTGTCTGTGGAAGCAGATGAGGAGGAGATGGTATTGTTATAAACCTCAACAAATGCTTTGGCTGTATTGCGGATGGCATCTTCCTTTTCGTCGGTATATTCAAAGTTTCCGAGCTGTTTGAGTGCACGGCGGAGAGCTTTGCTGTCCGCTGCTGACAATGCTGAATTGTCCATGCCGCTGCGCTTTGAGGAAGTGCGGGCATCCCGATTGGAAATATAAAAATTGCGTAAGTAGTAATTGGAACTTAAGGTTGTACCAATACCGGAAGCAAGTGAAGACATAATGACCCTCCTAATGTGAACTGTAATCTAATATATCTTTCGGCATAAAATTGCATATAATTAACCATGGAAATGAAATTTAGAATATGCTATATTAGGAATAACTTAAAACAAGAGAATTCATTTCGAAAAGAAGGAGTTGGAAACAGACATGATGGCAATTATTTGGATTGGGTTGATTATTCTTTTTGCAGTCATTGAGGCGGCAACGGTGGGATTGACTTCTATCTGGTTTGCGGGCGGTGCGTTAGCAGCGCTGCTTGGCTATGCCGTGGGACTTGGCGAAGTGTGGCAGTTCTTAATTTTTGTTGTAGTGTCGCTCGTTCTTCTGTTCTTTACCAGACCATGGGCGCTTAAGTATTTTAAACCGCATCTGGTAAAGACAAACTATGAGTTGGTGATAGACGAAAATGTGGTTGTAACAGAGGACATAGACAATCTCCGCGGAACAGGCGCTGCTGTTTATAAAGGCGAGGAGTGGACGGCGAGAGCTTATGTGGATGGTCAGACGTTTGAGAAAGGGACAATCGTAAGGGTAAAAGAAATCCGCGGTGTGACCTTATACGTGGTAGTAAGCGGTATTATGCCGGGAAAGGAAGCTGCGTCCGGACAGATGTAACGTGAGTGAAAAGTATGAAGATTGTATTTTTGGATGCAAAGACGCTGGGAGAGGACTTGGATTTTTCCGGTTTCGATAAGATTGGCGAAGTTGTGAAGTATGGATTCTCTTCTAAGGAAGAGGCGAGAGAACGCACAAGGGATGCAGATGTTGTCGTCGTGAATAAGGTTGTGATAGATGAGACGACCATCGGTGAAGCAGAACATTTGAAGCTCGTCTGTGTGACAGCGACGGGAACGAATAATTTGGACAAAGACTATCTCGCAGCGCGTGGTATTGAATGGCGCAATGTGGCAGGATACTCCACAGAGACGGTAGCGCAGCACACGTTTGCAATGCTGTTCTACCTGTTGGAGAAACTGCATTATTACGATACATATGTCAAGACGGAAAAGTATGTAAATGATGTGATGTTTACGCATTTTGCGAAGGCATTTCATGAACTTAGCGGAAAAACATGGGGAATTATCGGTCTGGGTGCAATCGGACGCAGGGTGGCAGATATTGCATCGATGTTTGGCTGTCGTGTGATATACTATTCTACCTCGGGGAAGAACAATCAGCCGGGATACGAGCGCGTGGATTTTGATGCGCTGTTGACGGAGTCAGATGTGGTATCGGTACATGCACCGCTTGACGATAATACAATGGGTCTGATGAATGCGGAGGCTTTTGCAAAGATGAAGAGAACAGCAATTTTCTTAAATCTTGGCAGAGGGCCGATTGTTGTAGAAAAAGATTTGGCAGAAGCACTGAACAGCCATGAGATTGAGGCGGCAGGCTTAGATGTTCTGGCGGAGGAGCCGATGAGTCCGGAAAATCCGCTTCGGGCGATTAAGGATAGCGAGCGCCTTATTATCACACCACATATTGCGTGGGCGAGTTTAGAAGCACGCACACGTTTAATTGCGGTTGTTGAGGGACAGATAAAGGATTTTTTTGTAGGGAGAGATTGTTATTAAGAAGACACAAAAGCAGATATTAAAGTGGGGATTCGTAGTACTCCTCATTGCCATAATTGTATATACGTTCCGGGATACGATGGAGCCGATTATGACGCAGCTTTGCGAGACGGCACCATGGGTGATTATAGGCATTTGTGTGATGACAGTGCTTTATCATTTGTTGGAGGGTTATATTACCATGCTTCTTGCAAAGGAGTATAATCCGGCGTTTTCCTATCGCAAGGGCGTGACGAATGCGTTTTTTTGTTCATTTTATCGTCTTGCAACATTAGGCAGTGGCGCAGGTGTTGCGGCAGTTATTTATCTGGGAGAGAATGGGGTGGAGCATTCGATTGGCTTTGGACTCTACCTGTTACAGTATGCATTTCACAGACTGAGCATTGCAATTTTTTCTGTGATACTATTTTTGATGAGCTGGGGTTATATGTATGGTCATTTCCAGTCCTATATGTGGCTGCTCATGGTGGGCTTTTTGGTGACCGTTATTCTGACAATGGGATTGATTTTGCTCTGTTGTTCCAAAAGGTTTCATAAGTGCTTATTTAAGTTTTTGGATTGGCTGGATCTGAAATTTGACCGCCGTTTTGATGTGCAGATTGCGTCACTGCGCGGCGAGTGCCGCATGTTAGAGCGTGCATCCAGACAGGTTATGAAGAACCGGCGGCTGGTGACAGAGGTAACTGTAGTTAGTACTATCCGCAATGCATTCTGGTATGGAATGCCGTTTCTGGTGTTCGCAGGACATGCGGATATCACCTTTGTGCAGACGATGGCGATAACTTCACTTTCTATTATGCTGGCGGCAATTATTCCGGCTCCGGGAGGAATCGGCTCGACGGAAGTGTTGTTTACGACAATGTTCTCTGGCATTGTAGGAACAGGACTTGCGGGTTCAGCGGCGCTTTTATACCGTTTTGGGACATCATTATTTCCATTGTTTATTGGGGCATTTGTTGTAATTGGGCGAAGAGTGCGAGGACATAAGCACGCGTATATGTAGGGAAGAATGGCAAGTAAGATAATATGAAGATAAAACTTGGTTTTGAGAAGGAAAATGTCGCCAGATTTGCAGTAGCAATGCTTCTGGCGGCAGTATTATTTTTTAATATTGGTTTTTCGATTTATGCACTTCTGGGATTTGGAGTACTCTATTTTTTCATAAAGAGTATGAACGTTGAGATTAACCGGAGATGGGCGTGGCTGTGGAGCGTGCTTATGATTGCGGTAAGTGCTGTTTTTACAGCATATCATGTGCAGTATCTGCTTCTGGATGAGGAACTTCGCGCGAAGATTTCACAGGAACGCATGCTTTTGAACATTGTGTGCTGCATCGTGTTGTTTTTGGTGGTGCAGCTTTTCACAAAGCGGGTAAATCTGGGCTGTATGGTATCCTATATATTTCTGATGTCAATGGCAGGTATTAATTATTTCGTGTATCTGTTTCGCGGAAATGAGTTTATTTTCAGCGATTTGAAATCGATTCAGACCGGACTTTCTGTTGCGGCAAATTATGAGTTTATTCTTGATGAAAGAGCGGGGTACGTGATATTACTTTCGGTGCTTTATGTGGCTTTGGTGCGTAAGTTTCCGGTTGAGACTGCGGCAAGGAAGAGGCAGTTGGCAGTCTGTATTTCTTTTGCAGTACTTAGTTCGCTTTATGTAGGTGTGAAGAGCCAATACATCGTGACTGAGACATGGGAACAGAAGGGAAGTTACCGAAACGGGTATATCTTGAATTTTGTACTCAGTGTGAGAGATTGCTTTGTGACTGAGCCGGAAGGTTATTCGGATGAGGCGGTAGCAGCTCTTGGGGATGTGTACGCGCAGACGGAGCCGGGCACAGGGATTGGCGATGAAGGAGAAAAGCCAACGATAATCGCAGTTATGAGTGAGTCGTATGCTGACCTTAGTGTAGTAGGTGAATTTGGGACAAACATGGAGTTGACACCATTTTATGATTCAATGACAGAGAATACTGTAAAGGGATATGCGCTTTCCTCTGTATTTGGTGCGAAAACACCGAATTCCGAGTGGGAATTTATGACAGGCAATTCCATGGCATTTTTGCCAAGTGGTTCGGTAGTTTATCAGCAGTATATTACAGACACACCGACTTCGCTGGTGTCAAGCCTTAAGAATGAAGGCTATACCTGTGTGGCAATGCATCCTTATTATGAGACAGGATGGAGTCGAAATACCGTTTATCCGAATATGGGATTTGACGAGATGCATTTTATTGATGACTTTGATCAGACGCAGATGTTGCGTGAGTATGTGACGGATCAGGAATTTTATGAGAGCATTATCGAACGATATGAAAGCCGTGGTGCGAATGAGGACTTGTTTATCATGAGTATTTCTATGCAGAACCATGGCGGATATACGGAAAAGTATGAGAATTTTAATGAGGAAGTAAGGATGCTGGGAATAAATTATCCGGATGTAAACCAGTATCTTTCGCTCGTTCATGAAAGTGATAAGGCGTTAGAGTATCTGATTTCCTATTTTGAGAGTGTGGATGACCCCGTGGAAATCGTTTTTTTCGGGGACCATCAGCCGAGTTTATCATCCGGTTTTTATCCGTATCTGAATGGCAAGGGCTTGTCGGGTCTTACAACGGATGAACTGGAGGCATTATATACGGTACCGTTTTTTATATGGACCAATTATGAGACAAAAGAGGAGATCGTGGAGATTACGAGTATCAACTTTCTGGCATCAATGGCGTTGCAGCGTGCAGGGCTTACCGTTCCGCCGTACAACCGGTTCCTCTTAGATATGATGGAGGTCGTTCCGGCAATCAATTCGCGCGGTTATTATTCCAAATCGGCGGGAGGATTTCGGCACATAGAAGAGGCGACGGAGGAAGAGGCGGAGTGGATTCGCGATTACAAAATTCTTCAGTACAACAATATGTTTGATAAGAAGGGGAAAAGTGAGTTGTTTTTCCCTTATGTTGTGGATAAGTAAAGTATAACACAGGAGGATAAAAACATGGAGACGGTTACACTTGGAAAGACCGGAATTACGGTCAATAAAAATGGTTTTGGTGCACTTCCGATTCAGAGAATCAGTACAGAAGATGCGGTAAAACTTGCAAGACGCGCGTATGATGCGGGAATCACTTTCTTTGATACGGCACGCTTCTACACAGACAGCGAGGAGAAGCTGGGAGAAGCGTTTGACGGAATGCGTGAGAAAGTCTATATTGCGACGAAGACGGCTGCGACAACGGCGGAGGAGTTCTGGAAGGATTTGGAGGTATCTCTGGGGAACCTGCGAACAGATTATATTGATATTTACCAGTTTCACAATCCATCCTTCTGCCCGAAGCCGGGAGACGGAACCGGACTTTATGAGGCGATGATTGAGGCAAAGGCGCAGGGGAAGATTCGCCATATCGGTATTACCAATCACAGACTGGCGGTTGCAGAGGAAGCGATTGCATCCGGACTTTATGAGACGTTGCAGTTCCCGTTCTGTTATCTGGCAAATGAGCGTGACCTTGCGCTGGTGCAGAAGTGCAAGGAAGAGGGCATGGGATTTATAGCAATGAAGGCGCTTTCGGGAGGACTTATCACGAATTCTGCGGCTGCATATGCATTTGAGGCGCAGTATGAGAACGTTCTTCCGATTTGGGGCGTACAGCGCGAGCACGAATTGGAGGAGTTCATTTCCTATATTGACAATCCGCCGACAATGACGGAGGAGATAGCGGCGCTTATTGCACACGACAGAGAGGAACTTTCCGGCGAATTCTGCAGAGGCTGCGGCTATTGTATGCCGTGTCCGGCGGGAATCGAGATTAACAATTGTGCGAGAATGTCTCTGATGCTGCGCCGTGCACCTTCGGATGCACAGCTGACACCGGAGATGCAGGAAAAGATGAAAAAGATTGAGAATTGTCTGCACTGCGGCAAGTGTAAGAGTAAATGTCCATATGGATTAGACACGCCGACACTGCTTGCTAAAAATTACGAAGACTACAAGCGTGTACTTGCAGGCGAGGTCAGTGTAAAGTAAAATACCGGACAGAATAAATTGAGGAAGAAGTAATGAAAAAATATCAAACAGTCATTTTTGATATGGATGGAACGCTGTTAAATACATTGGAAGACCTCACCGATGCAACGAATTACGCGTTGCGAAAGATGGGGATGCCGGAGCGCAGCATAGATGAGGTGCGGACTTTTGTCGGAAACGGCGTGCAGAAGCTGTTGGAGCGTGCTGTGCCGGGCGGTTTGGAAAATCCACGGTTTGAGGAGACATTTGCGGAGTTTAAAGACTATTACAGCGTACATTGTAATGACAAGACCGGACCATACGAAGGAGTACTTCCACTTTTGCGTGACTTGAAGGCAGAAGGCTATGCACTTGCGATTGTGTCAAATAAGCTTGACGCGGCTGTGAAAGAATTGGCAGAGGAATATTTTGAAGGTATTGTGCCTGTGGCGATTGGCGAGCGTGAAGGTGTTGCGAAGAAACCGGCACCGGATATGGTGCAGACTGCATTAGAGGAACTGGGTGCATCGGCAGAGACGGCGGTTTATGTTGGTGATTCTGAGGTGGATATCATGACAGCGGAGAATTCCGGACTGCCGTGCATCACGGTGTTATGGGGATTCCGAGATGAGGAATTCCTTCGGGAACACGGTGCTTTGAATATTGCAAAGACACCACAGGAAATGAAAGAATTCCTGTAAAGAGACATAGTATCAAACAAGAGAAATTTCGTGGGAGAATGGTATGGGGAAGAAGGGGAAAGAGCAGTTAATTACGGAAGCCGGCGAGCGGGTGCTTGCAGGAGAAAGAAGCTGGGATTCATATCCAAGACCGCAGATGAAACGTACAGAATGGATGAACCTTGGAGAAGGCTGGAAGCTGAACGGCGAAGCTATTCGTATGCCGTTTCCGCCACAGGCGAAGCTTTCCGGTTATGGAAAAGAAGTTGGCACACAACTGGAATATACCTGTGATTTTAAAATCAGTTTAGAGGATAAAAAGCGTACATTGCTGCATTTTGGAGCGGTAGACCAGATGGCAGAGGTCTATTTAAACGGAACACCGATTGGACATCATGAGGGAGGTTATCTGCCGTTTACCTTTGATGTCACAGAGCAGATACAAGAAGAGAATCATCTGGTAGTCAAAGTGACAGATGAACTTTCGCACAAGTATCCCTATGGAAAGCAGTGCAAAAAGCGGGGCGGCATGTGGTATACACCGGTCAGCGGTATCTGGCAGCAGGTGTGGGTGGAGCAGACGCCAGAAGTTTACATAAGTAATCTTCGCATAACACCGGATGAACACAGCGTGCGCATAGCAATAGAACTTGGAGGAATTGATGCAGAATCCGATTATGGAAATGTACCTGCAGCAGGGCAATTCAAGGTAGAACTTCACGATGGAGAATGGTATGAGACGAATTTTGCGGGCGGTGAAATTGCGATGGACTTTTCTGTTGTGAAGGGACTGGATAATGAGCAGTATCAGCCGAAGAAATGGTCGCCGGAAGAGCCGTATCTGTATCGTGCGGTAATTACGGTGGGAGAAGATACGGTTGAGACATATTTTGCATTGCGTGAGATTGCGATTCGCGAGATAGACGGTGTAAATCGTGTATGCCTGAACGGAGAACCGATTTTCATGAATGGTGTGCTGGATCAGGGATATTACTGTGATGGCATTTTTCTGCCGGCAGAGGAGCGCGAGTACGAGCGCGATATTTTAAGAATGCAGGAGCTTGGTTTTAATATGCTCCGTAAGCATATTAAGGTGGAGCCGGAATGCTTTTACTACTATTGTGACCTGCATGGAATGCTGGTAATGCAGGATATGGTGAACAACGGAAGTTATTCATATATCAGAGACACCGTACTTCCAACGATAGGCATGGTGAAGCGTGATGATACAAGACATTATGTGCCGCAGGAAGTCAAGGAGATGTTTGAGAGACATATGACAGACACCCAGAAGCATCTGTATAATCATCCGTGTATTGTCGCCTATACGATTTTTAACGAGGGCTGGGGGCAGTTTGAGAGTGACCGCATGTATGAGCGGGCAAAAAAGGAGGATGCGACCAGACTTTATGATGCAACATCCGGATGGTTTGCGCAGACGAAGAGTGACTTTGACAGCCATCATGTCTACTTTGGCAATAGAAGGCCGAAGCCACAGAAGCGTCCCATGCTTATATCTGAGTTTGGCGGATATACATATGAGATTCCGGGGCATGTTTATAATGCAGATAAAAGCTATGGATACGGCGCATGTAAGAGCAGTGAGGAACTGACTGCGCGCATAGAAGCACGTTATGAAGAACTTCTGCTACCGACGATTGCACAGGGAGCCTGTGGCTGTGTCTATACACAGGTCTCTGATGTTGAGGATGAGGTAAATGGATTCTATACTTACGATAGAAAGGTATGTAAGGTGGATGTAGCCAGAATGCGTAGAATTTCGGAAAGAACACAAGTAAAAAGAGCGAAAATATAAAAAGCAGAAGAAAAGAATTCTGATAATTCGTTGACGAAAACACGCGTGTGCGGTACAATGGTACCAGTACACGCGTGTTTTCAGTTAGAAACGCAAAGGAAAAAGGAGAGCGGATATGGGGAAAAAGGAAAAACAGGAAAGCGAGAAGCAGCTTTATCCGAATGGACAGGTAGCACAGCTGAATAAGGTTGTAAAAAGTACCAATTTTTTTGTAAAGCTTGGGGTTTTGCTTTTGGCTGTGTATGTTTTCCTGAACAGCTGGCTGATGATACTGAATGCGGAGCAGTTAGAAAGTACGATGTATCTGAATCAGTACCGGATGGGATCTAAGACACTGACCTCTGAGGTACAGTCGTATGCAGTTACAGGCAATCAGGTATATTATGATAATTATATGCGGGAACTGAATGTGGATAAGAACCGTGATGTCGCATGGGCCGGTTTGGAGGAGAATGGTCTTAACGAAGAGGAATGGGCAGCATTGGAGCATATTGCAGAGATGTCAAATGGACTGGTTCCTTTAGAAGAGGAGGCAATGGAATTAGCAGCTGCCGGAAAGACAGAAGAGGCATCTGCACTTGTATTTGGAGATGAGTATGAGGCGACAATTCAGCAGATTAACAGTGAGACGGAGGAATGCATCTCTACAATTCAGGCGAGAATGAGCAGGAATCAGTCAGTGCTGAATATGATGATGCTGATTTCGCTGGTAATTTTCATTGCTTCATTTGTTATTATTGTGCGTCAGGTTGTAGCGACCATCAATTTCTCCAAGAAGGAACTGTTAACGCCTATCGTTAAGGTGTCTGAGCAGATGAAAGTGTTAGCACAGGGTGAGTTCCACCACGAGATGGAATTGAAAATTGACGAGAGCGAAGTCGGCGAGATGGCACGTTCTATCGCATTCATGAAGGAAAACTTTGCAAATATGATTACTGAGATTTCCGGCATACTGGGCAGTATGGGGCAGGGAAATTATAATGTCAGCGTGACGCAGGAGTATGTAGGAGAGTTTGTAAAGATTAAGGAATCATTAGAACAGATTATTCTGGATATGAAGGGTGTGCTGTCAACGCTTCAGGATGCGGCATCTGAGATTGATGCCGGTTCGGAGCAGCTGTCTCATGCGGCAGTTGATTTGGCAGAAGGATGTACGGTGCAGGCAGGACAGGTATCTGAGGTTGCCGGCATGATTGAACAGATGGCAGGCAGCATGGAACAGAAAGCTCAGAAGGCGCAGGACACCGTGCAGATATCTTCAAATGCAGGTCAGATGCTGCATGCGGGAAATGAAAAGATGCAGGAATTAAAGACCGCAATCGGTGATATCAGTAATTGTTCGGAGCAGATTCGCACCATTATTGGGACGATTGAGGAAATTGCAAGTGAGACGAATTTGTTGTCCCTGAATGCCTCTATTGAGGCAGCGAGAGCCGGTGAAGCAGGTAAGGGCTTTGCAGTGGTTGCTGAGCAGGTTAAGAATCTTGCGGAGGAATCTACCAAGGCGGCAGGCGAGACGAGGGAATTGATTCAAACCACGATTGAAGCGGTTGACAAGGGTATTGCAATTGCAGATGAAACCGCGGCAAATATGGATGAAGTTATGGTTAGTGCAAAAGAAGCTACTGAGATGATGAGTCAGATGGCAGTGGCATTACGTGAAGAAGCAAACAAGATACATCAGATTGACGAGAATATCGCTAAGGTTGCAGAAGTTGTGGACAATAACTCCGCAGCATCTCAGGAGACAGCGGCTGTCAGTGAAGAGCAGTCGGCTCAGGTGGCTACGATGGTTCAGATGATAGAGAAATTTGATATTTAAGGAATAGTTAAAGCAAAGTTCCACTTCCAAGGATAGGCATTAGACAAGGAAGCGGGACTTTGTTATAATACAAAAGTACCAGACAAATTCGCGTGTTTGATGGTAGAATGAATGTTAAAGGAGAAGATATATGGCTGTAAAAGCAAGTGATAA
This sequence comes from uncultured Roseburia sp., assembly GCA_964484605.1. Taxonomy (GTDB): domain Bacteria; phylum Bacillota; class Clostridia; order Lachnospirales; family Lachnospiraceae; genus Roseburia. Next base: position 57,066 of record CAZAGJ010000006.1, on the reverse strand, counting down.
TATTAAGTATTATGAGAACCCGAAAGGGCCTAAGATTAGCACCGTGGGACGCGGTATTATCGAGAAAGACGGGCTGTATTTTAAGGATATTGATGGAACTGGCGAAGTGACAGTAGTCAATGACTGGCGGCTTCCGGCGAAGGAGCGTGCGAAAGCTTACGCCCAAACCTTGAGCGTAGAGGAGAAAATCGGACAGTTATTTATTTCAGACTGGCGCATGGGTAAATATCCTACGCCGCTTGCAATGGGAAGCCCGGAGATTCCGGAATATACCTTAGATGAATCCGGAACCTTGGACGAGGCAGAACATACGGTAAAGAATATTTTTGGAGAGCAGTATATTCCGGGAACATCCAAATTGTTGAAAGAGTGGTTTGCGCGTCATATTATTCTGCGCGCAAATGCGAAGGCAGAAGATTTGGCGGATTACATGAATCAGATGCAGGCAGTTGCCGAGGAATGCGAACATTTTGTCCCGGTAATGGCGGCATCCAACTCACGTAATGAGTATGCAGAGCCGGTATTTGGTATGAATGATGCATCCGGTATATTTGCAACATGGCCGGGGACACTGGGAATTGCAGCTGCGGTAAAGGGAACGGGTGATTTGGGCATTGTAGATGACTTCTCTGACTGCATTCGTCGTACATGGAATGCATCAAACCTTCGCAAGGGATATATGTATATGCTGGATGTTATGACAGACCCGAGATGGCAGCGCTCTTACGGTACTTTCGGAGAGGATACAGAATTAATCTGCAAGATTGCAGAGCATATGATTCCGACTGTTCAGGGAAGCGAAAATGGTGTGACAAGCGATGGCGTTGCACTTACAATGAAGCATTTTCCGGGTGGCGGTGCACGTGAGAACGGATATGATCCGCATTACGCAGCCGGACAGTGGAATGTATATCAGACACCGGGCAGTTTAGAGAAGTATCATCTTCCGGGCTTTAGGGTAGCAGCAGATAAGAATGCAGCGGCTATTATGCCATATTATGCAAAGCCGGCAAAAGAAAAGAGTGCGCCTCAGATGGTACATGGTAAAGAAATTGAGATGCAGCCGTTTGGTTTTGCATATAATAAGCCGTTAATCGATGGACTTCTTCGCAAGGAGATGGGATTCAAGGGCTACATTAACTCAGATACAGGTATTGTACACAATATGTGCTGGGGTGTTGAGATGCTCGATAAGGCAGAGCGTATCGGTTTTGCAATCAACAATGCAGGAGTCGATGTCATCAGTGGTAACTTCGACCATGAGCTAGGTCTGGAGGCATACAACCGTGGTAAAAACGATTATTATGATACGCACGAAGTGCCGGAAGGCTTCACAAAGGAGCAGTTAGTGCTCACAGACGAAGCATTAAACCGTGCAGTTTCCCGTACATTAAAGGGAATGTTTGAACTTGGCTTGTTTGAAGATACTTACCGTGATGCAAAGGCTGCCGCAGAGGTTGCAGCAAATCAGGCAGATTGGGATAAGGCAATGGATGCACATCGCAAGAGTGTGACACTGCTTAAGAATAATGATACACTGCCGCTTACTGCCGATAAGCTTTCCGGAAAGAAAGTTTACGCAGAAGCATTCCACCAGCTTCCGGAGAGAGCAGAGCAGCTTACAAAAGAGTTAAAAGAGCTGTTGACAGATGTGACATTAGTGGATGACCCGTCAGAAGCCGATTATGCAATCCTGATGTTAAATCCAAAATCAGGTGCATACTTCAGTGCAACCAAGGGATATCTGGAGTTAGATATCTGCGAGGGTAAGGTAGTGCCGGATGTAGATGAGTTCTGCCGTCCAATGGCAGAGACACATGAAGAGACAACACTGTTCGGCGCAAATCGTATTCCGGAAATCGCAGCAGCAGTTCATGCAAATGGCGGTAAGGTAATTGCAAACGTGAACTTTGTACTGGCATGGCAGTTGGGCAATGTAGAGCCGTATGTAGATGCGCTTACAGCAGGATACGATACCTACACATCTGCAACATTAGATGTATACTTTGGAAAGTTTTCACCGGTTGGCGAGCTTCCTATTACGCTTCCACGCGGAGACGAAGTTATCGCAGTCAATGCAGAGGGTGTCTGCGTCAGCCCGAACGATGTACCGGGATATGACAAGGATAAGTATATGCCGGATTCTTTGAAAGATGAGAATGGCAAAGCATATGCGTACCGCGATGCAGCCGGAAACTACTATGAATTGAATTTTGGATTGAGATATTAATCTTAATAAGAATAGGATCATGGCGGTGTAGCCATTGGTTTAGAGTGTAGACAAAGTCCCACACTTTTGGTGTGGGATTTTTCTATAAAAATAATACAAACAAAAGATGAGATGAAAAGGAGAATTTCAGTATGGAACGAGTATGTGAATTTTTACAAAAGGCAAAAATATTTTACATTGCAACCGTTGAGGGCGATCAGCCTAGGGTAAGACCATTTGGTGTTGCGAACATTATTGACGGAAAACTGTGCATTATGACAGGGAAAATCAAACCTGTATCTAAGCAGATTGGGGCAAACCCGAAGGTAGAGATATGTGCCTGCACAGAAGGAAAGTGGCTGCGTGTTGCCGGCACACTTATAGAGGATGATAGTGTGGAGACCAGACAGGCAATGCTGGATGCGAATCCTTATATGAAAAAGACGTATGCTGCTGATGATGGCAATATGCAGGTGCTGCATTTTGTAAATGCAACTGCAACATTTGACTCTTTCAAGGGCGAACATGAGGTTATTACGTGGTAATTAATCATAGTATGCAACTTCATCTGTGGATATAAAGGCGGATTTTATGTAGAATTATACAACAGTCAGTTTGATGAGGTGTTCTAAATTATGACAGGAACAACATTGAAAATCATTGCACTCATAGCTATGACGATGGATCATATAAGTGTAGTTGTTTTTCCGCAATGCAACTGGATGAGACTGATTGGCAGAATTGCATTCCCAATTTTTGCTTATATGATCGCAGAAGGGTGTACTTATACGAAAAACAGAAAAAAATATTTGCTTACTATGTTGAGTCTCGGCGTAGGGTGTCAGATTGTATATTATGTAGTGTTGCACTCGTTATATATGGGAATTTTGATGACATTTTCTATTTCAATCGGAATGATATACATTCTTGAATATGCAGAACAGAAGAGAACGGCAGGGGCTGTTTTGGGGGCGATTTTAGCGATTGCCGCCACGGTGCTGATTGGTGTGGAATTGCCGTATTATCTGAAATCGTATGATTTTGGAATAGATTATGGAATAATTGGAATCTATATTCCGGTTGTGTTGTTTTTTGCGAAAAGCACGAAGAAAAAAGTGATTGTACTGACACTGGGACTGGTATTACTTGCGATGCAATACGGTGGGGTACAATGGTGGTCATTGTTGGCAGTTCCGATTATATGCTGTTATAATCAAAAAAGAGGAAGACATTCTTTCAAATATTTGTTTTATATTTATTATCCGGTGCATTTGGTTGTCATCTATTTGATAGGAAGTTTCATTTAAAATAGGGAAGGGGAATATATAATGGAGAAGAGTAAATTGACCGAAAAATTAGAATTCTACCCGGAGCATCCGTCGGACAACAGGACATATCAGATTGAAACGGCAGATATGCCGCTTCTTGTACAGGAAAATCCATTTGAGGTAAAAAAGCTTTATGAGGAATTCTGGGAAGACCGCGATAAATTTTTGGCGACATATCAGGATAAGCGCTTTGAAGTAACCGGTATAGCAGTAAAAGTCGGACCGGATGTGCATAACAAACCATCCATCGAAATCGCAGAAGAAATTGGTGGAAGAACGTATGCGCTTGTGATTTTCCCAACGAGTGCTCATTACAGCAAAGTGGATGTGGGCGATAAAGTAACTGTTCGTGCAAATTATCTTGTTATGAGCAACTGGTTTGGTACAGTTATGAAACACAGCGAACTGGTTTCCGTAGAAAAATAAAAAGTATGAGGTTTGGCGAATGAAGAAGCAAGGACAAATCGTGTTGAATTATCCGCTTTTCGATGGTGAAAAAGTAATCGAAAAAGCCGCTGTTGTGATTGAGGACGGCAGGATTGCGTCTGTGACAGAAGCGGAATGCGCGGATGGCAGATATTTTTTGATGCCCGGTCTGATTGATGCACATACACATATGGGTACAGAACGACAGATTACATCGATGCTGCAAAATGGTGTTACAGCAACCTGCGATGTGTCTGCATCTGAAGCATTAGTTGAGAAATCTAAGCAGTTTACCATTATTCCGTCGGCAGGAATGACGCTGGGAACGCTCAGCGGGAAATCTTATGTCAAAAATGCCATGGAAGCAGGGGCAAAGTATATCAAGGTTTTGCTTATGGAACCGAATCTGATGCTGAAAGGTGTGCTGAAAGACATATGTAAAACGGCTCATGCAAATGGACTTAAAGTGGCGGTTCATGCGACATCCGTGAAGGCAGTTCGACTGGCAGTGGACTGTGGTGCAGATATTCTGCTCCATGTGCCGATGAAAGAAGCGTTTCCGGAAACTCTCGCAAAAACGATTGCGGAAAAAGGAATCGCTGTTGCGCCAACACTTGTTATGATGGAGGCATTTGCCAATAGTGGCAGGAATGGTTACAAAACGGACGATTATTCCAATGCAGAAAACGCGGTGAAATTGCTCCGGGACTGCGGTGTAGAAATCCTTGTTGCCACGGATGCGAATAATGGTTCATACGCGCCGGGGGTGCCATATGGTACATCTATGCACCGTGAAATGAAGCTTTTGGCGCAGGCGGGGCTGACACCGATTGAAATTCTGTCAGGAGCAACAAGTAAAGTTGCAGAAGTATTTCAGATTGAACATCTTGGCAGCATCCGGGAAGGTAAACGTGCAGATATGCTGCTCATTGAAGGAAGACCGGATGAAGTGATTACGGATGCGGCGAAAATCAAACAAATATGGAGCGGCGGAGAGCCGATTTTGTGAGGTGGAGTATGAAGATAATTACAATAGAAGAACATCTGGCCGGAGCGCCAATCGACAGCCATCTGGTAAAATATATGGCAGGGGATGCACCTTATATGGCGATGGCGCATGAGAAAGGACGTCCTTATGAAGCAGATCCGGAGTTGTTTGGAGATTTGGATAAACGCCGTATAGAGGATATGGATGAATATGGAATCACGAAACAGATATTGTCCTGTCCTGCCAAATCACAGTTGCTGCCGTCAGATGAAGCACCTGGCATGGTAAGAGAAACCAATGATTATATTGTAGAAGTTGTCAAAAAGCATCCGGACAGATATGGTGCATTTGCACTTCTTCCATGGTCAAATCCGAAAGAAGCGGCAAAGGAAGCGGAGCGTGTCAAAACGAAGGGATTTCAGGGAATTCTGCTTGCGGGCAGAGCATCCGCAGGCAATGAGTTTCTGGATGATAAAAGATTTGTACCGGTTCTGGAGGCATGCGAAGCAATGAACCTGCCAATCTATATACATCCGGGAGCTCCTTTGCAAGCTGTCCAAGAACCGTACTATGGAGGTCTGGGTGGTGAAGTCAGTGCAAGGCTTTCTCTGCATGGCTGGGGCTGGCATAATGAAGCAGGAATTCAGGTTCTTAGAACCATTTTGGCCGGAAGATTTGAACAGTTTCCGAAACTGCAGCTTATTGCAGGACACTGGGGAGAGATGCTTCCGTTTTTCCTGTCTCGTCTTGACCAGTCTATGCCACAGATGGTTACGAAGCTGGAACGCACGATTACGGAGACTTTTAAACAAAATGTTTATGTAACACCAAGCGGTATTTTTGACTATCCACAGCTAAAGTTCTGTGTGGAAGTGCTTGGCGCAGACCGTATCATTCACTCCGTAGACTGCCCGTTTATCAGTAATGAGGGAGCAAAACCGTTTATAGAGAATGCGCCGCTCAGTGATGAGGATAAAGAAAAGATTGCATACCAAAATGCCCAAAGACTGTTTGGAATATAAAAGTGAGAACTGAAAAACAATAAAGGAGACAGACCATGTTTGATGCAGAAAAAGTAAAAAACGAGTGTGTGGAATGGATAAAAAATTTTTTTGAGGAAAACGGCAAAGGCTGTAATGCGGTGGTTGGTATTTCCGGCGGCAAAGACAGTTCGGTAGTGGCGGCACTTTGCGTGGAAGCCCTCGGCAAAGAGCGCGTGATTGGCGTGCTTATGCCGTGTGGGGAACAGGCGGACATCGATTGCTCGAAGAAGTTGGTAGAGCATCTTGGCATTAAGAACTACACCATCAATGTATTTGATGCAGTGGAGGGCGTTAAGGCGCAGGTTGCAAAAGAATTGGAAATGAGTAATCAGTCGTTGGTGAATCTGCCGCCGAGAATTCGTATGGCGACCCTGTATGCAGTATCCCAGAGTGTGAATGGTCGTGTGGCAAATACCTGTAATTTGTCTGAGGACTGGGTTGGATATTCTACGAGATACGGCGATGCAGCAGGTGATTTCAGTCCGCTGTCTAATCTGACGGTGCAGGAAGTAAAAGCGATTGGAACACTTCTTGGTCTGCCGGAGGATTTGGTTCATAAGACACCGATTGACGGATTGTGCGGAAAAACGGATGAGGACAACCTTGGCTTCACCTATGCAGTTTTGGATAAGTATATTCGCGAAGGCGTTATCGAGGATGAAGAACTTAAGGCAAAGATTGACCGTATGCACGCAAACAGTTTATTTAAGCTGCAGTTAATGCCGGCGTTTAAACCAAGCGAGATATAAAATTTGACCTTGTGCATCTGTTCAATGAATTATATAATAATCCCCGTATTGTATCTTCGCTAAGGAAGAACGATAACAGGAGGAAAATAATATGAACAGAGAAAACACAGTAACCAAAACAAGGCAGATTACGATGCTGGGATTGTTGACGGCAGTACTGCTTATCATGGCGTACACACCGCTGGGGTACCTAAACATTGGACCTTTAGCTATTACACTGAACGTCATACCACTCGCATTAGCCGCGATTACCTTAGGCCCTGCAGGCGGAGCAGCCGTGGGTGCCGTATTTGGGTTTACGAGCTTTTTACAGTGTATCGGCGTAGGCGGAACCAGTGCCATGGGTGCGATGTTGTTTGGCATTAATCCTATTCTGGCATTTATCCAGCGATTTGTCCCAAGAGTGCTGGACGGATTTTTGCTCGGCTATATTTTTAAGGGGATGAGGAAGAGAACGAATACGCAGATTGCATGCTGCGTTACAGGCTTCTTTTCTGCGTTTCTCAATACCGTATTTTTTATGGCGGCACTGATACTGCTTTTTGGAAATACAGAGTATGTGCAGGGATTGATAGGCGGAAAGAATATCATTCTTTTTGTCTGTGCATTCGTAGGTGTGAATGCCGTGTTTGAGATGATAGCAGCGACGATTATTACGGGAAGTGTCGGATTTGCGCTGTATAAGGCGAAGGTGATAGAAAAATGATTCTTGCGATAGATATGGGAAATAGCAATATTGTCATTGGCTGTATTGATGATAAAAAGACATATTTCGTGGAGCGGCTGTCGACGGATAAGACGGAAACAGCATTGGAATACGCGATTGGTTTTAAGACGGTATTAGAACTGTATGGAATAGACGTAAGCCGGATAGAAGGGGCAATATTATCGTCTGTTGTACCGCAGCTCACCAATGTTTTGGCGGAGACAGTGAAAAAAATAATTGGAAAAGAGCCGATGATTGTGGGACCGGGAATAAAGACGGGATTAAATATACATATGGACAATCCCAGACAGGTCGGAAGTGATCTCGTTGTCGATGCAGTTGCAGGACTTTCTGAATATGGTGCACCGCTGATTCTGATAGATATGGGAACGGCTACGACAATGGGTGTTGTGGACAGAAACAATAATTATATAGGCGGGGTCATTATGCCGGGAGCTGAGCTGTCTATGAACGCGCTCTCGTCAGGAGCCGACCAGCTTTATAAAGTAAGCCTTGATGTACCGAAGCACGTGATTGGAAAAAACACATCTGACTGCATCAGAAGTGGTATTGTGATAGGGAATGCGGCGTGTATCGATGAGATGATAGACCGGATAGAGCAGGAACTTGGATATTCTACACAGGTTATAGCAACCGGAGGGTTAGCGGGAGAGATTATTCCTCTATGCAGACATGAGATAATCATCGATAATTCATTGCTTCTTAAGGGATTGAAGATTATATATGATAAGAATAGGGAGGAACAGTGATGAACCTGAAAGGAAAAACAGTAGTTCTTGCAGTGACAGGCGGAATCGCGGCATATAAGATTGCGACGCTTGCCAGCTCCCTGAAGAAGCTGGGGTGCAATATTCATGTGCTTATGACACAGAATGCAACGAATTTCATAAATCCCATAACGTTTGAAACACTTACGGGAAATAAGTGTCTGATTGATACGTTTGACCGCAATTTTCAGTTTCAGGTAGAGCATGTTTCGATTGCAAAGCAGGCGGATGTGGTAATGTTAGCACCTGCAACAGCGGATGTAATCGGCAAGATTGCGGGCGGCATCGCGGATGATATGCTGACAACAACGCTTATGGCGTGCAGATGCAAAATATTTGTGGCGCCTGCAATGAACACGAATATGTACTTAAATCCAATCGTTCAGGATAATATGCAGAAACTGAAAAGATTTGGGTATGAGGTCATTGAACCGGACAGCGGCTACCTTGCCTGCGGGGATACGGGACTTGGCAAGATGCCATCCCCGGAAGTGCTGCTGGAGTATATTCTCAAAGAAATTGCCTGTGAAAAAGATTTGGCAGGGAAAAAGGTATTGGTGACGGCAGGACCGACCATGGAGGCAATTGACCCTGTCCGATTTATTTCGAATCACTCTACCGGAAAAATGGGATATGCCATAGCAAGAAACTGTATGCTGCGCGGTGCAGAAGTTACACTTGTAACAGGCAGAACTGCAATAGAACCGCCGCCATTTGTCAAGGTTGTGGATATCGTATCGGCAAAGGAGATGTTTGATGCCGTAACGGCAGTATTTGACGAGCAGGATATTGTGATAAAAGCGGCAGCAGTAGCCGATTACAGACCGGAAAGTGTTGCGGAAGAGAAGATGAAAAAAAAGGATGGAGAGCTGTCGATTCCGCTCACTAGAACGGATGATATTTTGCAGTATCTTGGAACACATAAGAAAAACCAGTTTTTATGCGGATTTTCGATGGAAACGGAGAACATGATAGAAAATTCGAGACAAAAGCTGGTAAAGAAAAATGTCGATATGATTGTGGCAAACAATTTAAAACAGGATGGAGCAGGATTTGGGACAGATACCAATATTGTTTCCATTATAACCGGTGACGGGATTAAAAATCTTGATGTTATGTCGAAGGATGATGTTGCGGCTGCGATAATGGATGAGATTGTGCAGAAGATTGCTTAAAAGTTTGACATGCAAACTAAATCTGTTATACTAGAGACATTGACTATATAACAGACGAAGAGGAGAGTTTGAAAATGGCATTAACAAAAGAAGCACAGGAAAAATGGGAGCAGACACTGAAAGAAGTGGAACTCTTAGAAGACGGCGAAGTTATCGAGGAGTATGTGAAGGGTGATTACTGGGAAACACTTGGCGGACAGAGCAGAGGACAGTACATATTCACAAACCGGAAGGTAATATTTGTCAGTGGATTCGGCCTTAAGCATGTAGCTATTAAGTACAGCGATATCAAGGAAATTAAGAAATGCATGATTAGTATGTTTATTCCTACAGGTATTAAGCTTACAGTATTTGATGAAAAAAAGGGCAAGAATGTAAAGCATAAGCTTTCCGTTATGAAGAGAGCGGATTGGATTAACTTCTTGTCAATGAAGTCAGGCGTTTCGGCATAGTTGTAAAAAGCAGGATATGTAAGGTGTGAAGTATAAAATTCCTTCATTTACAGATACTAGTTTTAAATACTAGGAAATGTAAATGGAGGAATTTTTTATATGAAAGCAACCGGAATTGTTAGAAGAATAGATGATTTGGGTCGAATTGTAGTGCCTAAGGAAATAAGGCGCACACTGCGCATCCGCGAAGGCGACCCACTCGAAATATTTACAGACCGTGAGGGGGAGATTATCCTGAAAAAGTATTCGCCGATTGGGGAATTAAGTCAGTTCGCGGGAGAGTATGCGGAGAGTCTGGCGCAGACAACCGGACATCTGGTACTTATCATGGATTGTGACCATGTGGTTGCAGCATCCGGCACCGGAAAGCGTGAATTTGAGGGAAAACCAATCAGTGCACAGATGGAGGAGCTTATCGGGGATCGCAAAAGTCTTCTTGGCGCGAAGGAAGATGGAAGCTGCATTCGCCTAACACTGGATGATACAGGAGAATACGGCAGACAGGCAATCAGTACGATTATCTGTGAGGGAGATGCAATCGGTGCGGTGGCACTTTGCTCAAAGGATGAAAAAGAAAAGATGGGGGAAACCGAGAGCAAGTTAGTGGCAGCAGCGGCGGGATTCCTCGGCAGACAGATGGAACAGTAGCTATAAGAGGTACACGATGCATGGAGCGGGTGTGCCTCTTTTGAATTGCTTCAGAATGGCATTGAGATTCTGCGGTATTTTCGATAAAATATAAGCAGTAGCATGTGCCTGCAGAGGTGTATATGTATCTGTACCACGGCAGGAATAGGCGGGATAGGAGAGGAATAGGCGTGAAATTTATACATATTTCAGATGTACATCTTGGGGTGGAGCCGGATGTGGGAAAGTCATGGAGCGGACAGCGTAAACAGGATATCTGGGATTCTTTTGCGGAGGTCATCTCGGTGGCAGAGCGGGAGCAACCGGACTTTTTGTTTGTTACGGGGGATTTGTTTCACGGACAGCCACTGAAAAAAGAACTAAAGGAAGTGGATAGTTTTTTTCGCAGAATATCACAGACCCGTGTGATGCTGATTGTCGGCAACCACGACTATCTTAGGACGAATTCCTACTACTTGTCATATCCATGGGCGGAGAATGTATACGTTTTTAGGCGAGAAGATATGGATGTCTATGATTTCCCGGAGTGTAATGTCAGTGTGTATGGTCTTAGCTATTGGCACCGGGAGATTTCTGAGAAAAAGTATGATACATATCATCCGCAAAATCCGGCGCGCATCAACGTGCTGCTGGCACACGGCGGGGATGAGCGCCACATTCCGTTTCATATCAGGCAGATTCTGCAGAATGGATTTGACTATGTGGCAGCAGGGCATATCCATCGCGGAGGCTGGCTGGCAGAGGGACGTGCTGTGATGGCTGGCAGTCTGGAACCTACAGATTGTAATGATGTCGGACCACATGGCTACTGGATGGGAACACTGGATAAGTCTGGGGCGGCGGTGCATTTTTTCCCCATCAAAAAATGTGAGTATTGTCACGAATGCTATGAGGTGTGTGCGCAGACGACAGAGCGTGAGATTCTCTCGTGGGCAAAAGACTTGCTTGCAGAGCGGCCCCAATATCAGTATTTTCGGCTGATGCTGACCGGACGCAAAGATCCGGACATGACATTTGATTTGCAGAAACTTTCAGAGCTTCCGCGTATTGTGGATGTAAGGGAAAACATAGTGCCGGACTACAATTACGAGAAGCTTTTAAGAGAGTACCCGGATTCTATTTTGGGCGAATACATACGCCGCATGAATAGGCGAGAAGCGGATATTGTATGCAAAAAAGCCTTGGAATACGGTGTGAATGTACTGCTCGGGTATGAGATATAATCCATTTAAGGATTACAGGATATATAAGTGAAATACAGTAATGGCGGATGTCCGGCATTACAGAAGAGGAAAAGGATGCAGATTCGGGAAGCAGAGATATACAGTTTTGGAAAATTTCAGGGACAGAAATTTCGGTTTGAGCCGGGTATCAACGTAATATATGGAGCGAATGAAGCGGGAAAGTCCACATTGCACGCGTTTTTAGTCGCGATGCTATTTGGAATGGAAAAGGGGCGTGGCAGAGCCTTACAGACGGAAGGATATCAGCGTTATGAGCCGTGGCAGGCACCGGCATATTACAGTGGGGCACTTCGCTTTGAGGTGGATGGAAAACCATTTTATCTGGAACGGAATTTTTATTATAAGGAAAAAAGAGACTATCTGAGAAATGAGGCGGATGGAGAGGAACTGTCCGTTGCTTATGGAGACCTCACAATGCTCCTTGGGGGTATACAGAAGGAAACATTTGGAAATACTTATGACATACCACAATCGGGGGCAGTCACAGGCAAGGAGCTGGCGGATTCTCTTGCAGAATATTTATCAGATGTCTCAGAGAGCGGAACCTCCGGCTTCCGCGTGACGCGGGCGGTAGGGATGCTGCGTGAGAAAAAAAGAAAGCTTGCCGCAGAATTAAAAAGTGTACAAGACGGAAAAAGTCGCAGAGTTTCTGCACTTACACTGGAACAAGAGATTTTGCAGCGCGACCTCTTGAAACTGCGGGAGGATATTGCTCTGGCAGAGTGTCAGATACAGACAGGGCAGACGTCGGTGTGGACAGAAACAGGGGAGCAGAGAAAAGCCGATGTACAGACAGAAGCGGAGCAGCAGGCAGGGCAGACATCAGTGTGGATGAGTGGAAAAACACAGGCAGATGAAATGCGTAGGTTAAAGATGATGATGGTACTGACAGGCGTTCTTTTGGCAGGGGCGATTGTGATGAAGGCTGCGAACGCCGTCATTTATCAGCGGGATGCATTGCAAATGCTGGCATTTGTTATGATGTTGGTCGCAGTTGTATTCGGAAGCATGGCGGCGGTTCTGCTTTACAGGTATCGCAGGAAAGCAGATGGGGAGGCACTTTCACTGGCAGAACAGCAGGCAAAAGCAGAGCAGCAGATGAGTGGAGCAGAGAAGCAGACAACCGGAGCAGAGCAATTGCTGGCGATACTTCAGGAATCGGCAAAGGAAAAAGAAACGCGCCTTTATAACATCACAGAGCAACTGGAGCAGCTTACGGCACAGGAACCACGGGAACAGGAATTACAGCAGGAGATGGATGCGGTTGTAATGGCAGCGGAAGAATTGGAACGTATTGCGAGAGAGTTCTGCGAAGAAGCGGGAGATGTGCTAAACGCCGAAGTGTCCCGGTATATATCAGCAATTACGCAGGGCAGGTATGACAGTGTTCGTGTGGATGAGAATGGTAAGCTTTGGGCGCTGGTTGGCGGCAGAGAAGTTGCTCCGAACGCGCTCAGCAGAGGGACTTTGGAGCAGTTTTATCTGGCGCTGCGTCTGGCGGCAGGTAAAACTGTGACTGGAGAGGAAGTTATGCCGATATTCTTAGATGATGCATTTGTGCTATATGACGATGACAGACTGCGCCGGACATTGCAGGTGCTCTCGGAAATGGGAACACAGATATTACTGTTCACCTGTCAGAAGAGGGAGACAGCGATACTTTCTGATATGGGGCTACAGTATCATTTGATAAATTTGGAGACAGGCTGACAGGGTGTGCGGCTACATATGAAATAAAATTAGTTTAACAGATAGTTGCGATATTTGCAGGAAAGGAGGGTAGGCGTTGGCGAAGAAAAAGAGAAAAAAGAAACACCGGAAATTTTGGTTGTTTGTAAAAATACAACTGCTATTTTTCCTGCTGCTTTTGGGCGCGGGCGCATACTATGTTTTCGGAGGCTATGCACAGGAAGTAGAGTCTCTTAAGGCAGAAGCGGAGCAATTGGTACGTGGTTCGACAGAAGCGACGTTTCGTGAGAATCAGACAAGTATTTTTTATGATGCAGATGGCGGTGTGATTTCCACGCTGAAAGGCGAAAAAGAATCCTACTATCTGGAGTATGAAGATATTCCGGTAAACGCTGTGGCGGCAATTGTGAGTATTGAGGACAAGAAGTTTTTCCGGCATGACGGGGTAGATTATATGGCGTTGCTGCGCGCGGTAAAGGCAATGGCGGAAAATGGCAAGGTGACGCAGGGCGGAAGTACGATTACTATGCAGCTCGCGCGAAATATTTTTATATCGCAGGAAAAGACGTGGCAACGGAAGGTCGAGGAAATCTATATTGCGTGGAATCTGGAGGAGAAGTATACAAAAGACCAGATTATAGAGTTTTACTTGAATAATATATACTTTGGCAATGGATATTACGGAATTCAGTCTGCGAGCAGAGGATATTTTAATTGTGATGTAGATGAACTGAGTCTGTCTGAAATTGCTTTTTTGTGTGCAATTCCAAACAATCCTACGCTTTATGATCCGTTGACTAATATAGAGAACACGCTTGCGAGAAGAGACCGCATCCTTTATAACATGGAGGTGGATGGTAAGATTTCGGAAGTGGCATATGCAAATGCGATTGTGGAAGAACTTTCTCTGGAACGTCCACAGGCAGCGGAGAAGAACGATTACGTGGAGACATATGCGTATTATTGTGCGACACGGACATTGATGGAACTGGAGGGATTTTCGTTCTGCAATGAATTTGAGTCTGCCGCGGACGAGGAAGTGTATGATGAGAATTATGCAGAACTGTATGCGGAGTGTCAGAGGAAACTCTACACCGGAGGCTACCAGATATATACATCGCTGGATTTGGACTTGCAGGATGAACTGCAGGCAGCGGTTGACGATACCTTGGAAGCGTTTGATACAGTAAATGAGGAAGGCGTATACGAGTTACAGGCATCGGCGGTATGTATCAATAACAATACCGGATATGTACAGGCAATTGTGGGTGGACGAAAGCAGGATTTTGCGGGATATACGCTGAATCGAGCTTATCAGAGTTTCAGACAGCCAGGCAGTGCAATCAAACCGTTGCTGGTTTATGCGCCGCTTTTTGAACGGGGAAAGACGCCGGATAGTGTTGTGGTGGATGAGCCGATTGAGAATGGACCTAAGAATGCCAACGGCACTTACATCGGGGAGACGACTCTGCGCACTGCTGTGGAGAAATCCATCAATACGGTGGCGTGGAGGCTTTATGAGGAGTTATCTCCGGAAGAGGGATTGGCGTATTTGAAGGACATGAATTTTTCTAAAATCGAATCCGATGATTACCGCTTATCAACAGCACTCGGAGGATTTACCAACGGAGTGTCTGCGGTTGAGATGGCGTCGGGTTATGCGGCACTGGCGAATGATGGTAAGTACCGTGTGCCGACCTGTATTGTGAAGATTCTGGATAGCTCGGGGAATGTGGTGTATGCATGTGCGCAGGAGGAGAAGCAGGTGTATCGTCAGAATGCGGCGCGCATGATGACTGATGTGCTTACGGGAGTCTTTACAAATGGAACAGCAAGAGGGCTTGGACTTTCGGATATGCCATGTGCGGGCAAGACAGGAACGACTAATGACCAGAAGGACGGATGGTTTGTCGGATATACGAGGTACTACACGACAAGTGTGTGGGTAGGCTATGACATGCCACAGAAGCTGGAGGGGCTGATGGGATACACCTATCCGGGTGAAATCTGGCAGACCTTTATGGAAGTGGCGCACGAGGACAAGGAATTGTGGGCTTTTTTGCCATATGTGCAGATGACGGACGCGTCACAGGAAAGCACCCCAGACGCTGCGGAAGAAAGTATGGAGGATAACATGGAAGAAAGCTTGCCGGAGATGCCGGCAGAGGGTGCATCGGAGACATTTCCGGAAAGCTTGCCGGAGATTCCGCAAGAATTGCCGGAAGATGCCAATTACAGTAATTGACAGAATGAACTGGAAACGTTATCATAAGTTTGTTATAAAAATAACATATTCAGATGAATATGTTGAATGCGTGTATAAAAAATGGGATAGGAGACAGGAAAATGAAGAAATATGCATTTGGTGTAGACATAGGGGGAACAACCTGTAAGATTGGTTTTTTTGAGACAAGCGGGAAATTGCTTGATAAATGGGAGATTAAGACAAACACCGAGAATAACGGTGAGAGCATTCTATCTGATGTTGCAAAGGCAGTAGATAATAAGCTTGCACAGGAGGGAACCAGCAAGGATGATGTGCAGGGTATCGGTGTCGGTGTTCCGGGACCGGTAGACAGCGAGGGTGTGGTACATCGCTGTGTGAATCTTGGCTGGGGCGTTGTTGATGTAGCAAACGAGCTTGGCACTCTTACCGGAATGAAAGTCGAAGTCGGAAATGATGCAAATGTAGCGGCACTCGGCGAGATGTGGCAGGGCGGCGCGAAAGGCTGTAAGGATGTCGTGATGGTGACACTTGGTACCGGAGTTGGCGGCGGAATTATCGTAAATGGCAAAGTGGTAGCCGGATTTAACGGTGCCGGTGGAGAAATCGGTCACATTACGGTAAATCATGATGAGATTGAAGCATGTAATTGCGGACAGTACGGATGTTTAGAGCAGTACACTTCTGCAACAGGTATTGTTCGTGTGGCAAAAAGAAAGCTTGCAAAGACGACAGAAGAGACAAGTCTTAGAACATTTGAGCCGCTGACAGCGAAGGATATTTTTGACGAAGCAAAGGCAGGAGATGAAGTTGCGCTTGGTCTGGTAGATGAGGTATGTGGAATTTTAGGCTCGACACTTTCTAATATTGCATGCGTGGTAAACCCGGAAGTTATCGTTATTGGCGGTGGCGTATCAAAAGCGGGAGATATTCTGATTGAGAATATTCAGAAGCACTACATAGAGACAGCATTTTTATCCTGCAGAGATACGAAGTTCGCGTTGGCAGGACTTGGAAATGATGCAGGTATGTACGGCTGCGTAGAGATGCTGTTGGATTAGGAAAAGTAAATTCTATATAGGATAAAGCGTTAGAGGAGTAAGACGACATGTTCTGGTGGATTGTTGCGGCAATATGTGCTTTCTTTATAAAAGGGCTATGCGGATTTGCCAACACACTGGTATTTACCACGATATTGAGTTTTGGAAATAATAATATCAATATATCTCCGGTTGAGTTAATTTTGGGCTACCCGACGAATGTTATTCTGGTATGGAAAGAACGCAAAGGAATTCGCTGGGATGTGTGTATTCCGTTAGCGGTGCTTGTGATTGTTATGCTTATAGTTTCGGGTGCGGCACTGGTGATAAACAATATCTGAATAGATGAAAAAATTACTTGAAAAATTTGCGAGAATATCAAATTTGGTCTATACAAAAAAATGTTATTGTCAGATACAAAAAATTTCCTATTTGTGTATCTGCATAATCAATTTTTCCGTATAGACCTAATTTTTGCCTTTTTTCAGGAAAAAGCTATATGTTTTTGGTAGAAATTAGGCCTGGGAGTAATATTTTTTTGCATAGACCTAATTTGCACATCTGTGATAGAAAAAGTATCTGATTTTTAGGTCAGTTTGGTATTACTCTTCCACTGCCTGCTTTTTCACTTGCGCAAGCGCCTTGGCAACCGGAGGGACAGAGATAATGATTAAAGTTACAACTGCCTCAGGGACTAAGTAGGATGCCTGATAAGCCGAGGAGTACACAAGCGGATTCATACCCTCCGGGGCATAGGCACCGAAGAATACGACACCGGAAGTGGTCGCGAATACAAAACGTCCGATGACACCTACGATATATCCGATTTGAAGTCCGTGAGGCTTTTTGTTAAAAAAACCTGCAAGTCCGAGTGCGCCGAATGCCAGCGGGTAGTCTAAGAGCATCTGCGGAATCGTGTAGAAAATCGGTTCTGTCACGAACTGAACAAGACCATAGGCAACAGCGGTCATAATGCCGACATATGGACCATACCAATAGGCAATCAGTACGATAAAGAGCATGGAAAGTAAGGTTACGGAACCGCCCATTGGCATTTCAAACAGTTTAATCATGGAGCAGACGACAGCTAATGCGATTGCAACAGCAGAATAAACGAGTTGTCTGGTGGTGAGAGCTTTTTTCTTCTCGGCATTTCGATGGCGCATAAGCGCAGCAACTACGACGAGAACGGCAATTACGGCAATGACAATTGTGATACCGACTGTAGTTAAGTGAACGGAGCCATCACCCCAGGCGCCATTTGGCGTTGCAAAAAAGTTATTCATAAAAAAATCCTCCTTGTGGTGAATATGCACCGTCAGGGGGATTTACTCTTTTTGAAGAAAGCTTCCTTACGCCGGTATTATCCGGTTCAAGTAATAAGGGTCGATGAATAAATCATCTCTCAGCAAAAGCGCCCCTAGCGTTGTGATATTCAATATTCTTTTGACGAGGCTACTATATCAATTCCGATAGAGAATGTCAAGCAGGAATTGTCAGAGATAATACTTTGACAATCAAATTAAAAACATTTTACTTGATAATGTGACGAATCATGATAAAATGTCGATAGACATTTTACGCGCCGGAGTGCACAGGAAATCCATATGGTGTGTGCGAAGCACATGCTGTGATAGGCAGGGTGGTTTGTGATAGAATTGCGACAGTTTAGGAATAGGAGCATATATATGACTGCAGATGAGACATTAAATGAATTATTGGTAAAGCTATTCAAAGACATTATGGAGATAGAGGGACGCTGTCTGGTAAATTCAGAGTTTCATGATATTACCTATAATGATTTTCACATTATTGAGGCGATAGGATTACAGGAGCCTAAGAGTATGTCGACAGTGGCTAAGTTGATGGGAGTTACGACGGGAACGCTTACCAAAGCGATGGACGGACTTACGGAGAAAGGCTATGTCGTAAGGGAACGCAGCCAGCAGGACAAGCGCGTCATGTGGGTGTATCTGACGGACAAGGGTAAAGCGGCATATGCCCATCACGAAGAGTTTCACAGGAAGATGATTACAAACATAAAAGGACAGTTGACAGAGCAGGAGACGCCGATTCTTGTGTACAGTCTTGCAAAGTTAGTGGATTATTTCAGGGAAGAGTATGGACTTACGGATGACAAATAGAGCAGGAGGAACGTATGAGTAGAGGAATTGTTGGAAAAAATAATTGGGGACTGTTTATATTGCTGCTTGCAGGGATTGTTTTGGGAGGATTCATCGGAAACCTGACTGCAGGAGTGCCGGGCCTTGGCTGGTTGAATTATGGACAGAGTTTTGGACTTCAAAATCCGATTGTACTGGATCTGGGAATTCTGATAATTACGTTTGGATTATCCATTAAAATAACCATTGCAAGTATTATCGGAGTTCTGGTTGCAATTATTATTTACCGGTTAATCTAAAACTTATTTTGATGGGAAATATATTTTCAAGTTATTAAAAAAAGAAAAATATCGTCGAATTTTACAGAAAAGGCTGGCATATCCTGCCGGACTTTATCAATTTAACAAATTAAAGAAAAAGACATTGCACTCGAAAAAAAATTGTACTAAAATAAGCTTGCTAATGTTGTGCTGGAAACAAAAAGTCTGGCATTGCACTGGAATATATTTTATATAAGGAGATGTGCAAAATGGGATACGTTGATGAAGTATTAGCAAAGTTGAAGGAAAAAAACGCTTCTGAACCTGAATTTTTACAGGCGGCAGAAGAGGTGCTGGAGTCTTTGAGACCGGTAATTGATGCAAATGAGGCCGTATATAGAAAAGAGGCACTTTTGGAGAGATTAGTAGAGCCGGACAGACAGTTTAAATTCCGTGTACCTTGGGTTGACGACAAGGGACAGGTGCAGGTAAACGTTGGTTACAGAGTACAGTACAACAATGCAATTGGACCATACAAGGGTGGTTTACGTTTACATCCATCCGTAAATATCGGTATTATCAAGTTTTTGGGATTTGAGCAGATTTTTAAGAACTCCCTGACAGGACTTCCGATTGGTGGCGGTAAAGGTGGTTCTGATTTTGACCCGAAGGGTAAGTCTGACAGAGAGGTTATGGCGTTCTGCCAGAGCTTTATGACAGAGCTTTGCAAATATATCGGAGCAGATGTGGATGTACCTGCCGGAGATATCGGAACAGGTGCAAGAGAAATCGGATATATGTACGGACAGTACAAGAGAATCCGTGGCATGTATGAGGGTGTTCTCACCGGTAAGGGATTAAGCTATGGTGGCTCTCTGGCCCGTACTGAGGCGACAGGTTATGGCTTATTATACATTACGCAGGAATTGATGAAGTGTCACGGAGAGTCTATGGAAGGTAAGACAGTTGTTGTATCCGGTGCAGGAAACGTGGCTACTTATGCTATCCAGAAGGCACAGCAGATGGGCGCTAAAGTTGTGACATGCTCTGATTCCACAGGATGGATTTATGATCCGGAAGGAATTGATGTAGCATTATTGAAAGAGGTTAAGGAAGTAAAACGTGCACGCCTGACAGAGTACGCAGCAGCAAGACCAAGTGCTGAGTATCATGAGGGACGTGGTGTATGGAGTGTAAAATGTGACATCGCACTTCCATGTGCAACACAGAATGAACTTCTTATTGATGATGCAAAGCAGCTGGTGGCAAACGGCGTAATGGCTGTATGTGAGGGCGCAAATATGCCTACAACATTGGATGCTACCAAGTACTTGCAGGAGAACGGCGTATGGTTTATCTGCGGTAAAGCATCCAACGCAGGCGGTGTGGCTACATCTGCACTTGAGATGACTCAGAACAGCGAGAGATTAAGCTGGACATTTGAGGAAGTAGATGCGAAGTTGCAGCAGATTATGGTAAATATCTACCACAATATTGATGATGCAGCAAAGCGTTACGGTATGGAAGGCAACTACGTAGCCGGAGCAAATATCGCAGGCTTTGAGAAGGTTGCGAATGCGATGTTGGCACAGGGCGTTTGCTAAGATATAATTATTCAAAAACGAGTACCCTACACTTGCGGAACTTGCAATGTGTAGGGTTTTTTTCTTTACACATTGAAATTTGTAGCTATTTTTCGTATAATATACAAAACTTCCCAAGAAGGCTTTGGAGGAATTGACATGAATAGAATCGTATTAATGGTGCTTAGAAATTTCTTCCGTGTGCCGCCGGCATGGGTGAAACTGTGTCATTATGCAAAGCACACAGACGAGTATTCCGAGGAAGAAAAATACGGACACATCCGGTATATATTGGGGATGGCGGTAGACTCCGGCAATATTGATTTGCAGGTATACGGCAGGGAGAACATCCCCAAGGAGAATGGATTTATGATGTATGCGAATCATCAGGGAATGTTTGATTCACTGGCAATTTGTGCACCGTGTGAGCAGCCGCTTGCTGTAGTGCTGAAAAAGGAACTGGCGAACATACCGTTCTTAAAGCAGATAATTGCCTGTACGAATTCCTTTGCGATGGACCGCGAGGATGTCAGACAGTCTCTGAAAGTCATTATGGCAGTTACAGAAGAGGTGAAAAAGGGACGCAATTATCTCATTTTTCCGGAAGGAACGAGAAGCAGGAATGGAAATGAGATGTTGGAGTTTCACAGTGGAAGCTTCAAGTGCGCCATAAAGGCAAAGTGCCCGATAGTTCCGATTGCGCTGCTTGGTTGCTATAGGGTACTGGATGAAAAAGGCTGTAAGCCGGTAAAAGTACAGGTGCATTATCTGGCGCCAATCACATACGAGGAATACAAGGAAATGAACTCGACAGAACTGGCAAAGATGGTGCATGACAGAATCGAAGAAACGATAAAAAAGTACAGTGAGGGGTCACAATGAAAAGAAATATAAATATTAAAACACTTTCGCTGGCATCAATGTTCCTGGCGCTGGCTCTTGTAATGCCATTTCTGACAGGTCAGATACCGCAAATCGGATCTATGCTCTGCCCGATGCATATTCCGGTACTGCTGTGCGGCTTTTTCTGTGGAGGACCATGGGGGTTTGCGGTTGGATTTATCGCGCCGCTGCTTCGCTCGGCAGTGTTTGGGATGCCGCCGATGTTTCCGATTGGCATCTGTATGGCGGTGGAACTGGCTACCTATGGATTTGTGGCAGGAACGCTTCGCGACAGGCTTACGGCAGGAAAGCGATCCGTGTATGTTGCACTTGTGAGTGCGATGGTAGCGGGAAGACTTGTATGGGGACTTGCAATGTTTGGCTGCATGGGCTTTGATACAACAAAATTTGGACTGGCTGCATTTTTCTCAGGAGCTGTGCTGACGGCAGTACCCGGAATCCTGTTGCAGCTTGTAGTAATTCCGGTGATAGTGCTTGCATTAGAAAAGACAGCAAGCAGTGTAAAGTAAAGGAGTAGATTATGATGAAGAAAATGAGAAGCAAATTAAATTTATTACTGTGTATGATGCTTATTGCATCTATGGGACTTATGGTAAACGGCTGTGGCGGAAGCCAGACGAAGACGGACGATGCAGCAGATAGCGGTGTACAGATAAGCACAGAAGCAGCAGTCGTGAGTGATTCGGCAAGCACAGCAGATACCGAGGCAGTATCAGATGCTCCGTCAGATGTGACAGTTCTCGGTGAAGGCGAGAAAACATTTGCGTTTACAGTTGTAGAGGCGGATGGCAATGAGACGGCATTTGAGATTCATACAGATGATGAGATGGTCGGAGAAGCTCTGCTGGCACTGGGACTGATTGCAGGTGATGATGGTGATTATGGTCTTTATGTAAAGGAAGTGAATGGGATTACTGCAGATTATGATGTGGATGGCACATACTGGGCATTCTACGTGAATGACGAATATGCTGCTACCGGCGTAGACCAGACACCTGTTGCAGACGGAGACAGTTACGCCTTTAAGGTGGAAAAATAGTGAAGCTTACAACGAGGGAAATTGCGGTTTTTGCGATGCTTGGAGCGGTAATGTACGCATCGAAGATGATTATGGAGGTTGTGCCGAATGTACATCTGCTGGGTGTATTTACTGTAGCGTACACGGTGGTGTATCGACGGAAAGCATTGTATCCTATTTATGTATATGTGATTTTAAATGGAATATTTTGCGGATTTGCGACGTGGTGGATTCCGTATTTGTATATCTGGGCGATTTTGTGGGGAGCAGTCATGCTTTTGCCACAGAATATGCCTAAAAAGGCAGCGCCTTTTGTGTATATGGGAGTGTGTGCAGCGCATGGTTTTTTGTTTGGAACGTTGTATGCACCGGCACAGGCAATTTTGTTCGGACTCAGCTTTCAGGGGATGATTGCGTGGATTATTGCAGGACTTCCATGGGATTTTGTTCACGGCGTGAGTAACTTTTTCTGTGGTATGCTGATTGTGCCAATCATATCGGCACTTCGCATGGCAGAGAGAATGGTTCCTAAAAATTAGCCGGATGGAAGAATGCTGTAAAAATGCACAAAACAAAACGCAAATAACAAAAATTCTGTGTAAAGAACATGTAAAAATAACGAAAAATGGCAAAAGAAAGGTTGTTTATTATGGCAAATATGCTATAATAAACATAGCTTCTGTGAAACCAACAGACTCTGAGAGAAGTTTGACATAATAATTGAATGATTGTTGAATCGGAGATGGGAGATGATTTGGATGCCGGCAGATGCATAGCTGCGGTTGTAGGATCATGTCCTTTTTTGTTCGATAGGAATGTTCATGGTAGTGGGAAATTATATGCATTAAGGAGGGCGTGACACTATGTCACAAAATGAAAACACAACAAAGAAAAAGAAAAGCGCATTCAATGCCGGGCAGGTAATTATTGCGAGCATGGGCTTTGGAGCGTGTCTGGCATTTTGGTCGATTTATAACACCTATGTGCCACTGATTCTGGATTACAAACTGAGTAATCTGGGAAATGTCGTGCTTTCTACGACAGTCGTTTCTACACTGACCGGGTTTATCATGACGATTGATAACATGTTTGGCTTGATCTTTCAACCGATGTTCGGGCGCAAATCCGATTACACGCGTTCGCGATGGGGAAAGCGTATGCCGTATCTGCTTATCGGAATACCGGTATGCGCAGTGCTGTTTGTTTTAATTCCGATTGTGGCAAGCGCAGATGGTCTGGCTGGTATTCTGGCGATGATGCTTGTTGTTATTATTTTTAATTTCGTGATGTCTACCTGGCGTGCACCTTGCGTGGCAATCATGCCGGATATGGTTCCGATTGAGTATCAGAGCGACGGGAATGCGATTGTGAATATTGCTTCAGGTGCTGTTTCGGTAGTTGCATCGTTATCTGCAACTATTTTGGGCGCTATGGGATTTAAGGAGTCCATAGAAAACGGAGATTACCGGTCTGTATTTGTGTTTGGAGCACTTCTTGCACTTTTCTGCCTTGTGTTAATCTGGATGTTTGTAAAATGGCCGGATAACCGGAATGAGGAGATTGTCAAAGAAGAGACTGCGCAGGGCGAGAAAAAGAAATCCTCGCTGCTGCATCCCAATCTTCCGGCAGATGTAAAGCGCAGTATGTATATTATGATGTTTTCACTGTTCTTTATCTCGGGAACCAATGATGGATTTAGTACATATACTTCACTTTATGCATCAAAGCTTTTGGATATTGGAGTTGCGAGAATTACACTTCTTAGTACGCTGGCAGCAGTTGGCGGCGCAGTACTGGCTTTGCCGGCAGGTGTTCTGGGACGTAAGGTTGGACGAAAGAAGACGATTATTCTTGGACTTAGTTTGGTGGCAGTGTGCTATCTTTTAATGTATCTGATGCCTTACATGGGACTGGACAGCTATGATTTCATGTTTACGATTTTGTCATTGGTAAGAGTTGGCGCATTCCTGCTGGTGAATATCAATACGCTGCCAATTATGCTGGCAATCGGAGGCAAAGAACGATTTGGCGAATTTACCGGATTTTATTACTTTGCAACATTCAGCGCGGCGGTTATCTGCCCGACATTAATCGGCTGGCTGATTGGTGTGACGAACACATACAATGCACTTCCGATGTTCTGCCTGATTGGCTGTATCATTGGAGTTATCGGTGTGGCAAATGTAAAGCACGGGGATAAGATGAGTGCAGAGGATGAAGAAGCGCTGGCAAAGGCAGTGCAGGAAGCCGACGACTAATACGAGAGAGAGGGCAGAATATGCAACAGATATTGATAGAGTCGCTTGTTTATATGGTTCGTATCATTCTCTCCGGAATTTGTGGCTTGATGATTGGATGGGAACGGCAGAAGCGGATTAAGTCAGCCGGTATTAAGACGCATTTTATCATAGCGGTTGCATCATCAGTGATGGTCATTGTGTCTAAATATGGTTTCATGGATGTACTTACGGTTCCCGGCGCGTCAGTGGATGTTTCCCGTGTGGCGGCAGGTATACTGGCAGGTGTTGGTCTTATGGGAGGCGGACTGGTTATCAGCGGAAAGCAGGGGTTTACCAGTGGTATTACGACTGCAGCCGGATTGTGGGCAACGATAGCGATAGGTATGTGCTTCGGAGCTGGCATGTATATAATAGGATTTGCCACGACACTGCTGTTGCTGCTGGCTCAGTTCTTTTTCCACAAAAGTGTTAAACTTGCACAAGGTTATTGGCACGGACAGATTGATTTTTATGTGCGAAAGGGAGAAGTTGATGTGGAGACGGTAAATGCCCGCCTTGAGGAAGTGGGAATCAACGTGCTCCGTATGAAATGTGAATTGATGGGTGATAAAAGCCAGAAGTTGAAAGTGGTTTTTGCTGCCCCGATGGAAAAGAGCAGGGGCGAGGTAGTTAAGCTGATAAACAGTATGCCGCATGTACATTCCTATGAATTCTGATTATGATGAGAGAATAGAATGGATATGATAAATACGGGAGCTTTTGAGTGAATTATTACTCAAAAGCTCCCGTTTCATATGTGAATTGTCTTATAAAGTTCCGATTTTGGAAAGAACGTCTTTATTCAATTTTCTTAAGAAAATGAGTGTCATAATGACAGAGACTACCTCAGCGATTGGAAATGCCCACCATACAAGACCAACATTACCGAATTTGGCAAGGATGTATGCAACCGGCAAAAGGACAACGAGTTGTCTGGCGATAGAAACCATCATGCTGTAGGTTGCTTTGCCAAGCGCCTGAAATGCACCGCTGCATGCGATTCCGACTGCGGCAAGGATAAAGCTTATGCTGATGATGCGAAGTGCCGGAATACCAATCTCAAGCATCGTATCGGAAGCACTGAAAAGCTTCAACATAGTCTGCGGAGCAAACTGGAACAAAAGCGTACCGGCAACCATAATGCATACGGCATAGATTACGGTATGCTTTAAGGTCTTGGTTACACGCTCCCTGTTGCCTGCGCCGTAGTTGTACGCCATGATGGGAATGACACCATTGTTCAGACCGAATACCGGCATAAAGATAAAACTCTGCAGCTTGAAATAAACACCGAATACAGCAGTTGCTGTGGAACTAAAGGAAATCAGAATGCGGTTCATACCATAGTTCATGACAGAGCCGATTGCCTGCATTACGATGGAAGGAACGCCAATGCTGTAAATGTGCATAATCATCGCACCGTCCGGGCGGAAGCCGCGGAACTGGATGTGAACTTCATGATTTTTAGTCTGGTTTAAAATGAAGCCGGAAATTGCGGCAACAATCTGACCGATGACAGTTGCAGCGGCTGCTCCGGCAACCCCCATTTTTGGCAAACCAAATAATCCGAAGATTAAAATTGGGTCAAGGATAATATTTACAACTGCACCAATACCCTGGACAAGCATGGAATAAATGGTTTTTCCGGTAGCCTGTAGCATACGCTCAAACATAACCTGCACAAAAACGCCGATGGACCAGCAACAGCAGATGGATAAATACTGTGTTCCATAGGTAATGATTTCTTCAATATCGGTCTGGCTGCGGAAGAATGGCTCTGCAAGGAACAGACCGACCAGAAGAAATGCAATATAGCTTAAGAAGCCGAGAAAAAGACCATTTTCAGCAATTTTGTTTACTTTATCATAATCTTTTTCACCAAGAGAACGGGCAAGCAGTGCGTTCATACCGACAGCAGTACCAACACCTACGGCAATCATCAGATTCTGAATTGGGAATGCCATGGATACTGCAGTCAGAGCATTTTCGCTGATTTTAGCAACGAAGACACTGTCTACTATATTATAGAGTGCCTGCACAAGCATGGAAATCATGATTGGCAGAGACATGGATATAATCAACTTGTTAATAGGCATAACGCCCATTTTATTTTCCTGCATTGGAAACCTCCTATTATATAAAAATCTATTTTGTAAGGCTTTCAGCGTACTCAAGAGCTTCCACAATATTTGAGCGGAAGTTGTCAGAACCTACATATTCCACAAACCCATCTTTGGTCATGACAGACATTGGCTGCTCGTTGACATGGGAGAATACCAAAGCAATTCCTTTTCTCTTGGCATCAGCGGCGACCTCACGAAGTGACTTCATGGCACTTGCATCGATGGCAGGTACACTTCGCATACGGATAACAATAACCTTTGTCTCAGCCTTGCGTTCAATGGAGAGAAGCTGGTCGGCTGCTGCGAAGAACAGAGGACCGCTGATTTCAAACACACGGATGTTGTGCGGGACATCGAGAAGCTTCTCTGCTTCGCCCGGCGTAACATCCGGCTCATCTGTGTATTTCCAAGCCTTGACATCGGCTGTTTCTGCCATACGCTTCATAAAAAGCATAGCGGCGAGTACAACGCCCACCTCAATAGCGACAACAAGGTCGAAAAGCACGGTCAGTACAAAGGTTGCGACCAACACCAGCACATCACTTTTTGGTGCGGTTTTGCACAGACGGACAAAGGATGACCAGTCAGCCATATTTGCAGCAACCACTAAAAGTACAGCAGCGAGAGTTGTCATTGGAATTAAAGCAGCAAGCGGCATAAGTGCAAGCAGGATGATGGTCAGTGTGATACAGTGAACAATACCGGCGATTGGGGTACGTCCGCCATTTCTTACGTTGGCAGCGGTTCTTGCGATGGCTCCGGTGGCAGGAATTCCGCCGAAAAGACCGGAGAATACATTTCCGAGCCCCTGTCCAACCAACTCTGCATTGGACTTGTGTGTGTCGCCAATCATACCGTCGGATACAACGGCAGATAATAAGGACTCAATACCGGCGAGGATAGCAATGGTAAAAGCAGGAGAAATCATTTCCTTTACAAGCCCCATGGAAATAGAAGGGACATGCAGAGTTGGGAAGGCGGAGGATAATTCTCCGTAGACACTTCCGATGGTATTTACCGGTAAATCAGCAAAATAAGCAATCAATGTAGTGATGATGATTGCAACCAGAGAACCCGGAATTTTAGCGGTTACCTTCGGCCAGACTAACATGATGATGACAGCAACCAGACCAAGGAGAGCTGCGGTAATATTGATGGTTTCAATGTTTTGGATATAGGCAGATATCTTATCGAGAAACTCTGATGGTACAGAAGCAATATCCAAACCAAGGAAATCCTTAATCTGTCCTACGAAAAGAGTTACTGCGATGCCGCAGGTAAATCCGGTTGTGATGGTATATGGAATATATCGAATCAGGGCGCCGAAGTGGCAGACCCCCATAATAATCAAGATGATACCGGCCAGAATGGTGGCAACGGTCAGACCGTCTGTGCCATATTCTGTGACTATACCGTAGATGATGACTACGAAAGCGGCAGTTGGCCCGCCAATCTGTACACGGCTTCCTCCGAAAAAGGAGATAAAGAAGCCGGCGATGATTGCCGTATAAAGACCCTGCTCCGGGCTGACACCGGATGCGATTGCCAGTGCGATAGAAAGTGGAAGTGCAATGATTGCAACGATGATACCTGAAATGATATCACGGACTAACTGTTCTTTGGTATAACCTTTCATGACATCCAATAGTTTTGGCTTTAGTTCGCTCATAAATTCCTCCTGCGTTTGCGTTATGTTAAAATATCCTGTCAAAATGTTAAATTTTTATAAATTCACACAAGATAAAATTCTATCATTGAATACGTGGGATTTCAATGGAAAATACAGAAAAATAGAAGGGTTTATGGTACAATAAACTATGCATTTTAGATAAAATGCGGGAGGCTTAATGGAGATGAGAAAAAAAGAACTGGCAAAAGAAATTATTGAACGTTTAAAGAAAGAATATCCGAATACCGGATGCAGTCTGGAATATGATGATGCATGGAAGCTGTTAGTCAGTGTGCGTCTGGCGGCGCAGTGCACGGATGCACGGGTAAATGTGGTTGTGCAGGACTTATACAGGAAGTTTCCTGATGTGCATGCATTGGCATCTGCGGATGTGTCTGAAATAGAGGAAATCGTGCGCCCGTGCGGACTTGGAAACAGCAAGGCGCGGGACATCAGCGCCTGTATGAGGATTCTGCAGGATGAGTATGACGGCAGGGTACCGAATGACTTTGATGCACTTCTTGCACTTCCGGGTGTAGGTAGAAAAAGTGCCAATCTCATGATGGGGGATGTGTTCGGGAAACCAGCGATTGTTACGGATACGCACTGCATCCGACTGGTAAATCGCATGGGACTGGTAAAAGGAATCAAAGAACCGAAGAAGGTGGAGATGGAACTGTGGAAGATTATTCCGCCGGAAGAGAGTAATGATTTCTGCCATCGTCTGGTTGACCACGGAAGAGAGGTCTGCACTGCACGGACGAAACCGTATTGCGAACGCTGCTGTCTGGCTGACATCTGTCCGAAGGTGGGAGTGAAAAGTGGCACGTTAAAATAAATCAAGCGATTTGATTAAAAACGCACCTTGTTTGTGCGAGAGAGGTATGCTAGTATAGACAGCAAGGATAAATAAAATCAACTTTGTTGAACCATTTGAACTGTAAGACATCAGGGAAGACTGGGAATGAGGTTTAGGAGGAAGATATGAACGTAGCAGAGAAATATGGAAAAGCATACTTTATGCCACCGGAAGTGACATATGACTGGGTAAAAAGAGACACAATTACAAAACCGCCAATCTGGTGCAGTGTAGACTTGCGTGACGGAAATCAGGCATTGATTGAGCCGATGGGCTTAGAGGAGAAGCTTGAGTTTTTCCAGATGCTTGTAAATATTGGATTTAAGGAAATAGAAGTTGGTTTTCCGGCAGCCTCTGACACGGAATATAATTTCATGCGGGCTTTGATTGAACGCAATATGATACCGGAAGATGTGACGGTACAGGTTTTAACGCAGGCGCGCGAGCATATTATCCGAAAGACCTTTGAGGCAGTGAAGGGAGCGCCGCATGCAGTGATTCATCTGTACAATTCTACATCTGTAGCACAGCGGGAGCAGGTGTTTAAGAAAAGCAAAGA
Organism: uncultured Roseburia sp.; assembly: GCA_964484605.1. Taxonomy (GTDB): domain Bacteria; phylum Bacillota; class Clostridia; order Lachnospirales; family Lachnospiraceae; genus Roseburia. The sequence continues at coordinate 26,981 of CAZAGJ010000006.1, read as the reverse complement.
AGAGGTAAAACAGTTGGCGGTGGATGGAGCGAAGCTGCTTAAGACACTTGCAGATGAGACGGAGGGCAACTTCACGTTCGAGTACAGTCCGGAGAGCTTTCCGGGAACAGAAGTGGATTATGCGGTGGATGTCTGCAACGCCGTGCTGGATGTGTGGAAGCCGGATGAGAAGCGCAAGGCAATCATCAATATACCGACGACAGTGCAGATTGCAATGCCGCATGTATTTGCCTGCCAGATTGAGTATATTCATAAGCATTTAAAATATAGAGAAAATGTCATTTTAAGCGTGCATCCGCACAATGACAGAGGATGCGGCATCAGTGATGCGGAGTTTGGAATTCTTGCGGGTGCAGACCGTGTGGAGGGAACATTATTTGGAAATGGCGAGAGAACCGGTAACGTGGATATTGTGACGGTAGCGATGAATATGGTATGCCATGGCGTGGACTCCGGCTTGGATTTTACCAATATCACAGAGATTCGTGAGAAATATGAGCGGTTTACCGGAATGAAAGTATATGAGCGTACGCCGTATGCGGGAGATTTGGTGTTTACTGCATTCTCCGGTTCTCATCAGGACGCTATCTCTAAGGGAATGGCATGGAGAGAAGCAGGAAAAAGCGGAGAACGCTGGGATGTTCCGTATCTTCCGATTGACCCTAAGGATGTGGGAAGAGAGTATGAGTCTGACGTTATTCGTATTAACAGTCAGTCAGGAAAGGGTGGCGTGGCATTTATCTTAAAACAGAACTTTGGTATTTCTCTGCCGGATAAGATGAAGGAAGAAGTGGGATATCTGGTGAAGGGTGTGTCAGACCGCCGTCATCAGGAACTTGCACCGGAGGCAATTTATCGTATCTTCGAGGAAGAATACATTAATATCCATGATATTTTTTCCGTGCCGGAGAGCCACTTTGAAAAGAAGGATGGTATTGTCGGCAGAGTAACCATTGAGCAGAACAAGGAACGAAGAGTGATAGAGACTACCGGAAATGGTCGTCTGGATGCCGTGAGCAACGCAATTAAGATGTATTTCGGTATTAATTATGAGCTGGCAGTCTATGAGGAGCATGCGGTTTCAAAAGGTTCATCCTCCAAAGCGGCAGCTTATGTACAGATAATTTCCGGAGGCAGGAGTTACTGGGGCGTGGGAATTGATGAGGATATCATTACCAGCTCCATTGCAGCTTTAGTATCGGCAGCAAACAAGCTGACAAAGAGCGAAAATGTTGTAGACGGACGGGAAGAGCGCATTGTGGATTTGATGAATTATATTCAATGTCACTATGCAGATGTTACACTGGATGTGCTTGCAGACAACTTTAATCTTTCCAAACCGTATCTGTCCAAGTACATTAAGGAAAAGTCCGGCATGACATTTCAGGATGCAGTTAAAAAAGCACGCATGAAGAAAGCCTGCGCGATGTTAAAGGAGACAAATCAGACCGTGGAGTCTATTGCTGCGTATGTAGGTTATGAGAATGTAGAACATTTTAACAGGCTGTTTAAAAAAGCATATGAGATGACACCGGTACAGTTCCGCAGAAAGTATCAATAGAATCGTCGGAATTTACTGACAATTCATGCGAGCCGTGCTATAATGTCGATAGAAATTATGCGCGGAAGGGAGAAGGATTATGGATATGCTGACGCACTTGAGCATTAACCTGTTTCCAACGGTGATGCTTTTGGTTATATATATCAGTAATCAAAGAAATATAACGATGACTCCCGATAGACGACGGTTTGATATGCTGGCGATTTGGACGATGGGACTGATGCTGGTTAATACAATGAGTTACGGCTTGGAAGGAACGCAGGGAGACGGAGTGAACACCGCCTTATGGATTCTGCATATGGCACATGCGTTTCTGGTCGTAAGCGTTGCAGCTGACTGGTTTGTATACGTTAGCTTCCGGCTTAGAACAGGCGTTTCAAAACGACACGTAAGACGTATGAGGAAGTATATGACTGTGCTCAAAGGCACATATGCAGTATTTGTGTTGCTGACACCACAGACGCACTGGTTGTTTCGCATTACGGAGGAGAATATTTGTGAGAATGGCAGATTGTATTACATTTCGTATCTGATAAGTATTACACTGCTTCTGACGACACTTGTAGCGAGCATTAAGACATGTCTGAGCGAGATATCCAGTGAGCAGAGAAATGAATGCTATTATCTGGTGGTGTGTGCGCTGATTGCATTGTGCGGAATGGTATTTCAGCATATTTTGGATGATTGGTGGTTAGCTGCGCCGAGTCTGGCATTGGCGATTCTTTTTATATACTTGAATACACAGAACCGTCAGATTACAACGGATGCGCTGACAGGTTTGAACAACCGGAGAGAGTTTGACCAGCAGATTGTAAAAAAAGCAGAGCAGTTTCACGGAAACAATTGGGGCATACTTATGCTTGATGTGGATGATTTTAAGACTATAAATGATACATTGGGGCATGCGGTAGGAGATGAAGCTCTGTGGGAAGCGGCAGACATTCTGCGGCGCACACTTGGTGAAGACAGGACATTTCTTTCACGTTATGGTGGGGATGAATTTGCAGTGATTGGTGCATGGGAGTCAGAGGAAGAAGTTCACATGGCAATTTCAAAGGTGGAAGAAGAAGCCGCCCGCTTTAATGAACTGTCGGGAAAGAAATACAAATTGTCTCTTAGCATTGGATATGCGATGTGGGATGAAGTGAGAATGCTGGAGGGGCTTGTGGAGAAAGCAGATGAGCGGATGTATATGGTCAAGACAGGAAGAAAATGCAGTAGGATGAGGCGGTCATAAGAGAGGGGATGCCAATGGAGGCTGTGACATATTTGCAGATAAACATAATACCGATTCTGGCACTCATTATTATGCGTTTGAATACAGCCAAAACACTTACCTATTCATGGCGCAGTCGTGCACTGCGTTTTATGATGGTGCTGCTTGCGCTGACAATTACACTTAATATGACAGCGTGGATGTTAAATGGCCGTCAGCTTCCGGGCGTAGGAATAATGCTTTGGATATGCAACCTGATGTATTTTGCATTGATGGATTTTATGATTTATCTATGGTACTTATATGTGCAGGATATTGTGGATAATGGGATTGGACAGCGTGGCATGAAAGTGCTTGGACCATCTATGCCGCTAATTATTTTTCTGGCAGTTCTTGCGACAAGTCCATGGACAGGGGCGATTTTTTACATTGATGAGAACAACTGTTATGTCAGAGGAAAACTGTTTGTAGTACACATCATTGTTACCTTGATTTATGCTATGAGAGCTACGTTTCTGGCACTGAAGTATTACAGAAAAGAGACGCAGGAGGAGCGGCGCAAAGAATTACTATGTCTGGCAAGCTTTGTAATTCTGCCAACGTGCGGAGGAATCCTTCAGGTCGCATTTTATGGTCTGGAGTTGCTGTTGCCGTTTACCGCGGCATCTCTGCTGATGATATATATTGATGTGCAGCAGAGACAGGTGACGCGCGATGCGTTGACGGGACTGAATAATCGCAGAAGACTGGAACAGTATCTATTGGAACTGGATGAACAGAACTGGGGCAAAGATTCCTGCCACTTGATATTGCTGGATGTGAATCGATTTAAGAAGATAAATGATACATATGGCCATGTGACGGGGGACAATGTATTAAAACTTGTGGCAGACCAGATGAAGAGAGTATATGGAAATATGCATTCCTTCCTGGCGCGTTATGGTGGGGATGAGTTTGTCGTTGTCCTTAAGGGGAAGACAGATGCCGAAGCGGCAGAAAGCCTGCGTATCCTGCATGAGAGCATTGCAAAGATGAGCTGGGGAGATGGCAGCCCTTGGAAAATTACGGTTAGCGCCGGATGTGCGAGATATGGGGAAGTGCCGATGAGGTCGGCACGAGAATTGATGAATCTGGCAGATGCCCGTATGTACGAAGAAAAAAATAAGAATAGACAATCATAAATTCAGCCATACTACGAACAGTGAAGTAGATATGGAGGATTTATTATGCAGAGCAATCAGACAATCAGAGATTTTAGCTTGCGGGATAAGGTTGGGTATATGTTTGGCGATTTTGGCAATGACTTTACCTTTATCTTCGCAAGCTCTTTTTTGATGGTATTTTATACAAAGGTACTGGGGATCAGTGGCGGCATGGTGGGAACACTTTTCCTTGTGGCACGATTCGTGGATGCATTTACAGATGTGACGATGGGTCGCATTGTGGACAGCATGCCTCCGGCGAAGGACGGAAAGTTTCGCTGCTGGATAAGGAGAATGTGCGGACCGGTGGCGCTAACCAGCTTTCTGATGTACCAGACTGCGATGGCGAATGCGTCTATGGGATGGCGAATTGTCTACATGTATGTGACTTATCTGCTGTGGGGAAGCGTCTTTTACACATCCATCAATATTCCATACGGTTCGATGGCATCTGCGATTACTGCAGACCCGAATGAACGGACAAGCCTGTCTACCTTCCGCTCCATCGGAGCGACACTGGCAGGTCTGGTAATCGGTGTAGGAACGCCAATTTTTCTGTATACAACAGATGCATATGGCAATCAGACTGTGCGCGGGGGAACTGCGTTTACTGTGATAGCTGGCATCTTTTCATTGCTTGCGCTCATCTGTTATCTCGTATGTTATAAGATGACGATAGAGCGTGTGCCGGTGGAGAAAGACCCGGATGCAAAGGAACTTACACTGCTTGCAACATTTCGCGAGATAGGAAGAAGCAGGGCGCTTCTCGGAATCATCGGAGCAGCGACATTTCTTCTGCTTAGCCAGCTCTTGATAAACACAATGAATAATTATATCTATCCGGACTATTTCGCAAGCGCAAAGGGGATTTCTATCTACACCTTTCTGACAACGCTGGTAATGCTCGTTGTGATTGCGCCTCTTGGAGTGCCGTTGTCGAAACGATTTGGAAAAAAGGAAACATCAACAGCGGGAATGCTGTTTTCAGCTGTGATTTTTCTTATCATGTATTTTTTGCATATTCAGAATATGTGGCTGTTTCTGGTACTGTCGCTTCTGGGCTACCTTGGAATGGGATTTTTTAATACGGTTATCTGGGCGAATATCACGGATGTTATTGATGATCAGGAGGTAAAAATAGGGCAGCGCGAGGATGGAACGGTTTATGCTGTTTATTCCTTTGCACGGAAGGTCGGACAGGCGTTGGCGGGCGGCATCGGCGGATGGGCGTTAGAAATTATCGGATATGAATCTGCAGCCACGGTACAGCAGGAAAGGGTTCTGAACGGTTTGTATGCGACAGCGACACTAATTCCTGCAGCCGGCTTTTTGGTAGTAGCATTGCTTCTCTGGTTTGTATATCCTCTGAATAAGAAGAAAGTTGAAGAAAATGTTACAATTCTTAAAACACGCCACTCTAAATAATGTTGATAAAGTGCTAAATTTTAAAGAAAGGTTGATTTTTACAGGAAAGATATGTATATTTATGTAAAAGGGTGTAGTTGCGAGACTTTTGTTGCAATGCCAAAGAGATTGCAGCGGAGGTCTTTTTCTATCTCCGTGGTGTAAATATAATGTGACGATATACGTTACCGATAATGAATAATTAGGAAGGGATGGTGGAAGCTGTGCAGGATATCAGGAAGTATAGAAAGCTGATTTGTATGATGTTAGCATGGCTTTTGCTATCCTTTTTTGACATGTCAAGACAAGATGTTTCTGCGCAGACACTCTGTGAGGAGGTAAGCCTGGGACACAGTGCGAATGAAGTTGTGCTCGTCTGTACAAAGCAGGTGCCAAATGGCGTGGATAAGTTTGTGCCGGTAGAAAATAAGACCGACGAGGTTATGACTCAGGCAGAAAAGCCATCACACGAGGTGACAATTCGTTTTGTTGCTATCGTGACGGTATTGTTTTTTGCAATACAGGTAACATACCATACAACGATTCATCGGTATGGATGTCATATGATAGATGTGTGGGAGAATGTTATATATATCCACCAGATAGATGGGAAGAAGAAAGGTGTCCTTCTGTGTAATTAAGCGATAGATGTTTTGACAACAGGAGGCATATATGCAAACAAATAGAATATGTGACAGAGTGAAGATTCTGTTGGTAGATGAAGATGAGAGCATTCTTTATCTGGTTCGTCGTGTACTTGCAAAGGAGAATTATCGGATTTTTCACGCTAAAAGTGCGCGTCAGGGTATGGAGATGAGCACAAGTATCTGTCCGGATCTGATTCTGATGGATACGCAGATGACGGACATGGACGGAGTGGAGTTGATTCACTGGTTCCGCAGCTGGTCAGACTGCCCGATTCTTGTGATTTCAGAGCAGGGAGGCTGCGCGGAAAAAGTAAATGCGCTGTACGCCGGAGCGGATGATTATATTGTCAAACCGTTCCACGAGCAGGAACTTGAGGCGCGTATTTATACGGCACTGCGCAGACGGATCCCAAGCGGACAGGGAACTTGCTATGAGGCTGGTGATCTGAAGATTGATTTCTCCAGACGCCAGGTAACTTTGTTGGGAGAAGAGATACATTTTTCGCCGGTAGAATACAGGATATTGGAATGTCTGGCGATGAATGCCGGTGCGGTAGTGACGTATCAGATGCTTTTAGAAAAGATATGGGGGCCGTATGCCAGCAGTGGCAGCCGTATCCTGCGCGTAAATATGACGAATATCCGCAAGAAGATTGAAGAGGTTCCGATGGCACCAAACTATATCATTACGATTCCCAGAGTGGGATATCGCATGTTAGAGAGCCGGACGGTATCTGTCTGTTAGTACATAATCAGGACTTGGAAGAGGGATGATTGTTATGAAAATAGGAATCATAGATGCCATAGGCAAAGCTGCCGATAATAATCAGGACGCCAAGAATTGTAACAATATATTCAGTGGTATTCATGAAAAACTCCTTTTCTATATGTTCTGAATGCAGTATAGCATAACAGCGGGTCAACGATTCGTTCAGATATTATGAGACATAGCTACGTTTCTGATAAGACGTAGTTATGTCTTTTTTTGAAATAAATTGGAAATTTTTGTTGAATATTTTTATTTTTAGTGGAAACCTATGGAAAAACGGAACACTTTTAGGTATAATGGAGAGTAATAGGAGATAACAGAAGTAAAAAGGAAAAGGACTGGGGAACTATGAAGAAAAAAAGGCAGAAGAAAGTGATGTTTAGCATCCGTAATAAAATTGTTGTATGTTTTCTGGTACCAATTTTATTTATGGTATTGCTTGGTGCAATGTCTTACAGCAAAGCGGAAAGTGGAATGAGCGATACATTCCGTGATTCCACGCAGCAGACAATCAACATGGCGACGGAGTATATTGATGTCAGTAACTCATTCATTGAGGCAGAGGCATTAAAGTATGTCATGGATTCTGATATTGTGAGATATTCGCTGGGTATGTATGATGCTGACCCGAATGAAAAAAGAGTCGTAACCAATCAGGTAAAAAATGAGATTCTTGCATCCCAGACGGGAAATTCTTTTATCAGTGATATTCATATTATCACGGAAGAAAGCCGGGCGATGATATCTACACGAAGTGCATCGCACGCAGGAATTTACGAACAATATATGGAAGAGATGCGGGGAGAAAAGGGACTCGGAAAGTGGGAAGACCACCACGATTACCTGGATGAGTATCTTGGCGTCAATTCTCAAGGCTATATATTGACTTGTCAGTTGGAGTCGACCAGCGGCAAATCAATTGCAGTTGTGGATGTTAAGACCTCTGCGATAAGAGAATTCTTACAGGGATTGGACTTGGGCGATGGCAGTATTGTAGGATTTGTTACGTCCGGTGGCAGAGAGATTGCGGTTATGCGAGAAGCAGATCAGCCGCTTGCGGTGGAGATTGAAGATGAGATTGTGTTTGCGGACCAGGACTTCTATCTGCAGGCTGGAGAAGAAACCGGGGTAAGTGAAGTTAATTACAACGGTGAGACATATTTGTTCTTCCACAATACCAGTGATACGACAGGAGCAACCATGTGTGCATTGGTTCCGATGCAGGTGGTAACCGGCCAGGCAGAGTCCATCAGAGATATGACAGTAATCGGAGTGATTGTTTCATCCATTATAGTACTTCTTATCGGCATCTGGATTACAACCGGTATCCGTAAGAACATGCAGCGCATTTCAAGCAGTCTGGATGTTGTGGCACAGGGTAACCTTGCAACACAGGTGGCTGTCAAGGGACATGATGAGTTTCAGGGACTTGCAGCATCGGCAAACGATATGATTGCCAATAATAAGCAGCTGGTACAAAAGGTAAGCATGGCAACAGATACGCTGGCAGTGTCGGCAGACGAAGTTACAGGAGCTTCTGCAGTAATACAGGAGTACTCCACAGATATCACACATGCAATTACAGAGATTAATGAGGGTATGGAGAAGCAGTCTGTTCATGCACAGGAGTGTGTGACCAAGACAGATACCTTATCCGAAGAGATACAGCAGGTAAATCATATTGCCAGACAGGTTGAGACTCTCGTGACGAATGCGGAGGAGATGATTCGCCATGGTATGGAACTGGTAACTATTTTAGGCGAGCGTGCAGGAGAAACCACAGAGGTAACTGCCAAAGTGGAAGAGAGTATTTTAGAACTGAAAAAAGAATCTGAGATTATCGACCAGTTTGTAGGTATGATTACAGATATTTCGGAACAGACAAACTTGCTGTCCCTGAATGCTTCGATTGAGGCGGCGAGAGCCGGAGAAGCAGGTAAAGGTTTTGCAGTTGTAGCAGAAGAGATACGCAAGCTGGCAGACAACTCGGCAGAGGCCGCAGGCGAGATTCGCAACAATGTTGCCCACATTAATGCACAGACTGTAACGAGTGTTGAGAGCGCGAAGCAGGCAGGTTCTATGGTAGCATTACAGACTGCGGCAGTGCAGGAAGTGACGGAAGTATTCCAGAACATGAATCTGGCAATGGCAGACTTGTTTGAGAGCTTGAAGATGATTATGGAAGGAACAGAGCAGGCTGACAGAGAGCGTCAGGATACGCAGGAGGCTGTGCGCAATATATCCATGATTATTGAGGAAACAGCACAGAGCGCGGAAGTGGTAAAAAACATTGCGGAGAATCTGCAGAACAATGTTGAGCGGTTAAATGGCACCGCGGAGAGCCTTGGAGAGAATATGGGTGGCTTGAAAGCGGAGATTGCAGTATTTAAAACGGAATAAGAACCATGAGAGAAATATAAAAGGAGGTACCCAATATCGGGTGCCTCCTTTTTATATAAGATTCGCTGTAAATTGACTGCGCAGCAGCTCTTTGGAAATAAGTCCGGCATGGAAGCTGTCTAAGGCTAAATCATATACATTGGCGTATTGAACATAATGCCAGCGGAGATTATCCTTCCAGTTGGTAAGAGAGATTAATTTGTCGTCCTCTAAGTGGAAATCAAAGAGATTATTCCGCAGTTCGTACATTGCTGCATATCGGAATGATTCTGCCAGCATCCGACATCTCATTTCTGTATCAGCGGATGTAGTGATAACAATGCTTCCAAGACGCTTCGTTCCGGCAAAACGGGAAGATGTACCACTCAGCGCCTGCGCAGTATCTTTGGCTAAAAGCGTTTCAAAGTCTGTATTGTAGTGGTTTAAGGTTGCCGCAACCAGCGTGTCGACTAATTCTGTAAAAGAGGTATGGCGGATGCAGTTTTTCTGTTCAAAGTATTCATCCATGAAGTCAAACAGAATAAAATCCTCGCATGTAAAGTGAAAGGCTTGCTCATAAGCAGCGGTAAACTTTGGCAGTAAAGAAGCGAGAACAGATTCGTGCTCTGTGAGAGCAAGATATAGCGCGCCATAGAAGTCTGTGCCGGACTGTAACAGGTGGGAAAGCTGCAACGAGGAATCCTGATAGTTGAGGCTTGCAGCAACCGGACAGTATTCTAAAACCAATGATTTCAAAAAAGCCAGTTCATCAGTGCGTGCAGCCTTCATAACGGAGATGGCAGCGTACAGATAGAGAGGCTCATAGGTTCCCTGCGTCAGTGATGGAGAAAAATAGTAATCTTCCATTAGATAATCTTCGATAACAGTAAACGCCTGTGGTGTGAAGGGGCAGGAGAGGTTATCCTTGATGCGCTTGGCATGGGTTGGGTTATCAGCTCCTGCAAAGGAGAGAAAACGAAACGCAACATAGGTAAGTAAACGTGTTTTGCCCGTTTCTTCCTGCATATAATCTAAGATAAATTCGGATGGAAATAATTGCTCTTTTAATTGTTCCATAATAGTTCCTTCTTTCTTTCGTTTGAGGATATATGCCTCGATAGCTTAATGATAACATATCTGAGCAGAAACTGTCATCTATAGGATTTTTACTTCCATTTTTTTGTATCTGTGCTACAATAGATGGATAAGTAAGAAATAAGAGTTGGAGTATATAGATGGACAAGAAAGAAATAGGGACAGCAGGAAAATTGATTCGTGAGATAGCAAGCTGGGTAGTTCCGATTGCAGCAGCACTTTTGGTAACTTATGTACTGAAGAATTATATCATTATTAACGCCGATGTGCCGACAGGCTCTATGGAGAATACGATTATGCCGGGAGACCGTTTGATTGGTAACCGGCTTGCTTATTTAAATGATGAGCCGGAGCGTGGGGATGTTGTTATTTTTAAGTATCCGGACAATGAAGAAGAACTGTATGTAAAGCGTGTCATTGGTCTTCCGGGAGAGACAGTAGATATCCGGGATGGGGAGATTTATATTGATGGGGCGCAGACAGCACTGGATGAAGAGTATTTGAAGGAAGCATGGGTAGTTGCTACGGGCGAGTACCATTTTGAGATTCCGGCGGGAGCGTATCTTGTGTTGGGAGACAATCGAAATGATTCGTGGGATGCGCGTTACTGGACGAATACATATGTGTATCAGGATAAAATATTGGGGGAGGCAGTAGTGGTATACTGGCCTTTTGAAAATATCGGAAAACTGAACTAGGAGGGGCGTTATGATAACGTTTTTGGCAAAGTTTTTTGTGAAGCAGCAGGAGGATAAGACTGAGGTGCGTCAAGCCTACGGGATGCTCTGCGGAATCGTGGGAATTCTTTTGAATGTTTTTTTGTTTGCCGGAAAGTTTCTTGCGGGCGTTTTAAGCAACTCGATTGCAATTACAGCGGATGCGTTTAACAATTTGTCAGATGCAGGGTCGTCCTTTGTTACACTGGTAGGATTTAAGCTTGCAGGGGCAAAGCCGGATCCGGAGCATCCATTCGGACACGGACGGATGGAATATGTATCCGGTTTGGTAGTAGCGGCAGCGATACTTTTGATGGCATATGAACTGATAAAGGATTCTGTCGATAAGATTATTCATCCGGAGGAAACGCAGTTTTCACTATTGGTGGTAATTATTCTAGGTGTGTCGATATTAGTAAAGTTATATATGGCATATTACAATCGAAGCATTGGAAACAGAATAGATTCGGCAGCGATGAAAGCTACCGCAACAGACAGTCTGAGTGACGCCTGTGCAACGACGGTAGTTCTGATAGCAACTTTGGTTGGTTATTACACAGAATTTCATATTGATGGCTGGTGCGGAGCGCTGGTTGGCGTACTGATTCTATTTGCAGGTATTAATGCGGCGAAGGAAACTTTAAATCCGCTGTTGGGACAGCCGCCGGAGGAAGAATTTGTCGAGGAGATAAAGCGGATTGTGATGGCGCATGAGGAGATTTGTGGAATACACGATTTGATTGTGCATGATTACGGCCCGGGGCGTCAGATAATATCACTGCATGCAGAAGTTCCGGCAGAGGGAGATATTTTAGAGACGCATGATGTGATTGACAATGTGGAGAATGAGCTTCGTGCAAAGTTAGGCTGTGAAGCAACGATACATATGGATCCAATTATTACGAAGGATGAGCATGTTCGGGAGTTAAAGGAGGCAGTGACCTCACTTGTCAGCGAGATAGACAACGTTATCACAATACACGATTTCCGGGTGGTGACAGGGCCGACTCATACGAATCTGATTTTTGACCTTTTGGTGCCATTTAAGTTTCGGATTGCAGATGAGGAACTCATGGTGCTTGTTCAGGAGAAGATAAGTGAACGTATTGGAAGCAATTACTATGTGGTAATGAAGATTGATAAAGCGTATGTAAAATAGTGATAGAATAAGAAAAACCACCGTCGATATCCAATGCGGATGCCGACGGTGGTTTTGTATTCAATTTTGGGCTGACATTATTTTGCAAGCTTTCTTTGAATGAATTTTACAATTTCTACTACCGGAATGACTATGATAGCCAATGCCATTGCAATAGCATATTCCTTAAAGCCAATTGGCGTAAATCCAAATGCGTTTGCAAGGAATGGAATTTCCAATACAGCAGTGGTCAGCAGCAGTGAGCCGATCATGGCAATCCATAAAACTTTATTGTGCGATTTCAAGCTGAAAATGGACTTGCGCTGAGAACGCAGGTTGAATGAGTGGAAAATCTCACACATACTCATTGTTAAAAATGCCATTGTCATACCGTGATCTGAAATTCCGACAGGCATAGCAAAATGTCCGGCTTCAATGGAGTTTCCGATGATATAGGAAATCAAGGTAACTGCTGTAATCAAGATGCCCTGATAGATAATATCACCAAACAGACCACCGGCAAAAACACCGTCTTTTGAACTACGAGGCGGACGATTCATTGTATCAGGCTCTGCCTCTTCCAATCCCAGAGCAAGTGCAGGGAAACAATCTGTAACCAGATTGATAAACAGCAGATGTACAGGATTTAACAGTGTAAAGCCCAGGATGGTAGCAGAGAAAACGCCTAATACTTCACTCATATTGGAGGCAAGCAGGAACTGAATTGCCTTGCGGATATTATCGTAAATGCGGCGACCTTCTTCTACAGCGGAAACGATTGTGGCAAAGTTGTCATCAGCCAGTACCATGTCAGCAACATTCTTCGTTACATCTGTACCGGTAATACCCATACCGACACCGATATCAGCAGACTTGATAGAAGGAGCATCATTCACACCGTCTCCGGTCATAGCTGTGATAGCACCATTGGACTTCCATGCATTGACGATGCGCGTCTTGTGCTCAGGCTGTACTCTGGCGTATACGCCATATTCGTGAATAACCTCTGCCAACTTCTCATCTGAGATATTTTCTAATTCTGCTCCGGTAATCGCCTGTGAAGCATCTGTAATAATTCCTAATTCTTTGGCAATCGCAACGGCAGTATCTTTGTGGTCTCCGGTAATCATAACCGCACGGATACCGGCACTGCGGCATTCTTCGATAGCTGCTTTGACTTCTGGGCGAACCGGGTCAATCATACCGGTCAGTCCAAGGAAAACAAGATTTTCCTCCAAATATTCAGGACTGTTATCGGCAGGTTTTTCGTTCCAATCACGGCGGGCAACTGCCAGCACACGTAATGCCTTATCTGCCATTGCCTTGTTATCTGCCATGATAGAAGCCATTTTCTCTTCTGTCATAGGCTTGATGGTACCGTTTTCCTCATAGTGGGTACAACGGGATAATACAACATCAGGCCCACCCTTGGTATATTGGATAAATGCGTTGTCAGTGGCATGGATGGTAGACATCATTTTTCGTCCGGAATCGAAAGGTGCTTCATCTATTCTAGGTGTGGCTTTTTCCATGTCCTGTTTTTTCAGACCAACGGAATAAGCGAAGTTTACCAGCGCACATTCGGTTGGCTCACCTTCTGCCTGATTTTCATCGTTCAGATTCGCATCAGAGCAAAGTGCCATAGCGGTGGCTACCTGCTGGGCATCTCCTGTATGCTCAACAACGGTCATTTTATTCTGAGTCAGTGTACCTGTTTTGTCGGAGCAGATAACCTGCGTACAGCCTAATGTCTCCACGGCGGTCAAACGGCGGATGACCGCATTGCGCTTGGACATCTTTGTAACACCTATAGACAGCACTACGGTAACAACAGTAGCCAGACCCTCAGGAATGGCAGCTACCGCCAGAGATACAGCAATCATGAAGGTCTCTAAGATGACGGTCAGCATATGGCCTTCAACGGTTAACTCACTGCGAGCCATAAAGAGATTAAACAGGAAAATGAATACACAGATGCCAAGTACCATTTTGGAAAGCATCGTTCCTAATTCATCCAGTTTCTTTTGCAGAGGTGTCTGCTCGTCTTCAGTAGCAGAAAGTGCACCGGCAATTTTACCCATTTCTGTATCCATTCCGGTAGTGGTAATTACTACTTTACCTCGACCATAGACTACAGTGGAGCCCATGTAGCACATGTTTTTTCTGTCACCAAGCGGAATGTCTGCCTGTCCATCTGTAAAATCCAGTGCTTCCAGAATTTTGTTGACAGGAACGGATTCACCTGTTAATGCTGCTTCCTCAATTTTTAAGGATGCGTTTTCAATGATACGACCATCGGCAGGAACCGAATCGCCGGCTTCCAAAAGAACTACATCACCGGGAACCAGCTCGTCTGAATGAAGAGTGACCATTTTGCCATCACGCAGTACTTTACAGGTGGCAGCGGTCATGGTTTGCAATGCCTCGATGGCAGCTTCCGCTTTGCTTTCCTGAAATACACCAAGGACAGCATTCAGCAGAACAACAGCCAGAATAATAATGACTTCCGTCCACTCGTTTTCACCTGACAGCATACCGGTAAGAGCACTTACGCCGGCGGCAATCAGCAGAATAATAAGCATAGGATCTTTAAGCTGTGCGATAAATCGCTGCATCAGGCTAGGCTTTTCTGCTTCTTTTAACTTGTTCGGACCATACTTGTCCAACCGCTTTTTGGCTTCCGAATTGGAAAGTCCCTCTGCAGAGGAGGACAATGCCTCTAAAACTTCGTTTGAGGAATGCTTGTACGCTTGTTTCATTTAATAATATCTCCTTTTCTGATAGGTGGTTGATTGGGCGTCAAGGGCACAAAAAAACCCATGTACACACCAAATCGGTCTCGTACATGAGTCTCATTCTTTATAAGCACCCCGGACCAATTGGCCGTTCTGACGGGTATGCCTCGCATTATCTGCGGAATTACTCCCTCAATTGAGAATAATATATCATATTGAACTAGAAAAATCAATATTTTATCTAAATCACATTAAGTAGGAAGAATTAGTTGGATTTCGTCTCCGAAGACTTTGTTTCTGCGGATTCTGTTTCCGTGGATTCCGTTTCCGTGGATTCTGTTTCTGTAGATTCTGTCTCCGTTATTTCTGTTTCCGTGGATTCCGTTTCGTGTATCACATCAGGGTCTACATAGATAACCTCACCAACACCGGCACGAAGCAATAGGCTCTTGGAACCTAAGATATTTACACTGATTACATCGCCATCGGATACGTTGTCTAAAGAAATTGTAAGGATGGACGGGCTTAAGTATGTGGTAGATACTTTTGTGCCATTTACATAAACCTTCGTGTTTTTGGTAAAATTCGAGCCGTAAACAGTCAATGTGTTGGAGTAAGAACTCTTGCGAACGGAAGAGATTGTTACATCCTCAACATCCATCACAAGTTCTGTTGCAGGATAAAGGTCTTCTCCGTTGTATGCATAGCGTTTTCCATATAACAAGTCATACTGAAGGTTCTCAAGTCCGGACTGGTAGGTTTCGGATGCAGTCTGTGTCTGGTGGTAACGAAGGATAGTACCTTCGTGGATGCCGACCTGATCAGTTACATGTGCTAATAACTGGTAGGCAGTAATATCTGCATCTTCTTTTTCAAGCCCCATGTTGTTCCATGTGATGTACTTGGTTTTGAAAATGTCGCCGGATGCCATATCTTCATCAGTCAGTCCCATGGTTGGGAGATGGTCGCCGAAAAATACTATGATGGTGTCTTCGCCACGCTCATCAACGGCAGCAATCAAATCACCGATGAAGTCATCAACTTCATGAATCATATTCACGTAATATTCCCACTGATTGTTAGAAGCTTCATCAGCAGCACCGGTAACACGGATTGCCGGCTCCTCGATTACTTTTTCACTTGGGTAGTCACCGTGTCCCTCGACTGTGATTGTATAGACAAAATCGGACTGACCTTCTGTGGAATCCAATGCTTTTACAGTTTCGTCTACAAGAACATCATCTGTTGGCCAGCTTCCGAGCGGCGTATAGTCGGTGATATTCATGAGTTCCTTGCTTGTGAAGGAATCAAATCCCATCATAGAAAACGCATTGTTACGGCTGTAGAAGGTTGCAGTGTTGTTATGAACAACATGCGTGCCATAGCCGATGGAAGAAAGGTCAGAAGCGATACTCTCGCAGTCTGTTTCTTTTAAAATGGTCTTGTATGGGTATTCGCCTGTGCCGAAATACTGCATGCTCATACCGGATAAAATCTCAAATTCTGTGTTTGCTGTACCTGCGCCGACAACCGGAACGGTTAAGTAACCGGTGGAGAAGCTATTCTCTAATGCGTGGAATGTCGGAATCGGATCTTCAGACATCTCTAAGAAATTAACTTCATATGGGTCTGCAAAGGACTCTAACAATACACAGATGATATTTGGCTGATTATCTGTTGTTACGGCTGTTTCGGAACTTGCAGAATCCACAAGTGTTGTGATTGCGTCAATGGTTTCCTCTGAATAATCGGCAGGCTTATCCATACCTCGACCAACTACACTGGTAGAAAATCCGTAAACAAATCCGTAATCGGAATATCCCTGCGCAATATTGGAAAAATAAGAAGCAAGGACATTGGAATTCTGAGCCGCCTGCGTTGTGACAGGAAGACCGATAAAACAAAATGCAGCGATGCAAACCGGAACTAATATATGGTGGCGTGCACCCTGATACTTTGGCCCTTTGGCGAAGAACAAGCCTAAGAACACAAAGAAGGAAACAACAACTGCAACAACAAGAGTTGCTTCTCCGGCAGTAAAGTATGTCGTATTCTGCATCTGGAACAAATCGGAGATACATTTCATATCGGTATAGCTGAATGGTGTCACACGGTTAGAAAGAATCAAGCCGTTTACTGTTCCAAGGAAAATCCAGATACCGCTGATTAACAGACGGAACTGTGCACGATATTTTGTCAAATAAACCAGAGTAAGTGAAGTGAAAATAATCAATGCATTATATAGGTAAGCAAGCGTATGGTTGCTTAAGAAGGTAACTGCACTGATAAGGTCACGTCTGGAAATTATCTCAATCACAAAAATCAGAAAGCTTGCCAGAACGAAGTGGAAAACCAGTGAGTACTTGTTTAAAAAAGCAATGCGCTTGTAATATTTCTCGCTGTGTGGCTTCTTCTCAGGAAATATTACCTTCACACGGTCTTTTAGCATGGTTATTTTCTGAAGCAATGGTGACAGCTTCGATTTCATAGAAATAAATTTTTCTTTCATGTAGTATCCTCCCAATGGAATGTAAGATTCCTATACGCAGGCAGCCGGGCTGCCAAAATCTCATGTGTAAATTCTTGTAAATACTGTGTAAAGTATATTACTCGACACTATCTGAAAATATATCGTTTTTATGTGAAAAAATCAATCGGGAAGATGTATAAAAAAGTCTTAAGATTTACTGAATTTCTATAAAATATGAATAAAAGATGAACAAAGTGTGTCCAAAATACACTTTTTAAAATATAGTTGCGGAGGATTTGTGCGGATGCTATATTGATTATAGGCGGGGGATAACGCGAAAACAACCTTTATTATAATAAGGAAGGAATAGAGATGAATCTACTTGATATTATAGGACCGGTTATGGTAGGCCCATCCAGTTCTCATACGGCAGGAGCAGTAAAGATTGGGCGAGTCAGCAGAAAATTGCTGGCGGAGCCGGTAAAAGATGCAAAGATATATTTTCATGGTTCGTTTCAGGCGACAGGAAAGGGACATGGTACAGATAAGGCGGTTATTGCCGGACTGCTGGGTATGGAGGTGGATGACCCGGAGATTCCAAACAGTTTTGCGGCTGCAGAGGAAGCAGGAATGACTTTTGGCATTGAGGGAATCGATTTGGGAGATGTACACCCGAATTCGGTAAAAATGCATTTGCTCGGAGTGTCGGGCAGAACTCTTGAGATTGTGGCAGCTTCCATCGGTGGCGGACAGATTCAGATATGTGAACTGGATGGCTTGGAAGCGCGCTTTAGCGGAGATTATCCGACCCTGATTGTCAATAATGTGGATCAGCCGGGGCATGTGACGGAGGTTGCAACGATGCTGGCGCAGGAGACCATCAATATCGGAACGATGCAGATATATCGTACCGGACGCGGTGGCAATGCGGTTATGGTGATTGAGTGTGACCATGAGGTTTCTGAGGAAGCGATTGCGTGGCTGGAACGTCAGGAAGGTATTTTGAAGGTGACATATCTGAGTATGCTCGAAGTGTAAGTCTTGCTGATTTAGTGAAAGGAAAAGATATTGTATGTATAAGTCTTTGGAAGAGTTATGTAGCATAGAACGGGAAACCGGAAAGCCGTTTTGGAAAATCGTACAGGAGGATGACTGCAGGGAGCAGGGGATTGCAGAAGAGGAATCTTTTGCACAGATGCGCGGTATGTACGAGGCGATGCGGTACGCGGATGAGCATTATGATGAGAAGCTGAAGTCTGCAAGCGGTCTGGTTGGAACGGAAGGAAATAAAATGATGGAAGCGCGGCTGTCAGGGAATCTGCTTTGTGGAGACTTCATTGGAAAAGTGATGGAGAAAGCGTTAAAGACCAGCGAGTCGAATGCTTGCATGAAGCGAATTGTGGCGGCACCGACGGCTGGCTCCTGCGGAGTTGTTCCGGCGGTATTCTTAAGTTTGCAGGAGGAGAAATGTTTTCCTGATGAGCAGATGGTGGAGGCTCTTTTCGTAGCGGCAGGTATTGGCGGAGTGATTGCGAACCGTGCATTCCTGTCCGGAGCCGCAGGCGGCTGTCAGGCAGAGATTGGCTCTGCGTCTGCGATGGCGGCAGGTGGTGTAGCGTATCTGCTCGGCGGAGATGCAGAGGAAATCTCTAATGCGGCAGCGCTTGCACTTAAGAATCTGCTTGGTCTGGCATGTGACCCGGTTGCTGGTCTGGTGGAAGTACCCTGCGTAAAGAGGAATGTCATGGGGGCTGTGAATGCGTTGACTTCCGCAGATATGACGCTGGCGGGAATATTCAGCAAGATTCCGCCGGATGAGGTCATCGATGCGATGCGAAGCGTGGGACGCAGTATGCCTGAGGATATCAGAGAGACTGGAAAAGGTGGTCTTGCGGGAACACTGACCGGTATAGAAATCAGGGAGCGTATGTCTAAGCTGATGTAGAGCGTGTGAACAATATAAAAGCCCATTCTTATTATCCCTGTCAGGATGAATAGGAATGGGCTTTTGGTTTATTTGTTGGAGCGTCTCCAGATATTCATTTTTTCTGCCTCTGCTATTAACTCGTCGCGGAAATCAGGATGTGCGATAGAGATAAGAGCTTCTGCTTTCTGCCATGCAGATAAGCCTTTGAGGTTTACCTTTCCATATTCTGTAACAACAAAGTGTGTGTTGGCACGTGTGTCAGTTACGATAGAACCGTTTGCTAAAGTCGGACGGATGCGGGATTTGAGATTACCCTCTTTATCTTTAAATGTGGAAGAAAGGCAGATAAAACTCTTTCCACCATTGGAGAGGTAAGCACCCAATACGAAGTCAAGCTGACCGCCGGCACCGCTGATGTGCTTGATTCCTGCAGATTCTGCATTGACCTGACCATACAAATCAATATCTACGGCATTGTTGATGGAGATAAAATTGTCCAGTGCAGAGATAGAGCGGATGTCGTTGGTGTAATCGACAGGAGCACTCATCAATTCTGGATTTTCGTCCATGTAGTCATACATTTTTTTCGTGCCTGCGCCGAAGGCATATGCCTGACGGTAACGGTCAATATTCTTCTTGGAACCGTTGATTTTTCCGGCTCTTGCAATATCAACAAAGGCATCGACATACATTTCTGTATGAACGCCTAAATCCTTCAAATCAGATTCTGCTATCAGGGAACCAACAGCATTTGGCATGCCACCGATACCAAGCTGTAAGCACGCTCCGTTTGGAATCTCATCTACGATTAATTTGGCAACAGCTTTGTCTACTTCTGTGGCAGGACCACCTGCGCCCATTTCACCGATAGGTGGGTTCTCACCCTCTACGATATAAGTGACATCAGAAATATGTACACCGCACTCGGTGCCACCGAGACAGCGAGGCATATTTTCATTGACTTCTACGATAATATGCTTGGCGCGTTCGCACATTGCACCAAGATGGGAAGCGTTAGGACCAAAGTTAAAAAAGCCGTGAGCGTCCATCGGTGCTACCTGAAACATTGCGACATCATCCGGACAGTCTGAGTCGCGGTAGTAGCGCGGAAGTTCAGAGTAACGAATCGGCGCATAATATGCACAGCCACGGGCAATCAGCTTGCGCTCGATGCCTGACATATGCCAGGAATTCCAGCAGAAATGCTCTCCGGCATCCTCGCGTTCAAAGACAGCGAGAGGCTTTAAGAGAATGCCGCCGCGCAGCTTTATGTCATGCAATTCATCTGTGCGCTTTGCAAGTGCTTTATCCAGTGCATCTGCCGTATTGGTACACCAGCCGTAATCCACCCAGTCACCGGACTTAATGAGCTTGACTGCTTCATCTGCAGATACGAGTTTTTGTTTGTATTCCTGTGAAAAATCCATCTTAAATACCTCCCAGAAGTTATCTCTCAAAAAGATTGTTAAAAATTTACCATACTTTTATCCTATCACTTTATCTGAGATTTTACAACCCGCCGGAGGAAGAATTTATAAGAAAAGAGAGTGCAAACATTCTCTTTCTTTACAACTCTTCCGGCAGCGTCCAGTCACGGGAGGCATCGCGGTATTTTTCTAATTGTATCTCGTACTGGATGATAAGCGCAGTATTGGTCGGAATTTTGGCTTTCTCATCCGCAAGCAGTAATTCGTAGCATTCAACTAAACCGAGTAACGGCAAGTCACCGCTGGTGTGGATGTCCAAAATACTTTCTGTCTCATACGCAGCATTGTAAAACCACAGAACTGCCTCCTCGTAGTCACGTTCGGCGAGGAAAAACATACCAAGCTCGTAACAAATCTCAGCGCATGGGGTCGTCAGCATATCCTTCATTGTCAGCTTGAAAAATTCATTCTTATTGCCTTTTAAACGGTAGACATGTGCCAGAATGCAGGAGGCTTCCTTACGCGCATCATCGGACGGGTCATTGTCAAAAATAATACGGAAAATCGGCTCAGCATCTTCGAAATCGCGCGTATCACCTGTTTTTAAAAGTTCCTTGGCATACATGGAACGTATCTTTGGAGAGAAGATGCCGTCATGTTCAAAGGATTTAATAAAAATGGAAAAGTCACGTTTGCTGTGCAGGGACTGAGGTTTGTGCAAAATCTCAACATCACTGTCGAAAATGACTGGCTGCAAGCGTACTGTCTCGTGAATTGGGTCTACCCAGGTGAAGGTGCGCAGGCGCTTAAAAAGCTTTGGGCGATATTCTTTTTGGGCATTCAGTACGGTATCATATTCGCTGACGGTTACGTATTTCATCTGTACAATTTCAATCTCTGTGAGTAGATTGTCTTTTAAACGCAGAAAGCGCGCGTGATTTTCTTCATCCAGAATCTCATCTGCATCGGCAGTATAGATGTAATCCATAGTTGCCTTGGAAAAAGAAAAATTGCGTGCGGCAGAGAAATTATTTGTCCATGTATAGTCATAGATTTTGTGGGTATATTTTGCTGCAATTTCTTTGGTGCGGTCAGTGGAGCCGGTGTCAATAATGATGATTTCATCCATCAAATCGGCAATGCTGCTAAGGCAGCGTTCCAGTACAGCTTCTTCATTCTTTACAATCATGCATAGACTGATGGTCGGCATAAAATCCTCCTCTTTGGTGTGGCAGATATACACACATGTCTTTTTATACTCATTATAGACCCAGGTGCGGAAAGAAGTAAATGTATAAATATAAGAGAAATAGAAATGAGTATGAACAGTGGTTTGAGATGAATAAGAATGAGCTTCGGGTACAGAAATATCAGGGAAACAATTATAAATGCCTGATTACAGAAAAATTGCAGGTGTGGAAAGATGAGGGCAGGTGTGCTACAATGTGGATAAATCAGTTTCAGACCGGAAATTAGATAGAAGTGTATGATTGAGAAATGTTTAGTGCAGAGGGAAGAAAATAGATATGACAGAGCAGAGAAGCGGGCGTAAGCCTCAGGGAAAAACAGATAGAAAAATGGAAGTAAAACCACAGGTAAAAGCAGGCAGAAAAATAGACACAAAGCCACAGGCGAAAGCGCAGATAAAGGAAAAAGATGGTGTGTGCCCATATGCAAAAAAGTGTGGAGGCTGTGATTATCAGGGCGTGGAATATGCAAAGCAGTTAAAGGAAAAGCAAGCATATGTTCAGAAGCAAGTGGGACAATATTGCAAAGTGCAGCCAATTATCGGAATGGAAAATCCGTATCATTACCGCAATAAAGTGCATGCGGTATTTGACATTGTAAAGGGAGGCAGTGGCAGACGCGGAAAGATGCAGAAGGCGTCAGGCGGGGCGGCTGGCACGATTATTTCCGGTGTTTACAAGGCTGGTACACATGATGTTGTAAATATTGATGCGTGTCAGATAGAGGATGAGATTTCCGATGCGATTATCCGTGATATCCGTGGACTTTTGCGTTCTTTTAAAATCAAGACTTATGATGAAGATACAGGATACGGTTTACTGCGTCATGTGCTAGTGCGCCGCGGATTTCACAGTGGAGAGGTCATGGTGGTGCTTGTTCTTGGCTCACCGATTTTGCCGTCCAAGAATAATTTTGTAAAAGCGCTTCGCAAGCTTCATCCGGAGATTACAACTGTGGTGCTCAACGTGAATGACAAGAAGACGAGTATGGTGCTTGGGGAAAAGGAAAGCGTTATCTACGGAAAAGGTTATATTGAGGATACTCTGTGTGGATGTACATTCCGCATTTCGCCGAAGTCCTTCTATCAGGTGAATCCGGTACAGACGGAGCATTTGTATGGCAAAGCAATCGAGTATGCGAATCTTACCGGTAAGGAAAAGGTTGTGGATGCGTATTGCGGTATTGGAACGATTGGGCTTATCGCGGCGAAGGATGCGAAGAAAGTCATCAGTGTGGAGTTGAACAAGGATGCGGTTCGCGATGCAATTACAAATGCAAAGCGGAATCAGATAAAAAACGTTCAGTTTTACAACGCGGACGCGGGGAAGTTCATGGTTGAGATGGCGGATGCCGGAGCACAGGTGGATGTCGTATTTATGGACCCGCCGCGCGCCGGAAGCGATGAGGCATTTTTGTCATCTGTGATAACGCTTGCGCCAAAGCGCGTGGTCTATGTGTCATGCAATCCGGAGACGTTGGCAAGGGATTTGAAGTATTTGACGAAGCATGGATATGAGGCGAAGGAGTGCACGCCGGTGGATATGTTCCCGTGGACAAAACATGTTGAGACGGTAGTGTTGATGTCAAAGAAAGGATAAATAAGTGCCAGAAAGTGGCGTATTTCCGGGCTTTTTCGGAAGCTGGGATGTAAAGCCTAACCTCTGAAAAAGCTCGGTTTTATTATATGGAAACATATCTACTACGAAAATATGTGTCAGGTTGTAACCTCGGATTAGATAACGCAAATTGAGTGTGTGGATTAGATGTCAGAGATTTTGAAGTGATTTTTGAAAGAGGAAAAAAGTAGACAACAAATCCGGCAACTCGATACTAATAGCATTTTCGGACAGTGGAATAGATGTTATGGAAGGAGGAGGTTAGAATGCCGACCAAAAAGCAACACTTTGTGCCACGTGTTTATATGAAGGCATGGGAAACACAAGTTGAAACCCTTAAAGAGCCCGATAAAAAATTCAATGGAATTTATGTAATAAAAGATGGAAGTATTGGGGGTGGCGCAAACAGAAATTCCGTTCTTTGGAAGCCTCATTTATATACCATAAATTTTAAGTATTCATTTATTTGCAATTCATGTGCAAAGGTGAAATCGCAATATGTTGATTTGATTTATGATTTGCTTAAGACGGGATTTAAACAGCCTGTTTATGGGAAATTAGGATATAGCATCATCAAAACAAAAAAGAGCATAAATAAGCATTTCTTCGAAATACATGATTGGGACTTTTATTATTACGATGGAAATGTAGCAAAGAAAGCTGCTATATTGAGTCAAATAGATGCACTTAACTGTTATATTTTAGAAGATTCATTTGATGATTACTTAGAAAAAAACTGGGAAAATATCATGAATTCATTCGTAAGTGGTGTTCATAATGGTCAGCCAATTGGACTTGAAAGAAGTGAAAGAATCATATCTGAAGACATCGCAAGGAATATGCTGGCGTCGTTTTTCATTATGCTTTGTAGAAATCCAAAATTTGACGCTATGGGTGTTTATACAAAAATTAAAGAGAAATTATTGTATCCTGTTTTTGAGTCAATGTGTAAAGATGAGGAAGCAGAAACACTAGATGTAGGGACAAGCGAAGGAAAAGAGTATGCAGATGAGTTAATGACCGGAATATGGTATTCTGAATTATATAAAATGTTTTTTAAGAATAAAGGTGGCTTTTATCATAATGTTGTACAACTTGCTTTAAGTGGTTGTCAGATGATTCTTTTTGAAACCTACGATAATGCAGGACAATTTATTACGTCTGATAATCCAGCGTTTGAGCATAAATCTACTGTTGTCGAAAGAAATAATGGAAGTGGTCTTATATTTCCGATATCTCCTAAATATCTAGTTTTTGTCGCTAAGGGAGATGAAGGAATTAATGTTGTTGACCATAGATTTGCAGATACAGAAACTGTTAAATATTTTAACAGAATAATAAATGCGCACAAGACAGAGATAATAATATCTTCATCGAAAAGCTTAAATGATATGATTTAGTTCGCGAAATATACAAGTCCTATAATAAGGAAAAGTATGGAGGTTTTATATATGGATGATAATGTTATACATTTTTCATCAGAAGATATAGAGATTATTGATGCTTCTGAGTACAGCGAAGATTTATCGGAATACTTTAGTGATATGCCTGAGGTGGCCCGACCACTTGTAAAAGGCGCAAAAGAAGCGTTCTCAAAGATTGAACAGATGCTTTATTCTGCTCCGGCATTTATAAATCTTGTTAAAGCAAGTGTTCCTGAGCAGGCATTTCAAGCGATACTTACTGATGACCAGAAGGCAAAGCTTGCAAGTGGTGCGTTAAAGCTGATGACAAAGAAAGACGGTTCATTGATGGCTAACCTTGTGAACCCGGAGACTAACAAAATTATTTCGACAATATCGCTTCAAAATGTTAATCTTTCACCTGCTCTTTCACAGGCTATGACAAGCTATGCTTCACAGATGCAGATGGCACAAATTGCAGAGCAGATTCAGGCGGTGCAACTAGCAATAGAAGAAGTGCGTCAGGGTCAGGAATATGACAGATTGGCAATGGCATATAGTTGTCAGCAAAAACTGCTTCAGGCTATGGAAATCAGAAATCCTGAGTTAAAGGCGATGGCATTGCTCCAAATTGCATCAGATGCAGAAGATAGTAGAAATCTTTTGATGCAAAGTCAAAATGCAAATTTAGCTTTTATAAAAGACCAACCAGAGTCTTTCTTTGGGAAACTGTTATCCGGCGCAACACCTGAAAAAATAAGCCAAAGAATGAATGAGATTCGTGAAAGCCTGAGTGCAGTAAATATGGTTTCTTTAGCAGAAGCTATGGCATATCAAGAAATGGGTGAAAATGCCGCTGCAAGACAAAGTTTACAGTATTACGCTGGATATATAGAAAAATCATATCTGAGTACCAAGGGACTTGTCGAGCGTTTAGACTTGATAGACCCAGCACCGGAAAACTACTGGACAAAAACATTACCGGATATAAAAAAGAAAATACAAGCGTTGCCATGCGTAGAAGAATTAGCATTATTGGAAGGAGGAAATGAAGATGGAGAATAAGGTATGTAAGAATAAAAAATGTTTGAAACCACTTCCGGAAGGTTATAAACATAAGTATTGCGAAGCCTGTAGAAACCAGAATGCACAAAAAGTAAAAAATGGATTTAAAGCAGCGGCTGGTGTAGCTGGAACTGTAGCGTGTGTTGCGGTTACAGTTGTTACTGCAGGAAAAATTAACCCTAAAAAATAAAAAAGACTCCCCATCACCGGAATCAAACCAGTGGTGAGGAGCCTTTTTTAGTCTAAGGACATTACCCTTCAATATCAATTTTCAGTCCGGACTTGAGTTCCACTGTGAAATGGTCTTCCCAGACGGTAATTTGCTTGAGCCAGCGTTTTACCAAGGCTTCGTCGAATTCAGCAAGGTCGGTACGCTGCTGTTTTATGAAATCCTGCAGGTCGGTGATTCTTTCAATCTGTGCGTCTCTGGCAGCGGTGTCAACGGTGCATTTTTCACGCTGTTCGCGGAGTTTGAAAATCTGGTCAGCAATTTCATCGTAGGCTTCTTTGTTGTTAGCTTTTTTGAGAAGCTCTTTTTGAAGTTCCATCAGCTGCTCGTCAATGCCATCAGCGGTGCTCTTTTGAGCTTCTCTGATGACTTTAGCAATGTTCTGCTGTAACTGTGCCTGATAGGTCGACTTATCGCCAAGGAGCGCGTTAATCGCCTGAACTACCACATTTTCTAATACCGTTTCATTGACAGTTCTTGCATGGCATTCCTGACCGGTAGGTTCTAGCCTGCTAAGGCAGCGCCAGACAATGGATTTGCAGCCACGGTTGTTCCAGTGGATTCTGCGGAACATTTCACCACACTCACCGCAAATAACAATCTGAGCAAAGCAGTGGTTGCAGCTGTAACTGCGCTTTTTGCCATTGGCGCTGGTCTTGACTACTCGCCTGCGTACCAATTCTTCCTGCACTCGTAAGAAGATATCCTTTGGAATAATCGCTTCATGGTTTCCT